>JAZRSH010000033.1:0-1947 GCA_045651405.1 Christensenellaceae bacterium | reverse complement strand
TCTTGACGAAGCTCAAGCAGGTGACAACGTAGGCGCACTTCTCCGTGGTGTTGACAGAAAGGACATCGAACGTGGTCAAGTTATTGCTAAACCCGGTTCAGTTCAACCCCACACCGAATTCGAAGGTCAAGTTTACGTATTAAAGCAAGAAGAAGGCGGACGTCACACTCCTTTCTTTAACAACTATCGTCCTCAATTCTATTTCAGAACTACCGACGTTACCGGAACTATTAAACTTCCCGAAGGCGTAGAAATGGTTATGCCTGGTGACCACGTTACTATCGACGTTGAACTCATCACTCCAATCGCTATGGAAGACGGTCTCCGTTTCGCTATCCGTGAAGGTGGTAGAACTGTTGGTTCAGGCGTTGTATCTGCTATTAAAGCTTAATTGTAATAATTAGCAAAAATAAAGACTAACGAAATTTCGTTAGTCTTTTATTTTTTTAGAAAATAAACTATTTTTAAAATGCCTATTGACAACCCTTTTTAATATGCTAAAATATAATCAAAAAAACTGCTTTTAGGGGTGTTTTATGTATAAACCTAATCTTGAAAAGTTTAAAAACTATAAATTTGGTATGTTTATCCATTGGGGCTTATATTCTATGCGTGGCAACGACTGTTGGGACGTTATGTTCAGTAAAGATAGTATGCAAGAATATATCGATAGTACTTTGCCGTACTTTGATGGTAAAAATTGTAATATGGATGATTGGGCGGAACTTGCCAAAAAAGTAGGTATGAAATATATGGTATTTACCGCACGTCATCACGACGGTTTTTCCCTTTGGGATAGTAAATCAAGTTGGGGCAATCATACTTCAATGAGTGATAAATGTCCAGTAAAACGAGATTACGTGAAAGAATTTACCGACGCTTGCCGTAAGCAAGGCTTAGGCGTAGGTATATACTATTCGCCAATCGATTGGCGTTTCCCCGGTTTTTACAATCCGCAAATGTTCAAAGAAAACGCGCGTGAAATGGTAAAACAATGTCACGAGCAAGTAGATGAGTTAACTAAAAACTACGGTGACGTTGACGTATTGTGGTTTGACGGTGGCGAAGACTGGGTAGTTGCTTTTAGTTTGGATTTCGGTTCAAGAAAACGCCCCGACGATTGTGCAATCAACCCTAAATTCCCTAACTTTTGGGAAGAAGATAAGTTAAACGATATTTTTAGAACAAACCAACCCGAAATCGTTGCAACGCCAAGGTTTGGCTCGATGAAACACGGGGATATCAAGGTTTACGAGTGCTCCGTTAATAATTACGACGTCGAAAACGTTTGGGAAACTTGCGAAAGAGTAGCGCATTGTTGGGGTTGGACGCCTGAAACACAACCGCGTTCATTGCGCGACCTTGTTAAACTTTTAATTAAAGTTATAACGGGTGGTGGTAATCTTTTACTCAACGTTGGCCCTGACGGAAGCGGTAAAATGGACGAAAAGCAAGTTCGTAGGCTTTTAGAACTTGGCGATTTTGTTAATAAGTACGAAGAAAGTATTTTTAATACCGATGCAGGACCGATAGTTAACGGTAATTACGGTGGAACAACGCACAATAAAAATAGCGTTTATTTACATATAACCGACTGGAAATGTGAAGAGGCAAGTTTTCCTACGTTGAATGAAAAGGTTAAAAAGGTAGAGTGTTTAACTTCAACTGACGGCTTTAATTATCGTGAAGAAAACGGCGTACTTTATATGAATATTGCCGAAAAATCTAAAGGTGACCCTGATACTATTTTTAAAATAACTTTTGAAAAGGACGTTAAAGAAATTTTTAAAGATTTTGATGCAAAATCCTTTAAAATTGATACGCCATACGTTGATAGATTTACTGAAATTAACGGAAGATAAAATTAACAACCCCTTAAGGGGTTGTTTTTTTGTTATATAATTACAAAATATCCCAAAATTTTACAAAAAATTTCAAAAAGTTAAC
>JAZRSH010000032.1:0-24497 GCA_045651405.1 Christensenellaceae bacterium | reverse complement strand
TCTTCGTCCCCACTTAAAGAGCTTTACAATCCGAAAACCTTCTTCACTCACGCGGCATTGCTGGGTCAGAGTTGCCTCCATTGCCCAATATTCCCCACTGCTGCCTCCCGTAGGAGTCTGGACCGTTTCTCAGTTCCAATGTGGCCGATCACCCTCTCAGGTCGGCTACCCATCGTCGGCTTGGTGGGCCGTTACCTCACCAACTACCTAATGGGACGCGAGCTCATCCCTATCCGATAAATCTTTGGTCTATCTAAGATGCCTTAAATAGACGTTATGCGGTATTAGCACAAATTTCTTTGTGTTATTCCCCAGATATGGGCAGGTTGCTCACGCGTTACTCACCCGTCCGCCACTAAGTTAAGGAGCAAGCCCCTTAACTTCGTTCGACTTGCATGTGTTAAGCACGCCGCCAGCGTTCGTCCTGAGCCAGAATCAAACCCTTAAGTTTAATTTTTTAAAGCTGAACGGTTACCCGTTCAAACTAGCTCTAACGATTTAAAAATTGTTCGTTTTTTGCTGACTGTTTTTGGTACATAATAATATACTCAATAATAATTGACAGAAATCTTTTAATTACAAAAAAATGTCTTGTAACTCAATTCATTTCCTTCTATTCAATTTTTAATCTACTTGAGAAGAACAACAGTTCTTCGAGTGCCGTTTTCAATCGACAGCCTAACTATAATATCACATCTAAAAGTCATTGTCAACTATTTTTCATATATTTTTAAAAGTTTTTTTAAAAATTTTTTAGTGATATTTTTAAGTGTTTTTTCGCTTAAATTAAGGGATTTTGTATCCTATTTTTTTAAACGATTGCGTTACGCTTTCTCAAACGGTGCTCACTTATTAAACTATATTTTGAAAAAATTGTCAAACATTTTTTTAAAATTTTTTAAAAATTTTTTTAAGAACCTAAAAAAACACAATATATAGGGGAATTTTCAAGTGCCATACACAACACCCCTAAAAAACTTTAAGTATTTTTGCTGAAAATACCGTTGATTTTAAATATCCCGCCCGTTTATATATTGATTTTTGCCTACGCGCGCGTGCGCGCACGCGTACATATTATAATAATAAGAAAAGGGACGATTGTTTTCGCCCCTTTAAATATTTATTCTAAAAAATTGCCTTTTCAATTACTCCACCGCCCAAACAATACTCATCTAAATAGAATACTGCATACTGACCTTCGGTTATTGCCCTTTGGCGATTTTCAAATTCCACGAAGATATCTTTTTCACGAATATTTACTAAAACTTTTTGCTCGTCTTGACGGTATCTAAATTTTGCCGTACACTCAAAAGTCTTTTTATCAGGTGTACCTGGCATAAAGTTACAACTATTCATCAATAAGCCTTTAGAGAAAAGTTTATCTTCCGCGCCGTGTGCAACGTATAAGATATTATTTTTTAAATCCTTTTCGATAACGAACCACCTGCCGTCATCACCGTGCACGCCACCTATATCAAGCCCCCTGCGTTGACCGATAGTGTAATACATAAGACCGATATGCTTGCCGAGAGTTCTACCGTCGTAAGTTTTAATTTCGCCTTCCTTATTGGGAATATAGTTCATTAAAAACTTCCTGAAATTTCTTTCACCGATAAAGCAAATGCCCGTTGAATCCTTTTTTTCGGCGGTAACAAGGCCGTTATCTTCGGCAATCTTTCTAACTTCGGGTTTTTCTAAACCGGAAAGCGGAAAAAGTACGTTTTCAAGTTGCTTTTGCGAAACTTGGTTTAAAAAGTAAGTTTGGTCTTTATTTTTATCTTTCGCTTTTAAAAGGTAATGCGTGTCGCCATCGTGACGTATACCGCAGTAGTGACCGGTTGCAATATAGTCCGCACCGAGTTTTTCTGCATATTCCTTAAACGGCCCGAACTTAATTTCACGGTTACATAAAACGTCAGGGTTTGGCGTTCTTCCCTTTTGGTATTCGTCAATAAAATACTTAAACACCCTATCCATATATTCTTTAGAGAAGTTTACGGTATAATACGGAATATCTAAAAGGTTGCAAACACGCCTTACGTCTACGTAATCGTCTTCTGCCGTGCAAACGCCTTGGGAATCGTCTTCTTCCCAGTTTTTCATAAATAAGCCTATTACGTTGTAACCTTGTTCTTTTAAAAGTAGAGCAGCAACGGAACTATCCACACCGCCACTCATACCAACAACTACAGTTTTCTTATCCATATATATATATTAACATAAAACGACAATTTTGCAAATTAAATTTAAGCGTATGAACTTGCAATTTTTATTATTTTAGTTTATCATTAAATTACCTACCTGTAGTTCAGTTGGATAGAACACAAGACTCCGACTCTTGAGGTCGCAGGTTCAACTCCTGCCGGGTAGACCAAAAAAAGACTTACAAACGTAAGTCTTTTTTTACGTCAAATTCGCAAGAATTTGATTATCATTCGAGCAAAGCGAGTTATAATGTTGCGATAGCAACTATCATTTGAGCGTAAGCGAATTTGAATGATAGCAAACTTGCGTTTTCACTATAACGCCTTAGTTCGCGATGTGAACATTTTTCTGTCAAAAAATATAACAAAACTATAAAAGGTGAGATTAAATATTGACATTTTATTACTATATGATAAAATAAAATCGTACAAAAATAAAGGAGAGATAAAATGATTACTCATTACGATTTATCTTATAGCGACAATTTGCATTTAGACTTATTTTTGCCTGAAACTGAAAGTTTTGATTTATTTATATACTTTCACGGCGGTGGACTTTCTGCATGCTCACACAAAAATTACGAACCTACGGGCCTTGCCTTTGAAAAAATAAATATGGCGTTTGCCTCGGTTGAATACCGTTTATACCCTAACGCTAAATTCCCTGACTTTATCGAAGACGCGGCTAAATCGGTAAAATGGCTTAAGGACAATATTTCCACTTACGGCAAATGTAATAGAATTTTCGTTGGCGGTAGTAGCGCGGGCGGTTATTTATCGATGATGCTTTGCTTTGATAAAAAATATTTAAACGCCGTTGGTTTAGAACCTACCGATATTGACGGTTATATCCACGATGCGGGTCAACCAACCACACACTTTAACGTTCTTAAAGAATACGGCTTAGACCATAGAAGAATTATCGTTGACGAAAAATCGCCAATGTATTACGTTGGTACGGAAGAAAAATATGCTCCTATGCTTTTCCTTGTTTCTACAAACGATATGCACTGCAGATTAGAACAAACTAAGGTAATGATTAAAGCGCTTGAAGATTTTGGACATAAAGATAATATTTTTGTGGAAATTCCAGACGGCAAGCATTGCGAACATACTTGGAAACTTGACGAAAACGGCGAAAGAGTTTTTGTTAAATACGTTTCTAAATTTATAAACGCCATTAAGTAAAAGGAAATTCAAATGCTAAATATTGATAGAAGTTACGTTAAAGATTTTGAAAAACTTGGTTTTGGTTTATTCGTTCACTTTGGTCTTTACAGCGTAAACGCTAAAGGCGAGTGGTCGTACCACCTTCACAAAATCCCACAAGAAAAATACGAAAAATTAATACCTAAATTTAAAATTACTAAAAACTGGGCGAAAAACCTTGTAAAAACGGCAAAGTCAACAGGCTGTAAGTACATAACCCTCACTACCCGCCACCACGATGGCTTTTCGCTTTACGACACCAAGGGATTAAGCGATTACGGAGTAATGAACTCCCCTACTAAACGAGATTTAATAAAGGAATTCGTAGACGAGTGCAACGCAAACGGCATCGTTCCGTTTTTCTATCACACACTTCTTGACTGGCGAAACGAATATTACAAAACCGACTTTAAAAAATATATTGATTATTTAATTAAATCGGTGGAAATTCTTTGCACCAACTACGGTAAAATAGGCGGTATTTGGTTTGACGGCATGTGGGATAAGCCAAATGAAGACTGGCAAGAAGATAGATTATATCAAACAATCCGCAAACACCAACCTACCGCAATGATAATAAACAACACGGGCTTATCGGCACTTGGCAAAGTTGGCCACCCTGAACTTGACAGCGTTACTTTTGAAAGGGGTAATCCTTGTTTCGTAGACAATAGCGACCGCCATAGAGCCGGCGAAATGTGTCAAGTTTTAAACGACCATTGGGGCTACTGCAAAAACGACTGCAACTATAAATCCGTTAAAGAACTTGTTTCTAACCTTATTGATTGCCGCACATATAACTGTAACTTTTTAATTAATACAGGGCTTAAAGGCAACGGTGAAATCAACCTTACCGACAAGGCTATTTTAGGCGAAATAGGCAAGTTTGTTAAAGCCAATAAGTATTTTATTTACGATATAAAATCAAGCGAAATAACCGCCGAAAACGCCTCTATTTTAAAGGATAATAACTACTATTACGCCGTTATTCAAGACGTTAATATGACGGCTGACGAAAACGTTCAATTATCGTCTATCGAACGTGAAGTTAAAATTAACGCCGATATTAAAAACGCCGTGTGGTTAGATAACGGCAAACGCATAAAACTTAAAAAGAACACCTTTAAAGTAGAGCCGTTTAGATATGGTACAAGTTACGGTTTAAGAATTGCAAGATTTGAAATGAAATAATTTAAAAACCCTTGGCAAAAAGCCAAGGGTTAATTTTATTTTGATAATACTTTTATAATTTTAAATAGTTACTTCTTTAAAATGGTCGTGATAAAGTTTGTTAACTTCTAAGCGGAATTTTTCGGCAATTTCTTCACGGTTTAAACCTTGCTTTTTAAAGTCTTGAACGTAAAGGGGTTTACCAACCACAATTTTCTTTTTCTTTCTTCCATAATACACAGGGAAAACAGGAAGGTCTTCGCCCGTCCTTTTAAAATACAAGTCTGCAAGCATTACAAACCCAGGGAAGAAATGCGTCATTTCATCAAAATATCCTTCGTTTGAGTTTTCTGGATATACCGAAACAGCCAAATCATTATCTAAACATTGCATACTGTATTGAAGGGTTTTTCTAAAGCGCGCATCGGTAAAGGTAGGTAAAACTTTAATGCCTTTATACACGAAGATTGAAAACAACGATTCAAACCCCGCACGTAAAGTAGCCTTCCATTTTTTTACACCGTTTTTTTGCATATAAAATACGTCACGCAAATAATCAAATCTCATTTTGTAAGAGCCAAGCATATTGTGTGCACCCCAAGTAGCGTGGCGCACAGGCAAACTGAACTCGTAAACCACAGGCCCCTTTTTATTGTTATGATTGGATACGATAATACATTTTTTAGGGAATTTTTCACCTAAAAATTCAACGTTCTTCACATAAAAGAAAGGATGAAATAAACCTTTAAATATTGCCCAAATCGGTTGGCTTTTCTTTGGTAATTTCCATTTTATTTTCTTTTGATTTGTCATTTTTTACCTTCCTATATATATTGTTTAATTTGTGCGGGCATTTCTACCGCTGGGTTATATTGTAAAACAACTTCGCCACTATGCACAATTAAAGTTCCCGTATTTAAATATCTAATTTCGTAGTTGATTGAATTTTCCTTTTCGCCTTTTTCAAGGTAAAACTCGGTATCGCTATCTTTGTACGTATAGCCATCGCCTTTCTTTTCCCAAATGATGCTATCGTTAAAAAGATGGCTTAGCATTTGCTTTTTAGTAGAGTTGAAATCTACTTGTTTATCACTACTAACGGTATCGCCGTTAAACGTATAGGTTAAACCGCTTTTTAAATAGAGTTTATGTGAAACAAAAGTAGTGTTGTTTTCAACCTTGCTAACTTTGTAAATATAATCACCCGTATAATAAATTGTTTCTTGCGTTTGTGAAGAGTTTGTTTGTATAGTTTTAGTAATAATAAACGGCATATCTTCGCTGAGCGCATTTGTAAACTTTTCAAGATAATCTGCGCTTTGACTTTCATTGCTCGTAGCGCCGTTATCGTTATTTCCGCCACCGCCGTTAAATTGATAAAAATATAATATCTTTTGAAGAAATTCATCAAAAAGTTTTAAGTTGTTTAAGCACTCATCGTAGGCACACCCACTTAACGCAACGGATATAAAAATAGAAAGCGACAACAATAAAGCCTTAATCTTCAATCTTTTTACTCCTGTAAATTAAACGCATTAAACTTTCGCTCATATTAATATTTTCGCAAACTATACCATCGCCAAAATATAAATCGGTAGGAGCAAAGTTCCAAATAGATTTGACACCACAAGAAATGATTTTATTAGCAACCTCTTCTGCAAGTTCTTTTTGAACGGATATTATCGCAATATCTATGGTGTTTTCTTTTAAAAAACTTTCAAGTTCTATATAATTTAAAACTTTTATATTGCCTGCCACCTTTATATGCGAAGTTTCAATATCAAAAACGGCTTTAATATCAACGTTTTCAGAACTAAACCCCTTGTAGTTAGCAAGCGCTTGACCAATACGGCCACCACCGACAATAATTGCTTGATGAACTTTGTTAAGTCCTAAAATATCTTTGATACTATTTTTTAAATGCTCGGTATCATAGCCGTAACCTTGTTGACCAAATTCGCCAAAAAGGGATAGGTCTTGCCTTACTTGAGAGGCCGTTAAATGCAATGCCTCCGATATGGTTTTTGACGACACGCGCGTAACGTTTTTATCAAGCAGTTCTTGAAGGTAACGATAATACTTAGGTAATCTTTGAATAACGTTATCTGAAATTTGTTTTTTCATAATCTTTTCTTGTCTTATTTGTTTTTTTATGTTAAAATTTGTTTATGGTTAAAATTTATGCAAAACTTATAAAAAATCACAAAACCGTTAAAAGTTATACTTACTTAAACGTGAACGAATATTTAAGTGAAGACTTTTATAATTACGTTTCTGAAATATGCAATAAACTTGATATTTCAACGCCACTTATCATAACGCATAATCGCGAAAGTTACGAGGAATTTAATTCTATTAAATTCACTAAAGAGGATTTCGTTGATTCGTTTAACTACGATTTTTTAGTTTTAGAAAACGTAGATAGATAATAATATAAGAAGTTGAAAACTTGCTTGCAAGGGTTTGAAACTTCTGGGTATTTCAAACTTGAAGTTTAAAAACGAGAGTTTTTAAGACAAAACGACTGTTTTGTAAAGATTTTGCGTTTAGCAAAAGATTTAACTTCCTATAGTTTATTGTGTATAATTTTTAAAAAACTTCCCAAACTTTAAATATAAGGGGGGTTTTATGAAAATTACAAGTATTTTAGCATTTGTTTTAGTAATTATCGGTGCTATCAACTGGTTATTAGTTGGACTTTTTAAGTTTAACTTAGTATCAATGATTTTTGGTGCAACAAGCATTGTATCAGCAATCATTTATACCTTAGTTGGTATTGCAGGGCTATGGCTAATATTTTTCATATTTGCATTCAGGCCGTTTAGACATATAGAAAACTAAAAGTTTTTAGCAGGGGTTATTTTTTAAACACCCCTGTTTTTTGTATCCTTTTACCAAACACGAAGTAAACTATTCCGCCCAATCCGTAAACGGATAATGCTTGACCTAAAAATACTTGTAAAGCGGATAATAAATAGGCTTCTTTTAACTCTGTTATCGCTAAAAATGTAAACGGAACGATTATCGCGTTTAAAATAACAGGGAAAAACCCACCAATTGTAAACCTTAAAATATCTTTTTTGATTTTTTTACCTACAATATAGGTACATATTGCCGAAATTAAAGTTGCAAGGGTACCAAAAATTATATCAAGTATACCGTTGCCAAGTAAATTGCTTATTAAACAACCAATGGTAAGCCCAAAAATTGCCTCGCCACAAAAAAGTGGAAGTATTGCCATTAACTCGCTTATTCTAACTTGTATAGGGCCAAATGAAATAGGGTAAAAAGCCAAGGTTAAAATAACGTATAGCGAACCTATAATACCAGTTAATGCTAAAGAATGTGTAGTTTTGCGTTGGTTTTGATTTATCATAAGTTGTTCCTTAATTAAATATTATAATTCCCTTACGTTTTGCCGAGTGGGTTTAACACAGTATTGTTAAGTGTTTAATTTAGACCTTCCGTTGAAGAGCCTTACCCCAAAAACGACAAATGACTGTTTGCGAAATTCGTAAACAGCCACTTGAAAAAAATATATGATAAGGGGGAAAATGATGAATATTTTTGAGTTGATTTTTACTCAACAGTGACCATTATATACTTTTAAATTTTTTTGTCAAACGTTTTAACACGCTTTTTTAAAATATTTTATTTTTTTTCAAAATAATAAAATTTATCATCTTGAGAAACTAAATTAAAGGCTGATTTTTCAAATAAATTCTTTGATGAAAGGTTAGCTTTTAAGCATCTTGCCTTTAATTTTAAATTTAACTTACAAGTTACAAATTCCGTAATTAATTTTATACTTTCTTTAGCGTAACCTTTGTGTTGCTTGTTTTTAAAAAGCCTAATTCCAACTTCTACAAACCCGTTAAAATCAAACTTGTAAAGAATTACTTCACCGATTAAATCAGCCTTATTATTTTCCCTTATAGCAAGGCTAAGGTTAAGTTTATTTTTAAAATCATTACGTTGTTCTTTATAAAAGTATTCTTCGGTAGGATTTTTATTAAACATTTTATAATCAAAACCCCACATTTTATTATTTTTTACCGCAACGTTTAACTTGTAGTACTTTTTAGCATCTGCTTTTTTTATTGGCGATAACGTAACCCTTTCGCCTTTAAGGGTAGGTTTTTTAAACTCGCCCATAAAGGAATTAATTTTTACGAAATACTTATCAAGCATAAAGCAAGGGCGATATTGCATTTTTGAAGTTCTAAGACCTAAATCGCCAGAATCATCTTCGCGATTAACGTAAACAATCCCGTCCTTTTCGTTATGCTTAACAAATTCGTTAAACATTGTAGGGTAAACACCCTTGTATTCGGTAAGAGCCTTTTCTATATGTATAATAAGGGTATCCTTAACGTACTCGCCAATAGAAAAGGCTACAATTTTACCATTTACTTGCAAATAACCGCCAATAAAATCTTTAGGGCGATAATTTTCCACAAGTTTTACCGTATTTATATACTCGGTTTTTTCTATACCCTTCATTTTTTTATGTTGAGTTTTATATTCCTTTAAAAACTCCACTATAAACGGTATATCTTTTTTAGTTATATTTTTATATTGATAGTTAGGATAATTCTTTTTAAAATTATTTATGTGATTGCGTTGACCATTATACTTTTTGCCTGTAAAATTTTTAACGTCGTCATATCTATATACGTAATCGCTAAAATTTCTATTAAACCCAGAAACAACCGAGTAATCTTTATATCTTTCAAGTAAAATATCAGCTGTATCTTTAGATAAAAATGCAAACCTTATAGGGCATTCCTTTTCAATGCAGTATTTTTCAATTTCTTCAACTGCACCCCAAAAATCGCCATTTCCAAGTGGTGGAAAGAAAGTCGGAGTATTTTTATCCCCAACTTTCAATATAAGCATATCGTTAAATATTGCGTATTCGTAACGAAAATGGTCGTACCACATAAAGATAACACCTTGCGAATAATCGCAAGTTTTTTCTTTACAATGTTTTACGTAATCCATTACGAATTTTGCTTTTTTTCTTGGAAGTGTTTTAAACGTTAGCATAATTAGTGTTTTATCTAATGGTTTTACAGTAAAGGCTAATTACTTATTTTGCTTAGCCTCTAACATTTCTACTATTTCGTTAAGTCTATCTAAATCATCGGTAGTGTAGTAGTCAATATAAATTCTACCCTTTTTATCATTACCGATAGCCGCAACCTTAGTGCCGAAAGTTTGTTGCATACGAGAGATAAGGTCTTTAAGTTCCGCACTCATTTCCGCAATCTTTTTAGCTTGGCGAGCCTTTCTTGCTTCATCAGGAGGATTGAAGTAATCTTTAACAGCCTTTTCAATATCCCTAACAGACATACCGTCTTTAACGGCATTGTTAGCAATCTTCTTTTGAACGTCACTTGGTAAAGTTACAAGTGCCCTTGCGTGGCCTGATGAAAGTTTGCCGTTAGCAACAAGTTTAACAACTTCGCCTTCCAAGCTTAAAAGCCTTAAAGTATTAGCAACGGCTGAACGGCTTTTACCAATTCTTTCAGAAAGTTCTTCTTGGGTAAGGCCGTAATCGTCCATAAGTTGTTTCATAGCGGTAGCCGCCTCGATAGGGTTAAGGTCTTCCCTTTGTAAGTTTTCAATAAGCGAAATTTCTTTGATTCTACGCTCGTCGTATTCCTTTACGATAGCAGGAATTGTGTCTTGACCTGCTATTTTAGATGCACGGTAACGCCTTTCACCCGCAATAATCATGTACTTGCCTTCGCCGTCTTTATTAACAACGATAGGCATAATAACGCCGTTTGCCTTGATAGAACTTGCAAGTTCGTTAAGGGCTTTTTCATCAAAGATTTTTCTTGGCTGATTAGGGTTAGCATACACTTCGTTAAGATTTAAATTGAACACCCCGTTAGATATATCTTCGGCGGTAACGCCTAAAGTTTTGCTGTAATCGTCTTCTGTTGATTGGAATAACGCAGATAAACCTTTACCTAAACCTTTATTGATTTTGCTTGTCGACATAATCGTCTCCCCCCTTAGTTAAAAATTCTTTTGTTAATTCTAAATAACCCTTAGCACCGGTACTGCTTGGTGCGTGTATCATAACGGGAACGCCGTGGCTTGGTGCTTCGGATACCCTAATATTTCTTGGAATAACGGTATCGAAAACTTTTTTACCAAAGAATTTTCTAATTTCTTCGGCAATTTGCCTTGAAACGATTGCCCTACCATCGTACATTGTTAAAGAAACACCGTTGATATCAAGTTTAGGATTTAAATGTTTCTTAACAAGTTTAATAGTATTCATAAGTTGTGATAAACCTTCAAGTGCGTAGTACTCGCATTGAATAGGAATAATAATACTATCCGCACAAGTAAGGGCGTTAATAGTAAGTAATCCAAGCGAAGGCGGACAGTCAATTGTGATATAATCGTATTCTGCACGAGCCTTTTGCACCGCTTCGCATAGTCTTTTTTCACGGTTTTTAAGGTATACAAGCTCAACTTCCGCACCCGCTAAATCAATGGTTGACGGCACCACGTATAAGTTTTCAATTTCGGTAGCAACCGTTGCTTCTTTAATTTGGGCTTCGTCTGTTAAAACGTGATAGATTGCCGTTTTAACTTCCCCTTTATTTATACCGATACCCGTAGTTGCGTTACCTTGGGGGTCAAGGTCTATCATTAAAACCTTTTTGCCAAGCGATGCCATATATGCCGACATATTAACGCAAGTAGTAGTTTTACCTACACCACCTTTTTGGTTTGAAAATGCAATTACTTTTCCCATACTGTTTCCTCTTTAGTTGTTATTCTTGTTTATCGTCTGATTGCGAAAAAGTTTCTTCCTTTTTAACTTCTTCAGGTTTTTCTTCTACCTTAACTTCTGCATTGTCAGTTTTAGCGATTTCTTTTTCTTCACGCTTTTCTTCCATTGCCTTTTCCATTTTTATAAAAGGATTTTCTTTGGCAAGCCCGTCTTTTTCTTCCATAATTTTGATAATTTCCGTTGCAGATTTACCTTCCATTATCATATCAACTTCATCTTGATAAATAGTTTCGCGTTCAACAAGAAGTCTTGCCATATTGTCAAGGGCACTTTTGTTTGCCTTTAAAAGTTCGGTAGCCTTTTTGTGTGCCGTTTTAATAATATTTTCAATTTCAAGGTCGATAATCTTTGCAAGTTCTTCAGAGTAAGTCGCCCTTGTTTGCATATCTTTACCGATAAATACTTGGTCGCCACCACCGTAGTTAACAGGTCCGATTTTATCACTCATACCCCATTCGGTAACCATTTTTCTCGCCCTTTCAGTAACTACGCTAATATCGTTAGAGGCACCTGCGGAAATATCTTTAATTATAAGTTCTTCTGCTACCCTACCACCTAAAGTCATTACGATATCATCTAAAAGTTTACTCTTTTCAATATGGTTGCTATCGTTATCAGGTCTTGTCATAGTGTAACCGGCTGCAAAACCACGAGGGATTATTGAAACTTCTTGAACAGGGTCACAGTTAGGAAGAACCCTTGCTAAAATTGCGTGACCTGCTTCGTGGTAAGCAGTAATTCTCTTATCCGTTTCAGTAACAACCCTACTTCTCTTTTGTGGACCAATTAAAACTTTATTGATTGCTTCGTATAAATCTACGTTAGTAATGGCTTGCCTATCTTGGCGAGCAGCAAGTATTGCCGCTTCGTTTAAAAGGTTAGCAAGGTCAGCACCGCTAAATCCCGCCGTCATACGAGCAAGAACTTTAAAGTTAACGTCACTTGCAAGCGGTTTATTTCTTGCGTGGACTTTTAAAATAGCCTCCCTACCTCTAACGTCAGGAGTGTTAACGTAAATTTGCCTATCAAATCTACCCGGACGCATTAATGCAGGGTCTAATATATCGGCACGGTTAGTAGCCGCCATAATGATAATACCTTCGTTAGCATCAAAACCGTCCATTTGTACTAAAAGTTGGTTAAGTGTTTGCTCTCTTTCATCGTTACCACCACCAAGACCAGCACCACGGTGACGACCTACGGCATCAATTTCATCAATGAATACGATACAAGGCATGCTCTTTTTAGCCATTGCGAATAAATCCCTAACACGGCTTGCACCTACGCCGACGAACATTTCAACGAAGTCCGAACCAGAAATTGAGAAGAACGGAACGTTCGCCTCGCCAGCAACAGCCTTAGCAAAAAGTGTTTTACCCGTTCCTGGAGGGCCTACTAAAAGTACGCCTTTAGGAATTCTTGCGCCAAGCGCCGAGAATTTTTTAGGATTTTTTAAGAATTCTACGATTTCTTGAAGTTCTTGCTTTTCTTCTTCGGCACCGGCAACGTCAGTAAATCTAACTTTAACGTTTTGGCTAACCCTTGCTTTAGTTTTACCAAAATCCATTGCGGATTTATTAGAACCGTTTACCGAACGCATCATTACCATTATGAGTACGATGCCTACTATCATTATTAATACAGGGAAAGCAAGCGAAGATAAGAATGAACCTTCATTAGGGTCTTCATAATCAACGATAATACCGTGCTTACCAAAAGCATCAATCAAGCTTTCACCAAAAAGCGAACTTTCACTTCTTGAGTAACTCGTTTTATAAATTGCCGAGTACTTAACGCTATCACCATTAACAACCGCTTTATAACCGGTAATGTTGTATCCATCGATAACAACTTTTTTGATGATAGATTTTTCGCTGTTAAACGTCCAGTCGTCACTTGGGGTTTTATCATCATAATAAAAACCTGCTTTTTCAATGAACTCCGACGTAGTTACGTCTTTAACAGTAATTGAGTTTAAAAAATACATTACAGCGAGAACGGATACAACTAGTGCGATACCTATTATAACCAAAATCCTCCCACCTCTTTTTTTCATACAACCTCCAATTAAGCGCAAAATATTTTAAGTTAGCGCTAATATATTTTTTAAGTAATAACTCCTCTATTTTCAACTGTATATTAAAATATAATTATTTTAAAAATTGTTGAGTAGTATTATTTTAACATAAAACGATATAAATATCAATACATTTTGTAAATCTTTTATATAATTTTTATTTTTTCAAAAATCTTTCACAAATACAAAAGGGTAGATGGGGGCTACCACTCCCCTACCCTGCCTTAAATATATTATGCAAAAGGGTTAAATATGATGTTTTGCCTGCCAGTACAATCAAACATGCTTTTATTTACTTATAATTGCCATACAGCAACAACGCATGGCATATTATTTATTAAAGCGATAAAACCACATCAAAAGTCAGGTAAATTATATTTAAACGCAATAAATTAATTATAATTATATTGATGCAACTAAGAAAATATCGCCCAAATAATATTTTGGCTAAAATTTGAGTTAATATTCATTAAATTTTGCAGTTTATTTCAAAATTTATACAATTTTTTGCAAATTTTCTATAAAAAGTTAAATTTTACGATTTTTTACTTAATCCAACCATTTTTAATATATTTTAGACAGCCTAAAACTGTGTTTCACATGAAACAATTTGGAATTTTAAAACCCAAAATCGCCGATTTTATCGAAGATTTTGGGTTTTGGCTTTTTTCCGTTTAAATTTTGGTGGGTCTTTGTCCACTGTATTTTAGGTGGTCTAAAAATCGTGTTTCACGTGAAACATTATCAGTATTTTTAGTAAAGTTTGCGTACAATGTTTTAATATACAAAAATTGATAAGATTTTCAAGTTAAATATTACAAAATATCATTAGTGCTATGTGTTTTTATGGTCTTTGGTAAATGGTAAATTTAGTAAAAATATAAAAATATTGGTAACGCATAAAAAATAGCCCTACTTTCGTAGGGCTTTATTTTTAACCGAATAAATATGAGACAAATGGTAGATTTATTATAAATTCCATCAGTTTAGTAAAAACACAAAATACGTTGCCATCTGGTACTAAATAGTAGTTTACGTCAATAAATAATGAAAGTATCGTACAAATCATTATTAGTGAAACTAAAGCCTTTAGCGCGCACAATATCATACCAAGCGTTTTGTCTACAGTTTTTATAATTGGTAGTTGCGTTATAAATTTGATAAACTTCTTAAGTAAAAAGAATACAATATACGATACTACAAGGATAGATATAAAGCAAATTACAACTAACGCCCATTTGGTTAAAACGTCAATAATTTGAAGTTCAAAACCAGAGCTTACTAATACGTTTAATATCAGTTCGTGTAAAAATGCAGGTATCTTAGATTGGGCAAGGGCATACACAACTGCTTCTTTAGTAGATAGGTCGTCACTTAATACTGTTGCAAGCATTGATTCTATAAACCCGCGCACGGCATTTGTTATAAAAGGAATATTGTTAAAGATTAAATCCGCAAGCACACCGCATAATGCAAATGCTAGCACCAGGCTTGCAAAAAACCCCAGAATTGATAGAATTTGTCGCATAAATCCCCTCACGTAGCCTATAAAAATGGCTATAGAGAGGACAACTAACACAAAAATATCTACTGTTGCTATCTTTAACACTCCCGTTTGTATATATGCAGGGATAGCAAGTAAGTTATTCATACATCCTCAAAACGGCAAAATTAGCCGTTTAAATATAATTATTACAATTATTATTGAAAATTTAACATTGTTCAATTATTTTAGCACAATTTACAACTTATGTCAATACAGAATACAACTAACAAAAGCAGTCAATAATAATTTTATGAACCAATACGTTATAAATTATAAAAATAGTGATAGCGCTAACGCAATTTCAAGTAGTTTAAGCCGATTATATAAAACGCCATACCCAGTAATTGTTTGCGTGGGGTCTGATTTAGTTATAGGGGATAGTTTAGGGCCTTACGTTGGTACGGAAATATCTAAAAAACTAAACAACGTTTACGTATACGGTACGTTAGCAAGCCCAATTACCGCTAAGGAAACAAACGCAATATATAACAACGTAAAAAAGATACATCCTAAATCCCCAATTTTGGTCATTGACGCCGCAATAGGGGATAGTGATGACGTTGGGCTTATAAAGATAACCGACAGGGGAATAAAGCCCGGTTTAGGGGTAAATAAAGACCTTGAATTAATTGGTGACGTTTCTATTATTGGAATTGTTGCCGATAAGAAAAACTCGATAGCAAGTTTATATCATCAAACAAGATTTTCCCTTGTTTACGGGCTTAGCCAAGCCATTATAAAGGGTATTATTAACTATTTTAACTGCTAAGTGCAACGGTAAAACACTTAGCGCTAATATAAAAACACAAAAACTGAGCGGTTTAACCAAAGTTAAACCGCTTTTATATTTATTTAGTTTTAGTTGCCCATTGCAGCTTTTACAATTTTTTCTTTAGTGCCAAGTTTTACTATATAAACAATTATGCAGAATAAACATTCAATTATCCAAGAAAGTATCCAACCTAAGTATACGCCTGTCATGGATAGGAAAGGAATTAAACATAAAATCAACACTAATTTTGATACGGAGCCTATTGCAGTAGAGATTATAAGCATTTTCATCAACTTCATACCTCTAAAGAAGTTATGTGCAACGTTGTTGATTACGTTAAACACTATAAACGGCATGTAGTATAAACCAAAGATTACGGCATAATTAAAGGCCTCGCCGGTATATCCATCTTCAAAGAAGATTGATGCTATCGGCCCTGCACCGAAAATACACAATAGTATAAACGGCATAGACAAGGCAAAACTTTGCATTGTTCCAACAAATAACCCTTTTTGAATACCTTCATACTTTTTAGAGCCTATACTTTGCGCTGAAAATACCGCAACGGTTTTTGATGATACCAAGTAAACGTTAGTAGGAATATCAAACATTTTATACGCAACTGCATAACCAGTAGTAGCTTCAGGACCTATTGCGTTAATCGCAGGGGATATGATAACGGAACTTAGATACATTATCATTTGTTGCATACAGGTAGGAAGGGAATATTGAAAGGTCTTTTTAACGCAATCAATAGAGATTTTAACCTTCTCTTTTTGTACGTTTAACTCTTTAAATATAAATTTAAGTTTAATTATGTAAGATACACAAACAATACAAGCCGACATAATAGTTGCAAGTGCAAGACCTGCAGTACCAATTTTAAATACAACAACGAAAAGTAAGTTTCCACCAACGTTTAATATTGCCGAAAGTGCCGACATTAAAAAAGCAAAACCAGAAACACCAAGCGAGTTTAATATTTGTAAAAAAGTTGTTTGCAAAACAATAAACACAATACCTGCTTTATGTATAATAAAGTAGTTCATTGCGTCTGATTTAATCTCATCATCTATTTTAAAAAATGAAATGATTTGATTTCTAAAGAGCAAACACAAAATACCAACCATTAAACCACAACAAAATACAAAAACTAAGATATTTACAACGTCATTTTTGATTTTTGCGAAGTTTTTTTCGCCGTATAATCTACTTATATATATAGAAAAGCCAACCGAAAAGCCACTAAACATTGTGATAATCAACACGTCGAACATATAAGTAGCGCCAACTGCACCAACGGCAAAGTTATTTATAAATTTGCCGGCTATCATAGAGTCAAAAATGTTATATGATAGCGATAAAAGTTGCGCAAAAACTAATGGAATTGCAAACAAGAAGAAATTTTTATATAAGTTGCCTTCGGTTAAATTTTTAGTTCTTCTCACAAGTAAAAATCTCCTTGACTTATAACAGTCTTTTTATTATAATTATTATAGCAAAATTCTCAAACTTTGTCACATTGTTTAAAATTTTTCAAAATTCTCAAACTTTCTCAAAGCTTAAAGGAATATTATGTCGCAAAAATTACGCCAAGACGAAATAGTAAGAATTCTAAAAAAACAAAAATTTGCAACGGTAAAAACCCTTGTATCAATGATAAACTATAGTTCTGCAACGATAAATAGGGACTTAAACGCCCTTGAAAAATTAGGCGTTGTTTCGCGTAGTTACGGCGGGGTAGAAATAGTAGAAAAAAAGTTCCCTACACTTCCTTATAGATACGAGTATATGAAAAAAGAAAAACGTCATATCGCAAGGGAAGGCGCTAAACTTATAGCGAGTGGTGAAACGGTTTTTATAAGCGCCACTACGACAACGGAATATTTAACTCAATTTTTGCTAAACAAAAAAGATTTAACGGTAATCACACACGACTTAAAACTTGCGCTTGACCTTGGTGAAGAGGGTTTAAACGTAATTTGCTTGGGCGGTAAGATAATTGAGGCTCCTTCAATGCTTGGAGGCTCAGAAACGGTTGAAAACGCCTTAAAATATCACGCAGATAAAACCTTTTTATCGGTTGGGGCTATTACCGAAGATGGAAAAATAGGCGTTTCTGAATCACAGTATTTAATATTTAAAACAATGATGAGAAATTCTAAAGAAGTTTACCTTTTGGTAGATAGAAAAAAGATTTCTTCTAATATAAATATCGAACTTTGCGATTTTAGTAAAATTACGGGTGTTATAAGCGATTACGACTTTCCTCCCGAAACAAAACAAAAATACCCAAACACTAAATTTATTTGCGTAAAAAATTAAAATAATAAAAAATATAAAGTAAGGAGTTATTATGGAGAAAAAACAAAAAAACATATTGTTTATTGTTCTTGCTATAATCGTTGCGTCAATTATAATAGTTTTATCAATCTCGTTAATAGGCGGAAACGGTTTATTTAATAATAACAACATAAACAATGGCGGTATTGTTAACAATGGCGGAGACAACGGCGGTGGAACGAATGACGGTGGCAGTAACAATGGCGGTGGCGCAAACGGCGGTGTAACTAATCCACCAGTTATGTCAACCTGTCCTATATGGGAAGATGGCGTACATCGTTGGGGTATAGTTAGCCACACTAAGGAATACGAGGCAACACCAGCAACCTGTGAGCAAGCAAGTTCTTATTATATTTCTTGTTCTTGTGGTGAAAAAGGAACGGATATTTATCCTGGTGAATACGCCGTTCACGATTACGTAAATGGTTTTTGTAAATGGTGTGGAGATAAAGAGCATAGTAGTTATTTGTCTTTTTATTTAACCGATGACGATTTAGGTTACAAAGTAGGAAAATCCAAAAACGCTACCATTGATAATCCTAATATGGTAATACCAAGAACATATTGCGGTTTGCCCGTAGTAGAAATAATAAACGACGCTTTTTACGGACTTAAGATAGAAAGGGTAGAAATGCTTGGCAACGTTAAAATTATTGGTCAAAGGGCGTTTAGAAATTGTTCTTCTCTTGTTTCTGTAGAAATACCTGAAACTATTGAATATTTAGGTTACAGAGCGTTTGCAGGCTGTAGCAATTTGAAAAGAAATCAAAAAAACGGAATTAATTACCTTGGCAACTCAACAAACAAATATTTATGTATAGAAAATTCATACGATGATTATTTGGAAGAAGCAATTATCGACCCTAATTGTAGGGTTATAGGTGAAGCTGCCTTCTCTACCGCTTGGATAAAGAAAATTACCTTTGCCCAAAATGGCAATTTAATTTCGTTAGGGCAACAATGTTTTGAGTGGTGTAATAGTTTAACCGAAGTTAAAATTCCAAGCACAGTAAAATATGTAGCTGATGCTGTATTTGTGCAATGTGATAATTTAGAAAAACTATATATTCCGTCAAGTGTAACAAAAGTAGGCGAAGGGATTGTCGATTATGACCACGATACTATTTCGCGTTTAACGATATATTGTGAAGTAGCCGAGAAACCTGATGGTTGGCACGAAGAATGGGTTACCCAAAACCATAGGGTAAATTGGAATTCAAGATTTTAAATCAAACAATAAGCGAGATAGTTTTTCTATCTCGCTTAATTTTTATTTTTCTAATTTTTTTAATACTTTGTTATGGATAATTTCACATAATTTATTTATATACTTAAAAACCAAAGGCCAAATTACAACGGCAAAAATGATAATTAAAAAGTATCTTATTCCACTACCTATGTTTTCACCAAACAAGAGGGCTAGAGGTGTTTTTAATCCCGATTTTATTGCTAAAATTAATAAAAAACCAAAAACAACTTTAATAATTTGCGCAAAAATGCTACCTTTTGTTTCAAATTTAACAAATTTCTTTTCGATAAAGTATGAAACTAAAAGTGCAAGTGAAGAGCCTATTAGTTTAACGGAATTAGTAATACCGCTTTTTATATTTTCAACGTCAGGGCTTTCTGGGTAAACGTCAGGGAAAGGTATTCCTTTCATATAAATATAAGAAATTAAACCTAATATAGCCATTAACGAAAAAAGTATAGCCATAAAAATATTATTATCGCTAAACTTTTTCATAAGCGGATATAATCCTAAAACTAAAACAGCACCAATAAAAAGCGAAACGCCTACGTCAAGTGGGGTGTGTACGCCAAGATACATTCTTGAAAACCCAACTAATAATAAAACTGCTACGGCTGTTATTTTAATCCAGATTTTTTTACTAAACATTGCAACCGCACCGAATAAACTTGTTGCATTTTGGGTATGTCCGCTAGGGAAGGAATATCCCGTTGCTTGCTCCTTTGCACCATCAACAACTGTAAAGTTTTTATCTAATGCCCAAGGTCTTGGTATTTTGAATAAAACTTTTAAAAACTGATTGATAAGCATACCAAAAAAACCTACGGCAATAAGATAATAACCTTCCTTTTTGCTATAACACCAAAAAATCAACACGGCAAGAACAATAACAACCGTTTCTTCGCCAAGTTTTGTTATAAGTGACATTATAACGTTAAGAACAGGGTTCCTAACCGATTCTAACAAATATAAAAAACTCATATTTCTCCTTTAAAAAAGCACCTATCTATATATATAATATAGGAAGGTGCATTTTATATATTTTTATACGATTAGTCTTTTAAACTATTTCCTAAATAAGTTCCAAAACCGCTTGTCTTTTTAGTAGTTTTAATCATTTCGCTTTTAAAACCACTTTTATTATCGTTTCTTTCCTTTTTATCTTTATAATCGCCTTTCTTTTTATCAAAAGTTTTAAGGTTGTTAGGAATAATTACGATATAACGGTTAGGTTCTTGACCAAACGATTCAGTTTTAACGTTTTCGTTTTCAGATAAAGCAGAGTGGATAATTCTTCTTTCAAAAGGATTCATAGGTTCTAAAGTAACCTTTCTGCCTGTTTTAACAGCCTTTTGAGCAAGCCTTTCTGCTAAACCTTTTAAAGTTTCTTCTCTTTTTTGGCGGTAACCTTCACAGTCAACCACTAATCTTTTATAATCGTCTCTACCAATGTTAGCAACAGCACCTGCTAAAGTTTGTAACGCATCAAGCATTTCGCCCCTGTAACCAATAAGTGTTGCTGAAGATGTTGTAATAAGGTTGATTAAAATTTTATCATCGTCTTGAGATAAATCAGCAGTAACTGGAACTTTTAAGAAATCAAATATACCTTCTAAAAATTCTACAGCCCTTTTACCGTCTTCCGCTTTTAATTCAATACCTACTTTTGCTTTCTTTCCGCCTATACCAAAAACACCTTTCTTGCCTTCTTCAATGCGAGTAATGATAACCTCTTTTTCAGTTACCCCTAAATCTTTTAAACCCGCTTCAATTGCCTCTTCCGTGGTTTTTCCAAAATAATAATTCATTATATATAATTCCTTTTAAAAAGTTTATTTATTTTTGTTTAAATGGCCGTATCTTTTTTCGTAAGACTCTTCTGCATCTTTTTTTGCTTTCTTTTCAAATCTTTTTCCTACAAAGTAGTTAATTACCATAGTTGAAAGAGTACTAAATACAGTACTTATAATAAGATAGATAGAGAAAGATGCCGTATACATAAACGCAAATATACCAAACATAATAGGCATCATCCAAGTCATCATTTTACTTGTTTGAGCGGCTTGACCATTCATACCGTCTACCGATTGAAGTTCCATTTGCGCTTTTTGTGATTTAGTCATAATAAGTTGAGAGCCAAGCATTGTTAAAATAGAAATAACTACTAAAATTAAATAACCGTTAGATTGGCTTTTAACACTATTAAGGCTTGGGTCGCCACAAAGCACTTTGTAAACTGATATATCATTAAGTTGAGTTCCTTGAATATCTACTGTTTTACAACCTTCTGAATATTTAAAGCTTTCAACGTAAGCATCTTCTTCAATAAAGGCTTTTTTCCAAGGTAAGTCTTGAATCCAAATATTTTTTACCCATAAGAAAGAATAATTTTTTTCTATTTCAAAATATTTATCAGCAGCAGCTTTTTGCGCTGGTTTTTGAATTTTTTCAATATATTCATCTTTATTAGTTTCAATATCAATATCTGTTATTGCTTTAGTAACGTGTCCTTCTTTGTCATACTCTAAAACTTCAACGTATGGATTATCTATAAAACTATCGTTATAAGCAACTGCCATTTGGTTAAATACGTCTACTTTAGCGTAAGTAGAGTATTGGTTAAACGCTGTAATTACTATAATAAAGAAGATAAGGGTAATTAAAGTAGGTAAACAAGAAGATAATTGAGAATATCCTTCTTTTTTATAAAGTGCCATCATCTTTTGGTTGTATAATTCTTTATTATTAGCGTATTGTTTTTGTAATTTTTCAAGTTCAGGACGCATTTTTTCCATTTTTAATGCGTTCTTCTTCATTGATGCCCTTGAATAGATATCAAGTGGTAATGGAATAATTTTTAATAATAAAGAGAAAATTAAAATACCTACGGCAACGTATCCACCGAAGGAAAAATAATCTATTATACCTTTTACTAATTTTGTAACACCTGAAATTTCAACGTTACCAAGTTGTGTGTAAACGGTAACGTTTGCAAGTAAATCAAAAATACCCATTTTTATCCTTTTAAAAAATTAAACTACCCATTTTTTCTTAGAAGGACTGTCCGGCACGGGGTCAAATCCTCCTTTATTTAAAGAATTACACCTTAAAATTCTCCACACTATAAGAAAAAAAGCAATAAACACATTACGTTTTTTTATTGCTTCAATAGCATAAGCCGAGCACGTTGGCTGGAATATACAATTAGATTTAAGTATGGAAGATATAAATCTTCTATAAAACTTTATAGGTAGTATTAAAATTTTTTTAATCACTTATTATTTTCCCTCTTTTTAAAGAGAATTCTAAATCATTATATAATTCCCAATAGTTGTATTCTTCTGCAATTTTAGGAAGTATAATCACGTAAAAAGAATTATTAAAGTTTTTTATAAAAGACCTGATACAAGCCCTTAAAAGTCTTTTAATTTTGTTTCTTCTAAAGGCTTTACCATGTTTTTTACTTAAACTTATACCAAACTTAGTTTCTTTACTTTCTAAAAATAATAAAGTTAAAGTTTTTGTATGTATTCTTTTCCCTTTTTTAAAAATAAGGTCAAAATCTTTTTGTTTTTTTAATCTGTAATCCAAAATTTTAATTATGCCGAAAGTTTATGACGGCCTTTTGCTCTTCTTCTTTTTAAAACGTTTCTACCGTTTTTGTCTGCCATTCTTTTTCTAAATCCGTGTACTTTGCTTCTTTGTCTTTTTTTAGGTTGATATGTTCTTTTCATAAGTCTTAACTCCTATATATTTTTAATCGTGCTTTACGATTATACTTTTTATTTTTGTTTTTGTCAACTTTTTAAGCATTTATTCTTAAAGGTAATACAAGATATAAATAATCGTCGCCGTAAGAAGGTTTAATTACGCAAGGATTTATCTTTGTATTGAAGTGAAGGTTAATAAATTCATCTTCTACTACTTTTATACAGTCTGTAATAAATTTAGAGTTAAATGCAATTGTTAAATCTTTACCTTCCATGTTGATAATAACGTTTTCACTCATTTTACCAACTTCGCTGTTAGCACAAACGGTCATATATCCTTCTTTTATATCAAATTTAACAATTTTGTTTTTATCCGTTGCCATGATAGACGCACGGTCAATTGCTTTTAATAATTGTAATTTATTTACCCTTACAACTGTTATAAATTCATTTTTAATGATGTTTTTATAGTCTATATATTCGCCTTCTAAAAGTCTTGAAATGAAAACTGTTCCTTCAATTTCACACATTAAAACGTTCTTTTGAACAACTACTGTTATAACGTCGTTATCGTTTTCAAATATTCTTGCTATTTCGTTTAAAGTTCTTGAAGAAACTATAATTTTAAAGTTAGAAGTAGATTCTTCAATTTTCTTTTTACAAATTGCTAAACGGAAACCGTCAAGCGCAACAGAAGAAATAAAACCATCTTCAATTTCAAGTAAACAACCTTTAAGGAGTGGTCTTGCTTCATCTTGTGAACAAGCAAAACTTGATTTTAAAATAAGTTCTTTAAAGTCTTTTTGTTTAATAGTGAAAGATTTTTCCCTAATTTCTTTATTAATAATAGGGAATTCTTCAACGTTTAAAGTTTGAATATAACCTTCTGATGAACCGTAAGAAATTTTTAATTGGTCTTCGTTTAAGAAAAGTTCAATTTCTTCTTCGCTATCTAAACTTTTAATAAAGTCAGAAAATAACTTACCTTGAACAACCGTTTCACCTTCTATAAAAGTTTTAGCACTAATACTTTTTTCAATAGAAATTTCAGTATCAGTAGCAATAAGTGTTAATTCATCACCTTTTACAGATAATTTAATACCCTCTAAAACAGGGTTTACAGGTTTTGATGAAATTGCTTTTACTACCTTTGAAACTGCTGAAGATAAATCAGAACCAGACACTATAACTTTCATATTATATTCTCCTTTATTATTTGTAAATAACATTAATAACTTACGTTGATAAGTTGAAAACCTTAAAAATTAAAGATATATCTATAAAAATAAGAAAGTTTTATATTGAAAGAGCATTAATAAATAGGTTGATAAAAAGTTGATAAATAAAAACTTTCCCGCCATTATATATATCAGTAAGTATATTATATATAATAATTA
>JAZRSH010000031.1:0-1000 GCA_045651405.1 Christensenellaceae bacterium | reverse complement strand
AGCCATAATAATGACCTCCTGTTTGTTTTCGGACTCATTATAACCGCTGGCTGCTAAAAAAACAAGAGGTAAATGCAGTATAGAAAAAGTTTTTTAAAAAATATAAAAAAAGATGTTGACAAAAGTATTATGCTTATGTATAATCATTTTTGCGTCACACCGAAAGACGTAATTAAATATTGGTAGAGGAAGTAATTCAGAGACATGGAGAAATACTCAAGTGGCTGAAGAGGTGCCCCTGCTAAGGGTATAGGTCGTTCACGCGGCGCGAGGGTTCAAATCCCTCTTTCTCCGTTTTATCTACCAATTAAAACTAAGAAGTGTTTTAATAACACTTCTGTTTTTAAGTAAACATGCGAAAATGGTGTGAAAAGTAGATAAAAAAGTTTTTAAAAAATAATTTAAAAATTTTTAAAAAAGTTGTTGACAACGGTTTGACAGTATGTTATATTAACAAAGCTGTCGCGAAAGCAACAGCAAAGAAAAAGAAAGAACCTTGAAAATTAAACAGTAATGCAATCTCGAAAATTCTTTAAGAGTAATTGAGAACAAGTCTAAACAGACAACCTTAAAACAGTAACTGTGAGAAATCACAGACGGAAACAAAAAGCTATCGTTCAACGGTAGACAGATTAAACATGAGAGTTTGATCCTGGCTCAGGATGAACGCTGGCGGCGTGCTTAACACATGCAAGTCGAACGGAAGTTTTAAATGGAAGTTTTCGGATGGAAATTTAAAACTTTAGTGGCGGACGGGTGAGTAACGCGTGGGTAACCTGCCGTATACAGGGGGATAACACTTAGAAATAGGTGCTAATACCGCATAAGCGCACAGTGTCGCATGACACAGTGTGAAAAGCCTTGACGGTATACGATGGACCCGCGTCTGATTAGCTAGTTGGTGAGGTAGAGGCTCACCAAGGCGACGATCAGTAGCCGGCCTGAGAGGGTGACCGGCCACATTGGGACTGAGACACGGCCCAAACTCCTACGGGAGGCA
>JAZRSH010000030.1:0-48095 GCA_045651405.1 Christensenellaceae bacterium | reverse complement strand
GTAAAATTATAAATAAAAAAAGATATAAACAAATTTTTTAACATTGTTTAAAATTAAGAGTTGATAACTGATTGAAAAGTTTATAAATTTATGATATTATATAAAAAAAAAGAAGTAAAAGGTAAGATAATGCTTGAGATTTTAAAAGAAAACGGCGTAAGTGAAGATAAGTTGATAAAGTATGAAAAGTTTAGAAATTTACTTAAAGAGTGGAATGGTAAATTCAATTTAACTTCTATTTTAGAAGATAAAGAGATTGAGATTAAACACTTTTTAGACAGTATTAAAGGTGAAAAATACTTTACAAAAAAAGCAAGCGTTGTTGAAGTTGGTAGCGGTGGTGGTTTTCCATCAATTCCGCTTATGATATTAAGAGATGATTTAAAATTCACTTTAATAGAATCAACGGGCAAAAAGTGTGAGTTTTTAAAGTTTGTAATAAAAGAATTAAACTTAAACGGCGAAGTTTTTAATATTCGTGCCGAAGATGCAGGCAAAAACCCTAACTTCCGTGAAAAATTTGATATAGTAACAGCAAGGGCGGTTGCAAAACTTAACACTTTATCAGAATATTGTATCCCTCTTATTAAAAAAGGCGGTCTTTTTATCGCATATAAAGGTGAAGACAACGGCGAAGAGATAGAAGGTCAAAACGCAATAACACTTTTAGGTGGTAGGTATAAAGAAAAGGATAAATATTACCTTTACAACAACGAAAACGAGCGTACCCTTCACATTATAGAAAAAATAGAAAATACGCCTTCTAAATACCCACGAGGAAACGGAAAAGAAAGGAGTAAACCACTTTGATTTCATCAAAAGTACCTGATTACGATATAAAAACAACCTGCTGTTTTACAGGCCATAGAATATTAAAAAAAGATTTTAACGAAGAAGAACTTATTAACGTAATAGAAGAAGTTATCAGCAAAGGATATAAAACTTTTTTAGTAGGTATGGCAAGGGGTTTTGATTTAAAAAGCGCAAACGTGCTTATTAAGTTAAAGGAAAAATACAATATTGATATCGTTGCGTGTATGCCGTGTAAGGACCAAAATAAATATTTCAAAAAAAGTGAAAACGAAGACTTTTACAACGTTTTAAATCTTACGGATAAACAAGTATATATCTCAGAAAATTACACCGATGAATGTATGTTTCTAAGAAATAAATACATGGTGGATAATAGTTCCCTTTTAATTGCGTATTACCATTATCAAAGGGGAGGAACGCACTCTACGGTAACTTATGCAATCAAGCAAAATAAAAATATAATATATATATAAAAAAGATAGGCAAAAAAAGCCTATCTTTTTTAAATAATTTCTGCAATATTAAAATATTTTTTCTTTGTTTTTATAGCATAATTCATTGCTTTATTTGCACCACTGTTTTCTTTATTTATAACGTAAAAAACGACAAAATCACTATTATCAATTATAGCAATATTACGGTAATAAATAATTGTGTACCACCAACTAAAATCTAAAGTTAAAACAGTTTCTTGTTCGTATTTTTTTAAATTTTTTCGTTTTCTCTTAAATAAAGTTTTTTCATCGGTACAAACGTAAATTCTATTAATCGTAGGGTAAAATTTTTTAAATTCACTAACTATTTCATAACAAAGATTATCAAAGTCACCCATTTCCCCAAAAAAGAAGGTATCACAATTTTCGTTAATTATTAAGTTTTTTATAATGCCTTTAACTTTTTCTTCAAGATTTTTAGATATAACGATATTTCTGTGACCAAAAAAAGAACAAGAACTCATACAACACCTATAAGTGCAGTAAACTGCACCTATATTTTACACCTCTACTATTTATAATGTCAAGTAGTAGTGAAATATATTTCACTTATATATATTTCATTTATGTAAACAATAAAAGGTGTAATATGGATTTAAATAAGGCTTTTGCTTTAAGAGTTACTAAACTTTTACAAGAAAGGGGAATAAGTAAATATAAACTTGAAAAAGAAACGGGTATAACTCACTCTGCTTTAAGATATATTTTTAACGAAGTGAATAAAGACGTAAAATTTTCAACTATTGTTAAAGTTTGTAATTTTTTCAACTTATCATTGATGGAGTTTTTTAACGACGACCTTTTTAAAATAGAAAATTTAGATTTTGAATAAAAACAAAAGATAGGCAACCGCCTATCTTTTTATTTTATAATTTTTACTTTGTCTATATTGTAATATCTAAAAACTTCTATCGTATCAGCCGTTATAACTTCGCCCGGCATTATAATAGGTACGGCTGGCGGGCAAGGAAGATTAAAGTCACCAAAAACTTTACCAACAGCGCTATCTATATCGACAATTTCTGTTAAACTGTAAACGGTTTCTTTTAAAGAAAGTGCGCGTTTATTTTCACTAAGTAAAAGATTTGGTTTTTCTATTTTTTCACGTTTGGGTATGCTCAATATTGCCTTTTTAACCTTTTCAAACTCGCTATCTAATATTTCAACGGTAAACATTAAAACAAGGTAGTCAACGTCGTAAAACTCAACGAAAATATCCTCGGTTTTTAAAATTTCAACAATTTCTTGACCGGTATAACCGTAACTTTTTGCGTCAATAGAAAGTTTAAGTGGTTCGTTACCAACAAGGGTAAAACCCAAATTAATAAGAGATAACTTTAAACTGTCTAACTTTTCTATAAAACTGTAAAGTTTAGTGTAAAAACCCTTTTCTAAATACTCGTTAACGCCGTCTAAAGAACTTAAAATCAAGTAAGACGGGCTTGTTGTACCAAACAAACTAAGTGCCGTTTCTACGTAGCCGTTTAACTCGTTATATATTTCGATAGATAAGTGCAAATAAGCGCTACCCGTAAGAGCGGGAAGGGTTTTATGTGCAGAATCAACGCAAATGCTTGCGCCAAGCGAAATAGGGTGCTTGTTAACAAATTTTAAGTATGCGCCGTGCGCGTTATCAACTAAAAGTAACAAGCCGTACTTTTTTGTTACTTTTGCTAAATTTTCTATATCTAAAAGATTGCCTAAATAGTCAGGAGAAGTTACGAACACCGCGCAAGGCAATTCTTTTAATGATTTTAAATGCTCATCTAAAATTTCAGGAGTTAAGTAGTTAGAAAAATAATTTGAATTTTCTTCGTTATAAATCCAATCAACTTCAGTTTCAAGTAAAGCGCAGGCGGATAAAAATGATTTATGCACGTTTCTTGCCGATAAAACGCTAAACTTTTTACCCGTTTTATTTGCGTAAATTTTAGTTAAATATAACATAGCCCTAATTGCGTGCGAAGAACCTTCCACCGTGTAATAAGTAGGACAGCCAAAAATTTTACTTGCGTTATCTTGGCTTTCTTTTATTATACCCGTAGGAAGATAAAGTTCATCAGCCCCGTCAATTTCGGTAAGGTCGTAGTTTTCACAACCTAAAAAACCTTTACCTTTGTGACCGGGAACGTGTAACCTTATTGGGTTTTTACTATTATATTGTTCTAAAAATTCGCAAATAGGTTTATTCATTATTCTTCACTTTGCATTTTTGCTATTTGAACAGCAATTGCGCATTCCATACGCTTTTTAAACAATTCACAACCGTTTTTATAAACGCCCCTTATGCTACCAGTAGCGTGGTATGCGTTAGCCGCACAACCGCCAGAGCAGTATAATCTTGCCCAACAGTCCTTACACTCTTCGTGCGAATAAACGTTGCAAGATTGAAAGTCTTTTGTGAGCTTAGTATTAGTTACGCCATTATAAATATCGCCAAGTTTAAACTTTTCTTCGCCAACGAATTGGTGGCAAGGATATAAGTCACCCCAAGGCGTTACCGCCATATATTCCGTACCCGAACCGCAACCTGAAATTCTTTTGTAAATGCAAGGTCCGTCGTTTAAATCTATCATATAATGATAGAAGGTAAAAGGCTTACCTTGATTTTCACGTTCAATCATAAGTTTAGCAAGTTTTTCATACTCGTTTTTAACGATTTCAAGGTCGCTATCAGTTAAGCATGATTCGTCTGTGCTTGCACAAACAACAGGTTCCATACTAAGTTCGGTAAAGCCAAGGTCAAGCATAGTTTTAACGTCTTCTAAAAAGTCAGGGTTATGGTGGGTGAAGGTACCGCGCATATAATAGTCCTTACCACCCCTTGCTTTAACAAGTTTTTGGAATTTAGGCACAATATCATCATAACTGCCCTTGCCGTTATAGAAAACCCTAAAGCGGTCGTGAACTTCCTTTCTACCGTCTAAACTTAAAACAACGTTGCTCATTTCTTTATTTGCAAACTCAATAACTTCATCATCGATAAGAACGCCGTTTGTTGTTAAGGTGAACCTAAAGTTTTTATTATGTTGTTTTTCGATAGAACGGGCGTACGCTACTAAATCCTTTAACATTTTAAAGTTCATAAGCGGTTCGCCACCGAAAAAGTCAACTTCTAAATTGTGCCTTGTGCCAGAGTTTTCAACCAAAAAATCCAAAGCGCGCTTTGCTACGTCTAAACTCATAATAGCCCTTTCGCCGTGGTATTTGCCTTGAGATGCAAAGCAATACGAACAGTTTAAATTGCAAGTGTGCGCAACGTGTAAGCATAACGCCTTTACGATTCCGTTGCTTTTTGCTTTTAAATTGCCGGCAACAGACTCAAAATTATCCTTAGAAAAAAGTGTGCCATTATCTTTAAGTTCTACAACTTGCGCATAGCAATCGTTTACTTCTTCAAGCGAAACTTTATCTTTATGTTTATCGTAAACTTTAGAAATGATTTTTTCTTTATCGTTATTTTCAAATAAGGCGATAATATCGTAGGCAACGTCGTCAACTAAGTGGATAGAGTTAGACGCAATATCTAAAACGATATTATAGTCAAATAATTTATATTGATGTATCATTAGTCTTTCCTTGATTAAATAAAAAAGAGGTTGTTTTTAACTACAACCTCCATGCAATTACTTGCTTTCCTTTTTTTCTGCGTTTTCACACTTTTGGTTTGCGATACCACAACTTGTTTTGCAAGCAGATTGGCAAGAAGTTTGGCATTCGCCACAGCCACCGTTTTTAGCGCTTTCGCAAAGATTTCTTGTTTTAATTGTCTTAATATGTTTCATTACGAGTAACCTCCGTTAATAACTATTGATATAATAATACTACTAATATTACGAAAAGTCAACAAAAAACCGACTTTTTTTGTTTATTATACCGTTAAAGTTTATTATTTAGTGGTTTTATTTTTTCCAAACGACAATAGTTTGTTTACCTTCTTTTAAGTTTGCGATAGCGCCAGGTTTTATAACTTCGCCGTAAGTATCGCCAACAAGGTCGAAAGAAAAATCGTAATCGTTATCATTAGGGTCTTTAAACGGCATTGCTGAAATTAACGTTTCTTTAAGGCGACTTGTAGAAACTTTTTCGCAACTATAATCGTTAATTTCACAAGGGACGTCCATTAAAAGTAAAACTTCGCCGCCCTTTTCTTGAACTTCTACCGTTAAACCTTTTAAAGAAAACGGATTTTTCTCGTGTTTAGACGGAACTGAATAGCCCGAATAAGCATTGTCTTTTATATAAACGGGTTGCGGTGCGGGAAGTTGATATCCTATATGACCTTGCCTTTTATATATTTCGCTAACTTTTTCTTGGTATTCTTCAGGCGAAGAAAACCTATCGCAGTTTTTTGTTAATTGTTCTAAATAATCTATAGTATCTTGCCATTTTCCAAGAAACATATTGTTAAAATATCTATCGTCGCCACCGTAAATTTCGCTATAACCGACAACTTCGGTTGAGTGTGGTAAGTGGTAAGGGGTTGTTCTTTCTAAAATAATTCTATTAAAAATCTTTCCCGCAACAAGATTGTGTACAAAAGCGCTTCCTTGCGACCAGTTATCGATAGAGTATTGCGATAAAAATACGTTGTGGTCGATAAGTATAGGGCCGTGGCTAACTTCTACCATAAAATCACGGTTGTTTTTATAAAAAACGTTTTGGGTTACGCGCATACCTTGCGCTTCCCAGTCAAGCCACATACCAAGCGTGCAGTTGTGGATATTATTGTTTATAATTTGCGTGTCGATAGCGCTGTGGAATTTAATTCCCGCTATTTCGTGTCCCCAAAACTCGTGTTTTACGCCGATATTGTAAACGTGGTTGTGTTCTATCGTAGAAAAAATGCAACCAAGGTGTCCAACGATACCGTTTTGTCCGCAATCATGGATAACGTTATTTCGTACGATATGCGAACCTATATTTTGCTTATTCCAACCTATTCTCAATGCGGAAAATACCGCTTCAAGTTGATAGCGGTGCCCCGTTTTTCTATGAAATCTTGAAGAAAGGTTATGTCCTGTACTTTCTTCTTTGCCAAGACTAACGGCGCTACACTTTGCGTCGTGAATATCGTTGTTTTCAATAATCCAACCCTTGCTCCAATGCGGGCCAACCATACCTATTTGGTCTGCCGTTGGCGGTGTCCACGGACAACCTGCTTGCGCAATTTCAAAACCGCGTAAAGTTATATAGTTTATTCCCGTTGACTTAGGATAAAAACAACAAGGTCTAACGTTGATTTCTATAAGTTCTTCGTTTGGGTTATATTCTTGAAAGTTACAGTAAATAGTAGTAGTTTTATCACTTACTTCGGCAAACCATTTATAAATCGTAAGTTCTGGGTGTAAAATAAGTTCTTCTTCAACACGCCTATTGTTTTGAAAGCCAATAGTTCGTGGCGATGAGTCGTAAAGGTCGCTTAACGACTTGGCTTCAAACGTAGAAACGCCGTTTATATACACGTCACCAAGGTGAACGCGGTATTCTTGCATAGGGTCTACAAGCCAGTCCCCTTCAACTTTAAGTTCAAAAGGATTCCAATCCCCAAACGTATCGTTAGGTAAGGTTTTTTTCCAAACGGTATCTTTTACCTTTTCCCAGTCCGTTACGACTTCAGAGCCTTTAATGATAGGGTGCTCGCCGTCAACGGCTTCGTAGGTAATGCGGTTTTCGTTACTAGTACCGCCGTTTTTAGGGTCAACCCACTCTCTATAAGTTCCGCCAAACACTTTAACCGTGTCGCCTGCTACCGCTATACTTGCGGCGCGGTTTATCGTTTTAAAAGGGGAAGTAATACTTCCGTTGTTTAAATCGTTACCGCTAGTAGAAACGTAATAAATCATAAATCTCTCCTTTAACTAAAAAGTAGGTTGTTTATAATGCTTTCAAGATATTCTTGCTTGCCAGAGCCAGGAAGTTCAGGCTTGCCTAAATTTTCCGCATAAGCGGAAAGTTCTTCAAGCGTAGTGATGCCCGATAAGATTTTACTACCGATTTCGCTATTAAAAGAACTATAACGCTCGGCGATAAATTTATCGATAGTGCCGTCTTCAATAATTTTCGACGCTTTTATAAGTCCAAGAGCAAATGCGTCCATACCCAAAATAAAGGCGTGGAACATATCTTCGTAGGTGTATGAAGGTCGGCGGTTTTTAGCGTCAAAGTTAAATCCGCCCGTAAGTCCGCCGGCTTTTAAAACTTCGTACATACAAAGGGTGGTTTCGTAAACGTTGAAAGGGAACTCGTCGGTATCCCAGCCTAAAAGATAATCGCCTTGGTTGGCGTCGATAGAGCCAAGCATACCGTTGATAGCCGAAACCCTTAATTCGTGTTGGAAGGTGTGCCCCGCTAAAGTAGCGTGGTTTGCTTCAATATTCATTTTGAAGTCTTTGTCAAGTCCGTATTGGCGTAAAAAACCGATAGCGGTTGCGGCGTCAAAATCGTATTGATGTTTCATAGGTTCCTTTGGCTTAGGCTCGATATAAAAATCACCTTTAAAACCGATACTTCTACCGTAAGTTACCGCCATTTTCATAAGCCTTGCAATGTTTTCTTGTTCAAACTTCATATCGGTATTAAGAAGTGTTTCATACCCTTCGCGTCCGCCCCAAAAAACGTAACCTTTACCGCCAAGTTTAACCGTAAGGTCTAAAGCCTTTTTTACTTGTGCTGCGGCAAAGCAAAAAACGTCGGCAGAGTTAGTTGACCCCGCGCCGTTTACAAACCTTGGATTGCTAAACATATTAGCCGTGCCCCAAAGACATTTTATTCCCGTTTGTTTCATTTTTTCAAGCATATAATCGGTAATTTCGTCTAAACGGCGGTTAGTTTCGTTAATGTCGTCGGCTTCAGGTACGATATCTACGTCGTGAAAACAAAAGTATTCAATACCTAATTTTTGCATAAACTCAAAGCCGGCGTCAACCTTTGCTTTAGCGTGCTCCATAGTGCCTTTTTCTAAGCCGAAAGATTTATCGGCGGTATCTCTACCGAACATATCCGTACCGCACGCGCAAAGATTATGCCACCAAGCCATAGCAAAAGGCAAATGCTCTTTCATAGGCTTGCCCGCAATGATTTTTTCTGCGTCGTAAAACTTAAACGCCATAGGGTTTTTAGAGTTAGGTCCTTCATATTTAATTTTGTTTACGTTTGGAAAATACATATTCAATTTCTCCTTATAAAATTTTAGGGAAAATATCCTTTAACGCAGGATATATCAGTTTAAATTGTTGATAGCGTTTTTCGTATTTTTCTACAAGTTTTTTATCAGGCAAAATTATCGACTTGACTGAAGTAAGTTTATCGCACGCAGTTTTTACGTCTTGATATTCACCGCACGCCACCATAGAAAGAATGGCGCCACCCATAGCAGGGCCTTCTTCCGATAACGGCAGTTCTAGTTTAACGTTTAGTACGCTTGATAAAATTTCTAGCCAAAGTTTAGATTTAGCGCCCCCACCGCAAACTTTAGAAGAGTTAATCTCAATTCCTAAACTGCGAGCAATATCTAATACGTCGCGGATAGCAAAAGCAACGCCTTCTAAAACGGCTTGCGTAATATCCGCGCGGTTTGTATCCATAGTAATTCCTATAAAAGTACCGCGAGCGTTAGTGTCGTTAATAGGGCTACGTTCGCCCATTAGGTAAGGAAGAAAAAAGACTTTGTTTTCGCCTAAATTATCACGGCAAATTTCTTCTTGCTCTAAATTGTAGTCCGTTGATTTATACACCTTATCCATTAGCCATTTATTGCAGGAAGCTGCCGATAAAATACACCCCATTAAGTGAAATCCACCGTCAGCGTGGGCAAAAGAGTGAAGTGCGTTGTTTTTTTCAATTTTAAAATCATTAGAAGAAATAAAAACCGTTCCTGACGTTCCAAGACTAATATTGCACCCGCTTTCGCCAACAATCCCCGTTCCTACGGCGGCTGCAGCATTGTCGCCAGCGCCTGCGCAAACGGTAACGGAAGTTGAAAGACCTAGCGCTTTTGCCGTTTCAGGTAAAAGATTGCCGATAGGCGCAAAACTTTCAAAAAGTTTAGGCATTTTATCTTCACTAATACCTACAAGATTAAGCATTTCTTTACTCCAACACTTGTTTTTAACGTCTAAAAGTAAAGTGCCCGAAGCGTCGGAATAATCGCAACAATGCACACCCGTTAAAACATAGTTAACGTAATCTTTAGGTAGCATTATTTTAGCGATTTTATCAAAGTTATCCCGCTCGTTTTCCTTAAGCCAAAGAATTTTCGGCGCGGTAAAGCCCGCAAACGCCACGTTAGCCGTCCATTTAGAAAGTTTTTCTTTACCGATTTTATCGTTTAAATAAGAAACTTCTTTTTCCGTTCTACCGTCGTTCCAAAGTATTGCAGGGCGAATAACGTTATCGTTTGCATCTAAAATAACTAAACCGTGCATTTGTCCGCCACAGCCTATACCAACGACTTGCGACGGGTCGTAACCTTTTAAAAGTTCGGTTATTCCGCTAAACAATGCTTTTTCCCAGTCTGTAGGCGATTGTTCGCTCCAACCGTTTTTAGGAAAGTAAAGCGGATATTCTTTAGTAACGGTATTGTAAACGTAACCTGAACTATCCGTTAAAATGATTTTCATAGCGGAAGTTCCTACGTCTATTCCTATATAATAAGCCATAACAACTATCTCCTTTATTTAAGTATAATGGGCTATTGTTGACTTTTCAAGAAAGAAAGTGTATAATATATAGACAAAATTTGACTTTTGGGGTATATATGTTTTATCAGTTTAATCATTTGGCGATACCAGGGTATTTAAAGGTGGAAAAAGGCGAAAACTTTTGCTATCCTCTGCATTTACATCAATGCTTTGAACTAATCGTAATTTTGTCGGGTGAAATGCAAGTTACGATAGACGGAATTGCTTATAATTTAACTAAAAATCAAGGGGTGTTAATTTTCCCTAATCAAATTCACTCTCTTAACTCTACAAAAAGCGAGCACAGGCTTTGCATCTTTTCGCCCGATTTAGTTAGGGAATATTCTTCAAGAACGGAAGGAAAAACGCCAAAAGATAGTGTGTTTAATTTAAACGAATATCTTTTAAACGCCTTTTTAAGTGTTGATAGTAATTGTACCACAACGCAAAAAAAGGGTGTGCTTTACTCTCTTTGTGCGCTTTTTGATAGTGATAGGCAATACGAAAATAGGCAAGCGGATAAAGACGGTGTTTTAAATAAAATTTTTATCTTTGTAGAAGAATCTTTCGGTAAAGACTGTTCACTTAAAAAACTTGCCGAAAAAATTAGGTACGATTACGCGTATTTGTCAAGAATTTTTAGAAAAACCGTGGGAATTTCATACAATTCCTACGTAAACCACTATCGTCTTGGACACGCTTGTTATCTACTTGAAAATACAAATTATTCAATAACTCAATGCGCGTTAGAAAGCGGTTACGATTCCGTGCGCAGTTTTAATAGAAATTTTAAAAGTTACCTAGGCACAACCCCTAAAAATTATCGCGATAATAACCGTTAAAAAAAGATAGCCAAAATTTTGGCTATCTTTTTTAATCTATCGTTAAAATTTCAACTTTATCCTTTTTACTGCAAAGGGTGTATAAAAACTTTTTACCTATCTTTTCTTTTTCAAATAAAAATACGTTTTTCTTAGAGTTTTTTATAATAATTTTTCTTACCGCCGTTTGTTTTAAATCAAAGTCGGTAATAATTCCGTCGTTAGAAATACCCGCGGTGGTTAAAAAAGCAACGTCTACGTTGATTTCGTTAACTTGGCTTTCCGCAATCGAACCTACCATACACATATCTTGCTCGTAATACTCACCGCCAATTAAAATGCACGGTAAATGCAACCTACTTGCCGTAAGTAAAGAACTTACAGAATTAGTAATAACGGTAATATTATTAAACTGCGTAAGGTGTGGAAGAAGATATTGGCAAGTAGAAGAACTATCTATAAAAACGGAAATATTATCACTTAAAAAGGTCAAACATTTTTTAGCAAGTTCTTCCTTTTCTTCTTTATGCAAAAGCAATCTTTCGGAAATAGGCATCTCGCCAAGGTTGATTTTAAGTACCGCACCGCCCCTGTATCTACGCAAAAAACCACTCTTTTCCATATCCGTTAAATCACGGCGAATAGTCATTTCAGATGCGTACAAAGTTTTAGAAAGTTCGTATACCGAAACACTTCCTTTAACCTCTAAAATCTTCATTATTTCCTTTTGCCTAAAATTAAGTTCCATACAACCCCTAATGTTCGTAATGTTCGAAAAAATGTTTATTAATGAAAGTTTTGAACAAATATTGACTATACTTTGTTCGTATGTTATCATTATAGCAAGATAAAATTTAAAAGTCAATAGGAGAGTTTTTATGTTAGTTTCAATGAAAGAAATGCTTAAAGATGCTAAGGAAAAAAAGTACGCAATTCCCGCTTTTGACATTAGCAACTACGAAATGATGCGCGCCGTTTTAGACGTTTGTGAAGAGGAAAGGTCGCCTGCACTTTTAATGTGTTTAAGTGTAGATTTAGAGGGTAAAGGTATGGATATTCTTCCTAAAATGGTAAAGGCTGCGTCGGAATTTTACACTATCCCAGTATGTTTCCACTTAGACCACGCGCTTGATTTTGAATATATCAAAAAAGCAATCGACGCAGGTTTTAGTTCGGTTATGTTTGACGGTTCAACCCTTCCTTTTGAAGAAAATATGAAAAAAACTGCAGAAATCACTAAATACGCACACGCAAAAGGCGTAACGGTAGAGGCTGAACTTGGCCACGTTGGTAACGCAATGGTCGGTAACGAAAACGATACCGTTCACAACGAAGACCCTGAAGACAGTTTGACGTTACCTTGCGAGGCGGAAAAATTCGTTAAAGAAACAGAGGTAGACGCACTTGCTATCGCTATTGGTACGGCACACGGCGTATATCAAAAAACTCCAACACTTAGAATTGATAGATTAGATGAAATAGTTAAGGCAACTAATATTCCTTTAGTATTACACGGTGGTAGCGGTACGCCTGACGACCAAATGCAAAACGCAATCAAACACGGCATAACAAAGATAAATATCTTTAGTGACGTAGTTGGTGCGCTTAATAGGGGTTTAATCAGCAAGTTAAACAACATTAAAAACCCTTCTACTTGGCCGGTGTTCGTGTTTGAAGAGGCTCGCCAAGAAATGAGAAAGGCAATTCGTGAAAAAATCCAAGTTTTTGGTAGTAATAATAGGGTGTAAAAGATATGAAAACTAAAGCAGTAAGATTATATGGTGAAAAAGACCTTCGTTTAGAAGAATTTGAACTTCCCGCTTTAAAAGACGGCGAAGTGTTAATTAAAATTATTTCAGATAGCGTTTGTATGTCTACTTATAAAACGGCAATGCAAGGCGCAAAACACTTAAGGGTTCCTAACGACGTAGCGGATAACCCCGTAATTATCGGCCACGAATTTTGTGCGGAAATCGTAGAAGTAGGCAAAAAATGGCAAAAGGATTATAAAGTAGGCGAAAAGGTTATAGTTCCACCAGTTTTAAGTTATCTTGGTGGAAATGAAACTATCGGTTATACTTTTAAAGAAATCGGTGGCGTTTCAACCTACTCTATCGTTTACGAACATATTATCGATAACGGATATTTAATTAAACTTAATAGCGATGCTTACTTTAAAGGCTCGCTTATCGAACCTGCGTCCTGCGTACTTCGTGGTTACAAAGCAAACTACCACTTAAACGAATTAAATGGTGACCACCCAACAACTAACATCAAAGACGGTGGCAAAACTATTATTTTAGCAGGTTGCGGTCCAATGGGTCTTGTTGCTATCGACTGTGCTTTACACGGGGATAAAAAACCATCACTTTTAGTTGTAACCGACCTTGATGAAGATAGACTTAATAGGGCAAAACAAATATTCAGCCCAGAAAAAGCCGAAAAAGATGGCATTAAAGTAATATTTATTAAATCTACAAGTAAAGACGAACTTATCGCATTAACTGACGGCACTGGTTATGATGACGTTTTCGTTTACGCACCTGTTCCTGCCGTAGTAGAACTTGGCGATTCACTTTTAGCGTTTGACGGTTGTTTAAACTTCTTTGCAGGCCCACTTGATAAAGCATTTAGCGCTACTATAAACTTATACAATATCCACTACGCGCAACACCACTACACAGGCACGAGCGGTAGTACCCCTGAAGATATTAAAGATATTGTTAGAATGATAGGCGAAAACCGCATTAATCCTGCGGTAATGGTAACGCATATCGGCGGTATCGACTCGGCTATCGATGCAACCCTTAACCTTCCTAATATAAAAGGTGGCAAAAAACTTATTTACACTCACGTAGAATTGCCACTTACCGCTATTAGCGACTTTGAAGAACTTGGCAAAACGGACAATAGATTTAAAGTTCTTGCCGAACTTGTTAAACAAAACAACGGTTTATGGTGCGCCGAAGCCGAAAAATACTTACTTGAAATGTTTTAGGTTTTGTTTATTTCTTCTATCTTCAAAAACAAAACCTATTGTAATAAGCATAAAAAAAGAACTGCAGTTGCAGTTCTTTTTCTTTATATTTAATATTTATATTTCTTTTTAAGTGAGATAAAGCAAATAATGGTTACTATCAACGATAACCCTTCTGCTACTACTACCGAAAACCAAATGCCGTTTTCTTTAAAAAATATAGGTAAAATGGTAATGGCAATAATTTGAAATAGAAGGGTTCTTAAAAAGGATATTAGTGCCGAAATTACGCCGTTGTTTAATGCGGTAAAGAATCCCGAGCCAAAGATGTTTATCCCAAACACTATAAAAGAGATAGAAAAAATTCTAAATGCCCTTAAGGATATTTCCATTAAATAATCGCTATAACCAACGTAAATATATGTAAGTGGGTAGGCAAGAAGTTGTGATAGGGCAAACATAACGCCTCCCATAATCACTATAGTTTTAATGCTTTTGCCAAAAACGTTATGAAGTTCATCGTGGTTTTTAGCGCCGTAGTTATATCCAACAATCGGTGCAACGCCCATGGTGTAGCCGATAAACACGGCGGCAAAAATAAAGCTTACGTACATAATAAATCCGTATGCAACAACCCCGCTATTGCCTAAAAATTTCATAAGTTGGAAGTTGTACAAGATATTAACAAGCGACATTGAAATATTTATCATAAGTTCTGATGCGCCGTTAGTACACGTTTTTAAAAGGGCTTTGCCGTAAAAGTTAGTTTTACCCAGTCTTAACAAACTATCGTTTTTAGAAATAAAGTATATAAGCGGAAGAATACCGCCTACCGCTTGGCTTAATATCGTTGCCGTTGCCGCACCTTTTACACCTAAGTTAAAAACCGCAACGAAAAGAGCATCAAGAACCATATTAGTTACGCCTGCACCTATTATGAAATAAAGCCCAAGTTTAGGTTTTTCTGCCGTAACGAAAAAGGACTGAAAAACGTTTTGTAGCATAAACGGTGTAAGACCTATCATCATGATAACGCCGTAGTTTTTTACGTGTTCACGGATTAATTCATCTGCCTTTAAAAACTTAACGATACTATCAATAAATACAATACCAAGCGTACTTAAAACAACGCCAACAATAATGGTAACGTAAATAAGCATTGAAAAGTAGCGGTTTGCAAGCCCGTTTTTCTTTTCACCAAAAGTTTTAGAAACAAGCGCGCTTCCGCCCGAGCCAATCATAAACCCAAACGCCGCTATGCACATAATAACGGGATATATTAAGTTGACTGCCGCAAAACCTTCTTCACCTGCAAAGTTTGAAACGAAAAACCCGTCAACCACGCAGTAAATAGAGGTAAATATCATCATGATTACTGACGGGGTGACAAATCTCATTAATTTTTTATAGGTAAAGTGGTCGGATAATTGAATTTTCATAACAAAACCTAAAATAACGCTTGAATTATACAGTAATAAAAATAAAAAGTCAATAAAAACGCCTAACGAAATAGTTAGGCGTTTCATAATAATTGTTTGTTTATTTTTTAGGTGTTTCAAGTAAAAGTTCGTCCTCGTTGGTACCGGTGTAAGAATTTTTAAAGAAGATAAAGTAAACTGTAATACCTGCCGCCATTAATAATGCCGCACCAATAAGTACCCAAGTAAAGTTAAGACCTTGTGGTGAGTATTCGCCAAATTTAGCAATAACACCAAACACTTCTAAAATCATAATTAAAATTGGAGTAACGTATTTAACCATAACGGCGAAAATTTTGCCCGCTTTACCTAAATCAAGTCCATCTTCCTTTAATGCACGGAAAGTGTTAAGTGGGTTAAGTCTTTGTTTAAAGGTACCTTTTTCAATAAGCCAGCCGATTACAAAACAACTTATACACGCACCAACTGGCATAAGCACGGTGTTTGTAATTTCATCAAAGAAGGTAAGCATATCAAATTTAAAAATAGTAATGGCACCGTTAAATGCACCGCCAACCGACCAAGCAACTGGGATTGAAACGATAAAGCAGAAAAGGGCAAGAACTAAGGTTGCTTTTTTTCTTTTAACTTTAAACTTTTGAATAACGAATTGCGTTGCAACTTCTAAAAGTGAGATAACCGAAGTAAGTGCTGCAATAGTAACCATTGCAAAGAATAAGAAAGATACGATTTTACCAAACCAGCCAAGACTTGCAAAAACTTGTGGTAAAGTTTCGTACATAAGACCAACGCTTTCTAATTTAATCTTACTACCTTCCACAAAAGCCTCAGGGTTAAAGTGACCGATGGAGGTAAATATTGCAAGACCGGCAATAAGTGCAACGCAAGTATCAAAAATACAAATCATTATTGCGGATTTACCAATATTGATTTCCGCGCCTGTGTACGAACCGTATGCAATCATAATACCCATACCAAGTGAAAGGGAATAGAATGCTTGCCCCATTGCGGCAAGAACTCCTTCAAAACCAAGTTTAGTAAAGTCTGGGTTAAGGTAGAAGTTAAGACCTTCTTTAACGCCGCTACCTAAGCAAAGTGCGTAGATTGCTATTAAAACTACTATAATAAACAATGCAGGCATAAGCACTTTTGAGGCTTTTTCAATACCTTCTTTAACGCCACCCATAATAATTAATGCAGAAATTATTAAGAATATAGACGTAAATATTACTGGGGAATATGGGCTTGAAATAAACGAACCAAACGAATTAGCGTTTGATAACGCCTCGTTAGGTTGGAAAGAGTTTACTGTAAACCTAACGGTCCAACCACCTAATACCGAGTAGTAGCAAATAATAAAGGTTGGTATAATAATGGCAAGCATACCTGCCCAGCCCATTTTATTGTTTACTTTTTTGAATGCGGTTATAGTGTTGGATTGCGAACGTCTACCTAAGTAAATTTCAGCAATCATAGCAATAATGCCAATAAACAATACGCATAAAATATATACAAGTACGAAAGCGGCACCGCCGTATTTAGCAGTTTTGTAAGGGAAACCCCAAAGGTTACCTAAACCTACGGCAGACCCCGCAGCGGCAAGAATAAAACCAATACCGCTTGCAAATCCATTTCTTTTTTTAGTTTCTGTCATAAATCACCTATGTAAAAATATTGTAACAAAATAGCAAAATTTTCGTTTTAAAGTTCTAAAAGAGCTTTATTAAGTCTATCTAAACATTCTTCTTTGCCTAAGATTTCGGCAATTTCGGTAGCGCCACCAGGTGTTACTTCTAAGCCGGTAAGGGCAATTCTCATAACGTAGAAAAGTTGTTTAGGCTTAATTTCAAGTTCGGTTGCTAAGCCTGATAAACCTTCAAAAATCTTAGAGTTTTCAAACTCAGTAAGTCCTTCAACACCTTTAATAATTAAAGGAAGTACCTTTTTAGCAAGTTCTACTGAAGATTTTTGTTTTTGGTTTTCGTAAAGGTTGCTGTCAACTGGTAATCTTTTTGCGATAAATTCGATTTTTTCAGGAATATCGCTAAAGATTTCAATTCTTGTTTTTATAAGTTTAGCGATTTTTGCTATATCGTACTTGCCGTAAACTTCAGTATTTTTAAAGAAAGGTTCGGCGCGTTTGATAAAGTCTTCATCGCTCATAAGTTTTAAGTATTCGCTATTGAGCCAACGGAGTTTAACGTCGTCAAAAATTGATGGAGATTTTGAAATACCCGTTAAATCGAATAAATCAATCATTTCAGGCAAAGTCATTTTTTCCGCGTTATTTTTAGGGCACCAACCTAAAAGCGCAACGTAGTTGATAATTGCCTCTTCAAGATAGCCTTTGTTAATAAAGTCGTCAAAGTTAGCGTCACCGTAACGTTTAGAAAGTTTACGAGTTTGGTCTTTCATAATTGTAGGAAGATGAATATAAACAGGTCTTTCCCAACCAAAAGCATCGTACATAAGGTTATATTTTGGTGTAGAAGAAAGATATTCCGTACCCCTTATAACGTGTGAAATTTCCATTAAGTGGTCGTCGATAACGTTAGCGAAGTTATAAGTTGGCATACCGTCAGACTTAATTAAAATGTTATCTTCTAAGTCAGCATAATCAACTTCGATAGTTCCGTAAATAAGGTCTTCGTAAGAACTTTTACCGTCGGTAGGAATATTTTGCCTAATAACGTAACTTTCGCCGTTTGCTATTCTTGCCTCCGCCTCTTCTTTAGAAATTTTAAGGCAATGCTTATCGTACTTTCTATTGCCGTTTTCATCAGTTAAACTCTCTAAGCGTTCTTTAGAGCAGAAACAGTAGTACGCACCGCCTAAGTCAATAAGTTTTTTAGCGTAGTCCATATAAAGTTCTTTTCTTTCGCTTTGTACGTAAGGGCCGTAGTTACCGCCAACGTCTGGACCTTCATCGTACTTTAAGCCAGATTCGTTAAGTGAAGAGTAAATAACTTCAAGCGCGCCTTCAACAAAACGTTCTTTATCCGTGTCTTCAATTCTTAAAATAAAATCGCCACCGTGGTGTTTAGCGTAAAGAAAAGCGTAAAGTGCCGTTCTTAAACCGCCAAGATGCATAAATCCCGTAGGGCTTGGGGCAAATCTTGTTCTTACTTTTTTCATTGTTAATCTCCCAAAATGTCTTTTTTAATTTTTTGTAATCGGTTATCGTAAAAATAACTGTAAACTTCGTTTCCGCTTATGATTAAATGGTCGTAAAAGTTTACTTTATAAAGCTGTAGTAACGAGTAAAGATTTTTAGTTACTAAATCATCTTCTTTAGAAGGGGCAGGGTACTTTGCAAAATGGTTATGAGCAATGATAATAGCGCTTGGCTTATTAATTAAAATACCTGCGGTTATCTCTTTAAAATCAACGTTAACGGAATTTTTAGAATTATCGTCAAGTTTAGTCATTGAAATAACTTTGTTTTTATCGTTTAAATATAAAACGTAAAAAACTTCGTGGTCTAAATCTTTAAAAAGGTTTATAAGAACTTCTTTTGATTGCTCTATATTAGAAAGGGGTTTTCTTGAATTCTTTTGTTTATCAGAAAAGAAATTCACGTAACCTACTAAGTTTAAAAAATTAGCGGTGTTTTCGCCAACCCCTTCAACCGTTGTTAAAAGATTGGGGTCGGCTTTAAAAATATTTTGCAAACTTCCAAACTTATCTAAAAGGTTGTGTGCGATAGGGTTAGTATCCTTTCTTGGAATAGCATAGCCTAAAAGCAATTCTAAAAGTTCGTGTTCCTTAAAAGATTCCTTTCCGGCAACGTATTTTTCCCTTAATCTTTTTCTATGTCCATCGTGTATATTTTTGCTTTTGTTTTCCATAATTGCCCTGTTGCTATATATTCTAACACATTTTTATTAAAAAGTGAAATATATTTATTGTATTTATTTTTAAATAAGTGTATAATTTCATTATGAATTATTTTAACCAAGCGATAAAAACGCTACAAAACTGGATAAAGATTAAAAGCGTAAAAACAAACCCCGAAGAAAATATGCCTTTTGGTAAAGGTATTTACGATATGCTAAACTTAGCACTTAGCGACGGCGAAAAGTTAGGTTTTACCACCGTTAATTACGATAATTACGTTGGCGAAATCACTTTTGGCGAAGGTGATGATAAAGACGGGCTTGCAATACTTTGCCACCTTGACGTTGTTCCCGAAGGCGAACTTTCTTTTTGGAAGTACCCACCATACGAAGGTGTTATTGATAACGGTGGTATTTACGGCAGGGGTGTTATTGACGATAAAGGCCCTGCGGTTTTATGCTTGTACGCTTTAAAGGAATTAAAAGATAACGGCTTTAAACCATCTAAAAAAATTAAACTTATTTTAGGTTGTGATGAAGAAAGCGGTTGGGCGTGTATGGATTATTACAACAAGGTTGCCGTTATGCCTGACGTTGGCTTTACCCCTGATGGCGACTTCCCTGTAATTTACGGCGAAAAGGGGTTAATTCCTTATAAATATTTTACAAATTTAAGCGAAAATATTTTAGATATTAAGGGCGGGGATAGGGTAAACGTTGTTTGCGATAAAGCGAGTGTAACATTAAAAAACTACACCGAAAAAACTGTGGAAATTGCAAGTGCTTTCGGCGGTAAAATTATAGATAATTCCTTTATTTTTGAGGGAAGAACGGCTCACGGCTCAACCCCTGAAAACGGCGATAACGCAATTAAAAAAATGCTTGCGTTTTTAGTGGAAGTAGGCGAGTTTGATAGCGTATTATACCAAAATTTATTTGAAGATAAACTTAATTTTTCTATCATTAAAGACGAAACGGGAATTTTAACTTTTTCGCCAAACGTAATCAAAATAATCGACGGTAAAATCGTTATTTTAGTAGATAGCCGTCACCCTTGCACTTATACGATAGACCAAATTAAACCGTTGCTTGAAAAGGTTGGCAACGGCGAAATGTTAAGCTACACGAAACCGCTTATCGTAGATAAAGAAAGTAAGCTTGTAAAAACACTTGTTGGTATTTATAACGAGTATAATAACTGCAACAAACAACCGCTTGCAATCGGTGGCGGAACGTACGCAAAAGTTATGAAGTGCGGTGTTGCTTTTGGTCCATGCGAAATGGATATGAACATAGCGCATATGCAAAATGAAGGCATTTCGCTTGACTACCTTAAAAAATGCTATGAAATGTATAAAGAGGCAATAAAAAGGCTCTGTTTCTAGTTCGATTGATAAAGTCCTAATGAAACGCGTCGTAATACGTTGTTAAAGCCCTTGAAAAGATGTAAACTCTTATCTTCGGGCGTTTGCCTAGTCTTACTTGCGTTTGATTAGTCCTTTTAATCAATCTCGCTACGAACCATCGCCTTGGTGCAAAATAAAAACAGCCCCACGATTTTCGTGGGGCTTTAGTTTTATTCATACAAAATTTTAGCGTAAAGTGTGGTTTTGGTTGTGTCGTCAACCTTAATATCTTCACTTATTTCAACGCCAAAAACCGCTAAAACGGTGTTATCTACCGCTAAAACGGGGATAGTATCACGTGAATATCTTGGCACTTTTTTATCAATTAAAAATTCTTTTAACTTTTTTGTGCCACCGCCAAACTTTTTAAAAATATCACCGTCCTTACGGTTTCTAATAACCGCGTTTTCAGGCACTTTATCTTTATCAAATTTAAGCGATTTTTCTAAATTATCCGTTGTAATTACTAAAGAGTAATCTTCAAATTTAAAAGTTTTAACTGCAAACGGTGTTTCGCTAATAAATGAAGGCTTTTCTTCAATATAAAAGGCAATCATTTCATAATATTTTACCGCAACGATATTTTTAGGAAGGGTAATTTTACTGCCGTTTTGAAGGGTAGCAAGTTTAACAATATCGTTAAAATTAACGGATTCGTAATCTTTAGTAATGCCTAAACTAAAAAGGATTTTTTTAGTGCATCTTTTAATTAAAACGGGCGAAATTTCACAAGGAATAAAGTAGTTTTCATTTTCTTTTTTGATGTAAGAACCTGCAAGGCTGTCTAAAAACTCATCTTCTTCTTTAGCGATTTTAGAAAGCCTATAAACCGAGTCTTCAGCCGAAGGAAATTTATCTAAAATTTTAGGGGAAAGTTCGTTGCGAATATAGTTTCTTGTGTAGTCGCTATCAAAATTTGTACTGTCTTCAACAAAAGGTATATTATTTTTAATAATATAATCGTTAATTTCCGCCTTAGAAAGGTTTAAAAGCGGGCGAATATATCCGTTACGCATTTTTGGTATACCGCCTAAACCTTTCAAGCCCGTGCCCCTAAAAATATTAAATAAAACCGTTTCAAAATTATCCGATTTATGATGCGCAGTTGCAATTTTATCGGCAAATTTTTCGCTTAAAAGCTTGTCGAAAATATCGTAGCGTAAAATTCTTGCGCCTTGCTCAAGAGTGTAGCCGTTTTCCTTAGAAAAAGTTACTGCTTCAACCTTATAAAAGGCAAGTGGCACGCCAAGTTTTTCGCATTGATTTTTAACGAATAAACTATCACTTTCACTTTCTTCACCGCGAATACCGTGGTCTATATTAATCGCCTTTATCGTTAAATTTAACCTATCTTTAACGGCTAAAAGTTCGTGTAGTAAACACATGCTATCCTTTCCGCCCGATAAGGCAACGGCGATTGTTTGATTATTTTGAATTAAACTTAAATCAATCATTTTTTTCGTATTTAAACATTTTATCCATAATTTTCATCATAAGTTTATGGCTGATAATTTTAGATAAGAAACAAATAAGTTTTGCGTATTTTCCTGGTACGATATAGTCCTTTTTAGATTTATCAAGGGTGTTGTAGGCAACTTTTACAACGAATTCAGGTTCGTATAAAATATCAAACTTGCCAATTTTTTCCTTTTCGTTCGCGCGGGAGAAAAATTCCGTTTTAACCCAGTACGGGCAAACGCATAGCGCTTTAATTTTTCTTTTTTTAAGTTCGTGGTTAAGAGCGCGTGTAAAACTTAATACGCCTGCTTTAGTTGCCGCATATACCGATAAGTGTGGTACGGGTTCAAATGAAGAAAGGGAACCAACTTGCAATATTTTGCCACCTTCGTTTACGTATGGTAAAACGACGTTTGTCATAACTATAAGCGATTTTAAGTTAAGGTCAACCATGTTTGCGTTTTGGTCGGCGCTTGAAGAGTAAAACTCGCCAAACTTACCAAAACCACTTGCGTTAACAAGTAGTTTAACGTCGGGTTTTTCGCTATCAAGTTTTTGTTTTATAATATCAAAACTATTATTATCGGTAAGGTCTAAAGCAAGAGGAACTATTTTGGCTTTAGTTAAAGGAATAAGTTCTTCAAGCCTTTCTTTACGCCTTGCAATAACCCAAATTTCATCTAAATTATATCTTTTATCGGCTTGTAAAACAAAGTCTTTACCCATGCCCGACGATGCGCCGGAAATAATAGCAATCTTCATATTTTCCCCTTAAGAAATAAATTTTTATCTTTTTTAATTATTTTAGCATAATTTTTTTAATTTTACAATATAATCTTAAAGAAAAGGCTAAAATTAAAAAGTACAACTTTTTTATAAACAAATGCAAAAACAGTTGACAAAACCGAATAATTTATTGTATTATACTAACACATCAGTTATCGCGGGATGGAGCAGCTTGGTAGCTCGTCGGGCTCATAACCCGAAGGTCGTGAGGTTCAAATCCCACTCCCGCAACCACTTGACGAGCAATTGAACCTCATCGGTTTGATTGCTCGTTTTTCATTAGATAATTACTGACGATTTTGCTGTTTTAGAAATGGTGAAAAACTTCGATTTCTTTATCTTCAAAATTGGTCTTTTTGATAAAATCGTTCTTAACAACCCTTGTTTTTTGATAAAACGAAATATTCTTATAAAAGAGAAAGCCCTGACTTTTATCGTCAGGACTTTTTGCTTTTTGATATTTATAGTAGATTTCAATCTTTTTGTCATATAAGATAATCTTATCGACAAGTAAATTTATCATTTTTCTTGCATCTTTTTTAAGGGCAAGTCGTATATAACCTAAAACATCTTCTTTTGTTAAAGCAGATTTATTTTTAGCCTGTTCCAAAACAAGTTGCTCTTTGATTACTGCTAGCTGTTCTTCAAGTTGTTTTAATCGTAAATTTGTTGCGTTTGAGAAAAGACCTTTTTCGACGGCTGATAACAAGTTGGTTATCGCCCTATCAATTTCAGTTTTTTCTGATAGTAATAAATTGATACGATTATTAGTTTTGATTTTTTCTTTGTTAAATTGCATTATGTTTTCTGCTATTTGATTTAAGTCTGCTTTGTTGAATGCTTCAATAATACTATCAACTATGGCTTTTTCAATGACTTCTCTTTTAACATTGCCTTTTTTACATTTGCTTGTTTTTTTCTTTCCATAACATTTGTAATATCGGAAAACCTCGCCATTTCTTGCAGTTCCAGTTTCAGCACTCATTGTTTTATTGCAATATCCACAGTAAAGTTTGTTTTTAAGTAGGTATACAATACCTTCTTTATGTTTTCCATATCGATTGGAAGCTTTTTTTTCTTGAACAAGTCTAAATGTTTCAGGGTCTATAATTTGTGGGAAGATATTATCGATTAACTCGCCGTTACATTCAAAGCATCCAGTATATTTCATATTTTCTAACATATGGTCTATAGTAGATACAGCAAAAGGTTTACCTTTATGAAGAATGCCTTTTGAAGCAAGTGTTGAAATAATAGTTTTTATATAAGTTCCGTGCAGATATTCATCGTAGATATATTTAACGACAGAGGCTTTATCTTCGTCTATAACAACTTTTTTGCCATCTTTTTTATATCCATAAAGTAATGTGCCACCCATATAAAAGCCTTTTGCTCTAAGCTCACGCATGCCACGTTTAACTTTTTGCGAAAGTTCTGCAGAGTAATATTCAGCCATACCTTCAAGTAGTGATTCTAAAATTATGCCTTCTGGAGCATCGGGTATTGCTTCGCAGGCGGATAATAGTTTTATACCATTATCTCTTAAAGTCTTTTTGTGTATTGCCGTTTCATATTTATTACGTGAAAAACGGTCAAGCTTATAAACAAGAACATAATCCCATGCTTGTTTTGTGCAATCTTTAAGCATACGTTGAAAGTCTTTACGATTATCGTTAGTTCCTGTCATTGCACGGTCAATATAAGTATCAACGATAATTATATCATTACGTGCAGCGTATTCTTGGCAAACGTGAACTTGTCCTTCGATAGATTGTTCAGTTTGTCGTTCGCAAGAGAACCTTGCATAGATTACAGCAGTTTTCATATTTCTTCTCCTTTTTGGTTGTGAAAATCTAAAATTATTTCTAATAAGCTCTTATAAAACGCATCAGCATCAGGCTTAGAGAGGTCTGATAATGATGGTTTACCAAAGCTTACTGTTCTAAATTTTTTCTTTTTATTATTTTTCATATTTTGCTCCTTGTAAGTTTTTTCGGAGCATGCAACAACTTTTTTATGGTTACATTGTTGCATATGAAAATAAAAAGGTGTTAGCAAGTAAAATATACCAATGTAATAAAGGGTAATAGATGGTATTTTTAGGTCTAAATAGGTAATGTAAGGTAATCTAAAGTATAGTTTTTGTTAATGTTTAATATTATTCACCTCCTATAAAAATAAATTTTCTTTCCAACTTCCGAACATCATAAGCCAACCGACTGTCAAACCAAAGGAAAAAAGATTAACCGTATATACATTATTAAAATAGAGAAATCTTTGAGACGACGTTTGACAGGAAAAAGGGCGGCTTATGATACGAACTACCCACCAAAAAAGAAAGGAAATTTATTTGTTGGCAGAATTTTTATAAAAAGGTGAAATTATTTTTTAAATATGACATACGTTTGTCAACATAAATTTGGTATTATAATGCTGTAAAAGTGGCAGACGGAACGAAACTTGATAAGATTTTGGTGTTTTAGTCTTATTAAGCATAGCTGACATTTTTCTAAAATTATTTTTATCGGAACTCCCCAAAGCATTTACTTTAAATGCTAAAGGGAGTATAATTTTAGACATAAAGCGAACAAATGTTCGCATATTACAAAAGGACGGGTTGCAAACATTAAATAATAAGGAGCAAATTTATGCAGAAAGAGAATAATACGATTGTTTTTGGCTACTGTCGAAACTGTGGACAAAAAATTGTAGGTTATCGTGATGCTAATGGTTTGCTAAAAGTTGAGTGCCCTCTTTGTAGAACTAGATATGTAAGCAGAGAAAAGAGTAGGCGACATATTGTTGAAGACATTTATGCACCATTAGGCGAAGAAATTATAAGTTAAACTGAATAAAAGTATATTAGACTACAAGGCATAGGACGTTAGTCGCTTTATAAGCCCTTGAAAGACCAATACTTCAAATCGTGATAGGCGAGCCAAGAAAATTGTGAAGCCACCGATAGCTAGATTGCTTAATAGCAGTCTGGTTGTTGGTGGCTTTTTTGTTTTCTTAAAAAATTTTTCAAAAAAATTAAAAAACTTTTTCCAATGTGCAATTAGGTTGCACATTAGAGTTTTAGAATACGGCTACAAAACAAAAAGGAGGTAAGAATATGCAGAGCACAATCGAGCGCAGACAACGCATTATAGACATATTAAATATGCGTCGTTCTGAAAAGATTGACAACTTAGCTAATGAGCTAGGCGTTGCAAGACGCACGATTCAATATGACATTGAAGTGCTTTCGTGTTCTTACCCTATTGACACAAGAAAAGGAGCAGGGGGTTGTGTTTACGTTCAAGACGGCTTTGATTTATATGAAAGGTATTTAACGGCAAAGCAGTTTGAAGTGTTGGAAAGGTTAAAGGGGACAGCAACCGGCGAAGACGTGAAGGTGTTGGAAACAATATTGAAAAGTTTTGGTAGAAATGGCGGTGTAAGGAAATGAAAACGATAGATAAAGTCAGAGAAGAATTGGGCGACATTAGGCATTATTACGCCAACATAAAAGATTTTGAAAGAGCGAGTTCGGTATTGGGCAAACCATTTGCATTAAAAATGGTGGAGCAATATAATCGGCAGATAAAAAACGCACCTATAAAACTATTTAATTTATACGTGTGTTTATATATGGATAACAATTCGCAAGAGACGGTATCAATTGATTGGAATTGTTCTGTCGGATATATAAAGGTTTTGAATAGAAAATTGTATGAGTTTTTTATAGAAGAATTTAATAAGGAGGAAGAAGAAAATGTTTTGTAATATTCCAGAATTTTGTGAAGATGCTGTAAACGTTTATCGCACTAAAAGATATATCGTTAAGCAAGATATTTCGGTTGAGATGACTGATGGAGGCGACACGATAATTTTTAGTAACGACGTGTTTTACGAAAGGACTAAAATTCGCGATAAACAATACGAGCATGTATTCGCAGAAAGGAAGAATATGAACGGTAAGAGATTACCATCAACAAGTTATACCAGAAGGTATATAAAATAATTTAAGTTAAAAAGCACGCAACAGCTTTTTATAACAACTTAATTCTGTTAGGGTTAAAGAAAAACGACATCGTAACTTGTGGACTAACGTTAGATAAAGGTGGCCACCTTCCAGCAGTAAGGTCGCAGGAAACGTAGTGTTTTAGAAATAATTCCCTATTGGCATTAAGTAAAACAATTAAATATCAAATTTACGCTTAGCTAACGGCAAAACGGGCATTGTGCTATCTGTATTACGGGCAAACATTATTAAAAATTTTATTATTAAAGGAGATTAAAAAAAATTTATGGCAAAATCAAATACTAATTACAACGAAAGGAAGTGGATATCCCCAAACAAACGTGCTGCGGGTTATGCACAAGAAAGAAAAAAGATGGTGCACGAAAGAGGTCCTAAGAAAAATGAACCCCTAGATGATTACAACAAGGGTTTCCGTTCTGGTTATCTTTTAGCACAATCAGACAATGCAGGTATGTATAAGTTTAAGAAAGCACTTGCAGAAGGTAAAACCTTAGCAGAAGCTAGAGCTATTTCTAAGAAAAAAGGTAAATAAGAGGAGGATAAAAGAAAATGGCTAAGAAACAAGTAATTTTTGTAGAAAGAGAAACGTTTGAAAAGAACGAAAAGACGTATTTTTCATATTTCATTAAAGGCAACATTAGAGGTAAAGACGTAAAAATTGCAGTCGCACCTCCGGACAAGGGCGGTTATACCGTTTTAGACATTGTTTTCGGTGATGCAATGCAAGCTGAACTTAAAATCACGCCTTTTGAAATCAAGGGTGAAAACGGCAACGTTATTACCGGTAATACTTATTCAGTATTTACTAAGGATGAAAGCGGTGAAATTTACGAATGTTCAGTTAAACCTTATCGTAATTCAGACAAAGCGTTACTTAATATGCTAGCGAGATAAGTAAACACAGAAAAAAATTAACCGTTTCTGCGGCTTACGGTGGTGTAAAAAGCCCCTAAGTCGCAGTTTTTATTTTATTAAATTAGGAGGATTTTATGGAAAATAATAAAAACAAAAAAGGTTTTAAGCAGTCTGTAAAAGACGCTGGAAACAAAGTTAAAACTTATTCAAAAAACTATTGGGGAGACCTACGTCGTTCCTATGATGTTGGCTACTCAAGAGGTTGGGATGATGCTTATGATATTCCCGATAGATTTGGCGCTAAATTTGCATCTGGCATTGGATATAGAAAAGGTGTTAAAAATCGTAAGAAATCAGATAAGTATATCAAACAATACAATAAGCAGGCTAGACCTGTGAGAGTGGAGGGCTAGGATATGAAGAAAAAAGTTATAGCAATTATAGTTGCTGTTGTTTTAGTTTTAGCTGCAGTAGTAACGATTGTATCGTGTGTTCCCGCCAAAGATAAAACCCAAGAAAATACAGTTGCTGTTGGTGATAACGGTAATATGACAGAAAATAAAACCTATGCAATGCCTAGGGCGATGTCGTTCTCGGCAAAAGGTTTAGAAAAAAGTGCTACGGGTAGCGTTTCTGTGAGCGTTTATGCTGTCGTATATCCTGAAAATGCACCTAATAAGCAAGTGGATTGGATTATTGAATGGGCTGATACTACAAATTCAAGTAATGTAAACGATTATATAACGGTAGTTCCTGAAAGTGATGGTAGTGCAAACGCTACGATAACTTGTTATCAAGCATTTGAAGGGGAAATTATTATATCGGTTATTACTCGTGAAGGAAAGTTTGCAGATAGCTGTGTTGTAACGTTCATCGGTAAACCATCTTCTTTGTCAATTAGTGGTATGGATTTGAATGGTGCCGAAGGTCCTTTTGGTAGTTATATAAAAATAGGTGTTAATAACACGTGTGAGTTATATGCTACGCCATCTAACGTTTTTGACCAAGTAGGTGCAGAGTGCAATTTTACTTATTCAATTAAAGGGTATGGCAGTATCGTAACAAAAGATAATACTGTTAATACTACAACTGATGCAGTTACGTGGATTGATGGAACTGAAGAAACAGTAAATCTTAATGACATTACTAAGGTTTCGCCTTGGTATAGCAGTATGTTTGATGTTGAAATGTCTGATAATGTGATTAGTATAAAAGTAAATTGCACACCAGAAAACTATATTACAAGCCAAACTCGTGTAAGCAGTTCTAAGATGGAGAACGACAACAAGTTCTTCAAATACACCGATGATAATTGGTATTACGAACTTACTATAACTGAAACAATTTCAGGTGTTTCTGACACTATTAAGTTCCGTCCAGTTTTAACAGTTACAGGTGTATCACTTAGTTTAGTAGATTATCAATTTTAATTTAGGAGGAAAAATTTATGAATAACGAATTAAATAGACACAAGACATCCGACAAGGTTAAATGGGTGTTAACACTTATAGCCTTTTTACTTGTTGGTGCAACATTAGCAGGTATGTTATTAGGGTATATAACCCCTAAAACGAGAACGGAAGAGCCCGTTAAACAAGAGCAAGAAGCAAGCGTAGAAAACGGAGGGTATAATACAGAGTTTGTTAACACAAATGGTATTAAACTTTTCTCTGCATCGCCTATGAAATATTCAAGAACTACGGGAACAGCAACAAAGCAAATTTATGCGACTGTTCAACCAACAACTGCCTCGAATAAAGACGTTTCTTGGACTATTGATTGGGAAGAGGAAAACTCTGAGTTGGTTACTAACTATGTAACGGTTACACCAACGGCTAGTAATCAATTAACGGCAGACGTTACTTGTTATGCTCCGTTTGAAGGCAACATTATCATAACGGTTACTACTTTAGAAGGTAATTATTCAGCACAATGTTTAGTTACTTACGTAGGACAACCTACAGAAATTTTAATAGACACGATTGTTGCTAACGACGGCACTAATTACAATTTAGGTCTTAACGGAACTTTTACTCTTAACGTTGAAGCAACTAACCCATTCGGTCAGTTAGGTGACGATTATAAGACACTTGAAGTGACTTTATGGTGCACAGGTAGTGTAACGAAAGGTACATACACTTATGACTATTGGGAAGAAACTTGGTCTTGGGAAAATGAAGAAACTGTTGCACTTAACACATTGTTAGATAAGTTTGTAGTTGTAGAATACAACGATGGCGTTATAACACTTTCAACAGGTAATAAAGAAATAGCTGAATACTATGAAAAATATACCAACATTGACGGTGGTAGAACGAGATATTATTCTAACAAGATTAAGGAAGTTGGTGAAGATTGCAAGATTGGTTTAACGATAAAAGAACCTAATTCAAACGTTAATAAAATCATTTACTTAAATCTTGACAAAACGGCAGTATCTTCTGTAAAAGTTACCCCGAACTTAATGTTCTAAGGAGGTAGTTTATGGCAAAGAAACAAGGAGGAGCTGGTAAGGTTGTTAGCTATATTTTGTTTGCGCTAATCGTAATAGGTCTAATAGGTTTCCTTGCTTACTATACTGGAGGTTTTACTAGAGGTTTTAAGACTTTCTCCGTTAAGTGTGATGGTAGAGAGGTGTCAACCAGTGCTAGTGGCTTTGAAACAACGGTGGAAAAACCACTTGTAGTTGAAGTTAAATATAACTTTGATAGCGAGGCAAGTGGGTATTCAGTAAAGGTTGTTCCTAATGCTTTAGCTGGTAAAGACTTTGATTTTACGCTTGATGGTGACGTATATTCTTTCCAAGCAGAAAGAGATTTAACCGATGGGTTTATCGTTGAATATGAAGAAAATTCGTTTACGTTAATCCCAAAGGGAAATCTTACTGAAATAATGCAGGCTAACTATCCTAATAAGGTAGTTGAGGACTGCGTTCAGTATGGATATAAGGATATGTTTACGCTAGTAATAACCTCGTATAACGGGGAAGCTAATATTTACCTAAATTTCTCTGTCCCAGAGAAAGTAATCGGCGTTGAGCTTAGTCAGGAGGTGATTGAATTTTGACGTATGCAAGGAGAAATAAATTTCTCTTTTGCATTATAGCTTTGGTGTTGGTGGTTTGCACTCTATTTACAGGGGTGCATCCCACTATCGCCTTTGCTGACGAAAGAGAAATTAACTTTGATAATACCGATGTATTAGAAGATTTAACTTCTTCAACAGTTAATGGGCAGCCTTTTGATATCAAGAATTATCCGTTTGATGAAAGCAAAGATGCTCAGGTTATAAGCTTTATAGAATATTGTTATTCATATAGAGCTAATCTTAGAGATAATTTTGGACTTTACATATATGTTTACAATCCTAAAGGCTTAAATTTTTCAGCAAGCGACAAAGATAACAAAATACAAATGGCAGTTTCTTATGATGAAGAAGGTAATCCTAATGATTATGAAAAGTTTTCGTTAGAACTTTGTAGCAAGGTAGAAAGTGGTAATTACAAGAACTTGTTTTATAAGTTCAAAGTAATAGACCATAAGGTTGATGGAAAGTATTTCGTTGACCGAGTAAACAGTATAGAAAGGCGATACGATATTTCGGGTATTGAACTTGTAACTTATGGAAGCAATATTTCAAAAGAATATGGCGTAGGTGGGACTTATTTATTTACGGGCTACGTTAAAGGATATGGACCAGATGAAAATGCAGAAAGCAACCTTAGTGTTAAGATTAACCAAATGGAAACAGTTACTCTAGATGTTCATAGCACTTACTATAGAACAGGCGAATACAAAAGAAATCATAGACACGATTTAACAAGCGTTTACTTTGCAGTTCCTAATAGATTTTTTGATGATTATGGCAAGCTGCAACGTATAAAAGCCGAGTGGTATGAGTATGTGACAACACCTATTTGTGTAACGAGCAATGATACGGTTTATAACTTGTTATATCCATATTTAGGCAAGTTTACAAACGAGGTTTCCGACCATTCTTTACAACTTTATACGGGTTATCAAGAAATGGTAGGTGGAAGCGGTCACTACGATAAATATGATTGGGCGTATAACTGCGATTATACAACGGCAATTAACGAATCGTGTAAACGTATTTCATATTTGTTTTCTACAAATGGAAAAGACATAGGGAACTATGTATTGTCTAACGAAAGAATTCAAGCATACATAGAAAGCTATGATAAGTCTTTTACCGATGGGTATTTAGATATACCGGGGAAAACGAATATAAGCCATGACTTGTTTGAAAAAGGGTTATCTACAGATAGACAAGCAGTAAGTTATGTTGGCGATGATATACACCATAAATTAGTGGATTTTGATGCCGATGATACTTTTGACATGCTTAGCTATGACGAAACTCACGATGGTTGGTATAAGTTTTTTGCAGGTCTATTTGGGCTTAGTCCTAATGACGTTGACGTAAGTTATAAAGGCATTTCACCTATAAAGGTTGTAACTGAAGAAGATATGGCAAGAGATAATCTATCTTCAACACTTTTGATAGATGGTTCTGATGAAGCTTTGCAAGAATTTAGAGATTTTTATACCAAGTCTAAAGAAGAAGATAAAACGGTAGTATTGTTTAGGTTCGCCCAAACTGATTATATGAATTTACCTGTAATAGCTTACGACAGTTATAGGGGCAAAAATTTAAGTGGTCAGTATGGTAAAGACACGTTTATTATTCAAGAAAGCGTGTTTATGAACTTTGACATTATACAATTAACCTTTAATAAAGACGGTGTATATACGGTTATACCTGTTGTTAGCGACCCGATAGATATTTATAACGATATAACTATTCCGGACGTGACAGGTTTAGAGTGGTGGGAAATGTTATTACTGCTAATTTTAGTAGTGTTCTTGCTAATACTCTTATGGCCTATATTGCCTTATATTATTAGGTTTATCTGGTGGTTAATTTTATTACCATTTAAGCTTATAGGCTTGATTATTAAAGCTATAAAGAAAGGTAGAGAGAAACGTAAATTGAAAGAGATAAAGAAGATAGAAAAAGAGGTAACTAAACGACAAAAAGAAGAAATGAAACGACAAAAGGAGATTAAAAAGTGAAAACGATAAAGAGAATTTTAGCAATAGTTCTTCTTATCGTGGTGGTAATTTTAGTTGGCTATCTAATATTTACAGGTAGTCAACTAAACGCTACCGAGACAGGAGGGGCTTATGCGCAGATTAAGGGTATGTAACATACTCTTAACGGTGTTTATATCTATAGGTTTTATATTGCTTGGAGTATTTTGTTTTAGCTCATCATACCTACGTTTATTTGAGAGCTTGAGGGATTTATGGCTGTCTTTAAGGTTTTATATAGGCAGCATATTTAACCCTAATAACAACGTTATTCCAACGGTTAATAATTATTCAGAAGTGTTAGAGTGGAACTTAATTCTAGCAGAAGATTGGGAGGGTTTTAAGACTCAAGTAGGCGATTATTTTTCATTATTATTTAGTGGTGAAAATTTTAAGGCGTATGGTGTTTTACTAGGCAAAATACTAGGTGGTATTTTTGTGGTATTAGTTATAACAATACCTATTATTGTAGGGATAGTTTTACTAATGAAAAGACTGTATAAAAGTAATAATAACAACCATAACGTAGATACGATTCCGTTAAGAGTTTTTAAGTGGTTAATGAAATATACTTATCAACCTATAAGTCGGTTTATAAGGCAGTTTATAGGCTTTGTTATGGCACATAGGTGGATATGGATTTGCTGGTTAGTTTTATGGATAATACAACTTAATTTAGCAACGATAGTAGTAGCGTTTTTTGCATACTATTTGTTCTTTGCAATGTCTTTCAGGGTTGATACGTTATACATTCAATTCTGCAAGCTATTTATAGACCTGCAAGTGTTTTTTACAAGCTTCCCATGGTGGACGTTGGTAATAATAGCACTAGTCTTGTTTGGGCGATTTAGACGCAAGATTGCATTGTCTAGATTACGCCGTTATGAGAACAGAAATTGTGGGTTTATAAGGGAACTACCGATAGTATCAATGACGTGTGGAAGTATGGGCAAAAAGAAAACGACGATGATAACGGATATGGCTTTAAGTCAGGAAGTAATGTTTAGAGAAAAGGCTTTTGAATTGTTGCAGAAAAACGATATGAAGTTTCCTAACTTTCCGTGGATAAGTTTAGAATTAGATTTAAGGAAATGCATGGAATATGGAACGGTATATAATTTGGCAACGATAAAGGAATGGATAGAGAAGAAAAGAAAGAGGTTTGAAAAGAACGGCGATGAAAAGAAAAGGTTATATGGATATGATTGTAAAAGGTACGGAACGCTGTATAATGACGGCTTGCGTATATGGAACTTATTTGACGTAATGAGTACATACGCACAACTATATTTTATCTATATTGTTGAAAGTAGTTTGATTATCTCCAACTACTCTATAAGGGAAGATAATTTAATGTTAGACCAAGGTAATTTTCCTATGTGGGCTATGGACTTTTTTCCTAATGGAACGATACAAGGAGGAAGGTATTCGCATATCCTTGATTTTGACGTTCTAAGACTAGGTAAAAAGGTTATAGAGAATAACCCTAACGCTGGTAGTTTTGAGTTCGGTGTAGTGGTTATTTCAGAGGTGGGAAAAGAACGTGGTAATAACTTAGAACTTCGTGACGTTAAGAAGAATAACGATGAAACTAACCAAAAGAACGACCTATTTAATAGCTGGTTAAAGATGTGTAGGCATAGTGCAACGGTAGATAATTATCCGTTTGTAAAGGTGTTTACCGATGAGCAACGCCCTGAAAGTTGGGGTGCAGATGCGAGAGATTTGTCTGAGGTTATAACTATTGTTGCTTCGGGTAGTCAAAGGCTAGCTTTACCATTTTACATTTTTGAGGAAATGTTTACTGATATAGTAGTAGATAAAGTGGTTAGTATGTATTATGATTTCCGTTATAGACGTGGGGATAATACGCTACTTATGTATTGGCTAAAGGGAATTGCCTCTTGGCTTTTTAAGCGTAACTTAAAAATGTATAACCAGTATGGATATAGTGTTTTGTATTTGGATAAAGAAAAGGGAACGTTAGACGGCAGAACTGAGAGAAAGAAGTATTTTATTCTAAATAAAAAGATTTATAGTAAAAGGTTTTCAACCGATTGCTTTAGTGATTATTTTAATGATATGGCAAGGAAAACTAGTGTAGGTATAAACGATTATTTAGAATATGAAACAGAAAGAGCAACGATAGAAGAATTGAAACAACAGAATAGCTATTTTATTAACGCATTATACAAGGAAGATATAGACTCTGACGAAAGCTTTTAAGTCAAATCCAAAGGTCTGTATTAAAAAGGAGGTTTTATGGCTTACGGTGAAGCAAAAGTATATTTTGATGGTAGCCACTATGTTGCGATTCCCCATACGGAACGTCCCAAAAAGCCAAGAGTAGTTAAGCAAGAAAAAGAGATATTTGTTAATGATAAAAATGAGATGATGGCTGAGTATGACGAAGTAAAATCTACTATCACTTTATCAAACGGAATGGTGTTGGAAGAAGTAGAGTTTGTTGGAAACGAACTTAAGCCAGTTATAAAGAAAATAAAACGAGAAGGGAAAAAGACAACAAAAAAGAAGCTTTTTGAAGAGGCTTATGTGGAAACTGTTGGGAAATCTAAGAAAGAACGTAAAAAGATTATAGTTGAAAGGTTAAAAGGATGTTTTAAGAATTTAGAAGAAACAAAGCAATATGTTGAAACAAATTTAGAACGAAAAAATAGAAACTTATTATGTAGAAGAATAAGGCTTAATAGAAAGGCGAATTTACAGGAGTTTAATTACTTCTGTACTTTCACATACGATGATAAATTGCATACGGAAGAAACGTTTAAGAAAAAGCTTAAAAAGTGTATGGAGAACTATGTGACAAGGTGTGGGTGGAGATATATAGGGGTGTGGGAACGTTCACCAGAAAATAAGCGTTTACATTTTCACGGTGTGTTTTATATTCCTGATGGAACAATGCCGGGAGCTTTGGAAAAGCATAGGGATTATAACGTTAATACAAAACGGATGCAAGAAACGATGCAAAACACTTTTTTTAATAAAAAGTTTGGAAGAAGTGATTTCGAAACCATTGACAGTAAGGATAGGATGGGTGAGGCTTTGAATTATATGTTAAAGTACATAGAAAAGACAGGCGAAAAAATAGTATATTCACGAGGATTACCTCAGTTCTTCATTTCAGATATTATGGATGAAGATATAGCGTGTTTTATGGGTGAAGAAGAATACAAAGTGGTGTTGTTCGACGACTTCCAATGCATAGACGAAGGAACCCTAATGGGAACTGTAAGTAAAGAAGTAATTCAAACAATGAGAAAAGCAAATTAACGCGCGACGTTATGTGGGTGTTCGGCGCCAACGGACCAGTGCGCCAACCCCACTCGTCGGCGTTATGCTTTCTCGGTTGATTTTTTCTTTTCAGTTTTTGGGTTAGGCGTGTGCTTGTCTGGCGGAGCGAAGCGACGCCACTTGTATCAAGACAAGCACACGTCTAACACTCATTTTGGAATTTTATTAAGAGTATTTGCTTTTTATTGACATTAATTAAAAAAAATGGTAATATATGATTGCGACATTATTGAATATAAAATTTGGAAATGAGTATACTTTGGGTAAAGTGTACCTTATTTGCGTTAAATAAAAACCTTATTTCTAAGTTTTATATTTTAATCAATAGTGTCGCAACTAGGCGGTAAGGCACTTTACAGGTGTCGCTCCGTTTAGGAACGACACTTTTTTTATGTTGCAGGAGGTATTTATGAACAAGAAACGTATAGGCACAAGTATAATTTGTTTTGTTTTACTTATCGTGAGCATGTTTGCTTTGTCAGCTTGTGGAGGAAAGGTAAATAATTTTAAGCTTTCTTTCAAAGTTGATAGTGAAGTTTACCAAACAATTACAACGACTGGCAACGAGAGTATATCGATACCAGAAAATCCAACAAAAACAGGATATGAGTTTGATGGTTGGTATTGGGATAAGGATGTTTGGAGTAGACCATTTACTGCAAATTCTTTATTAGACGCACCGATTTCAAGTGATATGTCTGTATACGCAAAGTTTGATACTATTGATTATGACATTACATATAACGTTGATGGTGGAACGCATAATAATCCTTTATCCTATACCATAGAGGATAATATCACGTTGTCTGATGCTGAAAAGACAGGCTATTCTTTTGTCGGTTGGTATTCGGATAGTAATTATAATACAAAAGTAGAAACAATTTCGGCAGGAAGAACTGGAGATATTGCTCTTTATGCTAAATTTGAAATAGAAAATTATACTATTTCTTATACCAATACAAAAGACGTAGTTAATAGCAATCCTACAAGTTATAACGTGAATAGCGATACTATTATTCTTACAAATTTATCAAAAGATGGCTATACTTTTGATGGTTGGTATAATGGCGTAGATAAAATAACTGAAATATCAAAAGGAAGCACAGGCAATTTAACACTTGAAGCAAGATGGACAGCGGTTGATTATGAAATTATCTATCATAACGTAAATGAAGCAACCAATAGCAATCCTGAAAATTATAACGTTGATGAACAGCCACTTGTATTAGTTGATTTAGAAAAAACAGGATACAATTTCCTTGGTTGGTTTACAGATGAGAATTTTACTAACGAAATTACTGAAATACCTGTAGGAACGACTGGTGAAATTAATCTTTACGCAAAATGGGAAATAATAGAATATACAGCAACGTTTATGGATGGAACTACGGTTGTAGAAGAAGTTAGGTTTACTGTAGAAACCGAATCTATAGATGAGCCAGCTGTTCCTGACCATGTAGGATATAGTGGTGAGTGGGAAGATTATACGCTTGGAACTGAAGATATTACTATTAATGCAGTTTATACTGCAATAGAATATACTGCAACGTTCATGGACGGAACTACAGTTGTGGAAGAAATTAAGTTTACTGTAGAAACCGAGTCTATAGAAGAACCAGCAGTTCCAAACCACGTAGGATATAATGGCGAGTGGGAAGACTATGAACTTGCGTTAGAAGATATTACTATTGATGCAGTTTATACTGTAATAGAATACGCAGCAACGTTTATGGACGGAACTACGGTTGTAAAAGAAGTTAAGTTTACTGTGGAAACCGAGTCTATAGATGAACCAACAGTTCCTAACCACGTAGGATATATTGGCGAGTGGGAAGATTATACTCTTGGTACAGAGAGTATTACTGTTGATGCAGTTTATACAATTGTTACTTACAACATAGAATATCTTAACACTAAAGACCTTGATAGTGAAAATCCAGAAACTTATACAATTGAATCGGAAACTGTTGTTCTTAAAGATCTTTCTAAAGATGGTTATACTTTTGATGGTTGGTATAATAACGCAGGAAATAAAGTAGAAAGAATTGAAAAAGGTAGTCATGATGATTTAACTTTAACTGCTAGATGGACTACTCTTACATACACTATTACATACTTATATGACAATGCATATGGTGATGTTGAAGAAGGTAAAACCTTAAAAACTTCTTATACTGTAGAAGAAGAATTTATTTTTGAAGAATTAGTTTGTAAAAACGAAGGCTTTAATTTTAGAGGTTGGTTTACCGAGAAGAACGTTGGTACGGGCGATAAAGTATTAGGTGTGACAGAAGGAACGATTGGCGATATAACTGTTTATGCACAATTTGGTCTTGAGGTTTACGATATTATTTATAACAACGTTAACGGAGCAATAAATAATAACCCTACATATTATGATGTTGAAACGGATGATTTTACTATTTACCCTCTTTCAAAAGAAGGCTATAACTTTGATGGTTGGTTTACTAATGAAGAATACACCGAAGAAGCAAATCTTACAATAGTAAAAGGTAGCAATGGCGATATTACGCTTTATGCAAAATGGACGGCAATAACTTATATAATTGAATACGTAACGTATGGCGGTTCTTTTGAAAATAATAACTATCCAGAATCTTATACAATAAATGATGAAATCTCTCTTGTAGAACCTACTTTAAGTAATAATTTCTTTGTGGGTTGGTTCACTTTAGCTGAAGGTGGAAAGCTTCAAGAAAAAATTGAAAAGGGCTCAACTGGTAATGTAACGCTATATGCTCGTTGGATAAGTTTTGAAAGTAATGGTGGTAGCAAGGTTGAATATGAAGTTTCTATAGAAAAAGATAAATTTAATGAACCAGTTAAAATCAATCAACCAGTTGCTCCAGAAAAAGATTATTATACGTTTGAAGGTTGGTACACTGATGAAGAATTAACTAATAGATTCTACTTTGCAGTTCCTAGCAAGAATTTAACATTATATGCAAATTGGGAAGCAACTGAATATAAGATTAACTACGTATTAAACGGTGGTAAAAACGCTGAAGAAAATCAAGAAACTTATAATGTAGAAGACCACGTAATTTTTGCCGATGCTAGCAAAACGGGTTATGACTTTGTTGGCTGGTTTACCGATGAAGAGTTTACTTCAACTGTTGTAAAAGAATTACCTTTGGGTTCACACGGTGAAATTACGCTTTATGCTCATTATTCAATCAATAAATACACTATTAGTTTTGAAACAAATGGTGGCACAAGTGTTACGGCTATTACGCAAAATTATGCAACTGAAGTAGTTGCTCCAGAAGCACCTGCAAAGAACGGATATGAGTTTGTTGGTTGGTATGCTAACGAAGAACTTACAATTAAATATACGTTCTCAACGATGCCTGCTGAAGATATAACACTTTATGCAAAGTGGAATATTGTAACGTATGATATTGTTTATAATCTTGATGGTGGTAAATTTGTAGATAACACTTACGCAAAAACCTATAGAATAGATAGTGAAGATATTATCTTAAAAACACCTACTAAATTAGGATACAACTTTGCTGGGTGGTATACTGATGAAAACTGCACGGAAATAATTACAGAAATTACAAAAGGTAGCTATGGTAACCTTGAGTTGTTTGCAAAATGGGCTGTAATTACTTACACTATTGAGTACGTAATGCCAGATGGCACAATAAACAATAACGCAACAACTTATACTATAGAAACTGATTTAACAACTTTAACTAACGCATCAGTTAAGGGTTATGATTTTATCGGTTGGTTTGCTGATGAAGATTTTGCTACAGCCATAACAACTATAGGTGGTGGCGAAACAGGAGATAAAACCATTTATGGTAAGTTTGACCCTGCTACGTATAATGTATGGCTTGATGGGAATGAAGAAGCAAAAAGCGTTGTATCATTTAACTTAAACGGCGCAGATGGTAGTATTGCAGACCAAACTATAACGCCAACGGCAACTCTTAAATATCCAACAAATCCTACTAGAACAGGATATATTTTCGGTGGTTGGTATGATAATGAAGATTGCGAAGGTTCAATTTTTGACTTTACGGCAATCGTAACAAGCGATACAACTCTTTATGCAAAATGGGTTAAGATAGAAAACGCAACGGCTATTACAATTAACGGCAGTGCAAGTATAACGCTCAACGGTAAAACCGAACAAATGCTTATGTTCGTACCTCTCGTATCAGGTAATATAACTATTACTTCATCGGGAAGTTACGATACTTTTGGCGTGCTTTATAACGCAGATATGGTAGCACTTATTCAAGACGACGACACGGCTTCTGACGGAATTAACTTCCATATCGTATACAACGTAACGGCAGGCAAAACTTATTATATCGGTGCAAGAGCCTTTAGTTCAACTACTACGGGTAGCGCAACGGTTTCTATTAGTGGCAACACTACAGTTCTTGACGGTGGTTATACTATAAACGCATCTAAAGACACGGTTATTTATGGTTCTAATTTCACGTTAAAATTACCAGAAGCAAGAGAAGGTTATAAATTCCTCGGCTATGCTGATGAAAATGGCGTAATGTATACAGATTCAACTGGTGCAAGCGTGAAAGTTTGGGATAAAGACCAAGATACTACCCTCTATTCAGTATGGGAAAAGATGGTTTACACCGTAACGTTTGAAACGAGTGGTGGTTCGCCTATTGAAAGTATTGAACTTGCTTTCGGTGAAAGACTTGATATCGGTCAGTACGTAACCACGAGAACAGGCTATACATTTAACGGTTGGTATTATAACGGAACTGAATATAACGCAACAACTATGCCTGATTATGATATTACTTTAACAGCATACTGGAAAACTTTTGCACTTGGAACTATTAAATATGATACTGATAAAAAAGCAGTTTCTGTTAACGATGAAATTACTGCTGAATTATTCGATGCAATTTGCCTTGATACAAACGGTAATTTAGCAAACTTCTCTGTTGTTATCAGTGGTAAACAAGAAGTAGGTGAAACTATATCTGTTAGACTCGTTGCAACAAGTGGCAACAAAACCAAACAAGTAACTATAACTGACATAAAGGTGTATGGTATGCCTACGCTTACCTTTGACAATACGGTTGATTATGTAAACGTTAACGGGGGCTTAACTGCAAGTGCGTTTAGTGCAAGTGGTGCTGATTCTTTCGGCCAAGCAACCAAGATAGAAGTGTATATTGATGGCGATTATCAAGTAGGTCAATTAGTTACAGTAACTATCGCTTCAATCGACCCTGCTGGCAATACTGTTTTTGGCTACGTAGAAAACGTTAAAGCATACGGCTTGCCAGAAATTACTTATAACCAAAATAAAACTGCTATTAGTGTAAACGATACTTTAAGTGCAGAATTGTTTAATGTAACTGCAAAAGACTCTTTTGGTGAAAACGTTGCTGTCACAGTTTCTCGTTATAGTGGAAACATTTCTGCTGGAAATACTGTGATTATTAGAATTTCAGCAACTGATAGCAAAGGTAACGTCACTATTATAGACGTTGAGTGTAAAGTTTACGATGCGCCTACTATTACAGATTCAACTGTAACTGAAATTAAGTTAAGTGATGATATCACGGCAGAATTACTTGATATATCTGCAGTCGATACTTATGGCGAAAATCTTGATATAACCTTTATTTATAATGAAAAGGTTGCTGGTGAAATATTAACTGTAACGGCAAAAGTAACCGATATTGCAGGCAACGTAACAACAAAAGATTTTGAACTTAAAGTTTACGGCACTCCTACCATTACTTATGATAGAGATGCAATAAAAGTAACAGAAGACGTAACCAAAGATGTTTCTATTATTAACGCAATAGCAAGGGATAATTTTGGTGGTTATTTAATGCTTTCGGCAATTGTAAAATCAGGAAGATTAATCGCCGGAACCAATATCATCTATGCATTAACGGCAACTGACCATCTTGGTAACGTTGCAACGCTTGATACTGAAGAAATTGGAGTGTATGACGTTAATGATATTAAGCTGACTTATAATGCTGGTATGAGTGATATTATAAAACTTTCAAGCAAAGGCGAAGAATTCAATGCTTCTGCAACCGACTCCTTTAGTAATGCTTGTGATATATCAATTGAACCAGCTGAAGGCTATGCCCTTGTAGGCGGAAATATAATTTCTCTTTATATTGTTGCAACAGATAAGGCTGGTAATAAAGTTTATAGTGATTTGATAGAAAACATTAAGGTTTATGATATGCCGACCATAGCATTTAATCAGGATAATTATGTTGTAAGTGAAAATACAGACTTGAGTTTCTTATTTTCTGCTTACGATAGTTTTGACGAAGAACTTTTTGTAGATATTTTAGTTTCTGGTGAACAAAAAGCTGGTAACATAATTATAGTAACAGTTATTGCAACAGACGATGCCAATAACATATTACTGAAACAATTTAAGTTTGGGGTTCAATCGATAGAAAAGGCTTTTGTAGAACTTTATATAAACGATGAATTATGGCAGGTATTATGTGTTGAAGATAAATTAAATTATATATTGCCAATGCCTTATATAGAAGATGATGAAGAAGCGTTTTGGATAAACGTAGAGGGTCTTGAATATACTAATACGATAGGGCAAGGGTTATTAGAATTACCAGAAAATATTCAATTGTATAGTGTTATTTACAAGAAAGGTTATACGCCAATTTATACTGTAGACCAGCTAAAAAATTTATCTTTAAATGGCAAGTATTGTTTAGGTTTAGATTTAAATCTTAATGGTACTGAGTGGATTCCTATAGGAACAAATGAAGCACGTTTTACAGGAATATTTGATGGTAACGGGAATTCTGTTTCTAATTTTACAATTACAAAATATCAAGAATATACTGGTTTCTTTGGGTATAATTCAGGAAAGATAGAAAATTTCAGTATCGAAAATTTTAAAATTGATGTTGCCAAGAGTTATTGGTATCAAAATGGTTGTCGCTATACTGGTGGTTTAGTTGGTTATAATAATGGCAATATAACAAAGTGTTGTGTAGAGGGAAGTGTTACCGCCACATCAAAGTGTGAAAATAATACTACGTCAAGTTATAGTTATCACTATGTTGGTGGTTTAGTGGGATATAATAAACATAGTATAAATTCATGTTATGTAATAGGAGATGTTGTTTCTAACGCGACATCTAACACATTTACCAACTATAATTATTTAGGGGGCTTAGCTGGTTATAACTATGGTGGAGATATCATTAATTGTTATGTAATTGGAAGTATTATAGCGTCTTCTGTTTCAGATACTGGTCGTAGTGAGAACCGTGGCTACACTGGTGGATTAATTGGTTATAATAATGGAAATATAGAAAATTCATTTACGAAAGGAAATGTTGAAGCTTCAAGCGACAGTAAAGCATATAATAGTAGTTATTGTTATAGTTATACTGGCGGTTTAATTGGCTATAATGGTGGAAATATTAAAAATTGTTATGCTAACAGCGAAGTTAATTCCAGTTCTAACATTAATTATAATGATAACAGTTCTTCTTCAAGAAGCTATAGTTATGCTGGTGGTTTGATTGGTTATGATTTTGGTGTTTCTAAGTCTATTATGTATTCTTATGCGACAGGGAAAGTTGATTCTTCCGCTAGTGCAAAATACAAAGGGGACAACGCCAGTGGATCAGCGGCCAGTTATGCCGGTGGTTTAATTGGATATAAAACGGGAGTACAGATAAGTAATTCCTATGCCTTAGTGGATGTTTGCGCATCTATTGGCAGTGGTTATAGTACAAGTTACGTTGGAGGTTTAGTTGCTTATAATAACGGAAATATAATAAATTGTTATGCGTTAGGAAATGTCAATGCGTGCGCCCCAGGGGTAGTAACTAGTAATTATTCGGGTGGTTTAGTTGGTTATAATAATGGAGATGTAACTAATTGCTACGCAATAGGGAATGTTAGTGTAGACGCTGGTAGTGGAAGTGGTAACAAAAATTATGTAGGAGGTTTAATTGGTTATAATAACCGAAATATTTATAACTGTTATGCAGTAGGAGACGTTACATCTTATAGTTCTAGTTTTATTATCAATAATTACGGGGATTATAATTATCGAGGTGGATTGATAGGTAAGGGTTATTATTCTCAAAATATAACTAATTGCTATAAATATAACGAACAAATCATTAAGGATATTATGGACGAAACCATTATTACATATGGCAAGGAAACGAATAATCATGGGGTGTTAAGCAATATGTCAACTTTACAGTCTATATTGTTCCATTATTCGACGCTTGGGTGGGCATTAGATGATTGGAACTTCGTTGAAGGTGAACATCCTACCCTCAAAAACGTCGGCACAATAAATTAACACAAAACTTAAAGAACGTTGGGCGGAAGCAACCCTTTCGCCCAACCCACATCCCACAAAGGAGAATTTTAATATGGAGAAAAATCAAATTAAATCGCCAGAAGAGATTTGTTTTGAAATTATTGAAAACAAAAATAATTATGAATTATTAAAAAAGTATTTAATTGATGCTTTACAAAATATAATTAATAAAGATTATTATACAGTTGTAAACATAACAGGCAGAATAAAGGATAAAGAATCTTTGTTTAAAAAAGTCAGAAAAAAAGAGTATAAGTCCGCAAATGAAGTAATGGATTATTTGGGGCTAAGGATAGTAGTAAATGACGTTTACAAGATTTATTCTCTTTGTGAGTTTATAAAAGGTAATGAAAAGCTAAATTTTAATGGTAAAGAAATTGTATACAAAATTGATTATCAAAATTCTCCTAATAAGACAGAAATGCTAGGAGTTGATATTGTCGGATATAGAGGAGTCCATTTTATATTGCAATTTAATTGTGAAAATTTAAAACAAGCAACAAATAATGAGATTGAATTTATTAATAAGAGTGGACAAGATAATGAGATAAAGGTGGAGTTGCAAATTAAAACGGAATTAGAGGATTTTTGGGCAACAAATACACACGATAAAATCTATAAATCTTCTAAAGTTTATAATAGAGATATGGAAAGAAGGTTTAATTTGTTATCAGGATTGTTAGAATCGGTAGATTACGAATTTTCAAATATAGAAAAAGAATATAATAATAAGTATTCTTATGTAAAAAAAATGATTACTCATTATAAAGATAATGGCGAAGTTTTATCTTTTTATAAGAATAGTGATTTGGATGTTTTAGATGAATCCTCATTATATATTTTTTTAACACTATTTTTTGGGGATAAAGCAGAGTTCGAAGAGAAGACAGAACGTAAGTGTATAAGACTGCTAAATATTTATGGAATCACGACAATAAGTCAGTTTTTAAGGTGGATAAAAAATGTTGACGCAAGGAATTGTTCTTGTAAATTGAGTGATTTGTCCGAATATTGCTCTTTAGAAAAGCGAACATATAATGGAATTTTAAGAAACTTGTTAATTATATTTGATTTGGAACATTTTTGTAAAGTAGTTAATGAAAATCCTGAATTTTCTAATGAGAAAATATTTTCAAAAAGGGGCAGCTTACAATTTTATCAGCATTATAATATTACAGAAAAGATGTTAAAAGATAAAGGTTTTGTTGAAGAATAATGAAAAAATCTATTTATAATATAGAAATTGAAAAAGATGGGTATCATTTAATATATAATCAATTTAAGAGTGCTGCTACTGTTTTTGATAAAGAACATTATAATAAATATTTTAATGGCGAATTAACTGATGAGGAATTAGAAAGGTTAACAAATCGTGGTTTTTTGGTGCCGGATGATTTTGATGAAAAAAGTTTCTATTTAAAAAAAAGAAAAATTTTTCTAGAAGCGGATAAGACAAACAGCGTTATTTATAGAGTTTTTATTACGACAAAATGCAATGCAAAATGTTATTATTGTTATGAAAACAGCATGGAAAAACAAAGCATGTCGTTAGATACTGTTGCCGCCCTTATTCGAAGAATCAAAGAGGAAGGAAAAGCCAAGAAAAAAATTATTATAGAATGGTTTGGTGGTGAACCATTAGTTGAGTATGAAAAGATAGATTTTATAACAAAAGAAGTTTTATCCTTTTGTGAAGATAACAACATAGTATATAAGTCGCAAATCATTTCAAACGGACTGCTTTTTAAGATCCCTGAAATCAGAAAAAAACTATTTGACTGGAAAGTTGATAGGGTTCAAATAACATTAGATGGGCTAAAGGAAAGGCATGAGAACATAAAAAATTTCACAGAAAAAAATGCTTTTGAAACCATTATTGATAATGTTGATTATTTAATTAATAATGGGATATTTGTTAATCTAAGAATAAACTTCGAAGAAAAGAATGCAGATGAAGTAATAGCTCTTGTAAAGTTTTTGTCTATTAGATTTAAACATAAAAAAAATCTTAATGTTTATCCATATCTGATTTTTAAGGATAATGATTGCATACAAGAAAAGACAAATCCAGAAAGTTTTAAAAAGATAATATGTGCCTTGTATGAAAATGGGTTTTTTGAAAACTTTTTTTTAACTATGGGTATGAGAATTGGATGTCAGGCAAATCGGTGTAATGGCGGTTCGATATTGCCAGATGGTACATTGTATCGTTGTCCGTTGGCAACAAACAACAAAGAGGATTCTCTTGGAAATATTTTTAATTCTATACAAAGTACAAATAATATTTGGTTAAACGAAGAATTGGATAAGGTGTGTGTTGACTGTAAATTTTTACCTATGTGTGGAGGTGGGTGTATATACGCAAAGTTAAAAGGTAAAAGTTTTTGTGTTGTTCAGGAAAATCAAGTTATTTCGGAATTAGAGATGGCTTTAGATATGTTTATAAAAAATAACGATAGGAGGTTATAATATGTGGGACTTAAATGAAGCAAAAGAAATTGTTTATATGGCAAGTTGTGATAACTTGGATCAAGGTTATTGCTCACGTTCTGTATCGGATTAATAAAAAAGAGGTTGGATTTTCTCCAACCTCTTTATACTATATAAGGGTATAGGTTTTATTCCCAACGGTTATTTGTTTGCCGTTTTTAACAGGTCGTCCTTGCATTTCTGCACGTAGTATCATTTTGTTGGTTTGTTCTTTAACTTTTGGTATATTGCCATCGTTAAAGAATTTTTCGTTACCAACGGCGATTATTGAAAAACCTTTATCTACGAGCATTGAGCTAAATTGCCATAGTTCGTTAAATGCTCCGTAAGAGTCCATAATAATAGAGTAGTCTTGTTCTCTGTTATAAGCTGTAATTCTGAAATAGTTTTCCATAGTTTAATCTCCTTTTATTCTTCCCATCCTTGCTCTTTGAACACGGGGGTTATTTCTTTGTAAAACGGTATTAGGTCATCTTGAATTGATATTTTATCAAAAGCCCACGTTCCTACTAAGTCTGTTGTAGAATCTTCAGTAGGGTAGCGATAATCTCCACCACCTAAATCGTTTCCAATACAAGTTAATAGTGGTAGTGGGTGAACGCACCATTCAAAGCCATCATACTTAGATTTCATAGCATTAGTTTTGAAATATTTTGAACAGTCTATGTAAAGTTCTTTTGTGTGGTTTACAAGGAATTTATTATCAAGTGTAAAATCAGTTTCTTTAACTGCTTTTTTCTTTGATTTATCGCACCAACAACGTTTGTGATATTTAATTATATCGTTATAGGTTAAATTATTAAAAGTTTCGCCTTTTTGGATAAAATCATTCGCATAATCGCCCATCCAAATTAGTTGAACAGGGTTGTCCGAATTATATATTATTTCGGCAATAGCGTTTACCATAGGATTAAGCCACCAAGAGTGTTCCATAAGTTTTGCCAACGTGTATTCTTTTTTGCCGTTTACTATTAAATCTCTGTTGTAAACGATAGTATTTTTGTTTTCTTCTTTCATTAAAATGTTGTAATATTGTCCCATAATTATTTTCTCCTTTTATGCTGCAATTTGTTTTAATTGTTTGTTTGCAAACGGTAGCCATTGTTTTTCTAAAAATCTTTTAACGCTATCGTTTGGTGATGAGTTATGCTCTCCGTGACTTTGTAATATTTTTTTCTTTTCTGGAGAGTATTCAATAGTTATATAAGGCGTATTTGG
>JAZRSH010000029.1:0-188946 GCA_045651405.1 Christensenellaceae bacterium | reverse complement strand
TATAATTCTTTATTTATATTTGATTTTTTAAATATATGTGATTTGTGTGGAAGTACTCGGTATATTTTTTTAAGTTCTTTTATTGTATTCAAATATGGAACTAAATGTATTTCATCTAAATTAAAGTTCTTCTCATCATTTGAACGCGGAATAATAGCATCATAATTAGAATCAGATAATAATCTTGCATTTATATACTTCATCGTTTCTACTAACAAATCATCTTTGGTATCATAATGCATATAAAATGTACTTCTATTTACACCGGCCTTTTCACAGATTTCTTTTACTGTAATGAAGTCATATTCTTTCTTTTCTAATAATAAAAGTAATGATTCAACCATTAAATAAGTCGAAAATGAATTTCTTGATTTATACATAGTGGTTCTCCAATGATTCATTAAATGTAACTAAGATTGTTAAAATTAAATATTCAATTAACCTTAGCTAAGCATATTTTAACAAAAAAATGAGAGAGAATCAACAACACAAATAAAAAAAGTGTTGATTACGAGAAGCAGAAGAAAGCAAGATGCCGATAAAAGACTATCAACTTCCAATTTATCGAGATGTTAATATTTGTGGGCAATTTTTGAAAGTGTAGCACACTATACTTAACTCTGTTAAATTGTGTTTTTTGCTAAGCAAAAAGAAAGACTAACGAAAAAATCGTTAGTCTTTTATAATATCTTAAAAATCCCTACTGGAAGAGCGGTAAGGGTGTTTTTATTTTATGCTTTATTAATCGTTATCGTGGTGTCGACTAAGGCGACAACGCGATATAAGATTGATTTTAAAAGGACAAATCAAATACAAGTAAGGAATAGCACAACCCCGAAGATAAGAGTATACATCTTATCGAGTGGGTTTAACAAAGTATTACGCAGTATTTCATTAGGACTTTATCAAGCGTTATCGTGGTGTCGACTTATCTTCTTATGCTCTCTTGGGGAGATTTTAAAGCGGTTTTTAAATGCTTTACTTAGTGAATAAGGGGTTGCATAGTTAAGTTTTTCGGCAATTTGCGTTAAACTTAAAGCACCTTCTTCAATCAAGGTTTTTGCAACGTCAAGCCTTAACATATTGTAATATTCGATAATATTAACGGAGGTTGTCTTTTTAAATATTGCAGACAAGTGATTGTAGGAATATTTAAAAACTTTAGATAAATCACTTAAATTGTTTATGTTAAAAAGTTCGCTGTTTATATAATCCATAATTTGAAAGCATAAAACTTCCCGCTCGGATAAATTATTTATGCTTAGTTTAGACTTCTTTTCAAAATCGCGTATTAAATAAACTACCACCTGCCAAAATATTCCGTTTACTACAAGATGCGAAAACTCCTCGTCAAAAGAAGACATTTCCCTTATAGCACTTGACACTAAATTGGAAATTCTTTCGTCCTTTATAACCCGTGAGTCCACACTTGCGTTATTAAGCATTATGTGGTTGAGTTTTTCTACTAAATTTTTATCCTTTGGGATAAACGAGAAAAAGTCGTACTTAAGCAAATCTTTTTTATCAGTTTCTATCCTGTGAATATCGTAAGGGAAGGAAAGATAAATATCCCCCTTTTTTACGGCGATAGGCTTGTTGTTGGTGTAAATTTCGCCAGCGCCGTCAGTTACGATAGTAAGCTCGTACCAAAAACTGTGATAGTGGTTTTCGCATAAAGTATTTTCGTTGCAATACGCCCTACCAATTTGCTTTAACTCGAAATCGTTTAGCCCGATATTTTTATTAAATTCAGAATAACCTAAATAATAATTATGAGTCATAAATTTATCATAGCATACAAAATCTATATTAGCAATAAAAATTGTGCGGTTTTTTTGATATTTATATGCTAAAATTTTATATAATCGTAAAAAAGGATATGTTTTTTAATAAATAAAGATATTGTATTTATAAAATATAATTGTATAATTATATTATATATTAATTTATCTAAGGAGATAATTTTATGAATAATATTGCTATTATTGGTTGTGGTAGAATTGCCTACAACGCACACTTCCCTGCTCTTTCTAACATTGAAGGCATTAAAGTTAAATACGCATGTGACCTTATTATTGAAAAAGCACAAGCAATGAAGGACCAATACCCAAATTTAGTTGAAAACGTTATTACCGACTATAAAGTGGCGCTCAACGACCCTGAAGTTGATATGGTTTACGTTTTAACACCTAACTACGCACACTACACCGTTACTATGGACGCTTTAAAGGCGGGTAAACACGTATTCTGCGAAAAACCAATAACTGTTAACTATGCTCTTTCAGTTGAAATGGCAAACGAGGCAAACAAGCAAGGTAAAATGTTAAACATTGGCGTTTGCAACAGATACAACAAATCTATTGAAATGCTTGAACAATACGTTAAAGAAGGCAAGTTTGGTAATATTTACCACGTTTACTGCTCGTTTAGATGTTTCCGTATGATTCCAGGTCTTGGCGGTTCTTTCACTAATAAAAAAGAATCCGGCGGTGGCGTACTTATTGACTGGGGCGTACACTTCCTTGACCTTATCTTATACGTTTTAGGCGGTGCTAAACTTAAAAACGTTACTTGCGATGCTTATAGCGAAATGGCTAAAGATATGAAGTCATACAAATACACTAATATGTGGGCGGAAGAAACTGCTAACTTTGAAACGGGTATTAACGACGTAGACGATTTCATTACAGGCTACGTAAGAACTGATAAAGCAAGTATTTCGTTTAACGGTGCTTGGGCTCAAAACGTAGACAAAGCCGAAATGTTTGTTGACTTCCTTGGCGACAAGGGTGGCGCAAGGCTTGACTACGGCGGAAAGTTCACATTCTACGATGGTGCAACGCTTGAGGCTACTGTTCCTGAATACGATATCCCTAATATGTACGAAGTTGAAAGCCGTGCGTTTATTGAATCTTGTAATAGTGGCGTAAAAAATAGAAGCCATATCGATAATATTTTAGAAAGTGCTAAACTTTTAGACGTACTTTATAAATCAGCAGAAATCAAAAAGGAAATTGAATTATGAAAAAAGTAGGATTTATCGACCTTTATCTTTCAGAATGGCACGCAAACAACTACCCTAAGTGGCTTGAAGAAGTATCTAAAAACTTAAGCGACACATATAAAGTTTGCTATGCATACGCACCCGTTGAAGTTTCGCCTGTAGACAATAAAACTACTGACGATTGGTGCAAAGAACAAGGCGCTGAAAAATGTTCAAGCATTAAAGAACTTTGTGAAAAGAGTGACTGTATTGCAATTTTAGCACCATCTAACCCTGAAGTTCACCTTGAACTTGCAAGCGAAGCCTTTAAATACTCAAACGGCAAAAATATTTATATTGACAAAACTTTCGCCCCAGACCTTGCTACCGCTAAAGAAATTTACAAACTTGCTAAAGAAAATAACGTAAATATCTTCTCTACTTCAGCACTTCGCTACGCAAGTGAACTTTACGATTTTAGTGAAGAAAAGGAAATTATCTCTATCGGTGGTGGCGGATTATTCCAAGAATATTCAATCCACCAAGTAGAAATTATCGTAAGGGTTATGGGCATTGGCGCTACTAAAGTTAAAGTTGAAAGTGCGTATGGCGATGGTTATATTGCCGATATTTTATACGCAGACGGTAGAAAAGCACAACTTAACTACGATAAAAAGTCTGACTTCTACGTTACCGTAACTACTAAAGACGGCAAGGAAGAAAAACGTCACTTAGCGTCAGACTATTTTAAAAACTTACTTGAAAAGATTGCTATCTTCTTTGAAACTGGTAAAACTGATTTTGATAAAGAGCAAACTTTAGAAGTAATGAAAATTCGTGAAGGAGCAGTTAAAGGCACCGAAAACCTTGGTGTTTGGTTAGACCTTTAATGATATTAGATTATGAAAATAGGCGTAATTACACACAGTTTTAATAAACCTACTAAAGAATGTTTATACGATGCATCATCTCTTAATCTTGACGGCGTACAAATTTACGCAACGATGGGTGAATTTTCGTTTGAACAATTAACTGAAGAAAAGAAAGCGGAGTTTAAAGCAGTTTTAAAAGAAACAGGTCTTGAAGTAAGCGCACTTTGCGGTGATATGCACGGCCACGGCTTTGAACGTGAAGAAGAAAACGCTATCAAAGTAGAAAAAACTAAACAAATTATCGATTTAGCAGTAGAATTCAACACTAAAGTAGTAACAACGCATATCGGTGTTATCCCCGATGATGAAAATGATGAGCAATTTAAAGTTATGCTTAAAGCGTTAACTGAAATTGGCAAGTACGCTAAATCTAAAGGTGTTATGATGGCTATTGAAACGGGTCCAGAAAAAGCATCTACCCTTTTAAAATTCCTTTCTAAAACGGAAGGTGGCGTAGGCGTTAACCTTGACCCTGCTAACTTTGTAATGGTAACCGGTCAAGACCCTGTTGAGGCTGTATATATGCTTAAAGATTATATCGTACACACACACCTTAAAGATGGCAAGCGCCTTAAAGTTGTAGACCCTAAAATCATTTACAACCACTTTGCCGAAGGCGGTATCGAAGCCCTTAACGTTGCTGACTTCTTTATTGAAACACCTGTTGGCGAAGGCGACGTTGACTTTAACGCATACGTTAAAGCATTAAAGGATATCGGTTACGACGGTTACTTCACTATCGAACGTGAAACAGGCCCAGACCCAATTCACGATATTGCACTTGCAAGAGATTATATTAAAAAATTAATTTAAAATTAAAAACTGCTTGGCTTTGTGCCAAGCAGTTTATTTATATTAAATTATACTTTGAAGTAACCAACGTTGCTTGCTTTAGATTCGTTGAATTTGAAATTGCTAATAGATGCAACTAACGGATAAATACCAAATGTGAAATAAGCAAGGAAGAAATAAGCAAAGGTTCTTGATTTCCAGCCATCAGGCTTTAAACCACTGTGGTTGATGATAAAACTACCAATCCAACCAAGGAAAAATGTTAATAAAAATCTTGTTACGTTTTTGTTCATTTTTTAAATCCTCCTTTGTGAACATAGCATAATTATAAACCCGTTATAACCCATTGTCAATATTAAATTTAAAATTTGCAATTAGCGTATATATTTGCATGAAAAATATCTATATATAATAAAAAACTCGGCTTAAATTAGTTAAGCCGATGTTTTTATTAAGATAAATAATCTTCTTCAGTTATATATTCACCCATATAGTCGTTAGAAAAATCTTGCAAAATCTTTTTTTCAAGTTCTTTATCGGCTATTTCAATTAAGTCTTCATTTTCTTCATCTACTTCAAAAACGATGATTTCTTCAGGGGCAACGCCATCAACTTCTTCGGCAGGTTGGAAAAATGCGTAAGTTTTGCCATCAAAATCCATTGAACCTACTAAATAAAATTGTATTGACATACCCTCTTCATTTTCTATTTCTATAATTTCGTCTTCGTAACCAAGTTCTTCGGTTTCTAAATCTTTAACGTCGTCAATATACTTCATTATTTAACCCCTTTATTTTTCATTTTTGCCATATACGTTTCTAAAATGTAAGATGCGGCAATTTTATCCACCACCGTTTTCCTATCACTTCTACGCATATCCGCCTCAAGCAATACCCTTTGTGCTTGCATTGTGGTAAATCTTTCATCTTCAAACTCTATAGGAATATCCGTAAGTTTTTTCATCTCTTCAACAAAAGACTTAGTTTTTAAGGTTTGTTCGCTTTCGCTACCGTCAAAATTGAGCGGTAAGCCACAAACGATAACGTCTGCATATCTTTGCTTTGCTAAGTTTATAAGGTACTCCACGTCCTTTTTAAAGTTTTTACGATAATAGGTTTCAAGGGGAAGAGCAAAATCGCCAAACGGGTCACTAACGGCTACACCTATACGCTTATCGCCTATATCAAAAGCAATATATTTCATAATTTCTCCTTATTTTACGTATATCCCCGACAAAATTCGACATACTATCATTGCAGGCGGGAATTTTGAAAGTTTAGTTTTTTCCGCTATAAAACCACTATTTTCTAAGGCAGTAGCCTTAATTCCCGTTTGCCATAGTTAAGGGGGAATAATGGAAAGCAAAATTTTTATAGTTGGGCTTGCACTTGGTATGGTTGGCGGTGCGTTAATCGTAGCCAACTCGCAAAAGGCAAGACAAGTAGTTCAAGACAGTCAAGAGCAAATTAGCCGTAAGGCAGAAGAGCTTTATAAAAACTGTAACTGCAACTGTAAAGAACAAGGCGAAGTCAAATCAAACGACAAGCCTAAAACTAAAGAGTAATCTTTAAGTTTATATAGCACACTAATTAGGTGTGCTATTTTTTTTGGCGATGGCACAATATTAGGTTGATTTTAAAATAGCAAATCAAATGCAAGTAAGGAATAGCAAATGCCCGAAGATAAGAGTTTACATCTTTTCGAGGGCGGTTCCACAGTATTACGCAGTATTTCATTTGCTATTTATTAACCGTTTGTTGTGACAGAGCCTTACTCACACAATTTTTTAAGAGTTTCAATAACGAAATCAACTTCTTCTTTAGTATTGTTAGCGCCAAAGGTAAAGCGGATTGAAGATTTAGCATCTTTATCGCTTAAACCTATGCTTTTTAACACGTGTGACGGAGAAACGGAACCCGCAGAGCAAGCCGCACCAAGCGACACGCAAATTCCGCGTAAATCAAGTTGATATAAAAGGGCTTCGCCGTCAATACCGTTAAAGGTAATATTAGCGTTGTTGTAAAGCCTTAAATCTCTATCACCGTTAAGGGTTGCAATGCTTATCTCACTTAAAACTCTATCGATAAAATACTCGCGTAATTCTTTTATATGATTGTTGTTTTTATCAAGGTTTTCACGGTTATATTTAAGCGCGTACGCCATACCTATTACGCCTGCAACGTTACTTGTACCGCCACGTTTAGTGCGTTCTTGATGACCGCCCGTTACGATAGAACCAACGTTTACACCGTTTTTAATATATAAACAGCCAACGCCCTTAGGTCCGCCAAATTTATGTGCCGAAAAACTGAGCATATCAACGCCTAAGTCTTTAACGTTTATATCGTACGCACCTATTGCTTGAACGGCATCGGTAAAAGACAAACAGTTTTTTGCTTTAGCAATTTCCGCTAACTCTTTAACCTTTTGGATAGTACCTATCTCGTTATTAGCGTACATTAAACTTGCTAAAAAAGCATTATCGTCGATAGCCGACTTATACTCGTTAACGTCAATTATACCACTTGGATTGGCTTTAATTTTTACAACTTCCGCACCTTGAGTGGCAAGGTCTTCTGCCGTTTTAAGCATTGCCGAGTGTTCAATACTTGAAATAACAAGTTTATTTTTGTTTTTTCTACTTGAAAACGCACCGCGAAGTGCCCAGTTATCGCTTTCCGTACCGCCTGAAGTAAAATAAATTTCATTAAAGTCGGCATTAATAATATCAGCGATAATAGACCTTGCCTCGTCTAACCCCTTAACCGCAACCCTACCAACGTTATGAAGTGAGTTTGCGTTACCGTAAATTTCCGTTAAATAAGGCGTCATTTTTTCTAAAACCCTTTTATCAAGCGGGGTTGTAGACGCGTTGTCAAGATAAATAATTTTATCCTTCATAATACCTCGATTATAAATAGTATAAAGTTACAATATTATGGTTTTCTTATAAGTTCTACAGGTTTTTCCTTACAAATTTTAATAATAGGAAGAAGTGATGAAACAATACCCGTTACAACACTTGCAATCATAATAACAATAATTTGCCTTACGCCAAAGATTGCAAAGTCCATAGTTAAATTCATATAAGTTTTTATATAGAAGTTAACTACTAACGAGCCTAAGTATGCAACGCCTGAGGCAAGAACGCCGTTTATTAAAGAAATTACTACACTTTCGGTAATAAACATAGTCAGCACGTCTTTAGCCTTAGAACCAAGCGCACGAAGTATACCGATTGACTGACGTTTAGACACTATACTTGTTGAAATATAGTTGAAAAGCATAAATACGCTAAATAACGCAAGTACTATTGCAGCAATAAGCGCAATTATAGTAAATTCAGTAATAGTTTTACCGTTTTTATCAATTGTTTCGTATAAAGTGTTGTTATAGAATTTAAGTCTAAAACCTTTACTGTTTGAAATATTCTCTGCTAAAAATTTTGCACCGTTGTTGGAAGAACAACCAAAACCCGAACTGTCTAACGGAGTTACGAGCCTTGAATAAAAACCTTGCTTTGTATAAACGCCTATATCGTTAAGCCCTTCTTCGCTAAATGCAAGAGGGTACCAGTTTTCCGTAGACGGACCTATATCGGTATTTACGTCAACGTAAACGCCAACTACCTTAGTATCATAAGTGGTCAACTTACCCGTACCGTGCACTTCTCTTTTAAAGGTTATCTCTTGTGATAAAGATAATTTAGCGTTTTTAAAAGCAGTTGAAATGGTTTTTATTGCTTCTTCCCTTTCTTGTAAAGGTTTTTCTTTATTATTAGCAATTTTATAAGCGTCTGAATATATTTGATAATTATTTTTATCGTAGTATAAATCGTTTAATTCATCACGATAGAATCTATTAAAGTTGCTTAAGCTAATTAAAAAACAGTTTGATGGCAAATTATTTTTTGCTATCTTATTGCCGTTTTCATCGTATAAATCGTTATACAATAAAATTTTATCATTAGGGATATCACTTATTTTATAAAAACGAGTATCAGCTAAAGCAGTAATAGTAGCAATGTTAAAATTATTCTTTTTGTCTGCTAATTCATATCTGTATTCGTTAGTGTAATAGTTAACGATTCTATTATTTTTTTCAAGTTTATTATCTATAAAACCTTTAGGTACGAAAGCCATCAAGTAACAACCCGAGTTAATAAACGCCTTATAGTCTTGCGCTAAAACCTCGGTAGATTGGCTTGGTGCTACCTTTTGTAATTCATCGTATTTATCAGGAATTTTACCGCAGTTAATAATACCTACAATACGGTACATAGTTCCGTTTAAAGTGATAAGCGTATTTTGAGTGACAAAATCTTCGTAAGTTTTTAAAGTTACCCCGTTTAACGTTCCATCAGCCAAGAAGTGTACAATACCGTCGGCTACAAGTGTAGAAATTGCTATCTCTTGATATTCTTTATCCTTAGCGATAGTATCAGGATATTTACCGCAAACAATTTTATAATTAAAACCGTTTTTATCAATAATTCCATCAGAAGTTATTTCGTCATTACCAAACTCTATAAATCCGTCAAGCGCTATAGGATAATAATCTTCACCTACTTTTGTTTTAGGCAAAATTTCGGTAATAGGCACCGAATTATTAATTCCGCTATATTTTTTATCGTTAATATCGTAAACGGGACGGAAATTATAACCCGATTGTTTTTTAATATCTTCAATTTCTTGATTTGCAATGGTTAACCTAGTGCTACGCGTTTCGCCTACGTGTTCGGCATTTAATTGAATAGATTGATAGTCTCCACCATTTAAAAGATTTGCAATTACCTTAGCGTTAGAATATGATGCAATGGTATCAAAAAGCCCGAATACCGCAAAGGCTATTACCGATAAAAAGATAGTAAACGCAAGCCTTAACGGTTTTACCTTTAATGATTTTAAGCCAAGTTCTACTGAACTTGCAACTTTCATTTTACTTTTTAAAAGTTTAACAGGTTCGCCTTTGTATTCCTCTTTTACTATTTTAGTGTCTTCTTTTTCCCTAATAGTAATATTTTCGGAAACGTATACGTTTTTTCCGTCTTTAATAGCGTCAAGTAAACTTTTATTTTCTTCAGGAGTCAATTCAGAGCGAGATTTAACGATAAAATCATCGCCGTTTTCGGCAACGTTGCCCTTAATTGCAGTATCGGATAAAGTAACGTCACTAACGATATTGCCGTCAATTAAACCGATAATTCTATCAGCGTACTTTTCAGCAAGTTCAAGGTCGTGCGAAACGATAATAACAAGCCTGTCTTTAGAAAGTTTTTTAAGAGTTTCTATCACTTGAATACCCGTGTTAGAGTCTAAAGCGCCGGTAGGTTCGTCTGCAATAATGATTTTAGGATTTTTAATAAGCGCCCTTGCAATAGCCACCCTTTGTTTTTGACCACCTGAAAGTTCGCTTGGGAGCCTATGGTTAAGCCCTGCTAAATCTACGCTTTCAAGCAAAGCGTTTATTTCGCCAACGTTGGATTCTTTACCTTGCAATTCGTTTGCTAAACGAATATTTTTTTCTATAGTATATTCCGAAAGAAGATTATAACCTTGAAATATAAATCCTACGAAAGTATTGCGGTAACTATCGTATTCTTCTTGAGTAAACTCAGAAAACTTTTTGCCTTGAATTATAATTTCGCCACTATCAAAACCGTCAAGCCCACCGATAACGTTAAGTAAAGTTGTTTTACCGCTACCGCTTTTACCAGTAATAAAAACTAAACCTTTATCTGGAAAAGTAAGGCTTACTTCATTAAGAGCAGATGTTTCCCCCGCTTTTGACGTGTAAACTCTTTTAACGTTTATTAATTCTAACATACTCGTCTCCTTTGCTTTGCGTTAACCTATCTATTTTAACATATATACTTGAATTTAGCAACGATTTTTTATTTGCAACAATAAAGACTTCCGCAAAAGCGGAAGTCTTAATCTTAAATTACGGTTTTCTGATAAGGTCAACAGGTTTTTCCCTACAAATTTTAATGATAGGAAGAAGTGATGAAACAATACCAGTTATAATACTTGCTATCATAATAATGATGATTTGCCTTACGCCAAAGATTGCAAAGTCAATCGTCATATTCATTTTGGTTCTAATGTAGTAGTTTACAAAAATACAACCAATATAAGCAACACCCGTTGCAAGTACACCGTTTATAAGCGAAATTACTAAACTTTCGGTAATAAACATATTAAATACGTCTTTACCGTTAGAGCCAAGCGCACGAAGTACACCAATTGAGCCACGTTTTGAAACGATACTTGTAGCAATGTAGTTAAATAACATGAATATACTAAATACCGCAAGTACTATAGCAATAATCAATACAAGGCCAGTAAAGTCAGTTATCATTTTACCGTTTTCATCAATTGATTTAAGTATTGGGTTACCATGCCATTGAAGGCGAATACCGCTTTCAGTTGTCATTGATTTTGCAATATAATTAGCGCCGTTTTTAAACGAACAACCAATGCTTTCACCGTATAACGGTGCGATGATTTTAGAATAATAGCCTTGGTCGTTATATACGCCGATTTTAGAAAGGGAATTAGCATTCATAGCAAATGGATACCAGTTTTGCATTGAAGGACCCATATCGGTATTAACGCCAAAGTATACACCTACAATTTTGAATATATTAGAATTACCTTTACCAGAACCTTTGCCTTCATTCTTGAAGTTAATATATTTTACTATAGGTTGCTTTGCCTTATAGAATGCATCGCAAATTACTTGTAAAGCTTCTTCCCTTGCATTAGGCGTCTTCGTTGAATCAGTTAAAATTTTAATTGCTTGAATATACTCTTGTTCATGGCTTAAATCAATTTCATCAAGACGATCAATTTCTCTAAGGTACATCTTTTTAAAGTTATCTACGTGAATTAAAATTTCATTATCTTTTAAGATATTTTTATTTTCAATAGTTAATCTTATTTCGTTTCCTTCTTCATCTACGTCAAATAATTTTTGATTGTATAAAAATACGTTACCATTAGGAATTTCGTTTGCTTTGTAGAAAGCAGCATCTTCTTCTTGGGTATAATGTTCAAAGAATTCATCAGTAGCGTCGTTAATGATATATCTATATTCGTAGGTGTAATGTACTGGGATTTTATTAGCCCTTCCGCGCATAAGTTCAACGTAACCTTCTGGCACGTAAGCAAATAAATGACCACCAGCATTAACTAACGCTTCTAAGTCATCTGCTAAGGTAGCAGTATCTTTTGAAGGAACTTTAGTTTTTAAAATTTCGTATTTTGCAGGGATATCACCACAATCGATAATACCTACGATTTTGTAACGTTGTTGACGTAACGTAATCATAGCGCCTTTAGTAACGAAATCTTCGTAACAAGTCATAGTTTCGCCGTTTAAAAGCTTACCGTCTAACCAGTACATAATACCATCTGCAAGATAGGTAGAAATTGCTATTTCGTTAAGAGATTCTTCATCAATATCGCCATCTTCGGTGTATCTAAACGCAGGGTAATTACCCGCTACTAATTTATAGTTAAAGCCGTTTTTATCAATTACTTCTTTACCTGTAGTACCGTCTATCGTAATTTCTTCTTTCTTAAATTCAATAAAACCGCCTACGGCACGAGGATAGTAATCTTTACCTATAGTAGTGTTTACGTATAATGTTTCGGTAATAGAAACGTTATTTCTAACACCGGAATAGTTCTTATCGTTAATGTCGTAAATTGGTCTGAAATTGTAACCTGTTTTTTCTTTTATTTTCTCAATTTCGCTATTAGAGAAATTTATTCTCGTAGTGCTTTCAGCCCCTACGTTTTCAACGCTTAATTGAATAGATGAATATTCCGCACTATTGATAAGGTTTGCTACTACCTTTGCATTTTCGTATGATGCAATGGTATCAAAAAGACCAAATACCGCAAACGCTACTACCGATAAAAGTATTGTGAAGGCAAGCCTTAAAGGTTTTACCTTTAAAGATTTTAAACCGAGCTCCGCACTACTTCTATACTTCATTTTACTGCTTACAAGGTTTACCTTTTTATCAGTAGTTACTTCTTCTTTATATTCCGTATTAGATTTCTTTCTAACGGAGATGTTTTCTGATACTACTAAGTTCTTTTTATCCTTGATAGCGCTAACTAAACTTTTAGTTTCTTCAGCAGTTAAATCCGCACCTGATTTTACAATAAAATCTTTGCCGTTTTCAGCAACGTTGCCTTCGATAACGGTGTCGGTTAAAGTTATATCTTCAACGAGCTGACCGTCAACTAAACGGATAATTCTATCGGCATATTTTTCAGCAAGTTCAAGGTCGTGCGAAACTACAAGTACAAGCCTTTCTTTAGAAAGTTCTTTAAGTGTTTCTAATACTTGAACGCCTGTAACCGAGTCAAGCGCGCCGGTAGGTTCGTCCGCCATGATGATTTTAGGGTTTTTAATAAGTGCCCTTGCAATGGCAACCCTTTGCTTTTGACCGCCTGAAAGTTGGCTTGGAAGTCTATTATTAAGACCTTCTAAACCTACTTTAGCAAGCAATTCGTTAATTTCTTCAGTTTTAGCGTCCTTTCCTTGCAATTCGTTAGCAATACGAATATTTTTTTCTATCGTGTATTCCGAAAGAAGATTATACTCTTGGAATATAAAACCGATAAAGGTATTGCGGTAACTGTTGTATTCTTCTTGGGTAAATTCTGAGAATTTTTTACCTTGAATAACGATATCGCCACTATCGATACCGTCAAGACCACCAACTACGTTAAGCAACGTTGTTTTACCGCTACCGCTTTTACCGGTAACGAACACTAAGCCCGAAGAAGGAAAAGTAACGCTTAATTCGTTAAGCGCTGCGGTATTACCGGCTTTTGTCGTATAAATCTTTTTTACTTTAATGAGTTCTAACATCTTTTTCCCTTTTAATTTACTCTAATTTTATCTTCAATTTTGCCACATTACAATAATATAACAACCTTTTTTAAAACACAATATCAAAATAGGCTAAAAATATTGCAATTCGTGCGTTAAAAAAGTAAAATAATTCGCTATTATTCCAACTGCTCAATCTTAAATATTTTAACATACTTTATACTATTTGGCAAGAATTTTTTACATATAAAAAAGCAGGGCTAAATAGCCCCACCGCAACTTGCGTTTAGATTAAGTTTTTCCTTTAAAACTTCTTTAAAGGCAATAGTAATTAAATGCTTATCCTCCCTTAAAACTTCATTTAGTTTTTTGTAATTTCTATTAATTAAATAGTCGTTTTTACAAGCCGTTTCCTCTATTACTTGACCCACCCTTTTACCAAGCAACGTGCCGTATATAACACTTTTTATTATATCTATTTTTTCACTTTCGCTAAATTCTTTTTTAATTGTTTCAAATTGTTTTTTAGAAAAACCTAAATTTTTATTCATTTTAGCCCCCTTTGTCAAGCCTTTTAGTGAATTATTGCCACAATTTACTATAAAAATACATATCCAATGTAAATTTTTAATATTATTTTGTATGGATTATTATTTTTTATCTAACCTACCTTATCATTTAAAAGTAGATGGCAAATATGCTGGTAAGGTTGGCAAAAATTTAAAAGTTTTGAAGTGTTGTAACTTAAATTTTTTAGAGTTTTTACCGATATCTGTTGATTATTTACCTTGCTATTCCGATTTAAAAAGTTTAGAAAATATAAAAAAATTCCCCCTGCTTGGCGGAGAAATTATACTGCCTATATTTGATAAAAAACCAAACTTTCACTTTAAATTTTTAGGGCAAAAACACTTTAGCGTAAAGGGGCAAAACTATCTACTTAGCGTTGCTATTGACGGGGCGGTTAAGTTTTACGTGGACGGAAATCAATCAATTATCGAAAACCTACCCTTTATCCCTGATAGTTTTGACCTTTTTAACGTTAATAATTTAGTGTTTTTTACCTTTACTTCTAAAAAAACGATGGTTATTGGCTACGATTTTTCAAGACCTTCAATTTCCCTTGTATTCAAGGATATAGTAGACAGTTTTGAAGTTGATAGCACATTAAAAACCCAAAAGCGATATAATTTTATCAACCCTATTGAAGTTTTTGAGGAGTGGGATTTTTCATCGCCACTAACCTTGCAATCACGAAGAACTAAACTTTTAAAGCGGGTAAGCGAAATTCATGAAAAGTTAATACCACTATCATTTATGGAAACGGTTTCGGTTATGGGGGATTTATCAATTTATTTAACATCCAAGTTAAACGAGCGCGCAAAGGATATTTACGAGTTTATCAAAAAGCCTATCTATCTATTTAACCCACCTAACGTTTATAACGAAGTAATTTCTATTACCGAAAAGGAAATTTTTACCTATAAGTTTGAAATTGAACACAAAAGCATTTGCAACTTGATAGAAAAATAGCGTTAGCCAATTTTAGCCAACGCTTTTAAATACAATATTTTTCAATAATATAGGCAATTCCGTCGCTATTATTGTCTGGGCAAACGGCTTTGCAAATTTCTTTAACGTGCAAAAGGGCATTACCCATCGCTATAGGAAAACCTGCGCTTTCAAGCATAGGTATATCGTTGCCTGCGTCACCTACCGCTATAATATCCTCTACAGTTATGCCGTAGTAGTCCGCTATCATTTTTATAGCGTTACCTTTAGATACACCTTTTAAGTTAATATCTATATGCTCGCTAAAACTTCTTATAACTTCACATTCAGTAAGTTCTCTTTTTAAACGTTCTTCAACAAGGTCCAACTTTTCCTTACTGTCGTAAACTAAAATTTTAGGACTGCTATTTTTACTTTCAATTAAGAATTTACTAACGGGATTTTGATAGTTTGGCTTTATTCTCATCATATTAGAATAAGCAATAGTGCGTTCCGTTTCCTTAGCGACTACGTATTCGCCGTTTGGATAACATTGACCGCTAACACCGTATTCTTCTAAAATCTTAAAACATTTAATGCACGTTGCGTTATCGATAGGTTTTTGGTATAAAAGTTCATCGCTACCGATATCTCTAAATTCCGCACCGTTAAAACTTGCAAGCAAACAGTTAAGCCCCTCTGCCTTTAAAAAATGGTCGATACCCTTAGTCATTCTACCCGTACAAACGACGAAAACCCCTCCGCGCTTAGCAAAATCGTTTATCGCTTTAAGGGTTTTAGGTGTTACCTTTTTATCATCGTTAACTAAAGTACCATCGTAATCAACTACTAAATACTTATATTTTTTCATAACAGCTCCGTATCGAACGGAAGTACCGTACCTGCAGGAATTTTTTTATTAAACGCACAAATTTCTACAAGTGCTTTTTTTATTGGATAATTTTCGGAAATATCTAAGATTCCAAAATCAAGCATCGCAAGAATTTTTCTGTGTTGGTCTTTATTTTTAGTTATTATAACGTTTTTTACGTCGCATAAAAACTCATCAAAGTCTTCGCCTACGCCTTTTTTTATAATTTCTACTTTTTTACCATATAAACGTGATAATTGCTTATCGTAAACTTCAGAATACCTGCGATGAATACCTTCAAAAATTAAGGATTCGCACTCACTATACGCCCTTTTTGCCACCCTTTTAACGTCGGAAATCTCAACCTTAAGTCTATCGCGCACGGTGTTTTTTTCAAGGATTTTTTCGTTTAAAGATTTAACGGTTAAGTCCTTTCTAAACTCTTTTAAATCCCCTTTAATTTCTTCCAATTGAGTTTTTAAGGCATTAAGTTTAGCACTTGCCGATTTATACTCTTTAATCAAGTTTTCAATTAGGTCAAAATTAGTTTTTTCGTCAATCATTTTTATTTTCCTTTTTATAATCTTCAGGATTGCCCATTTGCGCCCTTATGTTGTTTTTAACGCTTTCTATATATTCGCGACGAAGTTTTTGTTGTTCTAACTTTTCTTCTTCGGTAAGACCTTCTTCACGTGATTTTTTGGCTAAAAAGTTAATTCTTTCTACGTCTATCATTTTTTTATTCCCTTTTTATTTATCTTAAATATATTATATATTTAAAGTACGGTTTTTGCAATGATTTTTTATAAAAAAGCGGAAATTTAAACTAAAATTGTAAATTAATTATAAATTAATTATAAATATCCTTTCATTACTTGGCAATTTCTAAAATTTATGGTACAATACTTTTACTGTATTTAGGAGTAAATTATGGAAGACGAAATTATTAAAAATAATATTTCATCTAACTTAATAAAATATCGTAAACTTTCAGGGCTTACCCAATACGATTTGGCATTAAAGCTTAATTATTCCGATAAAGCCGTTTCTAAATGGGAAAGGGGCGAAGCTCTTCCCGATATTATTATTTTACATAAGTTAGCAACCCTTTTCGGCATTTCCGTTAACGACCTTTTAAGCGACCCTGAAACAACTAAAAAGCCCGTTACTTCGCAAAAAAAGAAAATCAACACCTTGGTTATCACTTTGCTTTCAATAGGGCTTGTTTGGTTAGTTTCTACCGCCGTTTTCGTATTGTTTAATATGTTTAACTTTTTAAAAGATGAAATTTGGCTTGCCTACATCTACTCTATACCAGTATCAATGATAGTTTCTATCGTGTTTACTAAAATATTTAAGCAAAGAATTTTGTTGTACGCATCAATTTCAATACTTATTTGGACGGTGCTTTTATCCATACATTTAACGATAAACGTTTGGATTGTTTATATTATTGGTATTCCACTTCAAGTGCTTACAATTTTATGGTTTTTTAGAAAGAAAATAGTTAAAAATAATTAAAGTGAGAACATTGTTCTCACTTTTTTATATATTTTCGCTTGCTACGATAATACGTTTGAACACTTTTAAAACCCGCGTCAAAAATTGCTTGCGTAAGTTTTGTATCGGTATTTTTAATAAGTTTTTCCACTTCGCTAAAACGAAGTTCGTTTACGTAATCGTTTAAACTTTTTTTAATAAACTTGTTAAACAGTTTTGAAACGTACCCTTCGGTATATCCTAAATTTTTAGAGATAGTTTTAAGGGTTACGTCCCCTTTAAAGTTTTCGTTTATATAAATTAAAAGTTTTTTTATAAGTAAATCGTTAAACTTATCCGCATTAGTTTTTTCTAACGCTAAACTGTTTTCTATAAGGGATAAAATAAACTCAACACAAGAACTTGAAAGTGGATTTGCTTGTTGGTTTATTAAATATTTTTCTATTAACCCGTAAACTTCTAAAGTTAAATCACTATTTTTTATAATGGGATTTTTTGCCGTTTTGTTTTTATTTCTCTCCACAAACTTTGACGCGTAATCTTGCGGAATAATTAAACAAAAACCGTCTAAGTTTTGCGATTGATAATTATACGCATGCACGTCATAACTATTAAAAAATGCTATGCTACCACTATCTAAAAGGTGCTTTTTACCATTGCAAACCACTTCCATCTCTCCACTTTTTAAAATAAAAAGTTCTAACTTTTGATGGAAGTGCGCAGGGTAAATAAAACTTTTGTTACCCATTACGGTTAAATCGTTTAAATTGTCCCTTTCGTGTTCATAATATCCGTTCATACACCTATTATATCAAATTATGAGAATATTTAAAAGGGTTTTGGTATAGATTTTGGTAATTTTTAGTAGTAAAATAAAGGCAGTGGAACAATATTAGGTTGATTTTAAAAAGGCAAATCAAATGCAAGTAAGGCAAGACAAATCCCCGAAGATAAGAGTATACATCTTTTCAAGGGGTTTAACGAAGCATTACGCAGTATTTCATTTGCATTTTATCAACCTATTGTTGCGACAATGCCTAATAAATATAGGAGAATATTATGCTTAATATTAAAGATTTAACTATTGATGAAAAAATTACACTACTTACCGGTAAAGACTGCTGGCGCACTAACGATTTAAACGGCAAGCTTGAAAACATATTCGTGTCTGACGGACCTAACGGACTTAGAAAAATTGCAAACGACGGTTCTACCGTAAGGGCTACGGCAATGCCTAATATTTCTGTGGTTACTAACTCGTGGGATAACGAAGTTGCATTTTTAAACGGCTCTACTATCGCTGAAGACTGTATTGAAAATGACGTTGACGTTCTTTTAGCACCCGGCGTTAATATTAAAAGAACACCCCTTAACGGCAGAAACTTTGAATATTTTTCAGAAGACCCTTACTTAGCGGGTACTATGGCAAAATCTTATATCGAAGGCGTTCAATCTAAAGGTGTTGGCACAAGTTTAAAACACTACGTTGCAAACAACCGTGAATACGATAGGCTTTTTCAATCTAACGATATCGATGAAAGAACTCTTCGTGAAATTTACGTTAAACCGTTTGAAATTGCCGTTAAAGCAAAACCTTGGACGATAATGTGCAGTTACAACTTAGTAAACGGCGTAAGGGTTGCTGAGCATAAGCAACTTTTAAAGGATATCCTTCGTGACAAACTTGGGTTTGACGGTCTTATCGTTTCAGACTGGGGTGCCGTTCATAACCACGTTGAATCACTTAAGGCTTCGCTTGACCTTTGTATGCCTTGCCGTGACGCATCTTTTACCGAAATTAAAACTGCTTACGAAAAGGGCGAAATTACTATAGAACAAATTGACTTTGCAGTAACTAATATTTTAAATCTTATTGAAAAGAAGGTTAAATCTAACAAAAAAGTTACACTTTCTAAACAAGAAAGGCACGATAACGCAGTTAAAGTTGCTAAAGAAAGCATTGTTCTTCTTAAAAATGAAGATAACGTTTTACCGCTTAATAAAAAAGATAAAATCTTTGTTGGCGGTAGATTTAACGACTCTCCTTCGCTTGGCGGTGGTGGTTCAGCATACGTGTTAACCGATTATGAAATCCCAAGTCTTGATTCTCTTTTAAGCGAAAAATACGGCTATACCGTTAAAAAAGGCTACTCTCTTGCTACTGGTAGACACGACGATATTAAAATGAGTTTAGAATACGTTAGAAATGCAAGGGGTGACTACGAATCTATTTTAGATAGCGACGTTTGCGTTATTTGCGTTGGCGAAGAAGCCCCTGTCGTTAGCGAAAACTATGATAGAGAGCACATTAAACTTTCTGATGCTCAAGAAGAATTTATCATCCGCGCATCAGAACTTAACGAAAACGTTGTAGTTGTTCTTCACGCAGGTAGCGCTATTGACGTTAGCGGTTGGATTGACAGCGTTAAAGCCGTTGTTTTAGCAGGCTTTGGCGGTGAAGGTATTAACGATGCGCTTGCATCAGTATTAGCGGGCGAAACAAACCCAAGCGGTAAGTTATCCGAAACCTACCCTATCTGCTTAGAAGATACCTATAGCGAAAACTATCTTGGCAATAAAGGCGTTGAGTGGTATAGAGACGGTATTTTCGTAGGCTACCGTTATTATGACAAAACGGAAATGGAGGTTGCCTTCCCGTTCGGTTACGGTCTTTCTTACGCTGAGTTTGAATACAGCAATATTGAAGTAGAAAAAATATCTAAGTACGAATACAACTTAACTTACGATATTAAAAACATATCTAAGGTAGACGGCAAAGAAGTTTCGCAAGTATACGTTAAAGAAATTTTACCTTGGGTTACAAGACCTGAAAAGGAATTAAAAGGCTATTCTAAAGACCTTATTAAAGGTGGCGAAACAAAAACGATTACCGTTAAACTTGACTTTAATGCATTTGCTTACTTTAGTACTCCTCATAACGAATTTATAGTTAAAGACGGTTACTTTGATATTATGGTTGGCGCATCGTCAAGAGATATCAAACTTGTAAAACGCATTAAAATTGAAGACTAATTTAAATTTTTAAAAGAGTTTTTAAATAAAATTTAATTAGATTTTATAAAACGTAAAAGGGTGTTGACTAAACACCCTTTTTTATGTTATAATTGTCAGTAGTTTATAGGAGATATTTTACTATGAAAAAACTTACTAAATTATTATCATTACTTTTAGTTTTTGCTGTAGCACTTGGCGTTGTAGCATGTTCATCTTTTAGCAAGATTGAAAGAGAACTTAAAGACGATGGCTACGTACTTCTTGTTGATAAACTTGACTCTCAAAAAGAATACGAAAAGGTTAACGGCGTTACTGAAGTACACGTATTTACAAAAACTATAACAGTTGGTAAATTGCCTGCCACTTGCATTGTTTACGTGTTAGAGTTTAATTCTACCGAAAAATTAGTTGCATATGCTAAAGTTGACAAAACTTTACAAAACGTAGTAAATAACATATCTAAAAAAGACAGTACAAAAACTATCCACAGCAAGTTAGAAAAATTAGGCGTTGCTTGCGGTGACTATTTAGTTATTGCCGTAGGCTTAGATGCCGACGAAGTTTACGAAGAAATCGCCGACATTAACGATTAATTAAACTAAAACTAAAACAACTGCGAAATCGCAGTTGTTTTTTTATTTTTATAGATTAAGTGTGTTTTATTTTTCTTTTTTTTCTTTTTGTTTAGCAAGTAATACCATTTTCTTAAAATATTCGATTTCTCTATTAGTATAATATTTTGTTTTTGTTAATTTATCTTCCTTTTTGGTTACATTACTTTTTTGTAATTCTCTACTTTTAATTTCGTCAAGATATTCTTTAAGTTCTTTAATCAATTCGTCAGAACCAAATCTAACAACACGTTTATAATTTACATTATTCTCAAAAGATGTCTCAAACTCTCCAAGTAACCTTCTCTTCCTAACTTTTAAATCAATCATTAATTTTCCTAAATACGCCTCAGCACATTTAGGGTTTTTATCAAGAACTTTTTCGCAATATTCATCAGCAGTGGCATAGTCTCCTTCCTCTATAAATAAGAAAGCACGCTCTAAAACTGGGGACAATTCGTCAGTTGTATCTGATTCTTTTTTCTTTGATTCTTTTGATTTTTCAACTCCTACTATTTTATTAACACCCCTAATTAAGTCTTGCATAAAACCAAGTTTAGACATATCTTGTGCTTGCAAATGCGAAAATTCTTGAGGTAAATCATAAGGGTCCATATCTTTATATGCAGGAATAAGCATTTTCTTTGCACCATTTTTTATTAATGAAAGGTATCTACTCCATTCATTTTTTACCCATACTGCATTAAAGAATTCCGCTTTTGAACCTATAACTACCATAACTTTTGATGAATTAAGCGCAGCAAAAATGTATGGCTCATACGCAGAACCAAGTTTGTCTTCAAGCGTAATACGAGCAAAAAACACTTTAAATCCTTGTTCGGTAAGCCCATAATATAAGTCTTGCGCTAAAACGCTATCCCTTGTGCGTCTACCATTTTCATCAGTTTCTTTATAGCAAATAAAAATATCAAAAGGCTCTTCCTTTTGAGAAATTTCAAGAATACCTTTTTGTATTTCATTGATTAGTTTTGCCTCTTCTTCGTATATAATACGTTGATGTGTATCTGAATTTTCAAGTGCTAATTTATAATTATCATCATCAAATATAGAAGTAAATTGTGCACGGTTAACGGTTGGTACACGCTTGCGTGAAGTAGGGTCTTCTACATATTCAATACCATAACGGCAAAGAACAAGCGACCAATATGCCTCAGCATCCGTACCGTCTTCATTTAATATTTGCTCGTATATAGCACTTGCCTTATCAAATTCGTTGTTTCTACGGAAATGGTTTGCACGGTCGTATAAATTGACACGTTTTTCATCGTTTAACTTTGGTAGCGTTTGCTTAGAACCGCAATACTCGCATTCTACAACTGATACATTGGGGTTAACATCTAACTCACCACCACACATTTTACATTTAAAAATAGACATTGTTATTTCTCCTTAATTGTTTCCACCATATCTCTTAACAAAAATTGTTTGATATATTATTTCGTACTTTTGCATTTATTGTTTCTTACTGAAACTAAAAATATAATTTCTTCTGCTTTTTCTTTAACTACATCCACTTCTAATTCACAAACAGCGGATTTTAAAAGTTCAAAATTATTTTTTATTTCCGTTTCTATATCATTTAAGTCAGCTTTGCTCATAGGGTCACTAAATCTAAAAACCTCACAAACTTTTTTGCAAATACCCTTTGTTTCTCCATCTTTCGCTCTCGCAAATAAGGACTCACTTTCTTCTCTCATGCAGTATATAAACGAAGTTGCTTGTTCAACATTTTTTTCTACGAGACTAACATAATCAACTGACATTTTAGCCTTAACTAAAGCAAATATATTTACAACTAAAAATAAAGAACAGCATATTGCAGCCATCCAATATGGAATTTGCGGTATAGCCATGCAAAGTCCACCAACAACAAACGTTGAAATTAAACCTACATAACTTGTTTTCAATAAAGATATTTTATAAAAAGTTTTTTTAGCATTGTCTTCTTTTAATACAAACCACGCGCATATAAATTCACCTATAAATCCAATAGTAACAAATGAATATCCAATCCAAAAAGAACTATTATATTTTTCCATGTTAGCCAAAGCAGGAGTTATAAATGCTATTAAATTAAACAACACTAAAAACAGCACACAAATAAGAGCATAAAATTTAAAATTTTTTTTCATTTCCTTTCCCCCTATTAAAGTTTTTCGCCACAATCAAGGCAGAATTTTGCACCTTCAGGAATATCCTTACCACATTTAGGGCAAACTGTAATAAACCTATGTCCACATGCAGGACAGAATTTACCTTTTACTACGCTATCCCCACACTTAGGGCAAACAATCATTCCTAAGGTACTTGTTTCAACCTTTTCTCCACAATGAAGGCAGAATTTTGCATTTGCAGGAAGATTAGCTCCACATTTTACACATGTCGACACGCTATTTGCGTCAGATGGTGCATTAGGCTTTGAAAATCCTTTAAACATTTCTCCAAGTTGAGGTGCAACAGCACCAGCCGCCGCCATGCCAACACCAAGACCAATCATATCACCAGCAGCACCTCCTCCATTAATTGTCATATTTCCAATTCCTTCAGCGTAAGCTTTTTGAACATCTGCAGCAAGAACATCTCTTTGATTATATCCTTTAGCAGCCATAACTTCAGCCTCAGCAAAACCTGATATTTTTGCAACTTGAGCTTCTGCTTGAGCACGAATTAAATCCCTTTCAGCTGCACGCCTTGCTACTTCTGTTTCTGTTGTTTGTCTTTCAAGTTCTACTTGACGTTGTGCAGCCGTAACGCTCGCTTCTGCCTCAGCATGTGCCGTTTTTACAAATGCTTCTGCTTGAATCATTTTAGTTTGGAAAGAAACCGTATGTAATTCACGAAGCCTACGGAAATTAGGGTCATTTTCAGGAAGAGCAATATTTGTAATATAAAATTGAGGAATTGTTAAACCATATTCTTCAAATCCAGGAACAATACTCTTTCGAAGAGCTTCAGAAAGTATTTCTAAATTTTCATCAATTTCTAAAATATTTATATTTTGAGATTTAATTGAACTTATTAAATGAGATTTAACGGCAGTAGAGATTAAAGGTCTAAAACAATTTTGAATAGATTTAGTGAAACCTACTCCATTATCACCCCAAGCAATACCGTTCATTGTTCCTACAAGTTTTAAGAGTAACGCACGTGAATCAGATACTTGCAAATTCATTTCACCACACGCACCTATTTCAAGCGGGATTCCCATGCTCGGTTCGATAAAACGAATTCTACTGTCAGTTCCCCATTTCACACCCATTTGTATCGTTTTATTTATAAAATATACTTCACAATGAAAAGGGGTATTCCCTCCTGTAATACGATTTAAAAGTTTACCAAGCTTTGGAATATTTTGCGTTTCAAGCGTATGTCTACCCGCACCAAATAAATCTAAAGCTTGTCCATTCATAAAAAAGATTGCTTCTTGCGATTCGTGCACGATAAGTTGTGTCAAAGAATTAAAATCTTCGCAAGGGTGTTTCCATATAAATGTAGAGTTATCACCTTCATATTTTATAATATCGGCTATCTTATCCATATAGACCTCCAAAAATTAAGTTATATTTAAACTTTTAAATATATTATAGTAACAATTTTTGTTACTGTCAAGTAATAAGTAACAAAGTTTGTTACAATTTCAATATGGTAACATTTAATCAACGGTTAAAAGATTTAAGAAAAGAAAAAAACATTTCTCAATTGGAACTAGCAAAATTGCTTAATATGACAAAGATGGCTATTTCGCATTGGGAAAGTGGTCATAGTGAGCCAAGTATTTCGCAATTAATAGAAATATCTAATTATTTTGACGTTACTGTTGACTATTTAATTGGCAAAACCAACTTTTAAAAACACCAATATTAAAACTACCCCAACTGCGAAATTGCAGTTGGGGTTTATCACTCTAAAAGAGTGTGTATCATCTATGCGTAGCATTGTATATCATCAAAACAAGGTTTTGTATATCATCATTGCGAAAATACAACCTGCGGTTGATGAGATACACCTAATGGCAATGATAACTCGCCTAACGGCTTGAATTATAGTTGCTATCGCAACATGATAATCAAATTCTTGCGAATTTGACGTAAAAAAAGAACAAGTCAAACGACTTGTTCTTTTTTTGGTGCGGATAATAGGATTTGAACCTACACGGTTGCCCAATGGATTCTAAGTCCATCGCGTCTGCCATTCCGCCATATCCGCGTATTAATTAGGCGGTTAAGCCTAATTATTTGTTTAATAATTTTAAAAATTTATTTAATGCGTAGGTTAATTCTTTATCCTTATTAAGGATAACGCCTATGCCCCTAACGGGAAGTGCAGGCTCTACGTCAAGTTCAAAAAGTGTGCCGTTTTCAAGTTCTTTTTTAACAAATTCCCTTGAAACGCACGCAATACCAAGCCCGCTTTTTGCCATTTCCACACAAAGTTCTAAGCTTGAAAGTTCAAACTCTGGTGTTAAATCTACACCTAAAGTGTTTGTAAATGAAATAAATTCTTGCCTTGTAGAAGTATTTTGTTCAAGCATTAAAAGTGGGTAGTTAGATAAACCTTTTAATGTTAACTTTTTATTTTTTAATTCCTTGAAATTATCGCTTGCAACAAAAACGTCGTGAAGTTCACACATTTGACCGGTAAACACCACGTCAACGTCCTTGATAGGTAAATTTATAAAACCAATATCGGCTTTGCCAGATTTTACCGATTCGATAGTTTCCCTTGAAGTAGAGTTTAAAAAGGAAACGTTTACGTTAGGAAATTCTTCGTGAAATTTTATGATGTAATTCATTAAAATATGCGTAATAATGGTATCGGGTGCGCTTATTCGCAAACTACCAACCGCAGTTTCATTAAGTTCCGAAAACTTCCCTTCGGCTTTTTCAAGTAATTCAATGGCTTTTGAAACGTATTCAAAAACTTGCTTACCGCCGTTTTCAGTAAGTTCCATGCCACGGCTAACCCTGTTAAAAAGTTTACCGCCAAGTTGAGTTTCAAGTTGTTTTATTGCTTGCGAAACGGCAGGTTGCGAAATGAAAAGTTCGTCAGCCGCTTTAGTAATACTACCGCATTTAGCAACGGCATAAAACACCCTAAAAAGTTCTAAGTTTACCATAATTCCCCTTATTTACCAACGCAAAACTTTTTAAATATTTCGTTGATAATTTCTTCACTTGCAGTTTTACCCGTGATTTCACCAAGGGCAAGCCATACCGATTTAATATCTTCGGCAACTAAGTCAAGCGGTACGATATCAATATTTGATAATCCTTCTAAAAGAGCAGTTTTTGCCCTATTTAATGCGTAATAATGCCTTTCTTCGGCTATGTATTGACTATTTAAATCAACACCGCCACCAAACACACGCTTGTATAATTCGGCTTTAAGGTCTTCTACACCATCACCCGTTTTTGCAGATAACGACATTGCGTTTTTATCTTTAATTTTTATAGGTTTATCCGATTTATTGTAAACGATTATATTTTCTTTATCATTAACCGCACTTAAAATTGATTTATCTTCTTCGGTTAAGTCTTCACTACCGTCGATAACAACAAGCGCGATATCCGATGATTTAAGTAATTTTTCCGACCTTTCAATGCCAAGTCTTTCGATATCGTTATCCGTTTCACGGATACCCGCAGTATCGTAAAAATCAAACTTAACACCGTTTATTGATAAACTTCCTTCAACAACGTCACGCGTGGTACCTGCAGTTGAAGAAACGATAGCCTTGTCATAATTTAAAAGTGCGTTTAATATAGACGACTTACCCGTGTTAGGTCTACCAACAATTGCTACCTTAACACCGTTTTTAACCTTTTCGCCCTGAGTGTAACTACTAAGCAAAAACTCAACTTCACTTAAAGATTTTTCCATAGCCTTTTTAACGTCGTTTTTGGCTACGCTTTCTAAATCTTCTTCAGGATAGTCAATATCCGCGTCAACACTTGCTAAGGCGTAGGTTAAATCGTCTTGAAGTTCGTTGATTTTAGCGTATAATTTTTCACGATATAAGTTATAGCCAACTTTAAGCGATGCGGTTGATTCACTATTAATCATATTGATTAAGCCTTCGGCACTATCTAAAGAAAGTTTGCCGTTAACAAAGGCACGCTTAGTAAACTCACCACGAGTTGCAGGTATTGCGCCAAGTTCATACGTTCTTTTAAGTATGCCTTGCGTAATAATTACACCGCCGTGACAATGGAATTCTATCATATCTTCGCCGGTATAGCTTTTAGGTGCTTTAAAGAAAACCATCATACCAAAATCGGTAAAATCACCCGCGTCAATTTCGCCAACATACATTTTATATGGTTCAAAGTCTTTAACTTTTACCGTTTTTGATAAAGGCTTGAACATTTTTTCGGCAAGACCTAAAACGTTTTCACCGCTTGCCCTTATGATTGCAACACCGCCCGTACCACTTGCCGTTGATATTGCTGAGATAATTTCTTCCATAGTAATTAATTAAATAAATCGTCTTCTTTTGAATCGTTTGTGTTAGAGTTTTGTGTTTCGTTAGCCCTTTCGTAAGGGTTTGTTGAAGAGTAACCATTATCCGTGTTTTTAGGTTTGTTAGAAAATTCAGGGAAAGGGTCTACCTCGTTAGTAGGTGGGGTTGGGTTAGAATAATATCCACCGTTATAGCCACCGTTTGAATTTTGGTTATATCCACCGTTAGGGTTTTGCGTGTAATATCTATTACGCGTTCTTAAAAAGTCTTCAAACGTAACAACTTTTCTATTCCTTATCACGAAAAGGAAGATTGGGAATAAAAGAAGGTCTGTAAAAATCGAAATTAAAGAGTACATAAGCGACCTTTCAGGAGCGTATTTTCTAAAGATAGAAAAGATAACCCAACATTCTAAAATTGTAGTGATTATACTTACTACGTAGTAAACGTAGCGGAAAATATCCCAAACGATAGTAGTTTGTTGAACCCAGCTTGTAATAAAGGCGCTTGCAAACGCAAACTTAACTTGGAAGGTTGCTTCGATAACTGAAATATAATAACCAGCATTTATAGCATAGTATAAAACTGAAGAAACTGCCGATACAATGCAAAGGAGTAAACCTAAGTTTTTAACCTTTTTACCCCAAACAACGACGTTACCTATAAGTTTACCAAGTAAAACGTAGTTTAAAAATGGTACAAAAGCCATCCAAAGATTATTAAAAGAACGTCTTTTTGCCATAGTGTAAATAGCAATTGCTTTAAAAACAAAAAGAACGATGGTGATTAATATTGTAAAAATATTAGCACCTAATTCCATAACTGCAGAATCTTCCATTAAGCCTTGAAGGATATCAGTAGTACTTTGTAAAAGTCCATTTAAATACATATATTTTCTCCTATTAAATAAAAATCATAACGCAAGATACAACAAGGGCTAACGCATAGAGAATATACGTAAGTTTTGCGCTTGAATTTTTATTAAATTTAACAAATTTATCTTTATATAAAAACACCGTGTTAGTATTTTCAATTAAGTCTTTATCCAAAGAGGCGTATTCTTTTAAATAATATTCCCTATCGCAATAATTTAAAAAAGAATAACATACCAAAGGCGTTTTTTCAAACTGAGATTTTTGTTTTTTAACACCTAAGATTTCAGCCTTATATTTAGCCATATATTTCTTCAAGAAATAGTAGGCTGAAATTATTAAGAATACAATGCCGTATATCGTTACAAATGCCGATACAACGAATTCTAAATGCGGTGCTATACCCCCTGCCATATCAGGAAGGGTAAGTATTATGCTTAAAAATAAATTGTTTGTAAAATGCATTGCCACGCCGTAGAAGTGGTTTTTAGTAATAGTAACAACTATGCCTATTGATAATCCTACGAGGAACTGAAGAATAAGCATGCCTACGCTACCGTGCATTGTTGCGAATAAAATCGATGAGCCTATTATGGAAAAAACAACGCCGTTTTTTGCCATACCGCGCATAACTATACCCCTAAAAAGCAATTCTTCAATAATTGCTGGGAATATAGGCACAATTATAAAAGTATAAAACGCCATGTAAAAAATATTGCTGTTTTTTACTACGCTTTCGGGGATTGTTAAACCTAAATCGCCAAAAATACCCGTCATATCATCAAGAAAACTAACGTGCAACGAATAAAAACATAAGCCTATTGCTAAAATAAGCATAACCGACATTAATAAATCAATGGCATTTACATTGAAGGTATAACCTTCTCCGCTAAAAAATCCCACCTTTTTTATCTTGAAAAAAGTTATAGCAACGGCTAATATAATGCCTTGTGAAATCAACCCAAGAAGTATTTCAAGCAAAAAATAGTCGCCAATAATTTTTCTATCAACAATATAGTTAACGCAAGGCTGTAATAGTTTACCCACCGCAAAAAAGGCTATCAAAATAGTAAAATACGCAAGTAAACCATCAATTGCATTGAAGGTATTAGGATTGTAGTATTTATTGCCTTTTAAGCTCTTAGAAAGTTCATTTTTTATTGGTTTCATATATATTACCGTATTATTTATTATAATTGTAAATGCCTAAAAAGTAAAGCGTTTTAATAATTATAGCCAATTCTCTCTTGCAATAATCGTGAAATTATCACAAAGATTTTAAAAACCTTGATTTTTTTACTATTATTACTTTATTTCAGCCAAAAAGTGTGCTATAATTAATATTAATGAAAAATTAAGGAGATAATTTTTATGGACGCTTCAAAGCTTACAATTAATGCTATTCGTGTACTTTCGGCAGAAGCCGTAGAAAAAGCAAATTCTGGCCACCCAGGTATTGCGCTTGGTGCTGCACCTATTGCTTATTCACTTTGGCAAAACGCACTTAAATTTAACCCAAAAAATAGTAAATGGTTAAACCGTGACCGTTTTATTTTATCCGCAGGTCACGGCTCTGCACTTAACTATTCTTTACTTCACCTTTACGGATACAAATTATCTATGGAAGACGTAAAAGGCTTCCGTCAATTTGGTTCTAAAACTCCAGGTCACCCTGAATACAACCACACAGATGGTATTGAAACTTCAACGGGCCCACTTGGTCAAGGTATTGCTAACGCAGTAGGTATGGCTATTGCTGAAAAACACCTTGCATCTATCTACAATAAAGAAGGTTTCCCTGTTGTTGACCACTACACTTACGCACTTTGTGGCGACGGTTGTTTAATGGAAGGTATCGCATACGAAGCAGCTTCACTTGCAGGTACTTTAAAACTTGGTAAACTTATCGTTTTATATGATGAAAACAACATCACTATCGAAGGTAGCACAGACCTTGCCTTTACTGAAGACGTTAGAAAACGCCATATCGCACAAGGCTGGCAAGTTATTGACGTTAAAGATGGTAACGACGTTAAAGCTATTAAAAAAGCAATCAATAAAGCAAAAGCTGAAACTGAAAAACCTTCACTTATCGTTTGCCACACTACTATAGGTTACGGTGCACCTAACCAAGGTTCTGCATCTACACACGGTGCTCCTCTTGGTGCAGACGGTATCGTTGCATTAAAGAAAAACCTTGACTATAACTATGACCCATTCACAGTAGACGAAGCAGTTTACAAACACGCTAAATCAGCAGGTCGCCGTGGCGCTAAGGCTGAAAGGGCTTGGAAGGCTATGTTCAAAGCATACAGCGCTGAATACCCTGAACTTGCTAAACAATTCTTAGAAATCAATAGCGGTAAACTTCCAACAATCGACGATAGCGATTTATTCAACTTTGAAAAAGACGATGCTACAAGAAATCACGGTGGTAACGTTCTTAACAAAATTGCTAAAAAACTTCCTAACCTTTTAGGTGGTTCTGCCGACCTTGGTCCTTCATGCAAAACTACACTTAAAGGTGTTGCTGACTTTAACGCAGAAAATCCACAAGGCAAAAACATTCACTTTGGTATTAGGGAACACGCTATGAGCGCTATCTGTAACGGTATGGCTACACACGGCGGTATTCTTCCTTTCTGCTCTACTTTCATGGTATTTAGCGATTACATGAAAAACGCAATGCGTTTATCAGCACTTATGAACGTAAACGTAACTTACGTTTTAACACACGACTCTATCGGTGTTGGTGAAGACGGTCCTACCCACCAACCTATCGAACACCTTATCGCACTTAGAACTATCCCTAACATGAAGGTATTTAGACCTTGCGACGGTAACGAAACTTCTTGCGCTTACATTACTGCATTTACTAAGAAAGGTCCTACAAGCATTATCCTTTCACGTCAAACATTACCTAACTATGAAGGTACTGCTAAAAACGCACTTAAGGGTGGTTACATCTTAAAAGAAGCATCTAAAAAGACACCTGATATGATTTTAATTGCATCTGGCTCTGAAGTTGCAGTAGCAATGAAGGCAAGTGACGAATTAGAAGCAAAAGGTATTGCAACAAGGGTTGTTTCAATGCCATGTATCGAACTTTTCGAAGCACAAAGCCAAAGCTACAAAAACAGCGTTATCCCAGCAAAAGTTAGAAATAGAATTTGTATCGAAGCTGGTTCAAAATACAGCTGGTATAAATACGCAGGCTTAGATGGTAAAGTTATCGGTATCGATGAATTTGGCGCATCAGGTCCTGCTAAAGAACTTTTCAACTACTACGGCTTTACTGCTGAAAACGTTGTTAAAACTGCAGAAGAAATGCTTAATAAATAAGATATAATGCAAAACAAAAACACTACGGATTTCCGTAGTGTTTTTTATTATTAATTATTGTTTAGTTATATTTAACAGCCCCAGTATACCGTGCAGTTTGATGAGTTCCAAGCAACGTTCCAATCTTTAGGCTCGCTTAGTGCTTCGCAGTAAATTATCGTCCAATTACAGTTATGGAAAACGTTAACGCCCATAACTTCTACGCTTTTTGGTATATAAATATAATCAAGCGATTGACAGAAATGGAAGGCACTATTACCTATATTTTTTAAAGTGCTTGGTAAAGTTATATTTTTAAGTGAGTCGCAAGCGTAAAAAACTCTATCGTCAATAATTTCTAAGATGCTATTTTCTCCAAAATCAAACGTTGTAAGTTTACTGCATACCCCAAAAGCGTAAAACTCTATTATTTTTAATTGAGAGTCCTTTTGAACGGTTACCGTTTTAAGTTCTTCACATTTATAAAATGCGTAATAACCTATATTAGTTACACTACTTGGTATAGTTATGTTTGAAAGATATTTACACTCGTTAAAGGCGTTATTACCGATAATTGTCAGCGAGTTTGGCAATTGTATGCCGTAGTATAAACTCGTTTCGCTAAACGCGTATTCCGAAATGGTTTGAAGTTGACTATCGCTATTAAAAGTTACTTTGCTTAACCTTGCACATTTACAAAAGGCGTTGCTTTCGATAGTTTTTACCGCACTTGGAATTTTTATTTCAGTAAGCCACTCTACTTCGCTAAACGCGTATTCGTTAATTGCAGTTAAGTTTGTAGGAAGTTCTATACCCGAATATAAATAAGTGCCTTTAAACGCGTATTTACCTATTTTATTAATGGTGTTTGGCAAGGTTAAAAGATTGTTAAATCTTGAATAAGCAAGGGCGTAATCGCCTATTTCCGTTACCGTATCAGCCAGTTTAAAAGATTCTTCTTCATTACCAATAGCGTATTGAATTAAGGTCTTTTTATCCTTAGAATATAAACTGCCGTCTATTGAAGTATAATTAGCATTATCCCCTTTAATTTCTATGCTTTTAAGCCCTGTACAACCCGTAAAAGCTTGAGATTCTATATTAGTAATAAAGTTAGACATAACAACGCTAACAATACTTGTATTGCCATAAAAAGCCTTTTCACAAATGGTTGTTATCGGCAAATTGTTATAATGGTTTGCAATGATTATATTTTGGCTATCGCCTTCATACCCAACAACCTCCACATAGGTTTGGTCGCTTGATAATTCAAACTTTAAACCTTGGGTTGAGTATAAAATTGCATCGCATAGCGAACAAATGCCATCGCCGTTATCAAGGTGGTTTTGCGCTAAATCGCCATACTCTACACCACATTCACTACAAACGGCTTTGCTTTTGCATGTAGCAGTTCCGCCCTTGTGATGGTCTTTTGAAGTAGTTTCACCGCAATCGCACGCGTACCAATGGTTAGTAGCATCGCTTTTGATATTTTTAAATTCGTGGGTATGAGAACTACCGCCACAAGCAGTAATAATACATAAACTTAAAGTTAAAAGTGTTGTGATAGTTAAAATTTTTAAGATTTTGTTTTTCATAATATTCTCCCACGTAAATTATATCACTTTAAAGATATTAAATCAAGGGTAAAGAGAGTTGTTTTTATTGACTTTAATGCATTTTTATACTAAAATAAATGTATTATGATACTTTCAAAACAACAATTACAAGACGTGGCTTTTGGTTATGAACAACTTATAGAAAATGACGGTTATTATAACTTTTACCGCTTTAACGAAGAAGAATTTAAAGCGTATCAAACGTATAGAAATCAAGACTTGAACTTAAAAACTTTATCACCTGCAGGCGTAAGGCTTTCTTTTATAACGGATAGCCAAAATTTTGGTATTACATTTAGGTGTTTTAAGTCCTCAAGCCGTCCGTTCGGCTACTTTGACGTTTACGAAAACGGCGTATTAACAAACCACTTTGGAATAGATAATATTGAAGGCGAAATCGCAACTTTTACCGCTAAATTATCATCTGGCGAAAAGCACGTTGAAGTGTACTTCCCTTGGGCGGTAAAGGTAGATTTTAAGGACGTTGTAGTTGATGACGGTGCTATTTTAACACCTATTAAAAGAGACAAAAATATCCTTTGCTACGGCGATTCGATAACACACGGTTACGACGCTATTTATCCGTCACTTTCATACTCAAGTAAACTTGCTAAAAAATTAAATGCGGATATTTATAACAAGGCTATCGGCGGTGAAATTTTCTTCCCTGAACTTTCGGCTTGCAAACCAAGTAGAAATTACGATTATGTTACCATTGCTTACGGCACTAACGACTGGAGTATTTGCTGTAAAGAACTATTTATAGAGCATGCTAAACAGTTTTTAGAAAACGTGTATTTGAACTTTAAAAACACGCCCGTTTTCGTTATCACACCTATTTGGCGCGGTGATAACGATAGGCTTCCGCTTATTGATATACCCTTTTTCAAAATGCACGATATAATCAATGATTTTTGCAAAGATTATCCTAACTTTAAAGTGATAAAGGGCACCAATTTAACACCACATTTAGAAGAATTTTATTCGGATAAATACCTTCACCCAAACGACCTTGGATTTAGCATTTACGTAGAAAATTTATATAACGAAATATTAAAAAACAGTCGCTAATCGCGACTGTTTTTTGTTGTTTTTATTAAAATTTCATTGACTTAATCTTAGCAAGCATTTCACTTGCTTGTTCTTTATCAAGCCAGCCCGTTTGCATTTTGTAAGTTACAGTTTCACCGCGTTTAAGGTAGCGTTGTTGGTTGTTTCTTTGGCAGTAAAGCTTACCAAAATGTTCAGCAGTTGCAGGAAGCACCATACCGATAGCGTCTTCATCGTCAGTTCTTGTAATCCACCTTACGCCGTAAGGTAATTCGTTAGGATTGTGGATAACGTAAGTTGCCGTTTTATCAGGGTTGATTTGCATTGTGTATGCGTTGCCGTTTTCATCTGCAGTATATTTCATACTGAATACGATTTCAGGTCTATACGCTTGACCTTCCGCACCAATTTCGTCCATTAATGCAGGGTTTTTATCTAACCTATCAAGGTAATCGTTAGTGGCTTTAGCGCCCTTTTCATCAAAGTATCCTTCAGGAACTTCATGGTTAACCTTAATAGTTTTTCTATCTGCAGTATATTCAAGTTTTGCACCGTCAACAGGGCGGTGGTTGATATGGCAAAGATAGTAATATTCAAGTGGAACGTCTTTATTGTTAGTGAATTTAACTTCGATATCAAAATAAGTTTGGTTTTCGTATAACTTGATAACAGGGATAAATTCGTAGTTTCTTTCGAAAGCCGCTTTATTAGTATAAACACCCGATAAACCGATATAATTACCCTTTTCATCGTTGCCGTAAATTAAATAAACGCTGTCGTATTTACATACAGGAAGTTCGCCGTGTGGTGTATGAGTGTCTTCACTTGTTGGGTTACCCATAGCAGTTAAACCACAATGCATTAAAAAGCAACCGTAAGTTTCAGCATAGCATTCTTTGGCTTGAATAGGCTCATCGTGAATTGATTTCATTGTGAGTTCGTAACCGTTAAAGTCGGCACGCCAAATCATTTGACCCATATAAGGAAGAAGTGTAGCACTACCCTTTTCGTTTTTAATCTTAACTGCTTTTACGCCGGTAGAGTAAGTAAAAATACTTGCACTTAAACCGTTTGCTTTAAAGATTTCAGTTTCCTTTTCAGTAAAGAATTTTTCATATAAATAAATTTTAGATTGCATAAAAACTCCCCTTTTATTTATTTTCTGTTTTATTTTGATTTTGCTGTTTTGTTTCAGCAATCCTCTTTTTTCTATTTTCAACCCTTTGCCTTTTAAGTTCGTGCCTATGGTCTTTAATCAAGGTAATATCGTTAGAAAAATCTATATATGGAATAGTATTACCAAGCATTTTCATAAATTTTTCTTCGTTTATTACTTCTATGCGAGTTTTACCTGTATTTCTTGCATCAACGGCTTTTTGATATTTAGGGGCTAAAACTTCTTCGCTACTAACTAAAACGTTAGAAGTTTCTATTGAACTAACCCTACCGTTAAGTTCATAAATCCTTTTTAAAATTCGCCTAAATTTATCGATATCGCCAAACTTAAATTCATCGGTAAAGGCAAAAGTTTTTTGAGATAACCCACCTTTATATCGCCTTGAATGTTTATAGTATTTTTGCACGAAATCTAAGATAAGGTAATTCATTTCGCGTTTTGTAAACACACCGTTAGAACAAGGCGTAACGTCGCCAACTCTATTAAGACCAGGGGTAATGTGGTACTTTTTAAGAAGTTCTTCAACCGTTAAATTTTTGTCCTTTAAAATGTGTTTTAATATTAAAAAGGTTACCCTGGCATCTTCATCAGAACGATGCGCTAAATATTCTATATTTAACTCTTCAGCTATAGTTGAAAGTGCCGTTAAAGAAGGCCTATTGTATACCGTTTTGTATAAAAGTTGAATATCAATAAAATCGTATTCAATTTCTTTAAGGTTATAAACGTGGCAAGCATTGTTTAAAAACTCTACGTCGTTTAAAACGGAAAAACCTATGATATAATCGTGTTCTTTAAAAAGATTTACTATATGCTCATAAAAGTGTGGGAATCTCTCACACTTTTTGATATAGTCTTTTTCATAATGAAGTTTTATTTTGGTTTCAAACCGCCTTGTGTTAGGGCGCATTACCAAGTCTTCTTGCTTGATAATGTTTAAACCCTCATCAATCGAGCAGTAACCAAAAGAACACATACTACCGTCGGTATGGCTACCCGTAGTACTTTCAATATCATATGCTAAAATTTTCATAACAAACTAAAATCCACCGAACGCAAGTAAATAATCGATAATATAAGAAGATGAAAACTTGCTTGCAAGGGTTTGAAACTTCGTGGTATTTCAAACTTGAAGTGTAAAAACTTTAGTTTTTACAGCAAAACGGAAGTTTTGCAAAGATTTTGCGTTTCGCAAAATCTTTAACTTCTTATAGTTTACACTACTTGAAATTCGGTGGAAATGTATTTTAATCTTCAGAATAAGTATCTTCTAAAAGTTCTTCAATAGCTGTTTTATCAGCATCAGTTATTTTACCAATACGAGTTTTTAAAAGGTTTTCAATAGATTCCCTTTCAATGTTTTCAGCATCAGCAAACGGAGTGATGTATTTTTTAGTAAATTCATTATCATCTTCGCCTTCTGCTGGTTCAGCATCAATGCCATCCATATCGATAACGTAAACGTAGTTTTTGTAGAAATCTTTAGTATACGAACCGATAAAGTATCTATTGCCTACTACAACTGGTGAAAACCAACTTGTTGAAGTTGCCATTGATACGCCGTTAATTTGTTTAGGTTCTGCCTTAGCATCGCTAAGGTCTAATCTATAGTAAATACCTTCAGCTGTTTTAGCAAGATACATATAGTTGCCTTGAACGAATTGGATAGCTAAATCGCTACATTTACTACTGATAATAGTTCTACCTTTAGTTTTGTCTGCGTCGTTAATTTTTTCGTATTCGAATAAAATTAAACCTTTAGGACCAGTTGCACTTGATTCAATGTAGTAAACTTCTTCAAGTGATTTATAGTAAGACGTAGCAGTAAACGCTTTATCAGTACTGTTAGTTTCAGATGCACCAAGTCTAACTTCATTTTTTAAGTCAGCATCTGTTTCAAGTTCAAAACCGTAGTAAACTGTTGCTTTGTTAGAAGAGTCAAGTGTAGAAATCTTAGTAATTAAATACTTACCTGTATTTTTAATAAGATTGATTGTTACACCTTGGAAACCGCTTTCATCAAAACGTTTATCGCTAACAGTATTCTTTCTGTCATTATACTCTAAATCAACAGTACCAGTACCAGAACGAACTAAAGTTGCAGAATCACTACCTACAGTATAACGATATAAGTCGTGGAATGCTGCTTCAGAATCTTCTTTAATACCTTCGCTTAATTTTGTGAAGTAAACGTTAGCGCTGTTATCTTCAGGCATAAGCATTTCTGCAAATTCAGGAGAAGTGTAAACTTCTTTTTTATCAGTAGCATTGTAAACTTTTAAAGTTGAGTGAGAGTGTTCGTCATGAGTTTCAGTTTCAACGAATAAAAGATATACTTTACCATCTACTTGGATAAATCTATATTCTACTGAATCATCAACGCTGATAGCAATTTCAGAACCTTCGTTTTTACCAGTTTTTAAGTTAAACTTGTAAAATTCAGTTTGGTCAACTTTAATGTTACCCTTTTTATCCTTTTTAAGTGAAGGAGTTGCATAATAAACATAATGGTCGTAGAAGTATACGCCTGTTTTATATGAATCAGTTAAAATGAGTTTAGGAATAACCATTTCCGCTGTAGCATTTTCAGGGTTTGCAAGGTCTGAAGTTTTAACACGCATTAAAGATGCTTTTTCAGGTTTACCGAAAGTGTTATCTTCAGTATTTGAGCTTTTACCGTTGATAAAATAAACGTAATCGTCCATTTCTACAGCGAAAGAGCCATTGTCAGACTTAACGTTGCCGTTAACCCCTGATACTGGGGTAGCTGCATCTTCACCACAACCGATTGCCATTGTTAAAACAAGTATTGCGGTAATTAAAGTTACTAATAATTTTTTCATTAAAAAACTCCCTTTTTGTATTGGAATATAATTTAAATTTAACGCATAGTTATAAATAACGTATACACGCATATATTATACACTAATTTTAACTAATAATCAATAATTTTAAAGCAAAAAAACATTTTCATTTAACGATATTTTACGAGTTTTTTGTTTTTTTAATAGGTTAATTAATAAAGGAGAATATATTGAATAAATTTGGGCTATTTGATATACTAAGCAAACTACAAAATAACGATAAACAAAATGACCTTTTGCAAAACTTGCTTAGTAGTTTTTTGAATACAAAAACACAAAAAAACCAAGAATCTAACGTAAAAAAAGACGAAAGCCCAAATATAACCGAGCCACCGCCTTATTTTAAAAGTCAAGCAATTTTAAACGTTATCAAAAAGCACGACTTATTGTCAATGCAAATAGATAACGACAACAAAAAGCACTAATCTTGTAATAACTCTTTAATTTTATCAATATATTTTAAACCTGCTTTATAGCCTTCCTCATAGGCAAAATCAAGGTTTTCTACTTTAAATTGTTGCATATCGCCAAGTTCTGGTTCGATAAGCAAGTCTGGTGGATATTTTTTATAATAACGTCTTGCCTGATGACAATCGCTAACTTCAATAACTTTTAAAAGAAGTGAAAGTAAGTTATTTAAAGGTTTATATTCACGAAGTTCCCCAAGCACGTCAACGGCAACTATAACGTCAGCTTTAAACTCCTCTTTGCCAACACGAATAGGAACCCTTTCTATTACGCCACCGTCAATAAGTTCCATATTTCCTATTTCTACAGGTCTAAAAACTGTTGGAATAGACGAGCTTGCACTTACCGCCTCACAAATATCCCCGTCTTTTAAAGTAACAACTTCACCGCTTACCAAGTCAACCGCAATACACGCAAAAGGTATCTTTAAGTCTTGAAAGTTGGTATGACCAAGAAGAGTATTAATTTTTTTACGCATTTTCGCAGACCTTAAAAGCCCCTTTTTAGTGAAAGGGAAAAGATGGATATCAACAATGTCTTTAAACTTTAAAGAATCTACAGTTTCCATCATTTCTTTAGGGGTAATGCCAGCCGAATAACAAGCGCCAACTACTGCACCCATTGAACAACCAACAATTGCGTCTGGTTTTATTCCGTTTTCATCTAAGGCTTGTAAAAAACCTACGTGTGCTATCCCGCGTGAACCGCCTGCACCTAATGCTAAACATAATTTTTTTGCCATTTATATCACCTTAATTTAAATATGTAAAAAGTTGAAAACTTGCTTGCAAGGGTTTGAAACTTCGTAGTATTTCAAACTTGAAGTGTAAAAATGATAGTTTTTACGGCAAAACGTTAGTTTTGCAAAGATTTTGCGGTTAGCAAAATATTTAACTTCATATAGTTTATATTAACATTATTTTATTAAAAATTCAATACCTTTCACAAATTTTTTATTTATAAAAAAACTAAAAGCGATTTCAGTAACGAAATCGCTTTTGTGTTTTAGTTTTTCAACTCTTAAGTTTTGAGTTTGAAAATTGTTGATTAGTGACTTGTCACGTTTTAAGGGATAAAACGCGGGAAAAGCCACGCGTTATTTTGAAGGCGCGTACCTGTATGGTACGAAACTGAAAAAAACGCAAAGGATTTTATCGTGTTTTGCCATTAAAAACCAACAAGGTGAAAAATCAAAACTTATTACTTAGAAAGGTTAGCTTCAAGTTCAGCAAGTTTAACTTCAAGTTCTTTAGGAAGTCTTGCACCGAATTGAGCGTAGAATTCTTTAATACCTTTAACTTCTTCAAGCCAAGTTGCTTTATCAACAGAAAGGAGGTCTTCAATAACCTTTTCATCGATATCAAGGCCTTCAACGTTGATGTCTTTAGCGTAAGGGATGTAACCGATAGCTACTTCTCTTGCTTCAACTTCGCCGTTGCATCTCTTTAAAATCCAGTCAAGAACACGGATGTTATCACCGAAACCTGGCCAAATGAAGTTGCCTTCATCATCAGTTCTGAACCAGTTAACGTTGAAGATTTTAGGCTGTTTGCCAATCTTTTCACCCATATCAATCCAGTGAGCGAAGTAGTCAGCCATATTGTAACCAACGAATGGACGCATTGCCATAGGGTCACGTCTAACAACACCAACAGCACCAGTTGCAGCAGCAGTTGTTTCAGATGCCATGATAGAACCTACGAATACACCGCTGTTCCAATCTCTTGCTTCGTATACGAGCGGAGCAGTTTTAGCACGACGACCACCAAATACGATTGCAGTAAGTGGAACGCCTTCTGGAGCTTCAAATTCAGAAGAAATGCAAGGACAGTTGATTGCAGGAGCTGTAAATCTGCTGTTAGGGTGAGCAGCTTTAACTGGCTTACCATCAGCATCTACGGTATCAGGAGTCCAAGGGTTGCCTTTCCAGTCAATAAGTTTAGCAGGTTTAACTTTGCCAGGAACGTCTTTTTCCATACCTTCCCACCAAACTGTGTTATCTTCTTCGTTGTAACCAACGTTTGTGAAGATAGCATTTTTCATAGTTGATGCTAAAGCGTTAGGGTTAGAGTGATTGTTAGTACCAGGAGCAACACCGAAGAAACCGTTTTCAGGGTTAATTGCCCAAAGTCTACCATCTTTACCAACTCTAATCCAAGCAATATCGTCACCTACGCACCATACTTTATAGCCTTTTTCAAGGTATTCAGCAGGAGGAATAAGCATTGCAAGGTTAGTTTTACCACAAGCTGATGGGAATGCAGCTGAAATGTAGTTAATTTCGCCGTTAGGTTTTTGAACGCCTAAGATAAGCATGTGTTCTGCCATCCAGCCTTCTTTCTTACCTTGGTAAGATGCAATACGAAGAGCGAAACATTTTTTACCTAATAATACGTTTCCGCCGTAACCAGAGTTAACTGACCAGATAGTATTGTCTTCAGGGAAGTGAAGAATATATCTCTTTTCAGCGTCAAGGTCTGCTTTAGAGTGAAGACCACGAACGAAATCGTTGCTATCGCCAAGAACGTCAAGAACTGCTTTGCCAATTCTTGTCATAATTTTCATAGAAACTACTACGTAGATAGAGTCAGTAACTTCGATACCAACTTTACTGAAAGTAGAACCAACGGCACCCATAGAGTAAGGGATAACGTACATTGTTTTACCTTTCATGCTACCTTTGAAGATTTCACCTACTTTTGAGTAAGCTTCTTGTGGGTCCATCCAGTTATTGATAGGGCCTGCGTCTTCTTTGTTTTTGCAACAAATGAAAGTTCTTCCTTCTACACGAGCAACGTCGTTAACGTCAGAACGGTGAAGGTAACAACCAGGGAGTTTTTCATCGTTAAGTTTGATGAGTTCGCCTGTTGATAATGCTTCTTTTCTGAGTTCTTCAAGTTGAGCTTCTTCGCCTGTAATCCAAACAACTTTTTCAGGTTGACAAAGTTCTACAGCGTCGTTTACAAACTTTAATACTTGTTTGTTATTAGTCATTTATAATGCCTCCTAAATAATTTTTAACGTTAAGATTTTAAAGTAATTTTGCTATTTTAAACATAGTTTAAAAGAAATCAAATTACACCAATACTATTTTATCATAATTATAACAATATGTAAATAGTTTTTAAGTAAAATTTATTTTTATTTTGCTTTGGTTTTTACGGCAAAATTAAATAGTTTTCGATAAATTACGTTATTTTTATCGGCTAAAATTAATATATTATATATATGATAAATTACTTTAAAAAAGTTGTTGCTATTAAAAACGCATTTAATTCAACAAGCCAGATAAAAGGGTTAGTAATTGTAGAAAGTTTAGATGATAAAACGACTTTAAACTTTAATTTTTCAGGCAAATTAGGTTATGATTACACCCTGTTTATTTCGGGCGAAGAAAAGGATATTAAAGTAGAAAAGGTAACCGATAAGGAAAAGTTTAAAATTGTTTATCAAAATTTTAAAGTTAGTTTAGGTTTTTGCGTTGCGTTATTTAATAATGAAGAATTAATTTGCTATGGAATATACGGCAAAAGTTTTTATGATATAAACGGTATTACAAGTTATGCAAAGAAGAAATTTAAGGAAAATGGAAAGGAGCAAAATTTCAAGGCGGAAGAAGGTGCGTTACTTTTTAAAAAAGAAGGAATCACCAGCTACGACGACGAGTGCATCGCCGAAGAAAATTACTACGAATTAAACGATGAACCAAAAAGTTTATATAACCAAGATGTTGCTTTGCATCAAACAACTAAAAAAGCAGAAAAAATCGAAGAAAATGAAGTTGAGTTTGGAAAGTATGAAACGGATTTACACCCTTTCGAAAGGGGGGATTTTTACGAAAAAATAAAAGATAAACTTGACGACCTTTTTGTAAATTTTGAGCAATGTAACGACCTTAATGAAAGGCTACCAAATGGTAAATTTGTTAAAATTCATTACGCGGAAAACAAGTTTTATTACGTTGGAAAAATTTATGAAAATAGCCAAGTTAAATTCATTTGCTACGGTGTAGAAAGGCATTTTAACGAAATTCCTAACGAGATATTAGATAAATTTTCTTTTATTCCTTTATCAAATTACGATTTAAAAGGCAAGGGCTTTTGCATGATTTTTCAAGAGGCAAAAACTGGCGAAATAATAAAAAAACAAGACTAAGTTAGTCTTGTTTTTAGTTATATTCTTTACTTCGTAAAGAGTTATATGCAAGACAAGTCTTGCGTTATATCGTTTTGTATTCAAAACGGTTATATCATTTTGCAAGCAAAATGGTTGTGGATTTAGTTAGCATATAAAGATTTCTCATAAAAATTTCTTTAGGCGCTCTTCGTAGTTTTCTTCAAGCTGTTTAAGCCTTTCGCCGAGTTCCATGATTTTACTATCGTTACACTCGGTATTATTAAGAAGTCTACAAAGTTCAGTGATGCCCATTACCGTGCCCTTTATCATAATTTGAGCGATATGCCCTTCGGTATTATCCATAGCGGTATTCATTTTAATTCCCGAAGACATAAACATTTTCTTAACAGCACCAAGTTCCTTTGCCTCGTAACCCTTTTCTGACATATACGCGGTAATTTCACCAAGTAATTTTTCATACCCGTCATACTCTTCTTGAAGTTCTTTTTTAAGCTCTAAATTTTCAGTATCAGATAGTACGTTAGAAATTGAAAGCAAGGCAACGCTTGCGTTTTTGTATATTTCATTAACGGTATCTAAATTAATATCTTTTTGACTCATTTCCACTCTCCTTTTACTACAGTTTGCGTATCAAGATAAAAAGTATGCTTAAACAGTTGACAAAATAGTAAAAAAACTGTAATATATATAGGAACCGCACGAAAAAGGCTATCAAAGTACCACAGCGTCGCCTTGGTTTCGGCGAGATTATTTAGGAGGTACATTTAAGATGTACGCAATTATTGAAAACGGCAATAAACAATACAAAGTTGCTGTAGGCGATACTGTTAAGTTTGAAAAACTTAATGCAGTTGCTGGTGATAAAGTTGATTTCAACGTATTACTCGTATCTGATGAAAACGGTATCAAGGTAGGTAAGGATGCTGATGCATTCAAAGTAACTGGCGAAGTTATTAAACAAGATAAAGCTAAAAAGATTATCGTGTTTAAATACAAAGCAAAAAAGAATGAAAGGAAAAAACAAGGTCATAGACAACCTTTCACTCAAGTAAAGATTGTTGAAATCGCTGCTAAATAAGGAGGAAATTTTATGTTTTTATTCAGATTATTTGCTCATAAGAAAGGTGTAGGTAGCAGTAGAAACGGTCGTGATAGCGCTGCTAAACGTTTAGGTATTAAACGCGCTGACGGTCAAAAAGTTTCAGCAGGCTCAATCCTTGTAAGACAAAGAGGTTCTAAATTCTACCCAGGTACTGGTGTTGGTATGGGTAAAGACGATACTTTGTTTGCAACGGTAAGCGGTGTTGTTAGATTCGAAAGACTTGGCAAAGACCGCAAACAAGTTTCGGTTTACGAAGCATAATTAAAGAAAAAGGTTCGACGTTGTCGAACTTTTTTTATTTAGATTTTATAGGATAGGATTGTAAAAGTTACAATCCTTTTTTTATTAAGTTTAGTAAAGTAATATTTTAAAGGCGTAAAAGCAAGTTGGGATAGGCTCGTAAAGTTTAGTTGACTGGTAGACCTTTGCTTAATATAGCGGCATTTTAAGAGTGCAGAAGCAAGTTAGACAAGACTTACAAAGTATAGTAAAACATTATTTAAAGGCGTAGAACCAAGCAAGACAAGGCTCGCAAAAAAGTGTGGATATGATAGACCTTTTGGTCATCATAGTCAAACTTTTTTTGCAGAAACGCAGTATTGCAAAGGTTATACGCCTTTAAAAAGAGAACGCCCGACTTAATGTCGAGCGTTCTGTTCCGCTATTTAAAACCACCTTAAGTTAGTATAACTGCTAACTTTGCAGAATTAATTTTTTGGGTATCGTTCCTGCTTAGGCAGGAACGATATTTAGTTAGTTTAAGATCTTATTAAAGTTCTGGTTCAACTTCAATGATTAATGCTTCGCCGCAAACTTTACATAAGATTGCTTTACATTTACGCATGATACCGTTGATTTCAACTTCGAAGTTAACGATAACGTCTTCTTCATAGTCGTGACCAAGAGCATCTGTGTAGTTAGCACGAACGAAGTTAGTTGCATCTAAGTAGTAATCAGTGTAACCACCAGCTGTACAAGTAGGAGCAGTAACTACAACTTTAACAGCGTTAACTACTTCAACGTGACCGCAAGCACATGTAAATTCGAATTTACCGTCTGCATTGAGAACTGGATCACCGTAAACGTGAGGAACTACGTCATAAGTTTCGATAACGTGTTTGTCACCACAATCTTTACAGATTTCGAATTTTTCACCGATAGTTGCGTGAGTAGGTTCTACAACTGGTTGAAGTTCATAATCGTGGTCAGCATAAACGTTAATCTTAATAGTCTTAGTGCAAGATAAGCATTCAAATACTGCTTCACCTTTTACGTTACATGCTGTAGGAACGTTATCAATGAATCTAAGAACACCAGCTGTTACGTAAGCTTCGATTGCGCTGTAAGTATAACCTTCTGGATTAGCATTGAAATCTTTAAGAGTTACATCAGTTACGATTGTATGGTCTGTAAGAGCTGGGATTTCAATATCAAATGATTGAGGGTTACCGTCTTTATCTGTGTAGCTGTAAACGTATTTACCAGGACCTTCGCAAGTTGCAGGAACAGTATTTGTTAATGTAGCGATAACGTCAGATTCTTGTTTGCCACAAACAGTACATTCGAATGCTACAGTGTAAGTATCTTCGTTTTCGTTTTTAACTTTAGAAAGGAATTTCCAAGTGTGAACGATAGCAGGGTCTTTTGCGATAACAATATCTTCACCACAAGAGTTACATAATTTAGTAGTGTAACCAACTGCAGTTTGAGTATGTTTGTGGTAAACTTCTTCGTTAGTACCGAAGTCGTGGTCAGCGTAAACGTTAATCTTAATTGTCTTATGACAGTCAATACATTCGAATACTGCTTCACCTTTAACGTTACATGCTGTAGGAACGTTATCAATGAATCTAAGAGTACCAGCTGTTTCAAATGCTTTAATAGCACTGTAAGTGTAACCTTCTGGTTTAGCATTGAAGTCTTTAAGAGTTGTACCAGCTACGATTGTGTGGTCAGTAAGTTTAGGAAGAACTACAACGAATTTTTGAGGTGCGCCTTCGAGGTCAATGTAGTCGTAAACAACTTTACCATCTTTACCACAGTCAGCAGCATAGCTTTCAGCAGTGTTAACTGTACCAGTAATAGAAAGTTTTTCTGTGCAACCTGGAGTTGTACAAGCAAATACAACGTCAAGTTTAGTATCGTCTTCTTCGTTAACTTTTTCACTTTCTACAACGAAGCTGTGTGGAAGTTTGTCAACATAAGTGTCTTTGTATTCAACGGCACAAACAGAACATGTGTGAGTTGTGTAACCTTTAGCAAGACATGTAGGAGCAGTAACAACGTCTTTACCTTCAACAGCTTTGTGGTTACCAATGAAGAATACTTTATTAGTTTTTGCACAAACTGTACATTCAAATACTGCTTCACCTTTTTCTAAGCAAGAAGATGGAACGTTAGAAATAATATCAAATCCTAATGCAGTAACTTCAGCTTCTGTAAATACATAACCTAAATCGATATCTTGACCAGCAAATTTGTGAGCTGTGCTTGTAGCAACGTCAACGTCAGCTACGAAACCAGTGATATCTTCATAAGTGTAGTTAGTGTTACCAGCAGCAAAACAAGATGCAGGAACAGTTACGTCAATATCGTAAACGAATTCACCGTTAACTTTAGCGTCTAAAGCAGGGAGATCGATAACGATAGTTTCTTTACATTCAGTACATGTACCAGTTGCTTGAGCGCCAGCACCAATAGCAGGTTTAACGCCATCAACGTAAGTCCAAGTATCATCAGCAGTGTGGTGACCAGCAGCTGGAGTATAAGCTGTGTTGTTTACATCGCCACAAAGTAAGCATAAATCGCCTTCGTAGATACCATCCATACAGATGTTACCATTTTCTCTAGGACCTCTGAAGTGGATACGAGCAGAAGTACCGTCTTCGTTCTTGTGATCAAGAATGTCGATTTCATCAGTATTTAATACTGCTTTACATTCAGCACAAATTTCATCGTTTTTACCTTTTGATGTACAAGTAGGTGCAACGTAGTTAGCGCCTTTTTCAGTTGCGTATGCTTCAAATGTTAAAGCAGGAACGAGTGCATCTTCAGGACCAAGAATGTAAGATGTTACGATTTGACCGTGTAAATCTTCTTCTTTTTCAAGAACGATAGTTTCCATACCGTTACATTCGATACATGCACTAATCATGATACCTTCAGTTGAACATGTAGGGTAAGCTAATACGTATTCAACACGGTTGTGTACGCAGTCTTTAGCGAAAGAGTTGTAATCTTCACCGTCTTCACCAGCAGCACCAGTAGCACCAGTAGCACCAGTTTCACCTTGAATACCTTGTTCGCCTTGTTCGCCTTTATCGCCTTTGTCGCCTTTGTCACCTTTTTCGCCTTGAGCGCCGTCTTCACCTTTGTCACCTTTATCGCCTTTTACAGAACCGATAGTCTTAACGTCACCGTTTGAATATGTAACTTTAAGAATATCATTTTCAACGATAATTGAAACAACAACAGGATCTTCTTCACCACAGCCGATTAAGCCGAAGCAAAGTGCGAAACAACAGCAGAAAGAACAAATGATGCTTAAAATTTTAACAAGCATTGTCTTAGTTTTGTTTCCTTGCATTTTTATTTTCTCCTTAAATAAATGTTTTAATTTTCTTTTTTGTTTAAATTTTGTTTTGTTTGGACCAAACAGCTAACGGAAATACTGCTTAGTCAGGTGGGGTTAATGTTACTTAATTTTAAAAAATTCTTATGTTTTGCTTGCCGATTAATACCTCCTTAAATAATTGACTCTACGCAAAATAAAGCCAATACTACACATTGGTACTGTAATTATAAATTATATTTTTTTTATTGTCAAGTATTTTTCTTAATTTTTTAGTTGTTTTTAGCAAAAGAAATAGGGATTTTATAAATATTTAGCCAAAAAGTTATCAACATAAAGAATTTTTAATAAAAATTGCTAATTATTGACTATTCCCCTATCTATATATAATATATATAACCGTTAGAAAAGATTACTGATTCTAACGGCTATAAAAAGTTATCAACATTTTTTGACCATTTATCAACATAAAATACTTAGTTTGTTACTTGCTTTGGAACCTTGTCTTCATACACAGGAGAACTTGTTAAGTTTACACCTAACTTTCTAAGCATTTTAGCATCGATATGCGGTAACATTATAGAACTATGAACTTGAGCATTCATAAGTTTTGGAAGTTCTTTAATTGCACGGCTTGCGTTTTCGTTAGTAGCACTACTTGACGACAACGCAATAAGCATTTCGTCAATATGCAACCTTGGTGTTAAAGACGCCAAGTACTTAACTTTAAGTTCGGTGATAGGCACGATACTTTCTGGAAGAAGTAAGTTTACGTCATCAGGAATATTTGCCAAGAACTTAAGCGCGTTAAGTATCATTGCACTTTGACTTTCAAAGAGTTCCGAAGTCTTACCCGTAATAATAGTACCGTCGCTAAGTTGCATCGCACTACAAGGCACACCGGTTTTTGCTTGCTTTTCCATACAAGCGCTATACACCGCCCTATCTTCAACGGATAAATTAATGCTGTTCATTAAAAGTAAAATCTTTTCAGACTCTACAGGGTCTAAGTTGTTTCTTCTTTCGTTTTCAAGCGCTTTGAAATAACGCCTGATAATTTCTTGCTTAGACGCTTCCCTACAAATAGCATCGTCACTAATAGCAAAGCCCGCCATGTTTACACCCATATCGGTTGGCGACTTGTAAGGGTTGCTTCCCATAATCTTTTCGAAAAGGTTGTTGAGTACGGGGAAGATTTCAATATCCCTATTGTAGTTAACCGCAGTTTCACCATACGCGGATAAATGCCAAGGGTCTATCATATTAACGTCGTTTAAATCGGCAGTTGCAGATTCGTACGCCATATTGACAGGGTGATTTAACGGAAGATTCCATATAGGGAAGGTTTCGTACTTAGCATAGCCTGCTTTTACACCCTTTTTATATTCGTGATAAAGTTGAGAAAGGCAGGTTGCCATCTTTCCGCTACCTGGACCCGGTGCGGTAACAACCACTAAATCACGCGAAGTTTCTATATATTCGTTTTTACCGTAGCCTTCGTCACTTAAAATTAAAGGCACGTTATTTGGATAGCCTTTGATTGGATAGTGAACGTAAACCTTTAAGCCTAACTTTTCAAGTTTCTTCTTGAAAGAAATAGCGCTATCGTTTCCATCTTCAAATCTTGAAAGAACAATGCTACCAACGTACAAGCCGTAACCCCTAAAGATATCGATGAGCCTTAAAACGTCAACGTCGTAGGTAATACCAAGGTCGGCACGCACTTTATTTTTAGCAATATCGCAAGAATTGATTACGATTACAATTTCCGCCCTATCTTTAAGTTTGTTAAGCATTTTGATTTTACTATCAGGCGCGAAACCCGGAAGAACCCTTGAAGCGTGAAAATCATCAAAAAGTTTACCGCCGAACTCAAGATATAATTTACCGCCAAACTTATCTATCCTTTTAAGGATTTGTTCAGTTTGAACGGATAAATATTTGTCACTATTAAACCCGAATTTCATCATAAGCACGTCCTTGTTTTTACTACCTAACTATAATACCATAAAAAAGGAGTTAAATCAACCCAAAACAAAGAAATATTTTATAAAATATTATCTAAAAAATGTTTACTTATAATTGACAATGGAGTATAATATACGGTATGAGTGAATGTAACCACAATTGTTCAACTTGCAGTCAATCATCATGCAAGGATAGAACGTCATTATTAGTAGAACAAAACAAAAATTCCAAAATCGATAAGATTATTGCCGTTGTTAGCGGTAAAGGTGGCGTAGGCAAATCGCTTGTATCGTCAATGCTTGCCGTGGCTTCAAATAAGCAAGGTCTTAAAACCGCGATAATGGACGCCGATATTACAGGCCCATCTATCCCTAAAACTTTTGGCTTTACTGCAAACGATAGAGCCATTGGTTCGGAAGAAGGCCTTATCCCCGTAACCACTAAAGGCGGAATTAAAGTAATGTCGATTAACCTTCTTTTAGAAGAAAGCACAAAACCGGTTGTTTGGCGTGGCCCAGTTATTTCGGCGGTAGTTAAACAATTTTATACCGACGTTTTATGGAAAGATAACGACGTTATGTTTATAGATATGCCACCTGGAACGGGTGACGTACCGCTTACCGTCTTCCAAAGTTTACCAATCAGCGGTATTATTATAGTAACAACCCCGCAAGACCTTGTTTCTATGATAGTAGAAAAGGCACTTAATATGGCAAATATGATGAACGTGCCTGTGCTTGGTATCATTGAGAATATGAGTTATTATAAATGCCCTAAGTGTGGCGAAAAAGAATATATCTTCGGCACGGGTAAAACTAAAGAAGTTGCGGATAAGTGGAACTTACCCGTACTTGCTGAAATCCCGCTTGACACAAACACGCGTAAACTTGTTGACGGCGGTCAAATTGAAGATATTGACGTTTCGGTATTTAATGACACTATTAAAATTATCAAGGAGCTTAAAAAATGACTTTAGAACAATTTAAGAAAGAAAAAGTTGAAGCGATGAAAAATCACGATAAGGATACCGTTTCGGCACTTAACGTAATCATCACTAAGATTATGAGTTTAACTATTGAAAAACGCGCTACCAATGAAACGGTTAGCGAAGCGGATATCGATACCCTTCTTAAAAAGGCAGAAAAGGAACTTATTGAAGAAAAAGAAGGTTTTGAAAAAGCGGGCAGAATGGAAAACGTTGCATCTTTATCAAAACAAATTGAAGTTATTAAAAAATATCTTCCTGAAATGCTTTCTGAAGATAAAATCCGCGAAATTATAGCAGGACTTGAAGATAAAACTTTACCATCGGTAATGAAACATTTTAAAATCAATTACCAAGGCAAAGCGGATATGAAAGTCGTATCTACAATCGCTAAAGAATTTTAATAATTAAAACCTTTTGAAATTGCTTTCAAAAGGTTTTTTTGTTTTACTTGAAATTTGTAAACTTTTAGTATATAATTGATATCAAGAAGGAAAATTATTATGAAATCTGAAGATTTATTTAAAAACACGGTTGCTGAAGAACTTGACTACATGGAACCAGACGAATCAAATATTATCAACAAGCAAATAGCAAAGGCTGGCGAATCCTTTAAAAGCGAAGGAGGCTGTGAAGATATTACTGCTGATGAAAGCGCAGGAATTTTAGAAGAAAGCCTTGAGTTTATTGAACCCGTTGAGCCCGAATACGTTAGCGAAGAAGTTTTGTTTAAAGACGAAGGCGAAGACCTTCCGTTTTTTGACGATGCTTTAACTATTGACGAGCCTATTTTAAGCGAAGATATTACTATCGCTCTTCAATCAAGCATTGAAGAAGAAACACTTTCTGCCGACAACACCCTTCAATCAGACTTAGACGGTATGCTTAGCGATGACTTTAGTAGCCTTGAAACAGTTAAAGTTATTAAAAAACCGTTTGCCGTTAAAATGTTTGAAACAGACCCTGTAATTTTAGAAAGATATAACGAACTTAAAAATTACATTATGTCCTTTAAAAAGATTAAATCAAGGGTTTCTAACACGGCGGATACTTTTAATATTGGTAGAGACCAACTCTTTAAACTTTCCACCTCTGGCAAATCACTTAAACTTTATCTTAACCTTGACGTTAAACACATAGAATCACGCTTTAATATTATCGACCAAGGTGGCGTTAAATCATACGAACAAGTACCTGCGTTTTTAAGGATAAAATCAAACCGCGCAATGAAGTACGCTTACGAGTTGATTGATAGAGTTATTTCTAAATTCGACCTTAATAAAAACAATAAATACGTAGAGCAAAACTACGTGGCTCAACTTAAAGAAATCGCTGAAAATAAATCAATATAATTTAAAAGAGTTTGGACAAAATCCAAACTCTTTTTTTATTAAATTTCTTTTACTTTAAATGAGTTTGTTACAATCTTTCTTCCATCTTTAAGGTCTTTAACTTCGCCAGAAGAGATTGCTTGAGATAAAAGGTTGCCGACTGCTGTACCTTCGGTTGGGCCTGCGATAACGCGTTTACCCGTATAGTTTTTAGTTAAAGTGTTAAGGTATTCGTCTTTACTACCGCCACCTACGATATTGATAGTATCGAATTTTTGACCGGTAACTTCTTCCATTTGCTCGATAGTTTCTTTATAGATACCTGCTAAACTTCTATAAACAACGTTCATTACTTGGCCGATGTTTTCAGGGACTTTTTGACCTTTTTCTTTGCAGTAATCTTTGATAGTGTTAATCATGCTATCAGGTGCTAAAAATCTTTCGTCGTTAAGGTCAACCGTGCTATCAAAATCCTTTTCATCCATAGCAAAATACATAAGTTCTTGGTAGCCAAATTTATTTTCAAGTTCACGTTTAATGCTTTGAATAGTCCACATACCCGTGATGTTTCTTAAGAACCTAATAGTTCCACCAAAACCGCCTTCGTTAGTCGCGTTAAATTCATATGCTTTTTCATCGGTAACAGGTGCTTTAAGTTCGGTACCTAAAAGTGACCAAGTACCGCTTGAAATGTAAAGTGGAAACTCGCTATCAGATGGAACAGCCATTACTGCACTTGCAGTATCGTGAGATGCAGGTAATACTACTAAACAGTCAAAACCAACGATTTCTTGAATTTCTTTTTTAAGGTGACCAGAAATTTCGCCCGCTGGGTAAATTTGACCAAAAATTTCCCTTGGGTAGCCAAGTTTTTCGATAATCATTTCAGACCAAGTACCCGTTTTAGCATTTAACATACCCGTTGTTGATGCGTGGGTATATTCGTTTTTCATAACGCCTGTTAAAAGATAATGAAGGGTATCAGGTACTGATAAAATGCGTTTTGCCTTAGCAAGTTTACCAGACTTTTTATCGCAATATAATTGATAAATGGTATTATACGATGCTTTTTGAATACCCGTTTCTTTGTAAAGTTCGCTGAACGGAATAATATCTTCAACGTCTTTAACAACTTCGCTATGGCGGTTATCCCTATACGAATAAACTTCATCAATGATGTTGCCGTTTTCATCTAAAAGTGCATAGTCAACGCCCCAAGTATCAATACCGATAGAGTAAGGCACAACACCGTATTTTTTACATTCTTTAATACCTTCAACAACGTTGTTAAAAAGTTTTTCAATATTCCAAACAAGCTTATCCCCTTGTTTTTCGTAACCGTTTTCAAAACGATAAATTTCAGTAAGTTCTAACTTTCCGTTTTCAAGTTTGCCAAGAATATGTCTACCACTTGACGCACCAATATCAACTGCAAGATAATACATAAATTTTCTCCTTTTAATTATATTAACATTTTAAAAACTAATTGTCTATACCTTTTTCATTTTTAGGTGGTTTTTCGAATAAATTAGTTCTTTCAGAGTGGGTTAAAGCATTTAAAACGTTATCGTTTACAAAAGGGATTTCCTTTCTTATCTCTTTAAGTAAATCTTTAACGTATTCGCGTTTGGTGTGCTTGTCTGCAGGGCAAGGATTATGAAGTATAGGCTTGCCTTTTGCAAATGACGCAACGTCCCTTTCACGCATGTAAATCATAGGGCGAATAACTGCTAAATCCATGCGGGACATAACCGTTACAGGGTGGAAAGTTGAAAGCCTACCTTCATACATCATAGATAAAAAGAAAGTTTCAATTAAATCGTCTGCATGGTGGCCAAGCGCTACCTTATTACACCCCGCGTTTTTAACGGCGGAATTAAGCGCACCCCTACGCATATTTGCACAGAGGGAGCAAGGGTTACTTTCCTTTCTTACGTTAAAAACAACTTCGGCAATCTCAGTTTTTTCTACAACGTATTCAACACCTAAATCTTCAACGAATTTTTTAAGGTTTTCACATTCTTCTTTGTCAAAATCCAAGCCCGTGTCTACCCTGATTGCTACGATATCAAATTTTTTAGGATAAAAACGTCTTAAACCGGCAAGACCTGCAAGTAAAGTTATACTGTCTTTACCGCCGGACAAACCAACGCCTATCCTATCCCCGTCTTCTATCATATTGTAATCGTCTATCGCCCTTCTTATAGGGGACATTATTTGTTGTAAGTTCATAGTATTTTCCTTATCACTTTACAAAAAAAATATACTGTGGTATACTTTATTTAATTATAACATAAAGTAGGTTTATATGAGTGAAATTTTAACTGAATTTTTGTTAACTTTTTTAAAGGGAATAACGGATAACGGAAAGGTAATAACCTTGCTGATTTCTATGTTTCCGCTAATAGAACTTAAAGGTGCTATACCTATTGGGACTTTACTTGGGGAAGACTTAGTAACGTCGGCACTACTTGCCTACGTTGGTTCTACCGTGATATGCATCCCAATTTACTTTCTATTAATCCCTATATTTAATCTTTTAAAAAAGATTAAGTTTATTAAAAAGATTATCGAAAAAATTGAAAGCGTGCTTATGCACAAAGCCGAAAACTTCGCAAAAAAACATAACGGTAAAACGGATGACGTAAAAATTAAGTTTTTAAGCACGGCACTTTTAATTTTTGTGGCAGTACCTTTCCCCGTTACCGGTGTTTGGACGGGTACCGCAATAGCAGTATTTACAGGCTTAAGTTTTAAAGACAGTTTTATCCCACTAACACTTGGCAATCTTATAGCAGGAACTATAATTACACTTTTAACCTTCTTTTTTAAAGATTACGTAGATTTAATTATTCTTGGCCTTTTTATTATAGCACTTATAATGCTAATATTCTTTATAATAAAGGTTATAAAATCGAAACCCGAAACACCTACTAAAAACTAAACTAAAGTGGCTACCGAAAAAGGTAGCCACTTGATTTTTGCATTAATTATTCTTCGGTATCAGTTTTGCCAAAAAGTTTTTTAACGTCTTTACCGTTAAGGTTTTCAACTTTATCTTCTTCTAAAGCAACACAACCCATAAAGATTGAATCGCCGTAAACGCCATCGGCATTAAGTGTAACACCTTCGATAGAGAAACAGTTTGCAAACGCCATTACGCCAACTTTTTTAGCATTTGTTAAATCTACGAATTTAATAGCAGAACAGTCAGCAAACGCATTGCTACCTATTTCTTTTAATGCTGAGTTAAATTTTAAAACTGCAAATTCTTTATTGTCGCTAACAAGGTTGCTAAATAATGATTGACAAGCAGAGAAAGCATTTCTATCAATAAATTCTAAGTTAGATGCATTTTCAAAATCTACAGTTTTAAGTGCACTGCAGTTAGAGAATGCATATTGATAAATACTTGTGATGTTAGAGATATCAAACGATTGTAATGCAGTACAGCCGTAGAATGCGTGTGATTCAATTTCAGTTGCTTTATCAAAAGTGATTTTTTGTAAAGTAGTCATACCATAAAAAGCACATTCAGTAACAACCGTTGCTTCAGTAATTCTAACTTCTTTTAATGAAGTAGGAACTACGAAAGTTGCATCTTCACCAGCAACAACTTCGCTACCATCGATAGAACTCATTCTTGCGTGTATTTTAGAAGTAATTTCCGTATTGCCTTCGTTTGTAGCACCTGAACCGAATAAGTGACCGAATACCCTTTCGCTATCAGTAGCGTCTGCAGTTTTACCAACGAAAGGAATTTCTAAATATTCAAGGTTTGTACAACCGCTGAAAGCACCTGCGCCGATAGTTTTGATATGTTTACCGATAACTACTTTTGTTAAAATTAATTGGTTAGCAAAAGCAGCAGCATCGATTTCTTCTACAGGAAGACCTTCGTAAGTTTCTTCGATTTTTAATTCACGGTATTTAGAATCAATTTTGTCATACTCGCCATTACTGATTTTTTCAGCATCTTCAACTGAAACTTGGTAACCAGTAACTTTGTAGTATTTGTATTCTTCCTCTTCACCGTTTTCATTTTCACGAGTACCCGTCATAATTTGGTATTCAACAGTACCCGTTACTTGAACGGTATCGTCACCTTCATTATCGCCACAAGCAATAAAGAATGCCGACAATGAAAGAGTTAAAATTAAAATGGTAATTTTTAATAAAAGTTTTTTCATTAAAAGGTTTCTCCTTGATTTATCTATACAAGACAAACGTCTACGATGTATATTTTAACATTTAAAGATGTTTATGTCAATTACTCTTAACCAACTTTTTAGTTAAAATATATTATGTATAATATAATTTCACGAAATTACCCTATAACTTCCTTGCCGTTTATATAATTTTCAAGCAATTTGTCACTACCACTTTTAATCTTTTTTGCCGTTAGCAATAAACTTTTGGTATTTAGCGTTTTATATTTGTAGTTTTTTATAAGTTCTTTTAGGAACTTTTTAAACTTTTTATTGCCGATGCTTTCATGAAAATCGTTAAACATTATTTGCGAGCGGTAATAGGCTATTGATACGTATTCCATATCGCTTTTAAATTCTTTTAAACTCTTTTTCATAACTGAATTTGTAACCCCCTTATTTGCAAGGGCTTTTCTTATATCGGCGTATAAAGTTTTTACCACGTTAAGCAGCTCATTTTTTGTGTATCCGTAATCTTTGTACTCATCAAAAAACATAAGGGTAGAATATTCCGTTAAACCTTCGTCGATATAAGACTCTTCAACTTCGTTACCACCCACTATCCCGTACCACCATTGATGTGCCGTTTCGTGAGTTATGCAATAATCCCTATCGAAATCTTTAAGGGTGGCGTCTATCATAGAAAGGCAGGGATATTCCATTCCGCCGTATATAAAATCAGATTCGCAAACTACGTATTCGGGGTACGGATATTCCATAAACTCTCGGGAAAAATACTTGATATTTTCAACTGCGGTATTTAAAGATTTTTCGGGGTTTTTATCGTTAAAATAGTAGTAATATACGCAAATATCCCCTACCACACGACTTTTTACGTTGAATTTTTCAGACAGCACGAAGGCTATATCTCTAACGCATTTTCTTTGATATTCATACTTAGTAGTTCCGCTTGAAATTTTAGTAAAAACTGGCGACATAGAAGACGCCACTACGTAAGTAGACGGAAGGGTAAGTGAAAGGTTATAATCGGCACAATTTGAATAAAAAGGGTCGCCCGAAGGATAGTACTCGTTTTGATAATATTCCCCTTCTTCATACACGCAAAGTATAGGATAAAACCCCGTTAAATTAATGGTATTTTCGCCGTATCCGTACCTGTGTTTTACGTTAGGGATAGTCAGTTTAAAATCTATACAAACCTGCCTTTCTTCACCCTTTTTTAAAGGCTTTTCAAAAGGTACTTTTAAGTGGGTTTTTGATTGATTTAAATAACTAAACTCACAATTTTTACCATCTATTATTACGTTGATTATATCAATTCCGCCATAACTTAACCCACTAGGAAAGGCTTTAAAATAATACTCTACGTATATAGGCAAATTAGCCCCTTCGTTAAAGGCGTTGGGGTATAAATTAAAAAGCAAATAATCAAGATTTTCTATATCGTTTTTATAGTGTAAACGCAAACGGCAATCCGCCGTCATATCTTCGTTTAAAACTATATTAATCTCGTAAAGATTAAGTTCCTTTTCATCGTTATTTTTACAGCCAACGCTTGCTAAAGTTAAAAGAAAAATACAAATTGTAAGAATAATTTTTTTCATAAAAAAACTCCCAAGTATAATATTTATACTTGAAAGTTTTACAATTTATTACTTTTCTTCTACTAAAAGATACTTTTTAGGGTCGACTTTTACACCGTTTTCTAAAACTTCAAAGTGTAGGTGTGCACCGTCTTTAAATTCCTTGCGGTTGTTTGTTGAAACGGTACCTAAAACGTTACCCCTTTTAATTAAATCACCCGCCTGCAAATCTTCGCTTACTTCTATGCTGTTATACACCGATTTAAGCCCGTTGCCGTGGTCGATAATTACCGTAGTTCCGTCTAACTTGCCACTTGTAATACTTTCAATAGTTCCGTCATAGCAAGCAATTACGTTAGCCCCCTCTTCCGCACCAAAATCAATGGCTTTATGCCCCGAATAAACACCTAAAGTTTGGTTATAAACAACGCCTGCAGAAACGTACTCCTTAATAATAGTACCGGCAACAGGCATATCAAAAACTATTACCGTTACAGTCGGCTTTTCATCAGGTGTTTCGCTTGGGGTTTCATTAGGAGTTTCATTTGGTGTTTCATTTGGCTTTTCGTTAGGGGTTTCGTTTGGTTTTTCTATAACGTTATTGCTACCGCCACTATCTAAAACTGGCGAGTTATCGTTTGTTGCAACCACTAACGCTATCGTAATTAAAGTGACGATTGACAAACATATTAAAAATATAAAATAGTATATATTTTTACGAATAAAATTAATTGCTTTACCTTTTCTTTGTGTCATACTAACCTCCGTTTATGTATTTAATAACTTCCGTAAATGAAAGGATACCCTAAAGTAACTACCCCGCCTTTTACCGCCAAGTGTATATTAATCTTTTCCCCCTTTACCACTTGTTTTTTAGGTAGTTTATCGGTGTAAAAATAATAATTAGTTATTCCGTTTATTTCTTGGCTATAAACTTGGGTGCAATTTAATCTTTTTATAAACTTAGTAGCATCTTTGGCGCTTAGCGTTACCATATACCCGTCGTTTTGATAAAAAACTATTTCTTGTATAAACCTACCCGAAGATTTACCGCCCACGCAAGTTACCGTGCTTTTTTCAACGATAAACGGCACGCTATAAAAATAAATTGCCATTGTTGAAAGCAAAAGAGTTAAACTTAGTAACTTTTTGAGCATAAAAAAATTCTCACCGCCTTTACAGTGAGAATTATTTACACTATTAAATTTTTCTATACGCATTTTAGAAATAATTTTTTATATCGTTAAGCGAATCTAAAATAAAATCTGGTTTACGTGGATATTTTTGCACGTCTTCCATAGTAGTTTCGCCACTTAAAACGAGCATAGTATTAAACTTGTTGTTTAAGCCGAAACAAATATCCGTATCAAGTCTATCGCCAACCATAAGGAAGTTTTTACTTTCAACGTGAAGTCTTTCCTTTAAGTTGTCACCCATAATGGTATTAGGTTTACCAATAGCGAGAATAGGTGTATAGCCGTTAGACACTTCAATCATCTTAATGAAAGAACCGATATCAGGGATAAATCCATCTTCAGTATTGCAACGGTTATCAGGGTGAGTTGCTATATATAACGCACCGTTATCAAGGTTTTTAACTAAAGCGCATAAACTTTTGTAGTTAAGTTCCGTATCGTAAGTGATAAGGGCGATATCGCAGTCTTCATCTTCCGAAAGGTTGATGCCGTATTTTAAAAGTTCTGCCTTGTATGATTTAGTTGCCATAGCGTAAACTTTTTTACCTGGGTAGAATTTATTTAAATATTCGCAAGTAGCAACGCCTGCTGAATAAATTTCGTCCCTTTCATCATAAAAGCCAAGTTTAGTTAACTTTTCGATATAAGTATCCGCACTTTTTGAAGTGTTGTTAGAAAGGTAAATGATTTTTTTGCCTTGTTCCCTTAAAAACTTCAATGTGTTAGGCATATCGCCGATTGGGCTGTTGCCAAGGTAGATTGTTCCGTCCATGTCAAGTAAAACGTACTTAACGTCTTTTAATGCTTGTTTTAAATTTTCGTTCATTGTATACACCTCAAAATACCCATATCCCTGCAAAGAGTTAAAATTGACGTCTTGTCAGAAAAATATGTACATAACGTTAATGAATTTTTTATAATTTCGTATTTGATTGGGGGCTTGTCCTTAGCGGTTTTATTTAAGCCCGAATAAATTTTTTCCACACTATAGAGTACGGAAAGTAAAGATGACGTTTCTTTTAAAAAACCGTCTTTAGTTTTACTTATTAACGCATTAATAAGTATGCGCCTTTTTTCGCTTGGGATTTTTAGTTTTTTTCTATAATAACTTCCGTTTTTACCCGTAGTTTTTTCAAGCAGGAAGATATCGGCATTATAGTCAGGTAAACTTATTAAATCATCAAAACTGTTATTCCAAAACATATGATAAACTTTAACGAGTTTAGAAAAAGCCATCATAAGCCTATCGCCGTAAGATAAGTTTGGGAAAAACACACCTAAAGTATCGCAAAAAAGTTCTACCCCGCCTTCCTTTAACATATCCGATAATGCGTTTATTTTAGCGATAACGGCTTGGGCGTAAATTAAAACTTCCTTAGGATTTTGATAAGTATTTATTAAAATTACCTTTTGTATAACGTTTTTTATTTCGGTATACAAAGTTTTATCAGCACTAACACCATCGGTATACACCCTTAACTTGTAATCAATTAAAGTTAAAAGTTTAGAAACGGTACGGATATAACTTTCAGCCAAACTTTCACGCGGGGCTTTATTTATAACTTCAATATCGCAAATAACCGTTTTAAAAGGAATTACTTCTGCGTCCACCGGTACGCCGTTTAGTAGCATTGGCATTTTACTTGAAAGCACGTTTTCAAAGTTAGGCTCGGTAACTACTGCGTGACAAGGTATTTTTTGCATTGATGCATAGTACGCGGTAATAGCAAGTAAATTAGAACTTCCAATTACTATAACTTCATTAGTTGAGGAAGAAAAGAAACTTTTTAAGTGTGCGTGATAAAACTCACTATCTTCGACAAGCAAAACGTTAACTTCCGTTTCGGCATCTTTAAGCGCCTTTTTAACAATTCCGCCAAACCTTAAAAAATCACTTTCTAAACAAACGAAATCCATTTTTTTATCGGCTACTTTAAGGGCAATAGCATAAACCGCATCATACAGACTATCCGTTATGAATTTAGGCAAACTATCCCCTGTATTTATGGAAAAGCAGTTTTGCATTTCCACTTTGTAATCAAAAACCTTTTTTTCTATCATTTATCTTCCACGCTTTCCAATATTTGCAAAAAGCACTAATCTTTTTTCAAAGTTAGGACATTTAGAAATAGTGCGGTTGGTAAACAATCCGTCTTTTTTATCGTAAGCAATAGATACGGAATTACCTATTACCGCAAGCGAAGTTTTATAGTCAATATCAAGTGCGGAAGTAGGCACGTGTTGTCTTGGAAGACCAACGCCGTACAATGAAATAACAAGCATTTCGTTTTCGTTAAAAAAGTTTACTATCTTTAAATATTCTTCTTCTGTTAATAATTTATTTCTTATGGTTACAGAGTTAAATCCGTTTTTGCGTAATACTTTTACTATTTTAGTAAGTTCTTCTTCGTTATACTCTTTAATCTCTAACCCGCAAGAAGAAATTACGCCTAATTCTTCGTTAAGTTTTACAAACTTAGATAAATCCGTTTCTTCCTTTTTGAGCATTGGTTTTAAGTAGTTGTTATAAATTACTTTAGCCAAGTCTTCGGTGAAATACATATTTTCGCTTTCGTGTAAAAACCTTGTTTCTCCTTCACACGAAACGATACCCATGTATTTATCGATAAAGTCTAAAAGACCTTTGCCTTTACCAAACGTATCAACGATATTTTCCGCTAAGTTTTTAGCAACGTGTTTTTCAGTAAAAATAGCCTTGCGTTTTTTTGCTTCCTTTTGTAATTGTTTTACGTTTACAAAAATTCCTTGACTTTTTAATTCGCCATTAACCTTTTCAATAAGTTCAAGGGTGTTTTTAGTTTTTTGAGTTTGCACGCTTTTAAAAAGTTCGTTGTAATAAGGCTCAAACTCAACTGGAATACCTAAACCGTAAAGTATTGTAGTGCTATCGTCGTTAAAAATAGACGTACCGTCTACCCTATAACCGCAAGCGTAAGGTATATTTAAAATTTTACAAGCATTTTTAAGTTCTTGAGAGTAAGAAAGTGTTGCATAATCACAAATGCCAATGCCAAAAGCACCAGAACGGTGGGCAATGTAAGCACACATCGTAGGCGAATAAAGGGAATAACTTTTAGATGATGCAAAATGAAGGGGAACTATATCTTTTACGACTGGAAGATGTTCTTGATTAGTCTTTTCCAGCTTAACAAGTTCTTTAAGTGCAAGTCTTTTAACAAATAAAGACGAATGATTTAACGCATCGGTTAATTTTTCTTTATTCTTCATTGCCATATCCCCCTTTTAAGTAAAATTGTTACATAATATTTTAATATTTATAATAAAATTTGTCAATATAATTAGGTGTATTGAAGTGTTTTATGATAAAAATAGTGCAAAAATTAAAAAAAATGGTGCTTTTTTGATATATTTTTTAAAAACCCCCTTGAAATTATTTTTTTTTATGCTATAATGAAGTTAGATTTTTATAAAACGTTAAAAAAACGTTAAAAAGGGGGCTTTTATGAACAAAAGTGAATTTACTAGAGTTTATGCGGATAGACTTGGCGTTACTATCAAAGAAGCTGAATATTTTGTTGCTAAATTTATTGACACGGTAACTGAGTGCCTTGAAAACGGGGAATACGTACACATTTCTAACTTTGCTACATTTGAACTTCGCGAAAAGAAAGCGCGCGAAGGCGTTAATCCTTTAACTCATGAAAAGGTTATTATTCCTGCATGCAAATCACCAAACGCTAAATTTTCTAAATCTTACAAAGCAAAATTTAACTAATCGAAAAAAAGAAGTGGGTAACCCCACTTCTTTTACTTTACTCTTCATTAAAAATTTGATATAGCGCATCGGCGCTTTTTAAACTTACTTCCGTTTTGTAATTTATGTAATACACTAAAAACTTTACAAGTTTTTGCATACCGTTATCGTTTGGTGTTTCACCGTTTTCTACAAGCTTAAATGCGTTGTAGGTAGACGGCATAATTTCCCTAAAACCGTCTTCAAAACAGTTACCACAAGCAAACTCTGCATTTTTAAAACTGAAAAATACTCTATTTGATATTTCTTCTCCACACTTAAAACAATTATAATCGGTTATTCCGTAACCTAAAATCTTTATCGTTTGAATTAAAAAATTGCAAAGGTAAAAAAGTTCGCTATTTTGATAGCATATATTTTTAACGGTATTGATTAGTAAGTCAAAAAAATACTCATCACAAATACCGTCTTCAATAAGTTTATTAACAAACTCGCCAACAACGGCTACGGAATAGTATTTTTTTAAGTCTAAACGCAAATTGTAAAAGGTATCTATATGCGAGGCATTAATAACGGTGTACCTATCCCCTTTTACCGCTAAGATATATTCGCAAAAGCAAAAAGGCTCGGAGGCAAATTTTAATTTTGCACCCGATTTTTTAACGCCTTTAATAGTTGCCGTTATCTTGCCGTATTCAAGGGAGTATAAAGTTAAAATTTTATCGTTATCTTTATAATCCACCGTTTTAATTACTATCGCATTAACCTTTATTTCCATACTAACGCTTTTGTTTTTCTATTTCTTCTTTCTTTTCACTTTTAGTTTTTTTGTGCAGAATATAATAATTAACCGCACCCGTTCTTACAAAAAGTTGCCACGCCAAGAAAGAAAAATCATCATTATTATCATTATTATACATATCGCACACCCCTTACTACAAGGGTGTGCGATTTTAAAATTTTTATAATACTTTTTGTATTTTATTTTTAGGCGCAGGTGCGAAGTGAGATTGATACAAAAGGACTAATCAAATACAAGTAAGACTAGGCAAACCCCGAAGGCTATACTTGCCGTATTGCCAAGCGGGTTTAACAAAGTATTACGCAGTATTTCATTAGGGCTTTATCAATTGAACAAGCAACTAAGCCTTATCTTTGTACTCTACCAGATGCGTCGCCTTCGGCAAGTTTTTTAACTTCGTCAACAGAAACCATGTTATAGTCGCCTTCGATAGAGTGTTTTAAGCAACTTGCAGCAACAGCAAATTCAATAGCGCTTTGGCTATCGTAATTATTAAGAAGTGAATAAATAAGTCCAGCACCAAAGCTATCGCCACCGCCTACTCTATCAACGATGTGCATTGCGTATTTTTTAGAGAAGTATGCAGTACCGTCTGTGTAAAGCATTGCAGACCAGTTGTTATCGTTTGCAGATAAACTTTCACGTAAAGTGATTGCTACACCTTTAAAGCCAAATCTATCAGTAAGTTTTTGAGCAACTGAAATGTAGCCGTTTCTATCAAGTTTACCGCTGTAGATATCAGTATTATCTGCTTCGATACCGAATACGTCTTTAGCGTCTTCTTCGTTAGCGATACAGTAGTCAATGTAATTACAAAGTTCGCCCATTACTTGACCTGCTTTTTCTTTAGACCATAATTTCTTTCTAAAGTTAAGGTCGCAAGAGATTTTTACACCGCGTTTTTTTGCTTCTTTACAAGCAGTTAAACAAATTTTTGCCATACTGTCAGAAAGGGCTGGTGTGATACCTGTGAAGTGGAACCAATCAACGCCTTTGAAAATTCTTGCCCAGTTAAAGTCACTTGCTTTAGCCATAGCGATAGCAGCGTACGCTCTATCGTAAATAACTTTTGAAGGTCTTTGTGATGCACCTTTTTCGCAGTAGTAAATACCTACCCTTTCACCACCACGAGTGATAAGTGAAGTGTCAACGCCAAATTTTCTTAAGCTGTTAACTGCCATTTGACCTATTTCGTGCGAAGGAAGTTTTGATACGAATGATACGTCAACACCGTAGTTTGCAAGCGATACTGCTACGTTTGCTTCAGCACCGCCAAAAGTAGCCTCAAACTTTTCAGATTGAACGAATCTTAAATAGTTTTCTGGTGCAAGTCTTAACATTAATTCACCGAAAGTAATAACTCTCATAATTTATCTCCTATATATTTTAAATTTTTATTGTTTGATTAGGTTGTATTGCTATATTTTTATGAAAATAGCAAATATAAACGGTTTGTCCGCTTGGGTTATATATGGTGTTTCCGTCGGCGGAAAACTCTAACGAGTCATACGCTTTTACGTACGAATAAATTTCGCCGTTCGTTGCGTACCAAATATCTTCACGGTTACCTACGTACTTGCAAAATTCTTCAATAACTTGCCAGTTATCGTTGGTATCAAACTCGTAACTATGCCCCCATAAATAGAAAAGTACGGGGTAATTGCGCCACAAATATCCGTCTAAATTTCTTTCAACGAAGGTTTTGGCAAGTTCCATAAGTTTAGGGTTGTTATGGTGGCAAGTGGTATCCCATTTAAGCCAGTTTTCAGGAATCCTAAAATTTTCGGTAGTAACGGTGGTGCGGGAATAATTAATACCACAACATTCTAAAATCTTGCAAACGCTATCATTATACGAACCGTTAGCGTAAGCCATACCTTTAATAATACCGCCGAAAATACTTTCAAGTTCCTTTCTGTCCTTTATAACGTCATCGGTGGCTAAGGCTGGGTCTACTTCGCCAAGAGATAAATGCCTATAGCCGTGTACTGCTACTTCCATACCCGAATTAGTGTATAACTCAACGCATTCTTCCTTAGTCATACGACCTTTTTCTTCGGTGCTTAACTCTTGCGAAAATAAACCCGAATTGATATTAAACGTACCCTTTATGCCGTATTTTTGCATAATGGAAATTAAGCGTTTGTCTTGCCTAACGCCATCGTCGTAACTAAGGGTTACCGCTTTAGTTTTAAAGTTTGGAAAACGTAAAAAAGTTCTTAAATTTCCTTCCATAATATTTTATAATGTTTCTAATACTTTATTGATTTCTTTGCAGTTTTGGGTAATATCGCCTTTCATCATAAAACTACCACCGATAGCGTAGATTTTATCGAATTCTAAAAATTCTTTAAGGTTAGAAAGGTCTACACCGCCAGTTGGTAAGAATTTAACTTGTGGGAAAGGACCTGCTAAAGCCTTGATTGCTTTAAGGCCACCGTATACGTTTGCAGGGAAGAATTTTACAACTTCAATGCCAAGTGAAATGGCTTTCATAATTTCAGTAGGAGTTACGCAACCTGGATAGTAAGTAACGCCTTTTTCACTGCAGTAAAGGGCAACTTCTTCAGATAAGCCTGGTGAAACGATGAATTTTGCACCCGCATTGATTGCTTTAACGGCTTGCTCTTTATTGATAACGGTACCTGCACCGATATACATATCAGGGAATTTTTCTACGCCAAGTTTGATTGCTTCTTCAGCACAAGCCGTTCTGAATGTGATTTCAGCAACGGGAAGGTCACCATCGCAAAGGGCTTGCAACGTAGGTATTGTATCTTGTAATTCTTTAATTACTACTACTGGAATAACTTTATAAGCCATAATTAAAACCTCTTAAAAATATTTATGATAGTAGTATAACACATTTATTTAATCTTGAAAAGATTATTTTCAACGATTTTTACAAAATTTTAAGTTAAATACAAAAAATAAGGCACGTTTAGTTACGCGCCTTAAAAAAATTAATCTATAGTTATAAGTAGTACTCCGTTGTTTTCAATACTTGAAGCATCGCTAACCCAAGTAAAGGTTCTATCTTCGTCTATTAAGTGGAATTTAGCGTTAGTTAAGTCTATACCGCTATAGTCAAGCATTTGAGTTTCGCCCGTTAAGTTTACTACTAAAAGTGCCGATTTATCCCCGTCTTTAGCACATAAAACGTACATATTTTCACTATCGACCGAGGTCTCTACTTGATTTTTAAGTTGATATAACTTATTAAAAGCAACGAAGGAATAATAAGTTTTAAACGGTTTATAATCGTTAAGGTTAAATATTGCGTTATAACCGCTTGCACCCGTTATTCTCATATCGTAAACGTTACAAATTTGAACGACTTTAGAATTTTGCATTGCTATCATATTAGCCATTGCCTCGGCGCTATGGTGGGCATTTCCCCTATCTTCACGAACGCAATGCCACTCGTTTAAGTGAGTTTCTAAGTCGGGATAGCCAAACTCAATAAGTTTTTTCTCTAAATACTTAACGTATTCTATATTAGTTGCCGTTTTTGAATAACTGTGCCAAGAGAAAAAATCAATTGGCGAATTATGTTCCTTTATATACTTGAAGAACTTTTCAAAATAACTAAGCCATAATTCAGGCCACTTAGCCCCTGGGCTATGAAGTGCATAAAACCCGCACGAACCGTATCCGCCTATTTTTATATTAGGAAAACGGAATTTTAAATGCTTACTTGCTACGTCATACAATCTAAAAAACTGCTGAGGAACGCCGTCCCACATCATAGTAGATGCAACGTATTCGTCTTCGCTTTCAGGCTCGTTCCAAATTTCCCAATACTTGATATTATAACGGTAGCCGTTTGCCCAACCTTCGTTGTAATGCATAATGATATGCTCGCAAATGCGCGCCCACTTTTCATAGTCCTTTGGCGGTGCAGTTCTATACGCCTTAATGTGCGATGCGTTTTCTATAGTTATGCCAAGCCTGTAATACGGCTCTACACCGTTATCGATAAGCGCTTTAATTAATAAATCGGTAAAGGCGAAATCGTATGAATTTGGGTCTTCTTCGTCGGCATCGAAATCACGGAAGATATTAGGGATATCTACCCATCTATTACAGCCGTAAGGTCCGCCTACGTCGTGTAACCTTGAATATGGTATACCCGCGTCTTTCATATACTTAAAGTAAGCGGTGCTATGCCCAACAAGTGGCGGTTGCCCAACGCCGTGCATAGGTTTAATTTTGCCTATGATTTTATCTAAATTTACCTTTATAGTTGCCATTTTGCCTTCTTTTAAATCAATTAGTTTATTTATTTTTATTATATCAAGTGGCAAGAAAAAAATCAATAAGTAAATTAAAATATTTTGTCTTTTTAAATATGTGTTGACAACCTTTGCTATATGTAATAAAATAATAAAAATTGGATTTTTAGGGTGGAATACTAAATGAATAAAAAATGGATATATTATTTAACGGCGTTTTTCTCAGGAACGGCAGTTATGGCAATAGAACTTGGCGCGTCAAGGCTACTTGCTCCATACTTCTCGTCATCGCAAATAGTTTGGACTATAATCATAGGCACAATTATGATAGCAATGGCGCTTGGCAACGTTATAGGCGGTAAAATGGCGGATAAGTACGAAAGCCCTACAAGGCTTTTTATTTGGCTTTTTATTGCGGCAACGTTTACTATGCTTATTCCGTTGTTTGGAAAATTCGTAATTTCAGGCGTTGCTATTACACTTGCAACCTTTGTTACAAGAAATTATCTTATTTGGGCGGCGTTACTATCCTGCCTTTTGGTTTTCGTTTTCCCACTTCTCGTATTAGGTATGGTAACCCCTCACCTTGTAAAGTTTGCAGTTAAGGATATTAGCGAAAATGGTAAAACCGTTGGTATTATTGAGGCGTGCAATACAATTGGTAGTATTATCGGCACATTTTTACCTACCTTTGTTACGATACCAACGGTAGGAACGGCACTTACCTTTGTTATTTTTGCAAGCGTACTTTATATAGTTTGCTTAATCTATTTTATATATAGAAAAAAGCATATAGTTAAAACTACTATCGTAACTATTATCGCCCTTACACTTGGGCTTTTATCAAGCAATATCGGTGTTGCCTTTTGGAAAAACAATATCGTATACGAAGGGGAATCCGTTTATAACTATTTGAGGGTTGAAGAAACTGATACAAGCATAATTTTATCAACAAACGTACTGTTTGGCGTTCAGTCAATCAAAAAGAAAAACGGTGGATTAACCGGTATGTATTACGATTACGCCCTTTCCGCACCCTTGATTGCAGGCGGAACGGAAAAGGATATTTCCGTTTGTATTTTAGGGCTTGGCACGGGTACGTATAGCGAACAATGTTTAAAGTATTTTAATATCAGCGAGATTGACGGTGTTGAGATTGACGGTAAAATTATTGAACTTGCTCACACTTATTTTGATTTACCTAAAGAAGTTAACACTTTTGAGGCGGACGGCAGAGCCTTTATTGATTCAAGCGATAAAAAGTACGACGTAATTATGGTTGACGCGTTTAGGGATATAACAATCCCCTTTCAAATGTCGTCGGTAGAGTTTTTTAACAGCGTTAAAAATCATTTAACTGAAAACGGCGTTATGGTTGTTAACTTAAATATGCCTTCTTCACAAAAAGAAAATATAAACGACTATTTAAAAGGAACTATTTCAAGTTGTTTTTCAAGCGTATATACTTGCGTGGCAAGTAGCAACGTAATACTTTTAGCAAGTGAAAATACAAACGTTCAAGAAGAACTTACTAAAAACATATATAAAATCAAAAACAATCAATTACGAAGTTTAATGTCAACGGTAAAAAACAACCTTGTTGAAGTTGAAAAAACTAACTTGATTTTAACGGACGATAAAGCGCCTGTTGAAGTTTTAGGCATGAAGGTTTTAGACGAAATTATAGCAGAAGAATTACTTGATATTAAACAAATGATTAAAGGTAAATCTATTAAAGAACTTGTAGACATGTTGCTTTCGGGCAAATTTTAGGATAAAAAATTATGGTAATAAAACATTGCACCCTTAGTGAAATTGATAAAATAATGGAAATTTACGATAACGCGCGTAATTTTATGCGCCAAAACGGTAATATGCATCAATGGACTAACGGTTATCCCTCAAGGGAATTGGTACTTGAAGATATAAAAAACGATAGGCTTTACGGCGTTTACGAAGAGTGTGAACTTATAGCCGTTTTTATGATGTTTATCGGCAACGACCCTACTTACGAAAAAATTTATGAAGGAAGTTGGCTCAATGATGAAAAGTACGTTGTTATTCACAGAATAGGCACGGTAGTTCACGGCAAAGGCGTTGCTAAAATTTGCTATGATTTTGCCCTTTCTAAATGCAATAATTTGCGGATAGACACAAGCAAAGAAAACTTAGTAATGCAAAAATCACTAACTAAAAACGGCTTTAAGTATTGCGGTATTATTTACCTTGCAAACGGTGACCCAAGACTTGCTTATCAAAAAAGTATATAAAATAAAGACTAACGATAATTCGTTAGTCTTTTTTATTAGGTGATGAAAAACCATAAGGTTGATACTAAAGGACAAATCAAACACAAGTAATAGAAGGCAAACACCCGAAGATAAGAGTTTACATCTTTTCAAGGGCTTTAACGCACTATTACGCCGCGTTTCATTAGGACTTTATCAACCGTTGACGTTGAAGAGCCTTTATTCAATTATTCTTTCTGGGCGTTCGTCTTGATTTACAAGTTCAAACTTAACGTTATTTAAGTTTAAGCCTTTGCAGTTTTTAACGATAAGCCCGTATGCAGGAAGATGGAATCCAAACATTTCGTGCGATGGATAGCCAAGCGGATTATCTTTAAATTCCGCACCACTTGCACTTTTACCGCCGTAACATTTAACTGTTACGTTAGATAAGTTAATGTTTTTCATTTCGTTTTCTGTATAATTAATAATTAAGCTTGGGAAGGATACGTTTGAAATATCAATGCCGTCTTTAATTAAATCATAATAGAAATCTATAGATTTATAAATGTTTTCGTGACAGTCTGCATAGATATTTGAAATGGTTATATCGTTAATGCTACCTGCTTGTAATTCTTTAGGTCCGCGCATTCTAAGCCCGCCGAAAATAAATATAGGGCAACCTACGTTTTGCATTGTAATATTTGTAATTGTAACACCGTAAATATTACCGCCATCACAACTTTCTATTGCAAGCCCTGCGCAACGGGTATTGTGAACTACACAATTAGATATTGTAACGTATCTAAAATCGCCGTTAGACTCCGTTCCAAATTTAATAGCCGAACATCTACTACTTACAATACAGTTAGTTATGGTTATTCTTTCGCAAGCAACTAACTCGTTATCGTAGTATGAAGACTTTAACACAATGCCGTCGTCACCGCATTTTAAAATACAATCGGATATAACAACGTTTTCACATCCGTCGGGACTAATGCCGTCAATATGCGTTTCGATATAAAGCCCTTTAACAAAGCAGTTTTTACATCTTCCAAGCAAAATGCCGATATCGGTAGCATAAAATAACTTAATATCTTCAATGACTACTCCGTCAACGTGGTCAAACGCTATTACCTTTGCCCCACGATGCTTAGAATTACGCTTGTTATCGTGGTCCCAAGCCGATTGCATATCAATAACACCTTTACCCTTAATAGTTATGTTTTTGGCGTTTTTAGCATAAAAAAGTGACCTTGTATAACTACTGTGCGACATATCTTGATATTTGTTTAAAGGGATATCATCGGCTAAAAAGTCGTCAATATTTTTAGAACCTAAAATTTTAGCGCCGTCTTCAAATATTAAAGTTGTGTTAGCTTTTAAAATAACCGTGCCAAGCGTGTACGTTCCAAAAGGAATAAATAAAGGTTCGCCACCTTTACTGTAACAATAATCAACCGCTTGTTGAAAGGCTTTGGTGTGTAAAACTTCATCGCCTTTAATAAAATCTTTTAAGTTAACCATTTTATTATCCTTATTTTGATTTGTTATATAAAAACACCCTAAAAAGGGTGTTTTATTGTTTCATTAAGTCTTTATCAACCGTTGATATTGAAGAGCCAAGGCGATGAAATACCATAAGGTTGATTTAAAAGGACTAATCAAACGCAAGTAAGAGAAGGCAAACCCCGAAGATAATAGTTTACATATTTTCGAGCGGGTTTAACGCACTATTACGACGCGTTTCATTAGGAATTTATCGACCGTTGATATTGAAGAGCCCTACATAAAAACAATCATTAATTGACAAGCAAGTACTACAAGCACAAGTGCAATTGGATAAGTTGATGCGTAAGCAGACGCTACATCTTCAGTTTTAGCAGTGTTGATAAGCGTTCCAAGTGCTGGAGTAGAAGTCATACCACCAGTAATTGAACCTAAAGTATTTAAAAGTGGAAGTTTCATAACAAGTTTTGCTAAAATAAAACCTACAATCATTGGAGCAATAGTCATACATGCACCACCAACAAAACCTAAAATAACAATATCAGCACCTTTGCCTGATAATGATGCAACTAAACTTACACCACCTTCAAAACCTGCACCTAAAAGGAAAAGCATTAAACCAAATTCTCTTAAAAGTTTAAGTGTAGTTGCTGGAACTTGAAGAGATATTTTGCCAATTTTACCAAAGTGACCTAAAACTAAACCGATAATAAGCACACCACCAGTTGTTCCTAAACTAAATGCAGAACCACCAAATAATGGAATTTTAACAGCGCCTAATACTAATCCTAAAACTACTGTTAAAGCAACGGGAACAAGACCAAAAGGTTCAACTTCGAAAAGATTTGAATAAGATTTTTCACCCTCATCTCCACCAATTCTTAAAAGTTCACGTTCTTTAACCATATCAGCTTTTAAAAGTTTAGGAAGAAGTTGAACGAATAATACTACGCCTACAACACCGAAAGGATAAGCAATAGCATGACCTACTGAAATAATGGTGTACTCTGGAAGTTGTCTTAAAGCCTCAGTAGTAAGATTAGCATATTGAGGTAATGATTGAAGAACTGAAAGAGTTGCTTCTTGTGCAGCAGAGAAACCAGGGGTAGTAGTTAACGCACCTGATAAAATACCTGCCCAAAAACCTGAGCCATAATCAGTTATAGCAGTAAATAATACCGCAACAGCAGTTGATGATATAATAATTATTGCACCTAAAACGATATAGGTTTTAAAGTTCTTTTTAAGGTTTTTAAAGAAGTTAGGACCTGCAATAAGACCTACTGAACCTACGAACATAATAAGACCTAAGTTTTGAATAGAGCCACCCATTGTTTCTACAATAGTATCGCCTGATTCAACGTGGAAAGAACCAATAACTGGAACATTACCAAAATTAAGAGTGCATATAAACCCAAATAAGATAGCAACCAAGAACACGCCTGCAGTACCTAAGTTAACACCTTTAATAGTTATAGAACCAAGTAAGTAACCAAGAGCTGTTATTATAAATATTAAAATAAATAATGATGCTGTTGTACTAAATTTAAAAACTTTATTAACACTATGTGCCTCTAAAGCATTATATACACACCAAGCAGCAAGAGCTACTACTGCGAGTATAGCAAGAGTAATCCAAAGCCATTTAAGGCTTTTTTTGTTAGATTTTTCCATAATATCTCCTATATTTTTACGGACTAATACGGACGTAGCATTACGTCCGTATTATAATTTTTTAAATAAAATTTATACCACACTTAAATAAAGTGCTACTTTAAAAGGATAGAAGCGAGCAAGACAAGGCTCGCAAATGGTTTAGGATTTGATAGACCTTTTTGGTCATCAAAGTCTAAAACCACTTTGCAGAAACGCAGTATTGCGACGCTTATAGACTTTTAAAGGTCTTTGCGAGTATAATCAGGTAAAAGCTTTGGTGAAAGAATATCAGATTTAATACCTGCTTCTTTTCTTTCTTTTTCAAAGGCTTTAACGTGGTCTAAAGTAAGTTTGCCAACTTTAACGCCTGCTTTAACCTTTTCACTTGCATATTTACCAGCATTTCTACCGAATACGATAATATCTAAAAGTGAGTTACCCATAAGACGGTTTCTACCGTGGATACCACCAACAGCCTCACCTGCAACGTAAAGGTTTTCTATGTTTGTAGTTTCGCCGTCAGCATTGATATCGATACCACCGTTTTGGTAGTGAAGTGTTGGGTAAATTAAGATAGGTTCTTTTCTAATATCGATACCGTATTTACCGAACATTCTCATCATTGCAGGGATTCTCTTTTCGATAGTGCCTTCGCCACCGATAATTTCAATCATTGGTGTATCAAGCCATACGCCTTCGCCGTCAGTAGTTTTAACACCGTTGCCACGACCTTTACATTCTCTAATGATAGTAGATGCAGTTACGTCACGTGTTTCAAGTGAGTAAACGAAAGGTTTACCATCTTTGTTAACGAGTTGTGCGCCAAGTGAACGTACTTTTTCAGTAACTAACGCACCGTAAATTTGTGTAGGTTCTGCAGCACCAGTTGGGTGATATTGTAAAGTATCTGCGTATAAAAGTTTTGCGCCTGCACGGTAAGCAAGAACTAAACCGTCGGCAGTTGCACCGTAGTGGTTAGAAGTTGGGAAGCCTTGATAGTGAAGTCTACCAGCACCACCAGTTGCGATGATAACTGTTTTTGCTTTAGCAATTAAAACTTCGTTAGTTTCCATATTAACTAAAACTGCACCGGCTGCTTTACCGTTTTCATCTTTAATGATTTCAACAGCAGAAGTAAAGTCAATTACAGGAATACCCCTATTGATAACTTCGTCACGAAGAGTTCTCATGATTTCAGCACCTGAATAGTCTTTACAAGCGTGCATTCTCTTTCTTGAAGTACCGCCACCGTGTGTAGTTACCATGTTACCGTTTTCGTCTTTATCGAACATAACGCCAAGGTCAGAAAGCCAACGGATAGCGTCAGGTGCTTCTTTAACGAGTTTTTCAAGTAAGCAAGGTTTAGCAGCAAAGTGACCGCCACCAAAAGCATCAAGATAGTGCCTAGCAGGGCTATCGTTAGGCTTATCAGCCGCTTGGATACCACCTTCAGCCATCATTGAGTTAGCGTCACCAATTCTAAGTTTAGTAACAATCATAACGTTAGCGCCGTTAGCGTGTGCTGTAACCGCTGCAGAAGAACCTGCGCCACCGCCACCGATAACTAAAACGTCTACGTCATAATCAGGTTTTTTAAGGTCGAATTTAAGAGAACCAACCCTTGATTTACCTTGTAAAAGGTCAGCGAGTTCGTGAAGAACTTTTTCGCCTTTGTTAGGACCAATTTTTAAAGTTTCGTATGCACCTTCGATATAGTCTGGGTGGAATTCTTGTAATACTGCAGTTTTTTCATCAGCAGTCATTCTTGGGTGAAGGTTTTCAAGTCTTTCTTTTCTTGAAGCCTCTACTTTCTTTATAGAATCAAGTTGTTCTTGAGTATATTGATACATTTGAGTTCCTCCCTATTACTTTTCAATATCTCTCGTATTGTAAAGGGCTTTTTGCTCTTCGAGAGATTTGTTCATGATATCGCTCATGCTGTCATCGTGCTTACCTTCGTTGATTTCTTTAACTCTATCTAAAAGGTGTTCGCATTCAGGTGCTATGTATTTACCGTAAAGTCTACGAGCAAGGATTGCTACTTGTGGGTGTGAAATACCTGCTGGGCATCTTGAAGAACAGATACCGCACATTACGCAGTCAAAAGATTCTTCAGCACATTTATCGTATTCACCACGTTGTGCGTAAGCAATGTATTGCATTGTTTTTAAACTTTGTGGGCAAGCTTTAGTACAAGCGTTACAGCCGATACAACTATAAATTTCAGGATATAATTGCATCATGATTTGTTCAGTTGGTTTTACCTTTTGAATATCGTAAACTTGTTTAACGAGTGGGAAGAAAGGAAGAGTAGCTACGTACATACCTTCTTCTACTTGTTGTTGACATGCAAGACAAGTTTTAAGTTCTGTTTTGCCGTGAATTCTATATAAAGTAGCGCACGCGCCACAGAAACCGTTACGGCAACCACAACCACGAATTAATTTGTAACCTGCGTATTCCATAGCCTTCATAATAGTAAGGCTTTGTGGAACTTGGTATTTTTTACCGAAAAAATATACATTTACCATTTTTTCCATTTTAGTTTTCTCCTATATAATCAATACTCTGAAGGGAGTTCTTGAAGTTGGTCCATTCTAAATACAGGGCCGTCTTTACAAATGTACTTGTCGCCAACGTTGCAACGACCGCATTTGCCGATACCACATTTCATTCTAAATTCTAACGTGGTGTAAACTTGCTCTTTATTAAAGCCGAGTTCTAAAAGTGCTTGAAGTGTAAACTTAATCATGATAGGTGGACCGCAAAGAACTGCCGTTCTGTCTGTAGGAATATTAACTTCCTTAACGTATGCAGGTACGAAACCTACGTGGCCGTCCCAACCGTCTTGTGGTCTATCGATTGTGAGATATACGTTGAAGTCTGGTTCGTTTACCCATTCTTCTTGAATTTCTCTAAAGTCTACAAGGTCGTCCATTGAACGAGAACCGTAAACGATATCAACCGTGCCGTAGTCTGCCCTGTTATCTCTTATATAGTTGATAACTGAACGGAGTGGAGCTAAGCCGATACCACCAGCGATAAAGAGCATGTTTTTGCCTTTAAATGCGCCTTTTACTGGGAAACCGTTACCGTAAGGTCCTCTTACCGTGATTTGTTGACCTTCTTCCATTGCGTGTAAGAAAGAAGTTACGCAACCACATTTTTTAATTGAGAACTCCATAAATTCCGTGTTGGTAGGAGAAGAAGTGATTGAGAACATCGCTTCGCCTACGCCAGGAATTGAAATCATTGCACATTGACCAGGTAAATGTTCGAATAATTTTTTACCGTCAAGGCCTACAACTCTAAAAGTTTTAACGTCAGGCGTATCTCTTCTAATATTAGTTATGACGCCGATTTTAGGAATCAATTCTTCATTAGTCATTGTTGTTACCCCCGAGTTTTTTAATTACTTTTACTATGTTGAGTGATTGTGGACATTTTTTAACACATCTACCGCAACCTACACAGCTGTATACACCGTCGTTATTAGATGGGAAGTATACAAGTTTGTGCATAAATCTTTGACGGTATCTTTGAAGTTGGTTCTTTCTTGGGTTTTCAGCAGCCATTTTTGTGAATTCTGAATACATGCAAGAGTCCCAACATCTAAATCTTTTAACGCCGTCGTTAGTTTTGAAATCTCTAATATCAAAGCATTGGCAAGTAGGACATACGAAAGTACAAGTACCGCAACCTAAACATGCTTTGCTTAATTCTTCCCATTCAGGTCTATCGAAAAGTGGCATTAAGTTGTCACCTTTGAAGTTAGATAAATCTAAATTGCTGAAAGGAAGTTTTTCAATTTTTTCTTGGATTTCTTTTGCGTTTTTATCTGCTACTTTTTCGCCGTCTTTAGCATCTTCTAAGCAAGTTAATTTTGCTAAGATAGCATTGCCTTTTTCAGTTTTACCTTCTAAGTATAAGTAGCCGTCTACTAAGCGGCATTCAACGTCACCTTGTGGTTTTGACGCATCAATGCCAAACACTTTACAAAAACATGAAGGTTGTGGATTGTTACAAGCAAGGGTAAAGATAATACCTGCTTCCCTTTTGTTTTGATACATAGTATCAACAGGTTCTTGTAAAAATACCTTATCTAAAATTTCAAAACTACGCATATCGCAAGCACGAACGCCAAAAAGAACAAAACTGTCTTTTATAATTCTTGCATCGGTAATTTCAATGTTTTTACCATCAGTTTTGAATTTTACCATATCTTCCGATTGTGGGAAGAATAAATCTTTAGCAGATTTTACAGTTTGTAAAGTTTCAATATCAGGAGTTTGTGTTTCGTCGTACTTTTTGAAGTTTACAGCACCGCTTTCTTTAACAGGTAAGTAAAGTTCAGTAATTTGAGATAATTCATTATATAATAAATTAATTTTATCGTAAGAAATTCTCTTCATTATTTATCCCTCCTTACTGCTTCAGATGGGTCTTTATCCTCTTTAGTAAAGCTTGTTAAAGGACCTTTAGAGTGGTCGTCTTCACCAGCATGGAATTCGCCGTATAATTCGTTAACGTCGTTAATGTACTTTCTATTGATTAAGTGAAGTGGAATATTTTGTGGGCATACCCTTGAACATTCGCCACAGTCAGTACAACGGCCTGCAACGTGGAAAGACCTGATAATGTGGAATAATTTTTCTTCAAAACTATCCGAGTTTGCTTTAGATGCGATTGTTGAATTATCGTTATCGAATACGCATTTAGTACAGTTACATGCAGGACATACGTTTCTACAAGCGTTACAACGAATACATTTAGAAAGTTCACTCTTCCAGAAAGCGTATCTTTCATCAGCAGTCATTGCTTCAAGTTTTTTAACGAGTTCAAATCTATCTTTGTTTGAAGGGATTTTTTCGTTGATTTCAACGATTTCATCGTAAACAACGTGTTTTTTATCGCAAACTGTACATCTTTCAAGTTTGATATCGTCTCTTGTAAGTTCGATATTGCCGTTTACAGTAACTTTATCTAAAGTTTCTTCAACGCTATCAACGAACTCAATACCCTTTGCGTAAAGGTTTTGAACGTCAAACTTGCCTTGACATTCTACGCCAACAATGTAAACGTTTTCCCTTTTAATTCTGTGTTCTTTAATAAGTTGGTTAAAGCTGTAAGTGTCGCAAGGTTTTAAGAAAACTAAAATCTTGCCTTCTTTTTTGCTTTCTTCGATAAGGTATTTAGAAAGGTTTGCACCGCAGAAACCGTTGTAAACGAAGTTTTCTAAATCCTTTTCACTGTAGAATACTGCAGGCGATACGTCGTAACAAAATTCGCCTTTAGTCCAACCAAGAACACGGTTTACGGTTTGATTATTTAAAAGTTCGATTGCTTTACTTTTAACAGCAGTTTCTAATCTTTGCATCTTAAATCCTCCAACCTTTTATTTTCACCGAGTTCTGTAATGGTCTTAGCAAAATCGTTCATTACGTTACTAAATTTTGCACCTTCCGCAGCAGAAACCCATTCAACTCTTGTTCTTTCCCTTTCAATACCTAAATAGTCAAGCATACTGAAAAGTAAAGACATTCTTCTTCTTGTATAGTAGTTACCAGTTGTATAGTGGCAGTCGCCTGGGTGACAACCACATAAGATAACGCCGTCAGCACCCTTTTGGAAAGCCTTTAATACGAAAGTTGGGTTTACCCTGCATGAGCAAGGTACTCTTATAATTTTAACGTTAGCAGGGTAAGAAAGTCTTGAAGAGCCTGCTAAGTCAGCACCAGCATAACTACACCAGTTACAGCAAAATGCTACGATAAGCGGTTTATGTTCTTTATTTATCTCTTGCATACTGCATCTACCTCCGCCATAATTTGTTTAGTTGCAAAGCCTTTAAGGTCCATAGCGCCCGAAGGACAAGTAACCGTACAAGCACCACAACCTTGACATACTGCTTCGTTAACGGTTGCAACACGTCTAATTTCAGTTTTACCACCGCCGATACGATATTCTTTATCAACGTAAGTAATAGCACCGTAAGGACATACGTTTTCACATACCGAACAACCTGTACAAATCATTTCGTCCGAATGAGCAACGCAAGCATTACATTTAAGTTTATCTTTAGCAAGTAAGCCGATAACCTTTGCAGCACAAGCACTTGCTTGAGATACAGTTTCAGGGATATCTTTAGGGCCTTGACATACGCCTGATAAGAAGATACCTGCAGTTGGGCTTTCAACTGGTTTTAACTTAGCGTGCGCTTCAGTTAAGAAGTTGTTAGTATCGATACTTGCAGTTACCATTGTTGCGATATTTCTAACTGATGGATTAGGTTCGATAGCCGCAGCAAGAACAACCATATCTGAAGGGATAATAATTTGTTCGTTGCTTAAAAGGTCAGAGCCTTGTACCATAAGTTTATCGCCATCGGCATAAACTTTACCAACCATACCTTTAATATAGTCAACGTCGTATTGTTCAACTGCACGGCGGAAGAATTCATCGTAGTTTTTACCAGGTGTTCTTACGTCGATATAGAAGATATGTACTTCGGTATCAGGATATTTTTCTCTAACGAGCATTGCGTGTTTTGCAGTATACATACAGCAAATCTTACTGCAGTATGGCTTACCGCAACCTGAAGTATCCCTTGAACCTACGCATTGAATAAAGGTAATAACCCTTGGGTGTTTACCGTCTGAAGGACGAACGAGTTTACCGCTTGTAGGACCTGCAGCGTTCATAATTCTTTCAAATTCAAGTGAAGTTACTACGTCTTTATAAGTAGAGTAGCCGTATTCGTTGAAGTTTTCAAGAGAGATAGGTTTAAAACCAGTAGCAACTACGATAGCGCCGTATTCCCTTTCAACGAAAGAATCTTGCATAGTGTAGTCGATAGCCTTTGTAGGACATTGCATTGCGCAAAGACCACACTTACCATTTTTAATCTTTAAGCATTGTTCAGGGTCGATAATAGCAACGTTAGGAATTGCTTGAGCAAACGGAATATAGATTGCTGGACGGTTATTAAGACCCATATTGAATTCGTTAAGACCTTTCTTAGAAGGACATTTTTGAGTACAAATACCACAACCAGTACAAGTATCTTCATTAACGAATCTTGCTTTTCTTCTAATTTTAACCTTGAAGTTACCTACGAAACCTTTAACTGCTTCAACTTCGCTGAAAGTCATGATGTCGATTTTTTCATTTTGAGCGCAGTCTACCATTTTTGGCGTTAAGATACAAGCCGCACAGTCAAGGGTTGGGAAAGTTTTATCAAGTTTAGCCATGTTACCGCCGATAGTTGGCGATTGTTCTACGATATCAACTTCAAAGCCTGCTTCTGCAATGTCAAGGGCAGATTGAATACCTGCGATACCACCGCCGATAACGAGTGCTCTTTTAACAACAGGGCTTTCACCTGAAGTAAGAGGTGCGTTAAGTCTTAACTTAGCGATAGCAGTTCTACCTAAGATGATAGCCTTTTCAGTTGCTTCATCAATGTCTTTATGAATCCAAGAACATTGTTCCCTAATGTTTGCAATTTCAACCATGTAAGGGTTAATACCTGCAGATTCACAAGTTTTTCTAAATGTTGCTTCGTGCATTCTTGGAGAACAAGAACATACTACAACACCTGTAAGTCCGTGTTCTTTGATTGCATTTCTAATAAGTGCTTGACCGTTTTCAGAACACATATATTGATAATTTTCTGAAATTACAACGTTTGGTTCTAATCTAAGGGCTTCAGCAACTTTAACGACGTCAACCGTCGCTGCGATGTTGGTACCACACCAACACACGAATACGCCTATTTTTTGCATATTTCACTTCCTATATATAAATTATTTATTAAACTTTCTAAACATACTCACTAAGAGTTGTTGAGGAATTTGTTCATCAATTTGTGAAGGAATTTCTTCAGCTTGTACGCGATTTTCACCTTGCGTTCTAATAAGTTCTTGTCTTACAGCCTCGATAATCGCACCAGGAGCAACACCCCTTGGACATCTTTCTACGCAAGCGAAACAAGTTAAGCAAGTAAATAATGATTTGCTTTGAAGTAACTTGTCAATTTCGCCCTTTTCTATATAACTAACGAATTGGTGTGGTTTAATATCCATTTCAGAAAAGGCTGGACATCTACCCGAACACTTACCGCATTTCATACATTTTTTAGCGTCGGTACCACTTCTTTCTTTAATGAGTTTTACTTGTTCGTTCTTTTCCATAACTTACTCCTTAACCCCCAAAGCCTCAGCTAAAAGTTCAGTAAAGTACTTAACAGGAATAGCGTTTTTGCCGTTTTCAGTTAAGTTATACATACATAACGGACAAGCCGTTACAAGCATATCTGCCTTAGCATCTTTTGCCGAGTTAATTATTGATTTGCATTTTGCCTCTGCAAGTTCCTTTTTAGTTAAAGAAACGTAAGCACCGCAACATTCGTTTCTAAACGGATAAACTACAGGCGTAGCACCGATAGCCTTGATGAAATCTTCAATGATTGTAGGATTTTCAGGATTATCAAATGCTAAAACACCGCTTGGACGAAGAAGTAAACAGCCGTAGTAAGCACCAATTTTAACGTCTTTTAAAGGTTTAACAACTTTTTCTTTAATTTTGTCAAAACCAACGTAGTTTTTAAGCACTTCCAAGTAGTGAATAACTTCCGCCTCACCGTTATATGGAGTTTCTAAACCTAAATAGTTATTTGCTTTAAAACGGATATTAGCGTCGTTTTTCATATCGTCGTTAACGCGTTTTAAAACGTTGTGACAAGCCGAACATAAAGTTAATACTTTGCCGTCGTCTTCCATTGAAGAAGCAAGCGTTCTTACCGCTGAAAGTTTAGTTGCAACTTCGTCTTTCGCTACTGGATAAACAGCACCGCAACATTGCCATTCTTTTACTTCTTCAAAATCTACGCCAAGCGCTTCAAGAGCCTTTCTGCCGTAGATATCAAGTTCTTTTGCCTTTGTTTTGAGGGTACAACCCGGATAATAACTAAACTTCATAATCTACCTATTATATCATTTGCTCTGGGTGGAATACTTTGTCAAATTCTTCTTCAGATAAGAATCCAAGTTCCACGCAGGCTTGTTTTAAACTTATATTTTCTTTATGAGCCTTTTTAGCAGTTTTAGCAGCGTTTTCATAACCGATATAAGGGTTAAGTGCTGTAACTAACATTAAAGAGTTATAAAGATTGTGGTTCATTTTTTCTTTGTTTGCCTTAATACCTACCGCGCAGTTGTCGTTGAAAGAAACAAGACCGTCTGCAAGAAGTCTTACCGATTGTAAGAAGTTGTAGATAATTACAGGCATAAATACGTTGAGTTCAAAGTTACCTTGAGATGCACCCATACCAACTGCTACGTCGTTAGCCATAACTTGAACGGCAACCATAGTCATTGATTCGCATTGTGTTGGGTTAACCTTACCTGGCATGATTGAAGAACCCGGTTCGTTTTCAGGAATAAAGATTTCGCCAAGACCACAACGAGGGCCTGATGCAAGCCATCTAACGTCGTTTGCTATCTTCATCATGTTAGCGGCTAAGCCTTTTAACGCGCCGTGTGCAAATACGAGTTCGTCTTTAGAAGTTAAAGAGTGGTATTTGTTAGGAGCAGTAATGAACTTTTTACCAGAAATATTGCTTACTTCTTCAGCAACTGCTTCGGCAAAGCCCTTAGGAGCATTTAAACCCGTACCAACGGCAGTACCGCCGAGCGCGAGTTCCCTAAGACCGTCAAGAGATGCGATAATCATACCCCTGCTCTTTTCAACCATTGCACGCCAACCGCTAATTTCTTGACCGAAACTAATAGGAACAGCGTCTTGTAAGTGAGTTCTACCACTTTTTACAACGTCTTTGTTTTCTTCTTCTAAACGAGCAAGCGTTGCAATAAATTTATCCATTGCAGGAATTAATTTATCTTCGATGGCAATAACTGCGGCAATGTGCATTGCAGTTGGGAAGGTATCGTTACTTGATTGGCTTTTGTTAATATCATCGTTTGGATGTAAAAGTTTAGTGCCTGCAAGTTCGTTGCCCCTACCCGCAATAACTTCGTTTGCGTTCATGTTTGATTGAGTACCAGAACCCGTTTGCCATACAACGAGTGGGAAGTGGTCGTTAAGTTTTCCTTCGATAACTTCATCACTCGCTTTAGAGATGTATTGTAATTTTTCTTCGCTAATTTTACCTAAGCGGAAATTCGCAATAGCGGCTGCTTTTTTCAAAATACCAAATGCGTGGGTAATTTCCCTTGGCATCACTTCGCCACCGATTTTGAAGTTTTCTAAACTTCTTTGCGTTTGAGCAGCCCAATACTTATCGTCAGGAACCCTCATTTCGCCCATGGTATCTCTTTCTATACGATAACCCATATCAAAATCTCCTTATCAATAATTATTCTTTAATTTGGTCAATAACGCTTTTCATTGCGTCAGCACTCTTAACTAAAAGCGCTTGTTCTTCTGCGCTTAACGTAGGTGTAAGTGTTGAAACGATACCGTTTCTACCTACGATTGTAGGAATACTGATACATACGTCGTTAATACCGTATTCGCCTTTTAAAAGTACTGATAAACAGATAACGCTATCAATACCTAAGTAGATGCTCTTACAAATGTGTGCAACTGCAGCGGCAACACCGTTGTAAGTAGCGCCCTTTTTAGAAATGATAATACCGCCTGATTTTCTAATGTATTCAGCAACTTCTTCTTTATCGTAAGCAACTACGTCCTTATTTTCAACGGTAGTAACCTTTTTGAATTCATCAATAGGAATACCTGCGATTTTTGCCATTGACCAAGCAACGAACATTGTATCGCCGTGCTCACCTAAAACGTTAGCTTCGATTTGAAGTGGAGATACTTTGTAGATTTCAGAAAGTCTTGTTCTTAATCTTGCAGTATCTAAACTTGTACCCGAACCAATAATACGGTTTGCAGGGATATTAGTTTCTTTGTGGAATGTGTAAGTTAAAACGTCAACTGGGTTAGCAACGATAACGTAAATAGCGTCAGGACATACTGCAGTAATTTGTGGAGCAATACTCTTGATAATACCAACGTTGATTTTTGCTAAGTCAATACGTGTTTGACCTGGCTTTCTTGCTACGCCTGAAGTTATTACTACGATATCAGAACCTTTAGCGTCTTCATATTCGCCTGCACGAACTACCGATGGCGATAAAAATGGAGTAGATTGATAAATATCCATTGCTTCGCCCGAAGCTTTATCTTTGTTAACGTCAATAAACACTACTTCTGAAGCGATAGATTCAGCAACGAGTAAGTAGCCGATTGAAGAGCCAACAGCACCAGCACCGATAATTGTAATTTTCTTGTTCATAAATTTATCTCCTTTACTTAATTTAAGTAATTAGTCTTGCTTGTTAAAATTTTAACAAAGTCTTTCAAAAAAATTAGTCGGCAAAAATACCATTTTTTTGTGGTATTTCGCCACTTGGGTTCATTATAGCACAAAATTTTTTTTAAGAAAAGCGATTTTATACCCTTTTAATAAAAAATTATTAAATATTTGCTAAAGCGTTGACAAAGTTATTATATTACCATATTATGGTATTGCACTTTTAAAAAATTGTGTCTTTTACAACGCAGTAGTGTTTTTATATTTAAGGAATAAGGCTACGGCTAAACGTAAGGTTGATTTTCTAAGTGTTTAGGAGTTAAGATGGGCGATTATTTAGTGGTTTTTACACCCGTACTTACAATTTTTATATACGTTTTGATAGGCTTTGTGCTGAGAAGGTTTAAAATTTTGGATGAAAACTCTTCAACCACCCTATCTAAAGTGGTGCTTTACGTGTCTTCGCCTTGCTTTACGGTTGCATCGTATTATAAGAATTTTACCTTTGAAAATTTATCGTCAAGTATTGAATACTCCCTTAAAGGTATTATTTTAATAGCAATACTTTACGTGGGTGCGATTTTCATATCAAAATTATTCACTAAAGACGGTTATGAAAGAAACGTTTTGAAATACGTTTTTACCGTGCCCAACTACGGCTACGTTGCCTATCCTATAATCCTTGCCTTTTTCGGCGAAAAAATGATGTTTGATTTTATGATGTTTTGCATATTCGTAACGGTGTTTACGTCAGTTGAAGGATATAGGCTTTTAACCGACCAAAAGCGTTTAGAGTTTAAGCGTTTATTAGTACCGTTTGTAATAGCTATACCTATAGGTATGATTTTAGGTTTATCTGGTTTAGTACTGCCAACTTTTTCCGTTGAAATTTTAGAAACTTTAGGAAACACTATGTCGCCACTTGCAATGATTTTATCGGGCGTAGTTATCGGTGGATTTAATATTAAAGAAATATTTAAAGGGGGTAAATTTTACTTAATTACCCTTGTTAAAATGATAGCCTTACCACTTATAGTTTTAGGTATCTGCTTACTTTTAAATCAGTCAAGTACGGTAACCATTTTAGCCGTAATGTTTGCATCAATGCCTGGCGGTATGAACACTATTGTTTACCCTAAATCAATAGGCAAAACTTGTGAAATCGGTGCAAAAACGGTAACTTTAAGCACTATAATTTCACTTGTTACTTTACCGCTATTTTTGTGGATTTTACAAACGTTTTTTGTCTAAAAAGTATTGACAAGACTAAAAAACCATACTATACTATTTTTAAAGTTCATAAAGGAGGATTTTTATGGCAACTTTAAAGGATAAACTTTGGCTTTGGGCGCACCCAGAGGGCAAGTATTATAACGAATACGGCAATACGGAACTTTCGCGTATGACTCCGCTTGAAGGGGCTATGTATCTTGACTGTACGGGGCTATTTATGGTACCCGTTGGCGTAGACGTTAACCGCAGGCAGTACAACCACTCTTTTAAACCTATGCAAAGGGTTGGTTGGGACTTACTTCGCGATGCAAGTGGCGAAGCCTTAAACGGCGCGGGCGCTAACCCAGATTTTGCCAAGCAACTCGTTGAAGAAGCAAGGGATTTTAAAAATATCACTTGCGGTGTTTTCGACGATTTTATCGCGGGTGGAAGATTTAAAAACTTCCCTATCGAAAACATTTATAAAACGAGGGATATACTTCACAACAACGACGTTAGACCGCTTGAAATGTGGATGGTTTTATACACCGACGAGTTTGGCGTTGACCTTGAAAAAGACAAGGAATTTTGGCCGTATATAGAACCTTTTGACGGAATTATGCTTTGGACTATGGGTGAATCTAACCTTTGGAAGTTTGAGGATAAATTCAAAATTTATAAGGAAAAAACACAAGGCAAAAAGAGAATTTTAGGCTTGTATTTATACAACTTTGGCGACTATAAAAAAGCCGACCCTAAACAAGTTGCTTGGCAACTTGACAGATACTACGAACTTTTAAGAAATAAAGAAGTTGACGGTATTTGTTTACACACAAACACTATGGCAGACCTTGACCACGAAGGCTATAAAGTTTGCTGTGAGTGGCTTGAAAAACATAAGGACGATATACTTCCGGAATAAAACTAAAGCGTTGCGATTTTGTCGCAACGCTTTTGTATTTATAAAATTATTCTACGATTATAGCTTTAATACGTCTTACGCCAGCGGAACTTGCTTCTTCTTTTTTGATTTTGAATTGTTTAAGTTCGCCTAAAGTGTTAGCGTGTGGGCCACCGCAAATTTCTTTACTGTAACTGCCCATAGTGTAAACTTTAACCCTATCGCCGTACTTGTTAGTGAATACACCTACCGCACCTTGTGCTTTTGCCTCTTCAACGGTCATTTCTTCCATTGTTACAGGCGCGTTTGACTTGATTGCGTCGTTTACCCAATCTTCAACGGCTTTAAGTTCTTCAGGGGTAAGTTTTCTTGGGAAGTTAAAGTCAAATCTTAATCTTTCAACGGTAATGTTTGAACCGCATTGGTTGATATTAGGGTCTCCTAAAACTTCTTTAAGTGCAGCGTTTAAAAGGTGGGTTGCCGTGTGAAGTCTTTGCGTTGTTTCGTTTTGTTCAGCAAGACCGCCCTTGAATTTTTGTTCTGAACCCGCTTGAGATTTTTCCCTATGCGCTTTGAAAGCGTCTTCATAACCTTGAACGTCTACTTTAAAGCCTTTCTCTTCGGCAAGTTCGGTAGTGATTTCGATAGGGAAACCGAAAGTATCAAATAACCTGAACGCAGTTTTACCTGGGAAGATATCCCCTTTAATGTAAGTGATAACTTTGTTGAATTCTTTTAAGCCGTCAATTAAGGTTTTAGAGAATTTTTCTTCTTCCTTATTGAGTTCTGTTACAATTTTTTCACGGTTGTCTTGAAGTTCAGTATAAACGTGTTTATACTTTTCAACAAAGGTAACGGCAATTAAAGATAAACTGCCTTGTTCTAAACCAAGTTGTCTTCCGTATCTAACCGCTCTTCTTATAAGTCTTCTTAAAACGTAGCCTTGGTCAACGTTAGAAGGGGTTACGCCCTTTTGGTCGCCAAGCATAAAGGTGGCAGTTCTTGTGTGGTCTAAAATAATTCTAAACGCCTTTGTAATTTCAGGGCTTTCATCGTATTTTTTGCCAGTAAGTTCTTCGATTTTTGCTTTTGCGCCTTCAAATACGTCGGTATCGTAAACGGTAGGAACACCGCTTAAGATTGAAAGCGTTCTTTCAAGACCCATACCAGTATCTACGTTCTTTTGTTTTAATTTTTCGTAAGTGCCGTCCGCTTTCTTTTCAAATTGCATAAATACGTCGTTCCAAATTTCAAGGTATTTACCGCAATCGCAAGCAGGCGAACATTCAGGACAGCATTTAGGCGTACCCCTATCAATAAACATTTCAGTATCAGGACCGCAAGGACCAACGTTACCTGCTATCCACCAGTTGTTCTTTTTAGGAAGATAGAAGATTTTATCCCTTGGAATACCTGCGTTTGCCCAATATTCTGCGCTTTCTTCATCTCTTGGTGCGTCTTCGTCACCTTCAAAAACGGTAACTGCAAGTTTTTCAACGGGAATACCAAGATATTCTTCGCTTGTTAAAAACTCATAACTCCAAGAAATCATATCCTTTTTAAAATAATCGCCAAGTGACCAGTTGCCAAGCATTTCAAAAAAAGTACAATGTGATGGGTCGCCAACGTCGTCGATATCACCAGTTCTTACACATTTTTGAACGTCTGTAAGCCTTGTGCCTTCAGGGTGTTTTTCGCCTAAAAGGTAAGGAACAAGCGGGTGCATACCAGCAGTTGTAAATAATACCGATGGGTCGTTTTCAGGTATTAAACTTGCCGAGCTTATAATTTTATGACCTTTGCTTTCAAAGAATTTTAAATATAATTCCCTTAAACTATCTGATGTAAGTTTTCTCATAATTCACCTATTATTTCTTTTCGATTTCGTAACCGTCTTTAGTGTTTTTAACGATATAGCCAAGACCTGCAAGTTCCGCCCTTATAGCATCAGCCGTTGCGTAATCTTTTTCCTTTCTTGCCGATTGCATTTTTTCTGCCTTTTCAATAATATCTTGAGGAACTTCAATTGCTTGTTTTTCTTCTTTTGCGTCCTTTAATGATAAACCGAATACACTATCAAAGTAAAGGGCTGTTTCGTAAACGTCTTTAGACGCAGGTTCTTTAAGCATAGTCCATAAAACGCCAAGTGCAGAAGGAATATTAAGGTCGTCTGCAATATCATCAGCAAATTCTTTTTTGTATGCGTTGATTTTTTCTTCGCCTAAAAGGTTTGTTGAATTTTTGTGTTTTAAAAGGGCTTGAACAAGTCTTTCGTAAGCAACTTTAGCCGCATCCATCGTTTCGAAAGTAAAGTTGAGTTTCTTTCTGTAATGTGCGTTTAAGCAGAAATATCTAAACACCATAGGGCTGTAACCCATTTTTTCAAGTTGTTCGATAGTATAAGTATTGCCAAGCGACTTACTCATTTTACCACCGTCAACGAGCATAAATTCGCCGTGAAGCCAGAATTTAGCAGGGTTTTTACCCGTTAAACCAGTGCTTTGTGCAATTTCGTTTTCGTGGTGGATAGGAATATGGTCTACACCGCCAGTATGGATATCAAAAGTTTCGCCAAGGTACTTTTTACTCATTGCCGAACATTCGATATGCCAACCTGGATAACCTTGACCCCAAGGACTTGGCCATTGCATAATGTGTTCCTTTGGAGCTTTTTTCCAAATAGCGAAGTCGTATGGATTACGCTTGCCGTCGTTAACTTCTACCCTTGCGCCCGATTTAAGTTCATCAAGGGAATTGCCAGATAACGCACCGTAATCTTTGAATTTAGAGATATCGTAATAAATACCGTCGTCCGTTTCGTAACCAAAACCGTTATCGCAAAGACCAACTACGTAATCAATCATTTCATTGATGTGGTCGGTTGCCTTACATACGATTTCAGGCTTTTTAATGTTGAGTTTTTCAAAGTCTTTAAAGAATACTTGAGTATAGAACTCTGCAATTTTATAAGGGTCTTTCTTTTCACGGCGAGCGGCTGTTGCCATTTTATCTTCACCATCGTCACCATCGTCGGTTAAGTGACCTACGTCGGTAATATTCATAACCCCTTTAAGTTTGTAACCTTCAAACGCTAAACCCCTACGGAGTAAATCCATAAACACGTACGTTCTTAAGTTACCTATATGCGCATAGTTATAAACGGTAGGACCGCAAGAATACATTCTTACGGTTTTTGAACCGTCTTCAGTTTTAAATTCATCTTTTTTTCTCGTTAAAGTGTTATAAAATTTCATATTATTTCACCTCGTTAATTTGCTTTTCAAGCTCGTCTATTCGCTTAGATAATTTTTCAATGATAATTCTATTGTTTTTAATTTCTTCGGCTATTGGGTCTGATTTATCTTGCAGTAAATCGTGTACCCTTTGACCGTTAGTTTTTACTACTTTACCTGGAATACCAACTACCGTAGAGTTTGCAGGAACGTCAGAAAGCACGACGCTACTTGCACCAATTTTACAGTTTTCGTTTACGGTAATTCCACCTAAAATTTTCGCACCCGCACTTATAACGGAATCACGTTTGATAGTTGGGTGACGCTTATTGCCTTTGTCCTTACCCGTACCGCCAAGCGTTACGCCTTGATAAATGACAACGCCCGTTTCTACAACCGCAGTTTCGCCGATAACAACCCCTTCGCCGTGGTCGATAAAAACGCCCGGTTCAATTGTTGCCGCAGGGTGAATTTCTATACCCGTACGCCTTTTTGCGTTTTGGCTTATTATCCTTGCAAGTAATTTCATATTATGGCGGTAGAAAAAGTTAGCGAGCCTGTGCGCCCTTAACGCCTTTATGCCTGAATAGGTAAGCCACACTTCAAAACGCGTTCTCGCAGCAGGGTCGTTAGCCATTGCGGCGTCAATATCCATTCTTGATGCTTTTGACATAATACTCCTAAAAATAAAAAATCGCCAAGACATATAAAGACGTTCTTGGCGTGGTTCCACTTTACTTCTATTCTTAAAAATAAGAATACTCATTTGCCGTTAACGGAGCAACCCGTGAACTGTTAATTCCCCTTAATAGCAAAATGCACTTTCATACTTTTTATCTTATAGGCTTGCACCATACGCCTACTCTCTGAAAAACAAAAAACACTACTCTTTTTTGCAACGGTTTTATATATTATATGAGTATATTACCACAAAAAACAAATAAATGCAAATATTTTAATGTAGTTTAATATATATTTGGTAGGCTAAAAACTTGCAAAATTATTTTTTATGGTATATACTTATTCTACAAACTTAAGAATTTTTTAGGAGTTATTATGCTTGACATTAAACTTATTATTGAAAATCCTGACTTAATTAAAGCCCGTTTACTTAAAAAAGGTTATGAAGTAGACTTTACTGAAGTTATTGAAAAAGACGCTGAAAAAAGACGTTTACAATTTGAAATTGAAACTTTAAAAGCCGAAAGAAACAAAGTTTCTGCGCAAATTCCACAACTTAAAAAACAAGGCTTACCAGTAGAAAATATTTTTGCTGAAATGAGGGCGCTTGGCGATAAGATTGCCGAAGGCGACGCTAAAATCAACGCTTTACAAGAAGAAATCTTTAACTTTATCGCAATGTTACCTAACCTTCCTGACGAAGACCTTTTAGAAGGCGAAAAGGAAAATAACAAAGTAGAAAAAGTTTTCGGCACAAAACCCGAATTTGACTTTGAAGTTAAAAACCACGTTGACCTTTGTACTTCCCTTGGTCTTATCGACTATGAAAGAGGCGTAAAACTTGCAGGTAACGGTTTCTGGGCTTACAGGGGTGACGGTGCAAGACTTGAATGGGCGCTTTTAAACTTCTTTATCTCTGAACACTTAAACGACGGTTACGAATTTATTTTACCACCACACCAACTTTCATACAACTGCGGTTTTGGTGCTGGTCAATTCCCTAAATTTAGCGATGAAGTTTACTGGCTTGACGTTGATGAAGACAGAAAGAAAAACCGCTTTATGCTCCCTACTGCTGAAACGGCACTCGTTAACCTTTATGCAAACGAAATAGTTGAAGAAGATAAACTTCCGTTTAAATTCTTTGCTTACACGCCTTGCTACAGAAAAGAAGCAGGTTCTGCAAGAAGCGAAGAACGCGGTATGATAAGAGGTCACCAATTCAACAAAGTTGAAATGGTACAATACACTACCCCAGAAGGTTCGGATAAAGCCTTTGAAGAACTTTGCAATAAAGCTTGTTCACTTATGGATAAACTTGGCTTACACTTTAGATTATCTAAACTTGCCGCTGGCGACTGTTCAGCATCAATGGCAAGAACTTACGACGTAGAAGTTTGGATTCCTTCAATGGGCATCTATAAAGAAGTATCTTCAGTTTCTAACGCAAGGGATTACCAAGCAAGAAGAAACAACGCTAAATACCGTGATAGCAAAACTGGTAAAACTGCATTTATGCACACCCTTAACGGTTCGGGTCTCGCTACTTCAAGGGTATTCCCTGCTCTTATTGAACAATACCAAAATGCAGACGGTTCTGTAACAGTACCAGAAGTATTAAGACCGTTCATGGGCGGACAAGAAGTTATTAAATTAAAGTAAGGCTTAATCAATATTTGACGGCAAAATGCTAATCAATTATTTTCAATAATTAAACCTTTAATAAAAAACAAAATTAAAACGCTTGGCGAATCCGCCAAGCGTTTTTGTATTTATTGCATATTTTTAGGTTTTTTAATTTTGTTTAACTTTTTGTTCATTGCTAAAAGTTCTTCTTTGGTGAAAGTTACGTTTGCCATAGCAATAAGTGAAGTAAGTCTTAATACAGTCATACCGCCAAGCATAGCCATCATTGCTTTCATATCAACGTCAAAGCCAGCCATACCGCCTTTGCCGTCCTTTTTGCCTTTACTCATAGACTTTTTAAGTTTTAATCCTAAGCCTGCAAACCAAAGTTTACCCCTAAAGGTTTTCATAATGTTACCAATTTTATCGTTGATTGAGAATCTACCTTCTGGCATTTCAACGTCGAACCAGTTGATAACCATACCCTTTTCTTTAAGAACGTAGTCTTGATTCATTTCTTCTACTTTTCTAATAACGCTACTATCTTCAAACTCGCCTGCTTTTGCAAGGATTGTAGATTCGCCAACGTTCTTAACGTCGAAATAGAAGAAGTGATTTTCGCTTGTTTGTTTACCAATGCTTTCGCCGTTCACGAAAAGTTCTACTTCAGGAAGGTTAGAGTAAACAGTAACCTTAGTTACGTCTTCAACTCTATCAATATATCTCTTTGAACAAACGTGAACGAAAGGTTCATCACTAAGCCAAGCTTTATAAGCGTAGAAAGAGTCTTTTTTGTACTTTCTATCCATAGTAACTAAGCCTTTGTGGTTTTGTCCGTTTTCGCCACCTTCGTTACGTGCGTCAGCGCCGAAGTCAAACATATTCCAAACGTGGGTAGCCCAAATATATTTTCTTGAGAATAATTGTTTGATAAGTCCTTCGTGATAGAAAGATTGATATTCTTCAGTATAGTCGCCTTGAGTTGGGTTTGAAGTATGCCAGTTAAGTGCTTCACAGCCGTATTCGGATACACCGATAGGAATATTAGGGAATTTAGCGTGGAATTTATCAAACCAAGGTCCGTTCATTGAAGTATCGCCACCGTACCAACCAAAGTAGTGGTTGTATGATACAACGTCAGGAATTTGTACGTATTCTGAATCCATTGGACACATCGAAACGCAAGCGATAGTTGTGAGCCTTGTTTTATCTAAAGAGTGTACTAAATCGTTTAAAACCCTATGGTTGTCGATTAAATCAGGGTCTTTATCCCCACTCATAGTAATTTCGTTTGATAAGCCCCAAACTACGATAGAAGCGTGGTTGTAGTTTTGGCAAACGAGTTCTGTCATTTGAGAAATAGTATTCGCCCTACCGTTAGGAAGGTGTTTAGAAATATAAGGAATTTCCGCCCAGATAACTAAACCTTTTTCATCACAAAGGTCATAGAAATATTGGTCGTGTTGATAGTGCGCTAAACGGATAGTAGTTGCGCCCACTTCTAAAATAAGGTCGATATCTTCTTCGTGATGCTCTGGAAGAAGTGCGTTACCTACGCCAAGTCTATCTTGGTGGCGTGACACACCGCGAAGTGGATATTCTTCGCCGTTTAAGATAAAGCCGTTTTCTGGGTCGATTTTGAAAGTACGACAACCAAATCTACTACAAACGTTATCAAGCACTTCGCCGTTTTGTACGATTTCTACTTCACAACAGTAAAGGTAAGGGTCTTTTCTGCCGTTCCAAAGGTGAACGTTTTCAATAACAAAAGTGGCTTTTGTATCGGTAGATTCGATTTTTTGAAGTTCGTTTTCTTCTTTATCATAAATAGCGTAAACGAATTTTTGACCTTCTTTAATATTTTTAGCAAAAACTTCCACTTCTACTTTAGCGTTTGCTCCGTCAACAATCGGCGTAATTTTTAAACCTTTTGAGCCAAAGTATTCTAAATCAAAGTGAGATTCACTTACCGCAATGATATTTACGTTACGGTATAAACCGCCGTAGAAAGTAAAGTCTGCCATTTGTGGATAAACGAAATCGTTTGGCGAGTTGTCAACTATAATAGAAAGAAGGCTTTCTTCTTTTAAATATTCAGTGATATCTACCCTAAAAGTAGAGTATCCACCGTCATGATGGCAAAGTTTTTTACCATCCATATAAACGTCGCAAGAAGAGTTAGCACCGTTAATTTCTAAAAAATATCTATCGGCTTTATCAAGTTGACTTGCCTTTAATACTTTTGTATATGCACAACTACCACGGAAATAGTCATTACCGCCGTCGTAACCGTCTTCGGCGTTCCAAGTGTGTGGAAGATTTACTTTTTCGCCAACTTCTTTGTTAGGTATTTCTTTACAATCTTTAACAAAAAGCCAGTCGTTGTTTAAAGATATAATTTTTCTCATATATTCTCCTAATTTAGTTAAATTTTATAGCTTTATTAAGGTGCACGCAAGATGCGAGCACCTTATCTTTATTCGCTGTTTAAAGCGCTTTTATTAGTATTGTTTAGTTAGGAATTAGTTTTACCTACAAGGTCTTCACTACCTTCTGCTGTAGTGTAAGTTAAAACGTCATATCCTTCAACGTTACGTTCAAGCTCTTTATTCATTTTAGTAAGAGTTTTCTTGTCAAGGTTATAAACGAGTGCGAGACCAACAAATTGGAATAATGCCGACACAAGGAATAACACTGCAACTAAAATACGAAGATTGATAGCAACGTCAAAGCTTAACCAATTAACGTTAATAGCAGATGCAACTTGACCAACTTCTTCAGGACGGTAATATACTCCATTAATTAAAACGGCGTTATTTACGTAACCAAGGCTAGTCATAATTACAAGTACAATTGCAGGGCCGACACCTTGAGCAAGTTTTCTAAAGAAAGAGTGAAGTGAATATACAGTACCTTCTTCTCTCTTACCAGTTTTCCATTCGTTATAGTCGATAGCATCGCCCATCATAGCCCAAGATACCGTTGAATATATACCAAGACCAAGGCTGTAGATAAGTTGACAAATAATGTATAATACTAAATCTAAACCTGTGTTAGACGGAACGATTATAAATAAACCAGCCGCACCAATAATAGAAATAATAGAACCAATTACAGAAAGTTCTTTTTTGCCGTATTTTGTAACCATCTTACGTGCAAGTGGAGTAAACGCTATGATAGGAATCATTGCAAAAAATTGAACGACACCCGAAATTTGAACGTTTTGGAAATATCTTTGGAATACAACTGATACGGCAGTAGTCGCACCATGCATACCAATAAACATACCCATAGCGGCAAGTGTAGCGCCAACTGCAGGACGGTTTTTAAAGAAATTGCCAAGTGCTTTAATTACGTTAAATTTAGGTTTTTCTTCACTAATACAAATTTCTTTTTCAACACGGATTTCAGTGTTTTTAATCATAAATTGGAAACAAATGAAGCCAAATACACCCATTATTAAAGCGGCAACGAATACCATTGGACCGTTAAGTGATTGGTCTTTATTATAAATAATATAAGGAAGAATTACCATTGGTACCATATTACCAATCATAGAACCAACTGAACGCCAAGCTGAAAGTGAAGCACGGTCTGCAGTATCGTTTGAAATAAGCGATAAAAGTGAGCCGTAAGGTACGTTTGCTATCGTGTAGAAAGCATCCCATATTACGTAACCTGCAATGAATATTATAAATTTAGCCCAAAGTGGAGCGCCTGGGAAAGGTAAGAAACATAAAGCACCACCGATTATTAAACCGATAGAACCAATCCAAATATATTGTAAGAATTTATTTCTTCTATATCTGCGAACATCGGAGTCAATAATACTACCTATAAGTGGGTCGTTTATAGCATCCCATACTTGCACAACGACAAGTAAAAGTGAATACCATGCACTTAAACCCATAACTTGCGTCCAGAATAATGCCATAGTGCCTTTTAAAGCGAAACTCATGTTACAGCCAAGGTCACCTGCAGCATAAGCAAGACTGTCCCGTATGCCAAACTTACGTTTGCCATTTGCATCTAATTGTACTTGTTTTGCCATAATTTTCTCCTCTAATTAAAAATTATATTTTTTTCATAATTATATTTTAACAAAATTTTCATTATATTACAATAACCCAAAATGTCAGTTTTGTGACACTTTTGTCCTTTTTTATTGACTTATGAAAATTTTATGATAAAATTAACCTATAGTTAACTTTTATTAATAAAACTTTTTTGTATTTATAGGGGATTAATTTTATGTATAAAATGTGCAAAACTAAACACTCTATAACCCGCCAAAGAGAGATTGAAACGGCATTTTTAAATCTGCTTTCGATAAAGCATTACGAATCTATTTCCGTTCGCGAAATCAGTGATTATGCTAAGATTCCAAGAAAAGCGTTTTATAGGTATTTCGTAAATAAGGAAGGTGTACTGCAAGGGCTAATTTCACATACATTACAAGGATATACCGACTATAGCAAAAGTTTTTCAGTAAAAAAACGCACTATACAAAATGAACTTGAACAGTTTTTTACCTTTTGGATAACCGAGCCGAGAAAACAATTACTAAACGCACTTATAAAAAGTTCGCTTATCGACACAATGCTTAAATTCAATAAGGGTCTGCCCCTTGCACACTTTATAGATACTAATAAATTTTTCCCCGATGAAACGCCTAATACCGCGAAGCAAATTTTAAACTTTACAATATCGGGGCTTATGTCTATAATGATTGACTGGTATGAAAACGGTTATAAGGAAACCCCCGAAGAAATGGCAAGACTTGCCTGCCGTTTAATAGAGCAACCACTGTTTAAAAACCTTGAAAGCATAGGTATTTATAAGGAATAATAAAACTTGCTTGGCAAAATTGCCAAGCAAATTTTTTATTTGTTTAAATATTCGCTTATATGGTGTATAGAAACTGCACCGTCACTTACCGCGGTTACTACTTGGCGAAGAACTTTAGTTCTTACGTCGCCAACGGCATAAACTCCGTTAAGGTTGGTTTTTGTATCCTCGCCTGCAACGATATATCCAACGTCGTTTAAGTTGATTTGACCTTTTACTATTTCCGTTGAAGGCTTTCTGCCAATACAAACAAACACGGCATCGCAATCAAGGTTTATGCTTTCATTAGTCTTTGCGTTTTTAACGGTTATTCCGCTCAATTTGTCTTCACCTAAAAGTTCGGTTATTTGGCTATTAAGCATTACCGTTATGTTTTCCGTTTTGGATATAGTATCTTGATAAATTTTAGACCCCCTAAAACTATCGCGCCTATGAATTATTATTACTTTTTTTGCAATTCTTGATAAAAGTATTGATTCGGAAAGCGCGGTATCTCCGCCACCTACTATAACTGCCGTTTTACCCCTGTAAAACATACCGTCACAAGAGGCGCAGTAATGCACGCCTTTTCCAGTAAATTTATCTTCGTTAGCAATGCCAAGTTCCCTTGGATTAGCACCCGTTGCGATTATTACGGTTTTTGCAAAATATTCGGTTACGTCGGTTTTTATAAGTTTTGGTTCGGATATTAAATTTACTTCTATAACATTTTCAAACTTGCTTGTAAGCCCAAACTTTTCGGCTTGGTTTTTCATATTTTGTGCAAGGGTAAAACCATCTATCCCGTTTTCAAACCCCGGATAGTTATCCACTTGATGCGAAAGGGCTATTTGACCGCCGGCATAAACCTTTTCAAGCAGTAAAACGTTAAAGCCTGCCCTTACGCCGTAAAGCCCTGCGGTATACCCTGCAGGTCCGCCACCTATGATAATAACGTCGTAAATTTGTGTCATTTTATTCCTTATTAAGTCCTAATAGTTTAATAGCGTTACCGCGTGAAATTTTATAGTAAGCATCGTAACTGATTTTTCCGTTTAAAACGGCATCGTCTAAGAATTTAGCGAGTTTTAAAAAGTCGTATTGAACGTTAGAAGTTGCACAAATATCAGTACCGTAATATAACCTATCTTGGAATTCTTCTAAGAATTTATAGCCGTATTCAACGTCACGCGTGATAGCGTTGTAACCGCTACCTGCCGATAAATCGCCTAAAAGATTAGGGTATTTACGCATAAGCTCGGCAACCCTACCCTCAGTAACCTTGCCTTTTGGTTGGCCGTGGCGTTGCTCTTGCGTTTCCACCTTAGAAATTTCCGCCCAGAATTGTTGAGAGTGGCCTAAGAATTTAAGGTTTGGGAAAGTTTGAAGGGCTTTTTCAAGACCTGGTAAACCGATATCGTCAACTAAGCCGTAGTCGTTACCTAAATCGCCGATATGGAAAGTGAGCGGAAGACCTGCCTTTTCAACGTGACTAAAAAGGTTGAAAGTTCTTGGGTCGGTTATTGGTAAATTAGCGGTAATTTCGCCAATACCTTTTGCACCGTGCTTTTTGCATTCTTCTAAAAACGGAGTAAAGTCGGTGTCTTTAGAATTGCCATATTGCATAGGGCAAAAAGAGCAAAACCAAACGAATCTATCAGGATATTTTTCGGCAATAAGATAGTTTTCGTAGTTTGATGAAGTTACCATTGCGCTGTTTGATACAGGCAATAAAACACCCATTTCTACACCTAAATTATCGTACATTTCTATAAGTTCTTCAGGGGTTGCAAAAGCGTAACCGCCGTATGCTGTCCATTTAGACGGAGAAGTGTGTACGTGTATATCTATTTTTTTTACAAGTTTCATTTTTTTATACCTGCCTTTTAGTTCTTATTTATGATAGCACCGTTAAAATGCCTTGTCAATATCAATTTGGGAAGTTAACTCTATTTTTTCATTGGTGAAAGGGTGGATAAAACTTAAGCCTTTTGCGTGCAAAATATAAGTTTTTCCCTTAACTTCCCTGCCGTATAAACTATCGGCGTAAAGTGGCAAACCTACCGATGATAAATGCACCCTTATTTGATGGGTTCTACCCGTGTGCAGTATAAGGTCTACAAGGGAAAGCCCGTTACCTAAATCCTTAACGAAAAAGCACTCCGTCTTAGCGTATTTTCCGCCCTCTTCACAGTAACGCTTTATGCTGTTTTCGGGTTTTTTGATAGGTTTTTCTATAATAAATTTATCCGCTTTTGGCTTTCCTACAACAACTGCGGTATAGGTTTTTATAATTTCGCCATTTTTAATTTTCTCGCCAAGTAAACTTGCGGTGAATTCATCTTTAGCGATAAGAAGTATTCCGCTTGTGTCTTTATCAAGCCTATTAACCGCCCTAAAAGTAAAAGGGTAAGGCAAAAAATACCCAGTAACTAACGCATCGAGCGACGGTGTGTCGTTAAACTTTAACTTGTGCGTTAAAATTCCCCTTTCTTTAACAATGGCAAGCATATACTCGTCTTCGTAAAGAATTTTAAGGTCACCCTTTACAGGCGTTAAATGTTCGTTTGGGATATCGGGTGGAAGAATAAATTTAACGGCATCGTTTGTTTTAAGGGGGTCGTTAACGTTTTTATTAACTACCCCGTTTACAAATATTCCGCCGTACTTGATTTTTAAAATAATTTCGCAAGAAACACCTTGTTTTTTTAAAAAATCAACCAACCTAAAATTATTAAATTCTTCATTAACGGTAAAGGTGAACTGTTTCATATCTTTATTGTAACACACTATAATAAAAAATGATATGTTTTTCAATAATTTTTAACATTGTAGCAATAAAATTTTAGGAGTATTATTGATTTATAGTAAAATCTGTATTAAAATACTTGTATAGGAGATTATTTATGAACGAAAAAATAGTAGTGCCTTCGTTAACACCGGTAACAAGCGTAGATAAAGGTAATTCGTATGAAGTTAACGTTTGGAATAGAACTTATACTATTTCTCAAAGCCCTTTCTTTTCTTCAATTTTAACGGCAAACCAAGAAGTGCTTGCAAAACCTATTAGACTTGCTGGTAGATGCTTTGATAAAGAAATAGAGTGGGAAAACTTTGAAAACTACGAAATGACTGAAGGTAACGATAGGTCTATAACTTTTGTACAAGCAACAAAGTTTAGAGAACTTATTTTAAATACCTCGTTTACCGTTTATTACGACGGGCTTGTTAAGTGTAATATTAAACTTTGCCCTGAAGGTTACCACTACGGTAGAATTTACGGCAGAAACACCACTCAAGAAGAACTTATGGTGCTTGATAAGTTGTACCTTGAAATACCTTTCAAAAAGGAATTTGCTAAATTTTACCATATCAACCCAGAAGGCGTAACTACCGTTAACGGCAAGCCTGTTGACAAGGAAGTTATGAGTTTAAATACTATGAACTTCGTTCCAAGCGAAAGTTTAATTCTTCCATTTAAAAACACGGTGTACCTTGGCAATGATACTGCAGGCTTAGGCGTATTTTTTGAGACTGATGAAGGCTCACAAATTTTAGACGAAACTAAGGTTGTTGAGTGTATTAATCAAGAAGACTGCGTCCTTTTACGCGTACACCTTTTGGATAAAGAACATCATAAGTGGCTTGAAAAAGGTGAATTTAACGGTGGATTCTTATTCCCTATTACTTTTGAATTCGGCATGCAAGCAACGCCAGTTAAGCCTATGCCTAAAAATCAATACGTACAAAAGGCTTTCCACACGCACGGTGTATTCGAAACTAAAGAAGGCAGACAATTTTTACTTGATAAGCCAATGCCTGATTCTATTGACGGCGAAATTATGATAGACGAGCTTAAGCGCCAAGGTGTTGAATACGTTTACGTTCACGAAAGGTGGAACGATTTACAAAACAGTTTTTACCTTACTAAAAACACGGCGGAAAGGCTTAAATATATGGTAAAACTTGCGCACGATAGGGGTATGAAGATTATACCGTACTTCGGTTTTGAACTTGCTACCCTTTCGCCAGAGTTTGACGCTAACTTTTTAGACTATAAACTCATGCGTGACCAAAACTACTACGATTTTATGCACGGCATATACGTAAGAACGCCACACCAAAGAAATTTATCCATCTGCTATAAATCGGGTTACAGCCAAATCTTCCTTGACGGCGTTGCAAAACTTATGGATGAGTACGGTTTTGACGGTATTTACCTTGATGGCACTTATTCTATCGATGCATGCCAAAACTTAAAACACGGTTGCGGTTATAAAGATGAAAACGGTGTTATTCACGGTACGGCGCCAATCTACGCTAAGCGCGATATGTTTGAAAAACTTTACGAAATCGTAAACAGTCGCGGGGGGATAATTAATATCCACACAAACAACAACTTCCCTATACCGTTCCTTGCGTTTGCAGATAGTATTTGGGATGGCGAAGTTATACAGCCTTACCTTATCCAAGGCAAACTTGACAGCATACCTGAAGGGCATTTCCGTTCGGTGTACACGGGTAGACCACTTGGCATTTTTGCTAACGTAATTACCTATACTAACCCACCTACTTGGACTTACCACCAAGCACTTTCAACGATTATTGCCTTTGGCGTACTTTCCCGCCCGCAAAACAACCACGAAAGCGTTGATGAAATAGCCAAAGTTTGGCGTGCGTTTGACGATATCGACGTAGAAACGGCTACCTTTAAACCGTACTATGAAAACGACGTAAAAGTTTCAAGCGATAGGCTTAAAGTTAGTTATTTTGAAAATGGCAATAGCCTTTTAGCAATAGTTGCTAACGCATACAACTCTCCGTCAGGCAAAACGGAAATTACACTTAACGGCAAATTTAAAACCGCCGTTAACAAAATGACGGGCGAAGGGGTTGAACTTAAAAACGGCAATACTTTAACCGTGGAATTTGAAAAGTTCGATTACCTTCTTGTAAAACTTGAAAAATAGTATTTAAGGCGTACAAAGGTACGCCTTTTTTGTTAGTTTTGTAAAAATTTTCACCTATCTATTTATCTTTTAAAATTTATATGCTATAATTAGTATATGTTAAAGAGATTTATATCATATTACAAACCACACAAATTAATGTTTACCCTTGACATGCTGGCATCGCTTGTAGTTGCCTTGCTTGGCATGTTGTATCCTGTAATAACAAGGAATATCTTAAATGATTTTATCCCGAATAAAAATATCGAAATGATTGTAATTTTTGGGGTTTCGTTACTTGTTATATACGTTATAAGGATGTTTTTGAACTTTTTTATACAGTATTACGGGCATATAGTTGGTGTAAAAATGCAAGCGCAAATGCGTAGCGACATGTTTAACCATCTTCAAAAACTTCCTTATAAGTTTTACGATAGTCACGAAACGGGCAAACTTATGTCACGCATGACTAACGATTTAAACGACGTTAGCGAACTTGCACACCACGGTCCTGAAACGGTTATCATTTCATCAATATCTTTTATTGCTGCGTTTATTTATCTACTTACAATTAACGTAATACTCACTTTAATAATATTTATTTGCGTTCCGTTTTTACTTATTATTTCATTTGTAGTCCGCAAAAAAATGCGTGACGCGTTTATGGAAAGTAGAAAATCAGTAGCACAAATCAATGCATCGCTTGAAAGTAGTATTTCAGGAATTAGGGTAACTAAAGCGTACACTAACTCTAAAACGGAAGTTGAAAAGTTTGAAGACGGTAATAAAAAATTCGTGCAAGCCCGCAAAAAAGCATATAAATATATGGGGCTTTTCCACTCCACTTCAACTTTTGTTACAGAAGTATTTAACGTTGTAGTTTTAATAGCCGGTGGTTTATTTTTATACGCAGGCAAGATAGAACTTGGCGATTACTCGGTATTTATCGTATCAATCAATATCTTCTTAGCGCCAATCCGCCAACTTATAATGTTTATGGAACAATTCCAAAACGGCACAACGGGTTTCCAACGTTTTGTTGAAATTATGGATACCCCTGTTGAAGAAGATTCCCCTACCGCTAAAGACTTAACTGACGTAAAAGGCAAAATAGAATTTAAAAACGTTACGTATAGTTACGGCGAAGAAGGTGACGTTTTAAAAGATTTATCCTTCAAGGTGGAAAAAGGCGAAGTGTTTGCGCTTGTAGGCTCAAGCGGTGGTGGTAAAACTACCATCTGCCATCTTATACCTAAGTTCTACAAACTTGAAAACGGCGATATTTTAATAGACGATAATAGCATTAACGATATAACGATGCAATCTATTCGTAAAAATATTGGTATCGTTCAACAAGACGTATATTTGTTTAACGCAAGTATTCGCGATAATATTTTATACGGCAATCCAAGCGCCACAGAAGAAGAAATTATTTTAGCTTCTAAGCGCGCGAATATTCACGAATTCGTATTGTCACTTGAAAAGGGCTACGATACGGTAATTGGCGAACGCGGTGTAAAACTTTCGGGCGGACAAAAGCAAAGGCTTTCAATAGCAAGGGTATTTTTGAAAAACCCACCGATACTTATTTTAGACGAAGCGACAAGTGCGCTTGACAACTCTACCGAAATTTTAATACAACAATCTCTTGATGAACTTTGCAAAGGCAGAACTACTATCGTTGTAGCGCATAGGCTTTCTACAATCAAAAATGCAAACTCGATTGCGGTGGTTGAAAACGGCGAAATTACCGAACAAGGCACCCACGAAGAACTTCTTAACTTAAACGGTAGATACAAAACGTTATACAGTCAACAATTTAGGGAATAATTATGTGTAATATTGCAGGCTACGTAGGTAGCAAAAATTCCACGCCTATTCTTCTTGAAATGATTAAAAAACAAGAAGGCTTAAACGGTGGTTTTTATACGGGTATTGCAGTACATAACGGCAACACCATTGATTATAAAAAAGTTCAAGGCGATTTAGCCGTATTGCTTAAAACCACTAACGCGGAAGGTCTTGTTGGTAATACGGGAATAGTTCACAGTAGAACGCCGTCTGGCGGAAATAGTTCGTGGGCGCACCCTTTTATAGCAGAACGCAACGGCGAAGTTAAAATTTGCTACGTTGCAAACGGCGCGCGTGCATCGTTTGCGGATAATGCTGAAACGTGTAGTAAAATAGCAGATAGCATGATTGCAAGCGGATACGATATACCTAACAAGTTAAATATCCAAGGTAGCATATATATTAGGCTTTCAACTGGCGAATCGGTTCATATGAGCGACGTTTTATGCCAAAGAATTTACGAGCATTTAGATAGCGGCAAAACACCTATTGATGCAATGACTTCTGCGTACGTAGAAATGCCCGGCGAAATCGTTGGGCTTATGCTTGAAAAAAATTCGCCAAAGTGTATTTATTATTCGCGTATTAATAGGCCTATGTTCGTTGGCTTTAATAGTGACGGCGCTTACCTTGCCTCCTCCCCAACGGCTTTCCCTGAAAGTGTAAAGGAATATAAACTTTTACCCGCACTTTCTTCAGGTGTAATTTATAAAGACCATTACGAAGTAGTTCCTTATAAAGAATTTAGTAAACCCGTTCTTCCGTTTGACGATAGCACTATAGAAAGTTCTAAAGCGGTAATTGTAAACTTGTTAAAAAACGGCACGACAACCGTTAAAGATATCTTTCACGCGCTTGAAAAAATACTGCCAACTGACACCCTTACCGATAGAGATGCTATAACCTATCTATCACTTACAAGCCTTTTAAATGAAAAGGTTATCACCTTTACAAACGGCAGTATAGAAAAAAACGGCTTTGTTGCACCTAAAATTTACTTTAATTTAAAATAAATAAAAACGGCTTTGCGATTTCACGCAAAGCCGTTTAGTTTATTTCTTTATAATTTTAAATTTCTTTTTAGCATATCCCCACTTATCGCCTAAGATATCTGGGATTTTTTTAATTAATTCATAGTCGTAAACACGGGTGTCTTTACCCTCTAAGTCTAAAGACAATTCTTCTAACTTATCAAAATCACAAATGTAAGGGTGTAATTTTAAAAGCGGACAGTTATGCCTACCCTTTGATGCACCACTTTCCCTATAAGCGTAAACTTCTTCTTTAGTTGAAGTTGACCAACCTTCACTTTGTAAGAAGGTAAGCCATCTATCGTGTTCACTTATTGCAAGTTTGGTAAGAAGGTCATCGGTTAAATACTCGTTAAAGTCAACTTCTACTGCGTTTTCATCATCGGTATAATCTAAACCTAAAAGATTAAGTTTGTACCTAACGTGAAGTGCGTTTGCCCTGTTAGAGCGCTTGTTAACTTCAAAAACGCTATAGCCTTTATAAGTTTGTTCTTTATCTATTTCGCCTTTGCTAAAGATTTCCGCATAAGCAAAATGCACGTTTCTTGCAAGTTTTTCAAGCGGAGAGTTTACTAAATAGTCCACCGAGTATATTTCACTTAAATTGCCAAACGGGGTAAGGTTATAACTCATTTTCCTTTCCGCTTTAGATTCGGCAGTTTTTAAATCTTTAACTACGTTAAATTGAGATTGGTTTTGTACGTAACAGAAAATTGGTGGGCAGTTAGTAAAAGTATTATCAACTTTATAAAAAAGCCTTCTAAGTTCAACGCCTTTTTCTATCGTTTCAACGTCGGTATTTTCAGAAACTATAATATAGTTTGCGTCTTTTAACTTTTCGCTTATCAATTCAAATGCTTGATTTTCAGTTTTTACGCTATAAAAATTAATGTCGTGATAATCTTCAAATAATCCGGGATATAACAGTTTAAGCTCGTTTTTCCTATCTTCAATATCCCTTCCCACAACGGAAATTTTTAAGGTGTAATTATATAGTTTACCGCACCAAGAAATAATTCTAAGCGCCATTACGTTTATTTGTGATAATCCATATAAAAGCACGTGAATTTGGCTATTTGCATATTGGTAAACTGGATATTTATCTAAAAGATTATAGATAATTGATTCGTATTCGTTTATGCAACGGATATCTAAACTTCCTTTGTTTGTAGAGTCAACGTATAAAGAATAATCTTTAAATTTAGAAAAATGATAAATGTGAATATAGTTTTGAATATCGCTATCCACTTTAGAGTATTTTTCTATTAACGAAAGGGCGGAACTTAATGATTTATCTTCACTTTCCGAAAGGCAAATAAAGTAAACGTCTTTACCCTTTTTAGTTTTTGCGTAAAGGTCTTCGGCTTTTTCCGCTTTAAAAATATACCCGCTATTTTTACCTTTAGAGATTGTATTTTCATCGCAGTCGCAAAATACTATATCGCATTTGATTTTCTTAAAATCTTTGGCTAATGCCGTTGATTTTTCGTTCACTTCGCTAAAAATAAAGATAGGTCTTTTAGTTTTTGTAGCAAAGTAAAGCCTAATGCTTGAAAGAAAGCGTAAAAGTAATGCAATTGCAGATATTGCTGATACGATAGGTAATGCTAAGTGCAAAATAGCAAGAATTACTAAGTAAATTACGGCAAATACGCTTGATGAAACACAAAAATTAATAAGTTCGTAATACTTTAAGTAGTCGGCATTTATAGTCATTAATTGCAAAAGGTTAAACACCCCTGCAAAAAGAGATGAAACTAAATCATACTTTTCTAAAAATATAGGTATATACGCAACGTAAGAGGCTATAAGCAATACGCCTAAAACGAAAATAACGTGAAGTTTTTCTTTGCGATTATATAAAAACAAAATAATACCTGCTATCAAAAATAGCGTGGATATAATCGCACAAATAATCCAAATCATAATTATCCCCTAAAATATGCCTTAAAGTTATCTAATTTTACGGCACTCTAAATAATATCTTTTATCTTCGGCGTGTCCCATAGAAAAAGTTTTGCGAGGAAGTGCGCCGTCAAACATAACCGTTTTAAAAAGTTCTGATTTACCCATACCGCTAAAGATAAAACCGATAGCGTTTTGCTTTTTAGAAAGTTCTAAAACGGAATTTTCGCCGTGGATATAATCAACTTCCGCACCTTCGTTGTTTTTAATGTAACCATCAATGAAGTTTTGAAGGGTGGCAACTGTTAATTGTAAGTTAGGCTTTTCAATTTCAAGAGTTTGCTTATTGTTACCGTATAAAATTTCAACCGTTTGTTTATCAGCCGTACCGTTTAAAGATTTAGCGTATACTTCAAGTTCTTTTATAACTTTTTCACGTTCAACGTTAAACATAACCCTGTAGATTGGTTCGAATTTCAACGATTCATCGTGAATATTTACAATTTCAACAAGTGCGTATCTTGCTGGGTGAGTTTTTGCTTTTTCTTCTCCTATTTGCGCCTTGATTTCTTCGTATAAAGTTTTAGCAGTTGCAAGGGAGTGGTTACCATCGCCTACCGCAAAGAGAAGCGGCGACAAATTTTCATCGCCGTAGCGGTTTTTAATTTCGCTTGGAGTGATAAGGTTGTCAAGGGCTTTACTTACTGCGTTGTAGTTTTCTTCAGTTAACGCCTTGCCGATAACGTGACCACCTTTAAGCATAAGGTCGGTATCGTAAAGAACTTTGCCGTTGCAACCTTCAATTAACGGTTCAATTACCGTTCTATTAGGGTCGTCGATTAAAAGCATAACGTGTGGAAGTTCAATTTCCGCATTTCTTCTTATAGCAACGCGTGGTGGAATTCTTTCAACTACAGTAGCCTCAGTTGCACGGATTAAAGACTTTGCACCTTTTTTAAAATCATAGCACTCAAGGTCAACCGCCATAACGATACCCCTGCGGATTGTTCCGTCAGATTGAATGCGTTCAAGGTAAATAGCAGAGTCCTTTTGAACTTTTAAAATACTTGAAAGATAATCTTTCATAGCATTGTTGATATTAGGAATTAACTCGTTTGATTTATCAAGGTACACTTCGGGTAAAGTAATTTTGAGTGTGGACGGACTATCCCCTACTATTTCTTTAACCTTATCCCAATACTCAGGTTCGCTTGTAAATTGGTCGCAGGCGATAACCGCCCATTTATATGCATCTACTTCATTAAAATCTGGTAATAAAATGTCTGTTTTAGTATAACTTTTGTTTGCCATAATACACTTCCTTTTTGATATGTTATATGTTAGCATATAATTTACTTAATTTCAAGTATTTTCGTTTAAAAATTAAAGGGTAACGACTCCGTTACCCTTTTAGTTTTTAGTTATCGATAGTTATAATAATATCGCCAGTTGAAGTAGTAATTTCACAAATACCACCCTCGGTTGAATAAGGCACTTGTTTTTTACCCGTAGTAGTATCTACTATAAATATTTTAGAAGAAAGTAAACTTCCCTTTACGTCACCCGTTGTAACTCTAACCTTAATTTCTCCAGCATCGCACCTTATAAAATGCACGTCGCCAGTAGAATTAGAAATATTCATTTTGCCAGTTATTACAACGTTATTAAGGTCAACGTCCCCCGTAGTACCGTTTATTGTAAGGTTGTTTGCGGTAACGTTTTGTAAACTTGTACCGTCGGTAGAAAATTTAATATTAATATCATTTTCAACGCTTGTATTTTCCACTTCAATTTCGCCCGTTGAAACTTTTAAATCTAAATTTTTAGCCGTTACCCCTTTAACTTCAATATCCCCTGTTGATATATGAATTTTAATATCGTTTACTGATGAAGAATAACATTCTACGTCGCCAGTACTACCATTAATAGCAATATTTTCAAAGGCAAAATCTTTAGGAATAACAACGTCGCCCGTTGAAACGTTAACGCCAAGATTTCCGTATTTTTCCATAGGTAAATATATGGTAATTTTAGGACTTTTAAAGTTAAAACCTATATAATCGTACCATTTTTTCTTGTTTTGAACTTCTATTACCAACTTGCCGTCAACAACTTTTACCAAGTGTGGCGCCTTTTCGTTTTCATAACAAATAACTTTTACTTTTTCATCCGTTGATTTTTCAAAAACAACGGTAGCCTCTTTAGTTTTTACGCTAATATCGTTAAAATTTTCTATTTCAGTATATGTTTTCGTGTCATACTTTGGCATAATATTTTCCCCTCCCACAGCAACGGAAATTGCAAAAATAGCACTTCCGCTTAAAATAAGGACAAATGAAATAATTAATAAAATTTTAGTTATTGATTTCATTATTTTTACCCCCTATTAAAAATGCTTTCTTCACTGCAAGTATTAAAAGTTTAGTAAGTTTAACTAATAAAGCAGTAATTAATTTTGAAAGAAATACAAATAAAATTCCCAAACCTAAAAGCACTAATCCTGCACCTATCATAGCAAAACCTTCGGCACCGCTTTTAACAAAGATAAATATAAAACCAAGTATAACGGCAAGGGGACCGCATACTACAAATGCTATCGTTATCGCCCAAAAAGAAATATCTACCGACCATAAACTTGCAAATACGGAAAAAACAACTGCAAATAAACTGATTAATAAACTTAACCATATAGGCGAGCCTACTATTAATAGAATAGTTTCCCAAACTTTTAGTTTGCGGGTTGGTTTAACATTGTGTTTTACTATTTTTCTAAGCGGTATTTGGCTTGCTATTTGATTTGCAATATCGTCTACGCTACCTAATTTTAAAAGGGCTTGTTCTTCAGTTAAGCCTTCTTCTATGCTATCATCTATAATTTCACAATAAAAGCTTATTCTATCCTCAACTTCTTTATTGGGAAATTTTTTAAGTTTACCGCGAAGAGCGGTAATAAAATCTTGTTTAGTCATTATTATCCCCCCTACTTACGTATTCATAAATTTTCATAACGTCTCGCCACTCGTTTTTAAACTCTTTCAATCTACCAAGACCTGTTTTTGTAATTTTATAATACTTGCGTAGCCTTCCCGAATGTTCTACCGAACGCACGGTAAGTAAATTTGATTCTTCTAACCTTTTTAATATGGTGTATAAGGTAGATTCAGAAAGCTCAACGTAAGGCTTTAAATCTTTTATAATTTTATACCCGTACGACTCTTCAGTTTTTATTGCAGATAAAACGCATACGTCAAGTATACCGCGCTTTAATTGAACGTCCATTTATACCTCCCCTTGTGTAATACATCGTAACACGAAGTATTGTGCTTGTCAAGAGTTTTTAAAAAATTTTAATATACTTTAATAAGTTGTTTACTTTTAAAATTTAAAGTAGTATAATCGTTTTATTATGGAATACGGATATGTAGCGATAGCAGTTTTAATGTTTAGCGTGCAATTTTTGCTAAACGATAAATACCAAAAAGAAAACGGCACGAGTATAGTTTCTTCGTTTACTTTAAACACGGTAGGGGCAACGGTTGGAATTATATCACTATCAATAATTAGCGGTTTTGATTTTTCTATTACTTGGTTTACCTTAATTTGCGCCATTTTATCGGCGGTTATTATTATTGGGTGTAATTTATTTTCCTTAAAAGCGTTAGAAAAAGTTAACCTATCGGTATATTCGCTATTTATGATGCTTGGCGGTATGATGCTACCAACAATCGTAGGTATTATCTTTTACAATGAAGGCATAACGCTATCAAAAATAATATGTATTGCACTTATAATACTTGCTCTTGCAACCACGGCAGGCGGTCAAAAAAACAAAGGCGGAACGATTTACTATATAAGCGTGTTTATACTTAACGGTGCAATTGGCGTTGTTTCCAAGTTTTTTAGTAGCGCGCCGTACGATAAAGTTAGTTCGGCAACCTATTCTTTTTGGATTGCGGTGGTGTCGCTTGTAATTAGTTTAACCGTGCTTTTTATCGTAAGAAAGCAATTTAAAAAGCCAAGTATAAAAGCGGTGCTTTACTCGGCGGGTGGCGGACTTCTTAATAGAATAGGTAACTATTTAGTGCTTTTAGCCCTTTTAGTTTTACCTGCATCTATCCAAAACCCACTTACAACGGGTGGCGTTATAATTGCATCGGCAATTATCTCTGCATTAGCAGGTCAAAAACCTACTAAAAAGGAAATTATTTCAGTTATAATTTCATTTATTGGTATTATGGCGCTTATCATTATACCTATTTAAAATTAACTATTATCTTTATAAATAATTATAAAAAAACCACATTATATTTGACTTTTACAATATTTATGATATAATATTTTTAATATTATATTTATGCTTTTAAAGGAGGCTATTATGAAAACTAAAGCTGTTCGTATATACGGTGCAAACGATATCCGTCTTGATGAGTTTGACTTACCAGAAATGAAAGATGATGAGATACTTGCAAAAGTAATCTCTGATAGCGTTTGTATGTCATCACACAAAGCGGCAATTCAAGGTGCTGCACACGCGCGTGTTCCTAATGATATTGCCGAAAACCCTACAATCATCGGTCACGAATTCTGCGGTGAAATTCTTGCAGTAGGTAAAAAATGGCAAGACCAATTTAAAGCAGGCGATAAATTTGCAATTCAACCTGCTATTGGCTATCAAGGTAAACTTGACGCTCCTGGTTATTCTTACCGTTATATTGGTGGTAACTCACAATACGTAATTATCCCTAACGAAGTTATGGAATGTAACTGCTTACTTCCTTATAATAACGATGCTTATTTCTACGGCTCACTTGCTGAACCTGTTTCTTGTATTATCGGTGGTTACCACACTAACTACCACACTGATAACTCTACACACCTTCACACTATGGGTATTACTGAAGGCGGTAACACAATTTTAATGGCTGCTGCAGGTCCTATGGGTCTTGGCGCTATTGACTATGCTATCCACTGTGATAGAAAACCATCACTTTTAGTAGTTACTGATATTGATAATGCTCGTCTTGACCGCGCTGCATCTATTATGACTGTTGAAGAAGCTGCTAAAAATGGCGTTAAACTTGTTTACGTTAACACTAACGAAGTTGAAAATGCACACGATTATCTTATTGAACTTACTGGCGGTAAAGGCTATGACGATGCTTTCGTTTACGCGCCTGTAAGACCTGTTATTGAACTTGCTGATAGCGTACTTGGTTTTGACGGTTGTTTAAACTTCTTTGCTGGTCCTACAAATCCTGCTTTCTCTGCAATGTTTAACTTCTACCGCGTACACTATAACTTCACACATATCTGCGGTAATACAGGTGGTAACACTAACGATATGATTGAAGCGCTTGAAATGATGTCTGACGGAAGACTTAACCCTACTGCTATGATTACACACGTTGGTGGTCTTGATGCAGTTGTTGATACAGTTATCAACCTTGACAAAATTCCTGGTGGCAAAAAACTTATTTACAACTTTATTTCAATGCCACTTGTTGCGCTTGCTGACCTTGCAGAACTTGGCAAAACTGACCCGCTTTACCGTGAACTTGCTATAATCGTTGAAAAGAACAACGGCATGTGGTGTGCAGAGGCTGAAAAATATCTTTTAGCAAACGCAAAAGCTATCTAATTAAAAAACAAGGCTCTGTCACAATAAGCAGTTAATAAATAGCAAATGAAATACTGCGTAATACTTTGTTAAAGCCCTTGAAAAGATGTAAACTCTATTCTACGGGCTTTGCTATTCCTTACTTGCATTTGATTTACTATTTTAAAATCAACCTAATATTGTGACATCGCCAAATACAAAATAAAAATGGTGTTAGTTTTAACACCATTTTTTTGTTTAGTTTAAAAAGCAATCTTTTCACCTATATCTAAAGTGAAAAGTATTTCATCGTTACCCGTAGTACTTTCAACCATTTGCCAAAGCCCTTCTTTATCTTCATTTTTAAGAGGCATGTGCACGAGCAAAATCTTTTTAGCACCCGTTTCTTTGGCTAAACGCCAAGCCGACGGTGTTATTGCGTATGCAAACGGAAGAATTAACAAATCGGGTTTTGGTAAATGCGACGTTTTTTTCAAGCAAAGTGGCGAAGCATCTCCCATAAACCAAACGGTACTACTACCTTTTATCACGTAACTGTAATGCTCGATATAGGTTTTGCCGATATGCCTTGTTTCAAAAGAAGTGAGCGTTACACCATTATTCTCGCAAAAAGTTAGGCTCTCGGGTCCGCAAGCGGACCTGAGAGTCTTTTCTTCATAAAGTTTTACGTAATTTAAATCGTAATGGTCAAGATGCTTATGTGTAAACGCTAAAACGTCGGGCATTTCTTCTATAAGTAAGTTACGAAGATACTCTGGCGAACCAAGGTATGGTGGCAATGGCTGACATATACCGTCAATCAATATGCGTGTACCATCTAACTCTATAAGTACACCTGCATTAGCCGTTCGAGTTATCGTTATACCAAGCATAGTTTGTTATTCCTATAATTATACGCCTTTTTTAGCACGGCGGATTGCTTCTGCTTCAGTACAACCGTCTTTTACAACGTGGCCGTTGAGTGGAACGAGTTTTTCGTGGATAGCATCAATAATCCAAGATGCTTGAGGGAAGAAGAATTCGTCAAATTCAAACGGAGGAGTAATCCAGTTACGAGCGCCTACAACTACTGGAGGAGCATCTAAATCGTCAAAGCAAAGTTCAGTAATGTTCTTTGCAACGTCGTTCATGAATGAACCCCTTGCGCAAGCATCAGAAACAAGAACTACTCTACCAGTTTTCTTAACTGATTCGATAATCTTAGTATAATCAAGTGGAACAAGTGAGTGAATATTGATAATATCTGCTTCTAAACCATATTTTTCAGAAAGTTGTTTAGCAGCGTCAACTGCACGGTAAAGTGCAGCACCGATAGTAAGGATAGTAACGTCTTTACCATTGCGAACTTTGTTAGTATCGCCAAATTCGATTTCGTATCTTTCAGCAGGAACACCACCTTCACGGAATTGTTCGCCAACGTCGTAAATTCTTTGGCTTTCAAAGAATACTACAGGGTCAGTACCTTTAAGTGCTGATTCCATAAGACCTTTTGCTTCCCAAGGAGTTGCAGGGAAACATACTTTAAGACCAGGGATATGAGCACAAAGTGCAGTCCAGTCTTGGCTGTGTTGAGCACCGTATTTAGAACCAACCGAAACACGAAGAACGAGCGGCATTTTTAAAATACCGGCACTCATTGCTTGCCATTTAGACATTTGGTTAAAGATTTCGTCACCAGCACAACCGATAAAGTCTGCGTACATAAGTTCAACGAGTGCACGACCACCAGAAAGTGCGTAACCAACTGCAGTACCAACGATAGCAGCTTCTGCTATAGGTGAGTTAAATAAACGACAATGAGGGAGAGCATCCATCATACCACGATATACCGCAAACGCGCCACCCCAGTCACGACAGTCTTCACCGTAAGCAATTAAAGTTGGGTCTTCATAGAATCTATCGTAAATAACTTCTGATAAAGCATCACGAAGGTTAAAGAGTTTCATTTTAGAAACAGGCTTACCATCAACGATAGGTGCACGTTCTTTTTCTTTAATCTTTTTGTATGCAGGAACTTCTGCAAGTGGCATATTAACTTCAGGTTCTCTGTCATCGAATTTTTCAACCTTTTCGTTAGAGAACATTAAGCGTTCTACAACTTGTGGGTCTACACGGAAATCAACGTAAGGGCTGATTTGTGGGTCAGACGCAGCTTTGCAGATAATAGTCATACGTTCTGAAGTTTCTTTAAGGATATCTTCAAGTTTAGTATCGTTAGTAACACCCGCATCAACAAGACCTTTACGGTAAGTGATGATAGGGTCGATATTCTTCCATGCATCGATTTCTTCTTTAGTTCTGTATGCGTTTTGGTCTGAAGTAGAGTGACCAGAGAAACGGTATGTAAGAGTATCAAGAAGAACAGGGCCTTCGCCGTTACGAAGAATTTTAAGTTTTCTTTCCATTGCATCGATAACTGCAAGTGGGTTGAAACCGTTGATACGTTCTGCGTGGAATTGAGTAGGGCTAACACCTGAACCAATACGAGCAAGCATATCGTAACCCATAGTTTCACCACGAGTTTGGTCACCCATACCGTAAGAGTTATTGAATACGTTGTAAAGAATTGGCATACCACCTTTGTGGCTTTCCCAAAGAGTATTGAATTGGTCCATAGCAGCAAAGTTCATTGCTTCCCAAACAGGACCACGAGCCATAGAGCCGTCACCAGAGTTACATACTACGATACCTTGTTTGCCGTTAACTTTTTTGAAGAGTGCAGCACCGGTAGCGATAGCAGCAGAACCACCAACGATAGCGTTGTTAGGATAAATACCGAAAGGAAGGAAGAATGCGTGCATTGACCCACCCATACCTTTGTGGAAACCAGTATCACGAGCAAAAATTTCAGATAATGTTCCGTAAAGGATAAAGCGGATAGCAAGTTCTTTAACGTCGCTAACAGGTCCAATTTTTTCAGTAGCACGAAGTGCTGAACCACCAAGGAAACCTTCCATGATTGTCATAAGGTCTTTTTCGCTGAGTTTGTGGATACAAGAAAGAGCCTTAGCAAGAATTTCAGAGTGGCTACGGTGTGAACCGAAAGAGAAGTCGTTTTGGTCAAGAAGATATGCTTGACCTACTGCCGCTGCTTCTTGACCGATTGAAAGGTGCGCAGGGCCTGGGTAAGTAGTTTCAATACCGTTGTATAAACCTTGAGTTTTGATTTGGTTGAGCATTGACTCAAATTCTCTTAAAACGGTAATATCACGATAGATACGAACGAGGTCGTCGTCGCTATAACGTTTTCTTTCTTCTTGAATAGTTTTATTGTAGGCATTTACCGGAATATCTTTAAATTTAATTTTACCGGGAGCCAACGTTTCTATAGGGTCTACGAATAAACTTTTTGGCATAGTTTTTCTCCTTTAATTATATATTTTATGCGTGGAAAATTGCTTCACGAATTATTTCTGCAACCGTTGGGTGTGGGAACACAAGTTTTTTAAGACGGTTAGGTGTAAGTTCAGTATCTATCATCATTGTTGCTGTCATAATGATTTCAGATGCGTATGAACCAACCATGTGGCAACCTACAAGACGATTTTTATCAAGGTCAATTACAAGTTTGATAAAGCCTTTACCACCGTCGTTTTCAGCAAGATAACGGCCTGCGTATGACATAGGAAGTTTAACTTCTTTAACCTTCATACCCTTTTCTTCAGCACCTTCCTTGCTATAACCGATACTTGCAACTTCAGGGTCTGTGTAAATAACTGAAGGGATAACGTCGTAACGCATTTCGTCGTTTATACCAAGCATGTGGTTAACTGCAACTTCGGCTTCTCTATAAGCGGTGTGAGCAAGCATTAATTTACCGTTACAATCACCTACTGCGTAAACGCCTGAAACGTTAGTGCAAAGGTGTCTATCAGTTTTAATAGCAGCCCTATCCATATCAAGATTTAAACTTTCAAGACCGATACCAGCAGTTGATGGTTTACGTCCTGCAGAAAGAAGAACTTTATCACATTTGATTTCTTTCTTTTCGCCGTTTTCTTCGTAAATTACGCTGTCCTTTTTAACTTCAAGCACTTTGCAAGAAAGTTTGAAAGTCATACCGCGTTTTACAAAAGCGTCAGTTAATACTTTACAAATTTCAGGGTCAGTAGCACCTGCAATTTTAGGCATCATTTCAATTACAGTAACTTCAACGCCTACGCTTGCAAAGTAATAAGCCATTTCAAGACCAATTACACCACCACCGATAGCTACTAAAGTTTTAGGAAGTGTTTTTTCATCTAATACTTCACGGTTTGTAAGAACGAAACCTGATGCAATACCTTCTTTAAGACCAGGTACTGGTGGAACGACAGTTTCTGAACCTGATGCGATTGTAAGGCGTTTACCTTCGTAAACAACGCCGTCAGCCTCAACTGCAAAACCGTTTTCAGTTTTACCTTTGATTACTGCATTTGCGCTAATAACTGTAACTTTGTTTGCTTTCATTGTAGCGCCAACACCACTTACAAGTGTTTTAACTACACCGTTTTTTCTTTCAACTACTTTAGCATGGTCGTAAGTAACGCCCGTAGTAGTTACACCGAAAGCTTCGCTTTCTTTAGCGTGTCTATACATTTTAGATGAGTTTAATAAAGTTTTAGTAGGGATACAACCTTCGTTAAGGCAAGTACCGCCAAGTGATTTCTTTTCAAAAAGTGCAACCTTCATGCCACCTTGAGCAGCACGTTCAGCACAAAGATATCCACCTGGACCGCCACCAACTACTAATAAATCAAAAATTTCCATAATTCCTCCTTATTTAGCGAGAAGTGCAGTAAAGTTTTCAAGGTTCTTAGCAAGTTCTTTTTGGAAACGAGCAGCAGGAGTACCATCAACAGCACGGTGGTCGTAAGTTAAGCTAAGACCCATTGCTGGATATACTTGAATAGAACCGTCTGCGCCTTTTTTAACGCGTTCAGTAGTGCAACATACACCTAAAATACCAGTTTGTGGTGGGTTGATTACTGGTGTGAAAGATTCAACACCCATGCTACCAAGGTTAGAAACAGTAAACGTAGCGCCTGAAAGTTTATCAGGGCTGATGTTACCTTCACGACATTCAGCAGCAAGCGCTTTAACTTCTTTAGAAATTTCTAAAAGACTCTTTTCATCAGCGCGGAAGATTGTTGGAACCATAAGTCCCCTTGGAGTATCAACTGCAACGCCAAGGTTTACGTGCTTGAATAAACGAATATTGTTATCGTCAAGCATATTTGCGTTGAGGTCAGGGTGATTAAGAAGTGTTCTTGATACAGCGTAAAGAACTATATCACCGATAGTAATACCTGCATAATCGCCTTCTGCAGCTTTAAGAATTTTACGGTATGCTAAGATAGCAGACGCGTCAAATGAAGTAGTGTGTGTAAGTTGTGCGATAGTAGAAAGTGAAGTGTGCATTGATTTGCTGATTGCACGACGGATACCGCTAAACTTAACGTCTTTGTATTCTTCTTCAACTACTGCGTTAGTAGTAACAGGTGCAGCAGCAACTGTTTCTGCTTTAGCAACTACAGGGTTTTCCATAAGATTTCTTACGTCACGTTCAATAATTCTACCATTAGGGCCGGTAGGTGTAGCGAGCGTAGCGTCAACACCTGCGCGTTCAGCAAGTTTTTTAGCCCTTGGAGAAACGGCAGATTTTTCGCCTTCAACAGCAGTAGAAGTAGCAACTATAGCTTCCTTCTTTTCTTCTACTACAGGAGCAGCCGCTTCAGTAGCAGCAGGTGCAGCAGAATCAGGGCGAAGTGAAGAACAATCTTCCCCAGGATTACCGATAGCACAAACGTTTACGAGGCAAGGTACTTCATCGCCTTCGTTATAAAAAATTTCAAGAAGAGTTCCCTCAGCAGTAGATTCACATTCAAAACTTGCTTTGTCTGTTTCGTATGAAAAGAGAACGTCCCCTACCTTAACAGTATCACCAACTTTCTTTTCCCAAGAACCGATAATACAACTTTCAACAGTTATACCAGCCTTAGGCATAATTACAGCATTAGCCAAAATAATTCCTCCTTAAAAAATTATAATTTTAACATATCTTAACATTTTATAACATTTATGTCAAATGTTTTTAACCTATTATAATATTATAACACCGCTTTCTTTACTCTTTTTAGCAAAGTCTTCAGGGAGAGTCTCATCGCTTATAATATAGTCCACGTCAGAAACCTCGGCAAAGGTAAACGGCATTAAACGTTTAAACTTATCAGCACCGCATAAAACAACGCTTGTTCTCGCCTTTTTTATAACGTATTTTTTTATAGCCATATCAGCCTCGGTACCGCAAGTAAAACCAGCCTCGGCAGAACAACCCGAAACACCAATAAATGCTAAGTCAATATTCATACTTTCAAGTATAGACATAGTGTTAGCGCCCGAAACGGAAAGGGTTCTTGAGTTCATAATACCACCGCATAAATTTACCGTGCAATTTTTAAGACGGCAAAGTTCTATGGCTATATTTGGGCTTATAGTAGTAATATTTAACTCAATATCCGGCAAATTACGGGCAAGTAATAAGTTTGAAGTACCTGCGTCAAGGAAGATAGAACTCTTTGGATGAAGAAGTTTAATAGCCTTTTTCATCATAGAAGTTTTACCCGCGTTATTTTCTTTGATACGGATATTAAATTCTACGTCGTCCGCTTGATGAACGGAACGCACGCCACCACGGTATTTTGTAATAACACCCATCTCTTCAAGTGCGTTTAAATCCCTATGCAAAGTCATTAAAGAAACGTCTTTAAAAAGTTCGTGAAGTTCTTTAATGGTTGCAAAGTTTCTACTCTCTATATATTTCTTTATTCTTTCTTGCCTAATGCGGTTCATAATTCCCCCTGTTTAAAAGAATTGAGTTTATAACATTTTATAACATAATTATATCACACTAATTACCTTTTGTCTATTGACTTTTATAACATTTTTTATTAAAATATTATTATTAAGATAAGAAAAGGTGGCTTTATGATTAAAAATGCTAAGTTTTATATCAGCGATACAGTAAATCCTTATATAAATCTCGCAAAGGAAAAATTCCTTTTAGACGCGGTTGATAAGGAAAGTATTATTTTATATTTGTGGCAAAACCAAAACACAATTGTTATTGGTAAAAATCAAAATGCCTTTTCGGAGTGTCGCATTGAACTTCTAAAAGAAGAAGGTGGTACTTTAGCAAGGCGCTTATCGGGTGGCGGTGCGGTTTTTCACGATATTGGAAATTTGAATTTTACCTTTATTTGCGCAACTGAAAACTTTAACGTAGAAAAACATATGCAAGTTATTCAATCGGCTTGCTTAAAGGCGGGAATAACTACTGAAAAGTCAGGGCGCAATGATATTTTAGCAAATGATAAAAAGTTTTCAGGCAACGCTTTTTATAACAGCAAGGGAAAATCCTATCATCACGGAACGATATTAATTAATGCAGACTTTAGTAAACTTGGCAGATATCTTACTCCACCAAAAGCAAAACTTGAGGCTAAGGGGGTTAAGTCGGTAAAATCAAGGGTTATTAACTTAATTGAACTTTCCCCTACTTTAACTTGCGATAAAATGAAAGAGTATCTTTTAACTTCCTTTAATGAAGTTTATAACTTAGATGCACTTGATTTTGGTAAAATCAACGAAAGTGATATTAGTAAAAGTGTTGAAATTTATAGCAGTTGGGACTACCTTTACGGAAAACAACTTCCCTTTAACGCGGTATGTCAAGGGCGATTGTCTTTTGGCAACGTAGAAATTCAAATGCAAATAGAAAAAGGTGTTATTACCTCTATTAAATTGTACACGGACGCCCTCGATACCGAACTTGCTAAAATTATTGAAGACGCGCTCCACTTAAAAGCGCTTGACCTTTTAGAAATTCAAAAAACTTTAGAAAAGGCTCTTCCTATAAATCAGGCAAGTGAGATTTTAGAACTTTTAAAAGCACAATTATTTTAAAAATAAAAAACTCGACAACTAAGTCGAGTTTTTATTTTTTATTTACTTTTAGCAGTTTTAATTACAAGTTTTGCGCATAAGCACAAGCTTAAAACTATAGCAACAGGCACTATACTTAAGATAGAAGAACATGCAAATCCCATAATACATCCTCCTTTGTTTTATGTTTCTATTATAAAATATCTCTTTTAACTTGTCAATATCACTTTTGTTTTAATTTCTCGTTTAATCTGTATAAACTATGTAGTTTTGGCAAGTTATATCTTAATATAAAGGTAGGTAACGCACTTAATTCTGCACTTACGATAGATACGGGAAGACCTATCGTTAACCATAAATTAATAGGCGCGCAAAAGATTGCTAAAAAGCCAAAAATTATACCAGCTAAGTGACATACGACACCATAGTTTGCTTCGGTAATATAATTTATTACGTATTCGTTATTTTTAGGGTCTTCGATTTTACTTTTGTTTAAGTTGGTAAAAACGCCAAGTTCTAAAACCTTGTCTTTCCACTTTTTTATTCCAATCTTTTCGTAAAATCTTATTTCTTTTTTGCCTGCGGTATAAATTTTAAAAAGCCCTTTAAACCATTTACTTGGAAGCAATCGCCTTACAACAAGCGCTACAAATCCGTCAATTAAAATAACGCATAGCGTACTAAAACAAGTCCAAAATACTATATGAAAAATCGAATAATCGTATATGGGGGCAACGGTTAAAAAATTCACTATTACTATTACCGCCATTGATGCTATTATTATGATAAAGTATAACATTATTCACCGTATTTTAAAGGAATTTGATACACTTTTTCGTATAAATCTTTCCATAACCTATAATTTTCATTTTTTAAATATTCTACGTTTTCTTTAAACGAGAATTCTTGTTTTGGATAAATCGGTGGTAAAAACCAAACGGTGTAGGCGGGTATATCAAAACCACAACCGTCTTTTTTACCTGAGTTTTCCATAGTTATAAATGCAGGAACGATAGGACAATTACATTTTGCCGAAAACCTAAACGCACCGTTTTTTAAAGGGCGGGGTTTTTTATAATTCCACCACATTGCTTGTTCGGGATAAATTAAAATGGTTTCTCCCCTTACAATCAAAGTTTCAACGGCTTTTAAAAATTTTTTCATAGTTTCGGTATTACTTGAAAGTGGCAAGGTGTTGCAATGTCTAAAAAAGAACCCGTACAAGCCCTTAAAGTTAGTGTAATTGCCTTCTCTTATAACTTTATATAAGCGTTTACCCTTTTTAAACTCACCTCTTATAGCTCGCCAAATAGCGTAATTATCGTAAGGGCTAAAATGATTGCAAGTAATAAAACAACCTTGCTTTACCGATTTATAGTTTTCTAAGCCGATAACGTCTTTGATTATCATATTGCCTTTTTTTATTTCTTTTTCGTAGTACCAAACGGCTACACGATTAGCAATTTTAGTTGATATTTTTGTAGAAAACTTTTTTGCTAAATAATCTACTTTATCGGGCTGTAAAACAATAGTTTCAGGGTCGTTTTCTACGTCTACGTCAAATTTTTCTTGAATTTCATATAGCCTTATTTTTTCAAGAACCTTCAACCTTTCAGGACAGGAACTATTAACTAATTTTATATAACTATCAAGCCTTTCTGATTCGTACTTAGCAGTTTTAGCAAGCACCTTTCCGCTTTCGATATCCCTTTGTCTTTTTTCATCGGTATAATTTTCAAGAACCGTTAATATATCCTTGTAAACGGAAGTATTTTCTGCGTACTTCCAAAAGAACTCTTTTAAACGACAATCGCTAAAATGCCAAGGTTTTGAAACCATTATATAGTGAATAATTTTAAAATCTTTTTCCGCTACGGGAATATTGCCGTACACTTCAACGTTCCAACCTTGCTCAAGCCAATAAACCTTACCACTACAAATAACGTTTAGATAGTCTTGGTCTTGCGTAACCACGAAGGAATATACTTCAAGCATTTTCAAAAACTGTTCAAGCACTTTATTTTTTCTAAACTCGTCACAGTTTAAAAGTATTATCCCCGCATTGAAGTATTCGTTTCTTGAAATTCCCAAAACCTTTTCAACGTAATTGCCGTAAACTTCCGTTTGCACCATTGCTTGTTCGTTGCACGCGCCAACGTAATTACTGCCTATATCCGTATCGTATAAAGTAGAAATATCCCCAAGCACAACAGTATCGCTATCAATATAAATAGCTTTATCATACTCAGTAAAAAGGTCAGAAATATAAAAACGGAAGTAAGTCGTTTTAGAATAATAATCTCTAAGCGGTAAACTTTCGCTAATTTTTTCAACCTTACCGCGAACATCAACGAAATTTATTTCAAAATTTTCGTTAGACAATTCTTCGGCTTTTTCCTTCATCTCTTCAGAAACACCCGTGTTTAAAATATAAATTTTATAATATCTATCTTTTGATGCGTTTTCCATAAGCGACTTTATCGAAACGATAGTGTACTTAACAAAAGCATCATCACAAGCATAAAATATCGGTATAATATTTTTATTTTTCATAAGTCTTCCTTTATTTGTTTTTGATTTTATTTTACTCATCGTTAGCAAATTTTAGCAACGGAATTTACTCTACGAATAATTTTTACAATTCTAAAATCAATTACGGATAATTCTACCTGAAATAGAGCCTTTCTACTTACTCTACCGATAGTAGAATTTTGCGTTTTTTAATAAAAAAGACAAGAAAAAAACCGTGTAAAACATATCTTTTTACAAGAATTTTGCTTTACACGGATTAATACAACGTTTTATTTAAGACGTTAATTACACTTTTTGCAAGTTAAACTTTTATTAAATTTTAGGAAGTTTATCGGCGTAAACTTTTAACTCTTCATCGGTTGGGATAAAATCAGTCATTTGCTTATTGTGGAATTTTTCGTATGCGAGCATATCGAAGTAACCAGTACCCGTTAAACCGAATAAAATAGTTTTTTCTTCGCCTGTTTCCCTACATTTAATAGCCTCGTCGATAGCAACTTTGATTGCGTGGCTACTTTCAGGAGCAGGTAAAGTACCTTCCGTTCTCGCAAAGAATTCAGCAGCCTCGAAAACTTCAGTTTGTTTAACTGAAACAGCCTCCATTAAACCTTCGCTTGTAAGTTCGGATAAAATAGGATTCATGCCGTGGTATCTAAGTCCGCCCGCGTGTGAAGATGCAGGAATATAATCGTGGCCAAGCGTATACATTTTAGCAAGTGGACAAATTCTACCCGTATCGCAATAGTCGTAAGAGAATGTACCCCTTGATAAACTTGGGCATGATGCAGGTTCAACGGCAATAAACTTATAGTCAGCCTCGCCCCTTAATTTTTCGCCCATAAACGGTGAAATTAAACCGCCAAGGTTAGAACCACCGCCAGCGCAACCGATAATGATGTCAGGCTTAATGCCGTATTTATCCATTGCTACTTTTGCTTCTAAACCGATAATTGATTGATGAAGTAATACGTGGTTTAAAGTACTACCTAAAACGTAACGATAACCGTCGGTATTAACGGCTTTTTCAACCGCTTCAGAAATAGCACAACCTAAACTACCTGTAGTATTTGGGTGTTCTTTATTGATTTGTCTACCAACTTCAGTTTCCATTGATGGAGATGGAGTAACCGATGCGCCGTAAACTTTCATAACTTCACGCCTAAAAGGTTTTTGTTCGTACGAACATTTTACCATATACACTTTACAGTCAAGGTCAAAGTAAGAGCAAGCCATTGAAAGTGCAGTCCCCCATTGACCTGCGCCAGTTTCGGTAGTAACGCCTTTTAAACCTTGCTCTTTAGCATAGTAGGCTTGCGCAATAGCCGAGTTAAGTTTATGGCTACCGCTTGTGTTGTTTCCTTCAAATTTATAGTAAATTTTAGCAGGAGTTTTTAATTTTTCCTCTAAACAGTATGCCCTAACGAGTGGAGCAGGTCTGTACATTTTATAAAAATCCCTGATTTCTTTAGGAATTTCAATGTAAGCATTGTCATCGTCAAGTTCTTGCTTAGCAAGTTCTGTACAAAAAACTTTAGAAAGTTCTTCAAGCTCCATTGGCTTTAAAGTTTGTGGATTTAAAAGTGGTGCGGGTTTAATTTTCATATCCGCGCGAAGGTTATACCACGCCTTAGGCATCTCACTTTCTTCAAGATAAATTTTGTAAGGTATTTTTTCAGTATTCATAATCTTTTCTCCTTTAAATGTCTATGTCACAATAATAAGGTTGATTAAAATAGCAAATCAAATGCAAGTAAGACAAGGCAAACGCCCGAAGATAAGAGTTTACATCTTTTCAAGGGCTTTAACACAGTATTACGCCGTATTTCAGTTGCTATTGATTAACCGTTTGTTGGGACAGAGACAAATAAAAAATCCCGTCCCCATAGTAACAGTAATCTGCTGGGACAGGATTGATTAAACCTGCGGTGCCACCCGGCTTGACGCTAATTGCGTCCGCTTTTTGCGTACCATCATACGCCAACTTTTTATCACGGAGAGTTTTAACTCCGTCTTGCATACTTAGGGGTTAGCCCGTTCTGTTCGCCCTCGAAAGTCCATTCAACAATACCTTTTAATCGCAATCTCACCAACTTGCAACTCTCTTTGATAAAATGAATATTGCCTACTTACTCTTTCTCATCGGTTTTATTTTCTATAATTATAATATTTGATTTAAGGTTTGTCAAGCAAATATGCTAACTATTTATTAACCGTTTTATCGCAATAAATACATCTGCAAACTGTTCCGTCAGCTTGTTTTGCTATTTGTTTAAGTTCTTGCTCAGTTGTAGTTATACATCTTGGGTTAAGGCATTTATATTTGTTATAAATAAGACCTTCGCCTTCAAGTTTAACCTTTGATTTATCCTTGTTGGCAATTCCTAAAAGTTTTAAAATTAACGCCATACGCATATATTTGCCGTTTAAAACTTGTTTGAAATAGCAAGCCCTTTTATCGTCGTCAACGTCAACGCTAATTTCGTTTACTCTTGGAAGTGGGTGAAGTACGATTGTATCTTCTTTAGCAGTATTTAACTTTTCAAGTGTTAAAACGTAACTGTCTTTTAATCTTTCATACTCATCACGGTCGCTAAAACGTTCTTGTTGAATTCTTGTCATATATAAAACGTCTAAGTTAGGAAGAGCCTCTTCTAAACTTGTAGTTTCAGTATATTCCATACCAAATTTTTCCAAAACGTCGTACTTAACGTATGATGGAAGTTGAAGTTCGTTTGGCGAAATTAAAACAACCTTAACGTTTTTATATCTTGATAAAGCTCCTAAAAGAGAGTGTACAGTTCTACCGTACTTTAAGTCACCGCAAAAACCGATGGTAAAATTGTCAAGCCTACCTTTTTCCGATTTAATGGTAAGCAAGTCCGCCATAGTTTGTGTTGGGTGACAATGACCACCATCGCCCGCATTGATTACGGGAATAGTAGCATTAAGGGCTGCTACGAGCGGTGCACCTTCTAAATAATGGCGCATTGCGATAATATCAGCATAGTTGCTAATAACCTTAGCGGTATCTGCAACACTTTCGCCCTTTGATGACGAAGTACTGCTTGGCGAAGAAAAACCTATAACGTTTCCGCCAAGTTCTAACATTGCAGCCTCAAAAGAAAGCCTTGTTCTTGTAGAAGGCTCAAAGAATAAAGTGGCAAGTTTTTTGCCCTTGCATTTATTTGAGTACTTTTTAGGGTTTTTAGAAATATCGGTAGCTACTTCTAAAAGTTCGTTAACTTCTTCAACGGAAAAATCAACGATATCTATAACGCTTTTCATAAATTAACCTCTTTTAATCCAACTTTCATCAGACGGATTGTTTCTAAAAGCAATAAGTTTTGCGATGTCTTCGTCTTTAATATATCCTTCTTCTGCAGCAACTTGAGCAATTACGTCAAAGTTAGTTAAAGAAATATTTTTAACGTTTGCATCATTAAGTCTATCTAAGCCTTTTTGCATACCGTAAGTGAAGATACTTACAACACCTAAAACTTCAGCGCCTGCTTCCCTTAAAACGTTAACTACTTCAATAACGCTACCGCCTGTTGAAATTAAATCTTCAACAACTACTACTTTTTGACCTTTTTCAAGCCTACCTTCGATTTGGTTTTGTCTGCCGTGGTCTTTAGCGCCTGAACGAACGTAGCCCATAGGTAAAGCCATAATGTGACCAACGATTGCCGCGTGCGCAATACCTGCAGTTGAAGTACCCATTAATACTTCTACTTCTGGGTAGTTTGCCTTGATAGTTTGGGCAATTGCGTTTTCAACGTCGTTTCTAACTTCAACTGAAGTTAAAGTTAAACGGTTATCACAGTAAACTGGGCTTTTAATACCACTTGCCCAAGTAAACGGTTCATCAGGACGGAAGAAAACCGCTTTGATTTTAAGTAAGTCTTTAGCAATAAGTTTTTGAATATTTTCCATAATTATTCTCCTAAGAATTCTCTAATACATTGTTCGTAAGCACTAACAGGGTCATCGCTTGCAGTAATAGGTCTACCTACTACGATATAGTCAGAACCAAGTTCCCTCGCCTTTTTAGGTGTAGTTACGCGCTTTTGGTCGCCAACGTCACCACCTTCAAGCCTTACGCCTGGGGTAACGGTAATAAAGTTGTCACCGCAAACGCTGTGTACTTTACCCGCTTCAAGTGGCGAACAAACAACACCGTCAAGACCTGCAAGCGTAGTGTTTTTAGCATAGTGCATAACTACTTCATCGATAGGCTTATCGATAAGTAAGTCTTTTTTCATACTTTCTTCATCGGTGGAAGTAAGTTGAGTCACGGCAATTAAAAGTGGACGTGTGCCGTCAGGTCTTGTCAAACCTTCAAGCGCCGCTTTCATCATATTGATAGTACCGCCTGCGTGTAAGTTACACATATCAACGTCAAGCCTTGATAATACTGCCATTGATTTTTTAACGGTGTTAGGAATATCGTGAAGTTTTAAATCTAAAAAGATTTTGTGTCCGCGTTTTTTGATTTCTTTAACGATTTCAGGACCTTCTGCATAGTAAAGTTCCATACCAATTTTAACGAAAGGCTTTTTGCCTTCAAACTTATCTAAAAAGTTTAAAACTTTTTCTTTTGATTCAAAATCGCAAGCAATAATTACGTCTTTAGCCATTATTCAACCACTCCTATAATTTCTTTTAATGAATTAATTTTATATTTTTCCATTACCCTTGGTAAATCTTCAATAATTTCTTTACAAGCGTAAGGATTTATAAGGTTAGCGGCACCTACTTCAACTGCAGTTGCGCCCGCCATCATCATTTCTAAAACGTTTTCGGCACTTGATACACCACCCATACCAACTACTGGGATATTTACGGCTTTTGATACTTGGTAAACCATTCTTACCGCTACTGGGAAGATTGCATCGCCTGAAAACCCACCCATTTTGTTAGCTATAACGGGTTTTTTATTATTTAAGTTAATTCTCATACCAAGTAAAGTGTTAATTAAACTAATACCGTCTGCACCTGCGTCTTCACACGCTTTTGCAATTGATACTATATCCGTTACGTTTGGCGAAAGTTTCATGATAATAGGTTTTGTAGTAACCTTTTTTACCGCTTTAACTACTTCGCTAACGGCTTTGGTATCCGTACCAAAACTCATACCGCCACCGTGAACGTTAGGGCAACTTACGTTAACTTCAAGCCAACCCACTATATCTTCTTTATCAAGCAAACTTGAAGTGTAAGCATAATCTTCTACTGAAAATCCGCTAACGTTTGCCATTACTTTTTTATTGAAAACCTTTTTAAGCTTAGGTAATTCTTCTGAAATAACCTTATCAACACCTGGGTTTTGAAGACCAACCGCATTAATCATACCAGAAGTACATTCTGCTATTCTTGGGGTTGGGTTACCAAACCTTGCGTCTTTAGTAGTTCCTTTAAAAGAGAAGGTACCTAAAAGGTTAATATCGTAAAATTCATTGAACTCATAGCCGTAGCCAAAAGTTCCGCTTGCGGGGATTATTGGGTTATCAAGTTCTATACCAAGAAGGTTTACGTTTAATTTTCCCATATAATTTCCTCCTTAAGTAAAACGGGGCCGTCTTTACAAATACGTTTGTTGCCGTATAAAGTTTTGCACGAACAACCCATGCAAGCGCCAAAACCGCAACCCATTCTTTCTTCAAAACTGAATTGACCGCTTGTTTTACAAAGTTTGTAAACACCTTTAAGCATTGGCTCTGGACCGCAAGTGTAGATATGCGAATAATCTAAATCCTTCATAGCGTCCGTTACAAAGCCTTTTATACCTAAACTGCCGTCTACTGTAGTTACTAAAACGGTGCAACCTAAGTCTTCAAACTCTTTTTGGTAGAAAACTTCTTCTTTTTTATTAAAGCCTAAAATAACGGTAACTTTTTTGCCTTGGTTAAGTAACTTTTTAGCCAAAAGGTAAAGGGGTGGAACGCCAACGCCACCACCGATAAGAAGAGGATTATCCCCCGACTTATCTAAATCGTAGCCGTTGCCAAGCCCCGTTAAAATATCTAAAGTGCCACTTTGCATTTTAGAAAGCTGTTCCGTTCCCTTACCTACCACTTTGTAGATAATAGTTAAAGTATCTACACTTATATCGTTTACAGAGATAGGTCTACGCAAAAACAATCCGTCAAGTTTGATATTGATAAACTGACCTTGTTTTATGTTAGAAACGTCGCCTTTAAGCGTCATTTTATAAACGTTTTCGGTAAGGGGAACGTTGTTTATTATTGAAAAATAACCTTGTTTCATATCTACCTTTTATTAAAAATTACGCATCAATAGTTGAAACCGAAAGGGTAATTTCTTCTAATACGTCAAGTAAAACCTTTACGGTGTCAAGTGCGGTGAATATAGTTACGTTGTTTTCAGTTGCAGCACGGCGAATTTCCGTACCATCAGTATTTTGACCTTTAGAGTTAACGTCTTTAGTGTTGATAACGTAACTGATAAAGCCTTGTCTTATCCAATCTAAAATATCTTCAGAACCGTCTGAAAGTTTTTTAACAACACGCGTTTTTATACCGTTATCTTTAAGGAATTTAGCCGTTCCGTCTGTTGCAACGATATTGAAACCAAGGTTGTAGAATTTTCTAACAAGTGGCAATGCTTCTTCTTTATCCTTATCGGCAACGGTTACAAGTACAGTACCGTAGTTAAGTACGCTCATACCCGATGCTTGAAGGGCTTTGTAAAGTGCACGGTTAAGTTTATCGTCATAACCGATTGCTTCGCCCGTAGATTTCATTTCTGGTGAAAGGTATGCGTCAAGTCCACGGAGTTTATTGAAAGAGAATACCGGAACTTTTACGTACCAACGATTTTTCTCGTTTGGATAGATAGTGAAAATGCCTTGTTCTTTAAGGGTTTTACCCATTATAACTTCAGTTGCAATATCGGCTAAACTGTAACCTGTTGCTTTTGAAAGGAAAGGAACAGTTCTTGAAGAACGAGGGTTTACTTCGATAATGTAAACGTCGTCGTTTTTATCAACGATAAATTGAATATTGTATAAACCTTTAATGCCTATGCCAAGACCAAGTTTTTTAGCGTATTGAAGAATAATGCCTTTTACTTTATCTGAAATACTGAAAGTTGGGTAAACGCTGATTGAGTCGCCCGAGTGGATACCCGTTCTTTCAACGAGTTCCATAATTCCCGGAACGAAAACGTCAATACCGTCGCAAATAGCATCAACTTCTACTTCTTTACCTTGAATATATTTATCAACGAGTACTGGCTTGTCTTCATCGATTTCAACGGCAGTTTTAAGGTAGTGTTTTAAACCTTCTTCATCGGCAACGATTTGCATTGCTCTACCGCCGAGTACGAAACTTGGACGAACAAGTACTGGATAACCGATTTCCCTTGCTGCGTTAATACCATCTTCAATCTTAGTTACGGCTTTACCTTTTGCCCTTGGGATATTTAACTCGTTAAGAAGGTTTTCAAATGCGTTTCTATCTTCCGCACGGTCGATAGCATCGCAGTCAGTACCTATGATTTTTACCCCGCGTTTGTGAAGTGGTTCAGCAAGGTTGATAGCAGTTTGTCCACCAAGCGATGCGATAACACCTTCAGGTTTTTCAAACTCAACGATGTTCATAACGTCTTCTGGTGTTAATGGTTCAAAGTAAAGTTTGTCTGCAGTAGTGTAGTCAGTAGAAACCGTTTCAGGGTTGTTGTTGATAATAATTGCTTCGTAACCGCTATTTTTAATAGTTGTTACTGCGTGAACGGTAGAATAGTCAAACTCTACGCCTTGACCGATACGGATAGGGCCTGCACCTAAAACTACTAATTTCTTTTTATCAGTTAAACGCGATGCGTTTTCACCTGTGTATGAAGAATAGAAGTAAGGTATGTAAGCACCAGTATGGCAAGTATCAACCATTTTAAACGCAGGGAAAAGATTGATTTTTTTACGCATATCGTAAACGTCAAGTTCACCACATTTCCAAAGTTTTGCTATGTATTTATCGCTAAAGCCCATCTTTTTTGCTTTGATAAGCGTTTCGTTATCTTTATTTACACGAAGAACTTCTTCCATATCGATAATGTTTTTAAATGCTTGTAAGAAGTATGGAGTTATCATTGTTATTTCGTGAAGTTTTTCAAGCGAAATACCGTGATAAATAAGTTCTGCGATAGCAAAAACGTTGTCAGAACGGAATTCTTTAATATATTCAAGAAGTTGGTCTACGCTCATATTATCAAATTTAGAGTGATACATATGGTTTGCGCCAACTTCAAGCGAACGAATACCTTTAAGAAGGGCTTCTTCAAGGTTTGAACCAATACCCATAACTTCGCCCGTTGCTTTCATTTGCGTACCAAGTTTGTTTGTAGCGGTTGCAAATTTATCAAATGGGAAGCGAGGTAATTTTGCAATTACGTAGTCAAGTTGAGGTTCAAACGATGCGTTTGTGTTTGCAATTTTAATGTCTTCAAGCATCATACCAACGGCTATTTTAGCAGTTACCCTTGCAATAGGATAACCACTTGCCTTAGATGCAAGTGCAGAAGAACGAGATACCCTTGGGTTTACTTCAATTAAATAGTATTCTGAAGTGTGTGGGTTAAGGGCAAATTGAACGTTACAACCACCGTTGATTTTAAGTTCCCTAATAATTTTAAGGGCGCTGTTTTTAAGCATTAACTCATCTTCTTTAGAAAGAGTCATGATAGGCGCAACTACGATACTATCGCCTGTATGTACGCCAACAGGGTCAACGTTTTCCATACCGCAGATGGTAATAGCAGTATCGTTAGCGTCACGCATTACTTCAAATTCAATTTCCTTATAACCTTTAACACTCTTTTCAATAAGAACTTGGTGTACTGGTGAAAGTTTAAATGCGTTGATACCAATTTCTTCAAGTTCCTTTTCATCGTTAGCAAAACCGCCGCCCGTACCGCCTAAAGTAAAGGCAGGTCTTAAAACTACTGGGTAGCCGATTCTTTTAGCCGCTTGCCTTGCTTGGTCAAGGTCGTAAGTTATTTCAGACGGAATTGTAGGTTCGCCTATATTTTGGCAAAGTTCTTTAAATAACTCTCTATCTTCAGCGCGTTCGATAGATTCGCTTGAAGTACCTAAAAGTTCTACGCCACATTCCTTTAAAATACCTTTCTTTTCAAGTTGCATTGCAAGGTTTAAGCCCGTTTGACCACCAATACCAGGAAGAATTGCGTCAGGTCTTTCATATCTTAAAATCTTAGCAACGTATTCTAAAGTTAAAGGTTCCATATAAACCTTGTCGGCAATAGTCGTATCAGTCATGATAGTTGCAGGGTTAGAGTTAACAAGAATTACTTCGTAGCCTTCTTCTTTAAGGGCTAAGCAGGCTTGCGTACCTGCATAGTCAAATTCTGCAGCTTGACCGATTACAATTGGACCAGAACCTATAATGAGTATCTTTTTTAAATCTTTTCTTTTAGCCATTTTATTCTCTCCTTATATGGAAACGATTTCATCGTTAATTACCGTAATTTTGCGTTCGCCGTAAACTTCTAAGCCTTTAAACGGTGAGCTTTTGCCTTTGCTTTTAAAGTTGTTTTCGTCAATCCTATACTTTTTATCTAAATCCCAAACACAGTAGCCGTTAAGTGGAATATTAAATCGTTTTCTTGGGTTTACCGATAACAAGTCGACTAATTTTTCAAGGGTAATAATACCCGTTTTAACTAAGTGGGTGTAAAGAATAGGGAAAGCAGTTTCAATACCTACTATTCCGTTTAAACTACCCTTTAAGCCTTTTGATTTTTCTTCCGCTGAGTGCGGTGCATGGTCGGTTGCTATCATATCGATAGTGCCGTCAACAATACCCTCTATAAGCGCAAGCCTATCCTCTTCACTACGGATTGGCGGATTCATTTTATAATCGCCACTATCTTTAAGCATCATATCGTTAAAGATAAGGTAGTGCGGACCAGTTTCGCAAGTGATATCAACACCGTCCTTTTTGGCTTGGCGGATAAGTTCTACACTCTCTTTTGTAGAAATGTGACAAACGTGATATTTTACCCCCGTTTCTTTAACGAGTGCTATATCCCTTTCAATTTGTTTCCACTCACTTTCAGAACAAATACCCTTGTGGCCGTTTATTTTAGCATACTCGCCATCGTGAATATACCCGCCGTTTAAAAGAGAGTTGTCTTCACAATGCGCAACTATAATTTTATCAAGTTTTTTAGCGATGAGCATTGCGCTTTTCATCATTTCTGTTGACTGAACGCCCCTGCCGTCATCGGAAAAAGCAATAACTTTTGACGCCATACCTTGCATATCCGCAAGTTCTTCGCCCTTTTGACCTACCGTTATAGCACCATAAGGGATAACTTGGGTTACCGCGTCTTTTTTGATTGCATCAAGTTGAATTTGTAAATTTTCTAAACTATCGGGTACGGGGTTAAGGTTTGGCATTGTGCAAACTGAAGTGTAACCGCCGTTTGCCGATGCAAGCGAGCCCGATTTTATAGTTTCTTTATATGAAAATCCCGGCTCTCTAAAATGTACGTGTACATCACAAAAACCGGGTAAAACAACAAATGAAGAAAGATTGTAATCATTTAAAACTTTAGATAAATTTAACGATTGACAGCCTAAAACTTTCATAATCTCTCCTACAAAAAAACGTCTGCCTATAAAACGGCAGACGAAAAATACTTATACTTATGGTATGAATATATTTTACCTTGCCGACATCTCTGTATCGAACTTAAAGATATTACTATAATATCTTAGCACAATCGCTATTATATGTCAACGATTTTACTTTTATCGGCAAAATATTTTTATATAATAAAAATTTAACGCCCAACCTTTAGTTAGGTTGGGCGTTTTGCTACTATTTTATGGATTTTAAATCAAACCTTATTTGATAGTTTGTGTTTTTTCTTTAGGGATAACATCGTGTGCGCCACCTTCTACGATACTTGTTGCAGAAACAAGTGTAAGTTTTGCTTTTTGTTGTAACTCTTTAATAGTTAACGCACCACAGTTGCACATTGTTGATTTAACTTTTGCAAGTGAAATTGCAACGTTATCTTTAAGTTTACCAGCGTAAGGAACGTAAGAGTCAACACCTTCTTCAAAAGATAATTTCTTATCGCCACCAAGGTCGTATCTTTGCCAGTTCCTTGCCCTTGCAGAACCTTCGCCCCAATATTCTTTGAAGTAGTTACCACCAATCATAACTTTATTGGTTGGGCTTTCATCAAAACGAGCAAAGTATCTACCAAGCATTACAAAGTCAGCACCCATAGCAAGCGCTAAAGTAATGTGGTGGTCGTAAACGATACCGCCGTCTGAACAAACTGGGATATAAATACCTGTTTCTTCAAAGTATTTATCTCTTTCTTGGCAAACTTCGATTAATGCAGTTGCTTGACCCCTACCGATACCTTTTGTTTCCCTTGTGATACAAATAGAACCGCCACCAATACCAACTTTAATAAAGTCTGCACCGCAATCTGCTAAAAATCTAAAACCTTCTGCGTCTACAACGTTACCAGCACCAACTTTTACCTTGTCGCCGTATTGCTCTTTAATCCAAGCAAGTGTTAATTTTTGCCATTCAGAGAAACCTTCAGAAGAGTCGATACAAAGAACGTCCGCACCGGCTTCTACGAGTGCAGGAACTCTTTCTTTATAGTCCCTTGTATTAATACCAGCACCTACAACGTACCTTTTTTGTTTATCTAAAAGTTCGTTAGGGTTTTGCTTGTGGCTATCATAGTCTTTTCTAAATACGAAGTAGCAAAGTTTTCTATCATCGGTGATAATAGGAAGTGAGTTTAACTTATTATCCCAAATAATATCGTTTGCTTCTTTTAACGTTGTACCTTCTTTTGCTGTGATAAGTTTATCAAACGGAGTCATAAAAGTAGCAACTTTTTCATCAGGACTCATTCTGCTAACACGATAATCACGGCTTGTTACGATACCAACAAGTTCACCGTCAGCAGTACCGTCTTTAGTAACTGCAACGGTTGAGTGACCAGTTTTTTCCTTTAATTCGATAACGTCGGCAAGTGTAGATTCAGGCGAAAGGTTTGAATCGCTTTTTACAAAACCCGCTTTGTGGTTTTTAGCCCTTGCTACCATTGCAGCCTCGTTTTCGATTGATTGAGAACCGTAAATAAAGGAAACACCACCTTCAGTTGCAAGCGCAATTGCAAGTTTATCACCCGATACCGATTGCATGATAGCCGATACCATAGGGATATTCATTGAAATTGCAGGTTCTTCGCCCTTTTTAAATCTAACGAGTGGAGTTTTTAAACTAACGTTTGCTGGTATTGCGTCCGCTGAAGAATAACCAGGGATTAAAAGATACTCAGTAAAGGTATGTGATGGTTCTTGAATAAACGTTGCCATAATTCTCTCCTTGAAAATATATTTTTAATATAATATAGTAAAATTACAAATAAATCAAGCGTTATTCACAAAAAATTACAAATTTTTTAAGAATTTTTTGCGTTCTTTTTGCCTTTTATCATTTTCACTATCGTCATAACCCCGGTTACAACAACAGGAACACACGAAACAGCAAGTAATAAAGCAAACACACCGCTCCAATCAAAGTTGTCGGCAATCACGCCAAGACCGTAAGAACTAATCGTACTACCAACGTAGCAACAACCGTTTAAAACGCCTGCAAGCATACCCGAATTTCCTATTTTATCACGCATATAAAGTGGAGCCATACCCGTAATTACACCGTTTGCGCCGTGTGTGAAAAGTGAAATTAATCCAAAAGAAAGTAAAACTACAATCCAAGAAAGGTCAAGGAAAAGAATTACTATAACCGTAAATATTGCGGTAAGTAAAAACCAAAAACCTAAAAGTGGTACGAAAGATTTAAGTTTCTTTTCAAGGTAAGGGTTACAAGAACCGCCAAAGAAACCAAGTACAGGAAGAACTAAGGTTAAAATGATAGATAAACTATCATCTAACTTAAATTTTTCTTTTAAGATAGATGGAACCCAAGTATTTAAACCGTCTTTTACAAGGTTATCGATAATAGCGCATAAGCAAAGCACTATAATTAACGTTAAAAGTGATTTAGTTAAAATACCTTTACTCGTTTTATTTTGAGTTTGCGTAGTTGGTTCTTCAACAACTTCCCTTTCTACGTTTTTAACAAATGCCCTATTGTAGTTTAAAATCCATATAACGGCAACGATAGACATTGAAATAGTGCCAAACAAGAAAGATAATTGGAATACGCCAAAAAGTGTAAATAACGCGCTTGCGCCGTAAGCCAAGAAGGTACCTAAAGCAACGGTGCTTGAAAGTACAACTAACGCGCTTGGCAAGTCTTCTTTTTTAAGGGTGTCTGATAAAAGGGATATCAAACAAGGCCATAAAACTGATTGCGCAATACCGTTTATAAGCCATAAATATTTTAATAACTCAAACGGAATTTGTAAAAAGAATAAAAAGTTGATAATGCTTGAAATGATAAGCGCACCCGACATAACGTACTTTTTATTATATTTTTTATTAAAAATACCGTTTATAATTTGACCTGCGCCGTACGCAAAAAAGAAAAACGTAGAAACAAGCCCAGCGTCAGCGTGCAATACGCCATATAATTTTTCGATAGAAATAATATTGGACGCGTAACTGAATCTACCAATGTATGCAGAAGTGTAGGCAATCCAACACATAAGTATAGGTAGGAAGTTAAGTTTTTTCTTTTTAGGTTGAGCAGTAAGCGTTTCTTCCATATTTAAAACTCCTTTAGAAGTGATGATTTTTATTGCAATTTGATTAATTATACTACTTTAAAAATTTAAAAGCAAGCAATTGAAAAACCCTGCAAAAATTTTGCAAGGTTTTTTTGAGATATATTTTGTTGCTTTTATAAATCCACATTAAAAGTGTAGAAGCGAGCAAGAGAAGGCTCGCGAAAAAGTTTGGGTGAGATAGACCTTGTTCGGTCATCGAAATCAAACTTTAAAGCAGAAACGCAGTATTGCGACGCTTATACGCTTTTATGCGTATTTTGATAAAGTTTTAATCAAGCCGTTTAACCGTGCTGATAATTCCTGTCTTTCATTACTATTTGGCTGGCGGTTTACAAAGTTTAATAGGTAAATTTCAAACTCTTCAATCTCTTTACTATCCACCTCTTCAAGTTGGTTGCTTTTCAAATTGTTTATTAAACTTTTTATATACCCAACGTCAACGTAACCGCTGTAAACTTGTGGGGATTCTTCCGCCATTTTAATGCGTTCTACCGCACGTTTAATTGAAGTGCCGTAATCGTTATTAATTAGGATATTTTCTTGTGCTTTTTTACCTTTTCGCTTAGGTTTTTTTATTGAAGTTAAAAGGTAATAAACAAAACTTTGCGGTATTATAACGCTAAAAAACAACGCAAACACACCGTTTATATCAGCAAAAACCCTTTTTGATATTAAAAACTCGCCTAAAACTAAAAACGCAAATATCATAATGGTTAATTTTAGCAGTTTTTTATACCAATATCTAAAGGATTTAAGGGTAAAATACAAACAGTTAACAAGAAACAACACCACTAAAACGGCTAAGCAAAAATAATTAAAGGCTACGCCAAAGATATAGGTTTTTAAAAATGATAAGTACAATTCCATACCTATAAGTTATTGACGCATTTTTATTTTTTAATACCTTAAATTATCTCAACCACCCTATCTTGCAATATATTTATAAGATATGTTTTTGAAACCTTTTTACCCGTTATAATTTCAACGGCTTTTTTGTAAAGGGTTAACTGCGTTTTATATTTTTTGATAAGGTCGTTATCGTCCGCGATAGACGAAAGTTTATAATCGATAAGTATAATTTCATTATCCTTTTCGCAAAGAAGGTCAATAACACCTTGAACGAGCACCTTTTCGTTTGAAAGGTAGCCAAGTTCTTCCCCGTTTACAAGGCAGTAAAATTTCTTTTCTTTGCTTAATTTATACCCCTTTATTTGCTTAAAGATATCCATATTTAAAATATTTAATATCTTTTGCTTATCGATTAACGATTTTTCTTTTTCGGAAAAACCATTGCTAATAACGTTATCAACTTCTAAAGATAAATCGGGTGCGTAAAAGTTACATTTTTCTAAAACTTTATGATAAACGGTACCCCTTTCGGCATTTTCGCTTGTAAAAATGCTAACCGTTTTAAAATACTCGTCATCAAAATTGGCGTTAACTTCGCTAACGGAAGTTTTAAGTGGAATAACCGTATCTTTTATATGTGGATATTTATAGGTTAAGTTTTCCCTTATCATATTAGATAAGTTTTCGTTTACCTTGTTACCCGCAACCGCTATGCCTTTACTATCTACGCTAAGGGATAAATCTTCGCCGCTATATAATATACACTCGGTATCGCTTTGAGATAAAAAGTCGCTTGGCTTGTTAGCCTTTGTAAAGGTGCTTGCATCACGCAACGGTTTAACGTTTTTAGCACGGGCGATTACGTGAAGTTCACACTTAGCCCTTGTGAGTGCAACGTATAAAACCCTTGCCTCTTCAACGGCACGTTTAAACTTATACTCGGCTTTTATAAGATTTGCAACAGGGTTGTCTTCAACAATCATAGTTTCAGGATTGTAAATCTTAGTTACAACGCCGTAGTCCCTATCCGTGATAAAGGTTGATTTTACGTCGCTTGAATTAAACAGAGTATCGTTACCAACAATTATTACGCAAGGAAATTCCAAGCCTTTAGAAGAGTGTTCGGTCATAAACTTAACCGTATCGTCACCAGTAACTTCAGTTACGGTAATATCTTCAACGGATTTAGATATATAATCGTTAAACTCTTTAATATTCATTTTGTTTTCGCCGATAATACTTTCAGCAATAAACCTTTCTACCCGCTTAAGTTTTTCCACACCGAAAGGCTCGGATAAAAGTTTAGCGTCCCACCCCGTTTCGCTTACTGCGTTGGTTAAGATTTCGTTTGCAGAAACAAATTCCGCAACAAGCCTTATTTTATCAAAGTCTAAAAGGAAGTTTTTAAGTTTTTGGCTAAGAGCACCACTACCGAGCGAAAGCGCTTTAACGCACTCGTAAAAACTGCGTTTTCTACCACATTTTTCACGAATAATAATCAATTCTTCTTCGGTGAAATCCCAAAGATTAAGCATTACGGTTGCAAGCGGTATATCTTGGTTGATAAAACAAATGGCGGTAACAAGGCTTATCATAACCTTTACTTCAGGGTATTCGCCTATGCTCTTTTTACCGCCCACGGTGGTAGGAATACTGCTATCCCTCAGCGCAGAAAGAACGTTATTTACAAGGGTATTGTTTGAGCGAGCAAGAATACAAATATCACCGTAAGTGAATTTTTTTACACGCTTACCTTCATCTTTTTCCTTTACGTCGTAATATTCTTTCCCTACGATGTCGTTTACAAGATTAACCACCAAACTTTCTTCTTCGCCATATTCCTTAACGGTTACGGGGTTATAGTTTTCCATAACGGAATACACCCCTTTAACTTGGTTAACAGAGTTTGTTTTAGGCTTGTCGTTTATTAAATGGTAAACGGCTTTACCTTGATAGTTTTTGTATAGTTCGCCGTAAATCATTGGATTTTTAGCATAGTCAAGCCCGCTAAAATCTTGGGTAAACACTTCGCTAAAGATATTGTTTACCGTTTTTATAACGGCGTTTGAACTTCTAAAATTGTTATCAAGCGATATTGCTTGTCCACCCGCTTTATCCGTGTAATTTTTGTATTTTTCTATAAAGAATTTTGGATTGCAACCCCTAAAAGCGTAAATGCTTTGCTTGCTATCACCAACCATAAAAAGATTGTTTGACGCAATTAAATTAATCAGCCTTTCTTGAATTTCGTTTACGTCTTGATACTCGTCGATAAAGATATATTCGTAGCGAGATTTAACGGCTGATAAAATATTTTCGTTTTGTAAAAGTTGTAAAGCGAATTTTTGTAAATCAGAAAAATCCACCACGTTGTTTTCGGCTTTTAAATTTTGATATTCCCTTTTAAACTCGATTGTAAGGTTAAAAAGTTTTTCTACTACGCTTAAACCTTTTTGCGCTTTAATTTCAATTTCTTCCCTACTGCAAGAAAAAGCCGATTTTACTTCATCAACGATATCGCAGATAACAGCGTTAACTTGTTTTAAACTGTTTGTAGATTCTTCTTCTACAACTGTATTTGAAGGAAGTGAAGTTTTGCAATTTTCGTATATCTCAATAAACTCTTTAGGGGTTTTCGTACCCTTTAATTGAATTAAAGTTTCGTTTAAGCGCACGGCAAAAGCCTTGCGTTTTACGTCAACTTTAAAGGAATTTATAACCTTTTCAAGTAAATATTGCACCCCGTCAAGTTCTATAAGCGCACGGTTAAATACCTTATCAAGCATAAGGTCGTAAACATTTTCGTGCGTGGTTTTGGTTAAAGCGTAAACTTCGTTTAAATTGCTTTCACCATCGCTAAACTTGTAAAGGGAAAGTATCAAAGAGCGCAAATAACTATCCTTACGCTTTTTGGTAAAATAGGTAAGTGTTTCAAAGAATTCTTTGTTGCCTTCTTCGTAAAGCCTATCGAAAAGCAAGTCCATCGCTTCGCTTGCAAGTTTATCACTTTCCTTTTCATCAATAAGTTTAACTGACGCATCAAGCCCGATTTCGTAAAAATATCTCTTTATTAAATCATAGCAAAAAGAGTGAATGGTAGAAATTGACGCCGTATTGATTTTTTCAAGTTGACATTTTAAGAAAGTATCGTTTTTCTCACTTAAAAGTTTTAGGATTTCACCTTTCAACTTTTCTTTCATTTCACTTGCGGCAGCATTAGTAAAGGTCACCGCTAAAATTTTATCTACACCAACGTTACACTCGGTAATTAATCTTAAAATTCGTTGAATAACTACCATAGTTTTGCCTGAGCCTGCCGATGCAGAAACAAGCATATTGCCGTTATCGTGTAAAATGGCGTTTCGTTGACTATCGGTGTATAATTCTAAATTCTTCATTAGTTTTCTCCCCCTTCGTCAACTGCGTCCACTATAGTTTTTGGCGTAACACCCTTTACTTTACGCGTTTTATCACAAACTTCGCTATGATAACCGCACATGCCGTTGTACTTGCAGTAAGTACAACTTCCTTCGTAAGGGGTAGCATCGATAAATCCCGAGGACATTTCTTCCACGCCTTTTTCGGAAATCTTTATAGCGTACTTTAGGTATTTTTGCATTTCTTCTTTAGTTAAACACTCTGAGCGCGCATCTACCTCCCCGTTCTTTTTTAAAGTAACTGAAACGTACTGGCTTTTTCCGCCCGCAGTCAAAGTATTATCGGTAGCCTTTATAATTTCATCATCGGCAACCGTTTTGCCACGCATTACGTAGTTCCTATCAACGCTTTCGCTATAGCCATCGTGCACAGGCGAATAATAAACTCCTGCAGAATTAGAGTTTTCATCAGTAAAGGCATTCATATAAAGGTAAAGTTGTAGTTTGTTGCCTACGTAAAAATGCTCGTCATCAGCCTTGATATTACCCGTTTTGTAATCGATAATACGAATATTGTTTTGGTATTTATCAAGCCTATCCACCTTACCCCTAATTTTGTAAACGCCTGCTTTGGTGTTTAACGTAATAGGGCTATATTGAGAACCGTCGCCAAACGAAACTTCTAAAGCAAACGGTTTAAAACTTGAGTTTTGTATAGCGGTAAAAATGGCAAAGCATACCCTTTTACCCTCCTTTTTAAGTTGAGAGAAGGTAAAATTATACATCGGGTTATTTAAATATCTTGAATATTCTTCGTTTGATAAAATTTCCGCCGTTAATTTTTCAACTAACGCGTCCGAACTTTCTTTATCTGAAACTTCTGCTATGTTTTTAACGAAAAGTTCCGTTAAAAGATGGAGCAAAGTACCCGTTTCATTAGCGCGCATTTCTCCGTCTTCAGTCTCTTTAAGTTTTAATAAATTTTGCGCAAAGTTAAAGTAAGGGCAAGCAAAGAAACTTTCAAGCATCGTTGAAGAAATATAACCATCGCTAAAGCATTTAAGTGGATTTAACGGCAAGGTTTTAGCCTTTTGCTCTACACTTAAAAGTTTATCCAATTTTTCTTTTAATTCGCCGTCGTCAAGACCTTCTATACCTTCGTAAAAAGACGCAATCTCCACCCTTGCGGTAGCATCGCCGTTCTTAAGCCTGTTGTTGAGTTCGGCTATTGCCCTTATAGACGGTTTTTTAGCAAGGTATTTAAGGTTTAAATAATTTTCATAATCTTCGTCTTTTATCGTTGCAAGCGCATCGTTAAAAATACCCCTTTCCGCCTTTAAGCCAAACATTGCTAAAAAATAGTTTATAATATCCGACTTGAAAGTTGCGTTTCCGTTTGGAGATACGTTTGAATATGATAATTTTAATTTGTTATTAAAGGAAATAAGCGCTAAACATACGTCTTCCTTTTCACGCTTATTAACTATAGAAATTTTAGGTTCTACTTTGATATCAAAACCGTCAAGTTCGCTTAAATCTCCGTCGGATAAAAGCGAGGTGTCGCTTTTTGTAAACGGAATATCCCCGTTTAAACCAACTGCGTATAAGGTTTTAGCACTTTTAATTCTTACACTTTTACACTCACCAACGTAAACGGCATCGTTATAAAGTGGGATTTTACCAACAACCGTTGCAACGGCACCACTTAAAATTACGCTTTTGAAATCTAAAAGGGACATTTTTACGTTGCCCATAACCCTTTCCGTTTCGTTAAGCATATCAATCATTTTATCGTAGGCTTTTTCGTTAAAGTCTAAAATACCAAGTTCGCCAACCATTTCAAGTTGTTTGCTTAAAATAGCAACGTTTTCTTTAGCCCCGATAAGTTCAAGCATTTGTTTTATACCTTTAACGTAGCCTTCTACCGTGCTTGCTTTTTCCATAAACGAGTAGCATTTTACTACAGTTTGCCTTAATTTTTCGTAGGCTTGCAAATTGCTATCTTCATATGTGAAAGGATTTTTAATTCCCCCGCGTGAAAGTGAGTATTTTAAAACGTACGAAGAAAGCCCGCCTGACAATTCCTTATCGGGCGTAAACAATCCGTTTGATACAAACTTAATAAAATCATCTTTACTAAGCCCCCTGCGCACAAGATTAAAATAATCTAAAATTAATATCGTTACAGGGTGTTCTTTTAAAGTTACGCTATCATCTAAAAAGTAAGGTATGCCGTATTCCTTAAAATACTTTTTAAGGTATGGCGCGTAACCGTTTAAATCGCCTAAAATTACTGAAATATCTTTGAATTTTAAATTGTTTTTAGTAACTTCGTAAATTATACTTTTAGCAACGTTTTCAACTTCTTCCATTGGCGTAAACGCCTCGTAAAGAAATACGTTTTCGCTTGAAAGACCTTTAAAGTCACGCTTAAAAACAACCGGATTATAAAGGTTGGATTTTATAAACTCTACTTCATTTGAAAGTTTACCGCTATAGGATATAACGGTTGCATTTTTATCGATATCAAGAAGTCTATTAAAAGTTTCGCCCGTATAAAAGTCGCTATTTTTATCGTAAATAACGCTTGCGTAAAATTCGCTTGCAACCTTGTTTAAAGAATTAAAAATATCGTAACGTTGCATTGTAACTGAAGGAAAACCAGCAATGATAACTACGGAATTTTTAATATCGCTATCCTGCATAACAAGGTCTGGCATTAAGGATAAATAATCGTTGCCGTCGTAAAGGTTACACTCTTTTAAATACTCTTCATACTTTTCGTAAATAAAAGCAACGTCTTTAATTTTTAAAAGCAACGCACCTGAAACGCTTGAACTTTCCTTATCTATAAGTTCGTATAAATCGCTTGCCGTAACTTTGGCGCTTTCAAGTTGCGAGATAAGTTCGTACAGCGTTAACGCAAGGTTTGGCTTTGACGCAGATACAGCCAAGCAGTTAAGACCTTTTTCGTTTTCGGCAATAATTTTCCTTACCGCCATAACGGAAGATTCTTTAGATAACACCATGCCTAAATCAACTTTAGAGGCAATGTAGCGCTTAAAAGTTAAAACGTCGATATCCCAAAATCCACCGCCAAAAAGTTTAGCGATTTCAAGTTCTAAACTAAGCGTTATCTTGTCTTCGGCAAACACTATAACTTTTTTATTTTCTTTTACTGCCTTTTCGTAAGCGAGTTTTGCAGTTTGCAAAATACACTCGCTTGACCTTGGTGAAAGATAAATATTCACTAAACCTTCTCCTTTTTATCATTAACTGTGTGAAATTATTATATCACACATATTAATCTTATACAAATGTTTTTACATTTTCAAAAAAATATGATATAATTGCGTTATAATATAACTACTTTATCATCTATTAGCCGTTATCGGCTTACCTTTTAATAATCGGAGCAAGTATGAAAAAAACTGTAACACTAATTTTATCAATGCTGTTTTTACTTTTAAGTACGACAAGTTGCGGACTTTCAAGCACAATAAATTACGATGGTAGATACTGGTATATAGATTCTACCGCAACGTACGATATTTACGAACAAATAACTTACGACGTTAAAGTGGTTAGCCGTACTGAAAGCAATTCTACCGAAATTAAAAATGCAAATCTTTCCTTTGCACTTGATAGCGGTACTTACGTAACAACCCTTACTAAAGATGGCGATAATTACATTTACCAAACTTCACTTAACGTTAACGGCAATTACGTTTACGGGGATAAAACTGAACCTGTTAACAACGATTTACAAACAGTAGCGGTATTTAACGCAATAGATTTTAAACCTGTATTTTCTGAAAAGAAATCAAACTTAACTACTACTATGACTGGTATGAATAACTATTACGAACCTATTAATTATTCATACGATTACAGGGTTAACTACAACGGAAAACACGCCGAAACAATTTATAACTTTAAATTATCTACAGACGCAACTGCTACAACCGTTTCTAACACTTATAAAAATTATAACGACAATGCTTATATCGACAATGAACTTTTAACCTTTATGCCAAGGGCTATTAACTTTAACAATAAGGAATCTTACACTCTTTCATTTAACACTATTGACGTTATAACTCAAAAGATGCACGATTTAGCACTTACTACCGTTTCTAACAGCGTTAACCTTGACGTTAAGACCTTTACTTTTACTTACGATAACGTAGTAAACAACACCCCTATCGTTTATCCTGAAAATAAAATTCAAGTAGTTAAAGTTTTACTTATGATTGACGATACTTTCAGCGGTGGCACTATTGAATTATATTATGCTATGGACCATGAAACACATAGACATAGACTTATTAAAGCATATACACCTTTAAATCATGAAATGGGTTATATGGAATACACTATTAAATCTGTAGTTCTCAACACTAACACTAATAATTAAACAAAAAGGATTGACAAACGTATGTCAATCCTTTTTAATTTGTATACATTTATTTAAAGTTTCGTAAATATTGCTTGTAGATATAAGATTGTATAAGTTATCCCCTTCTAAATTATACCTTTCGCCGTTTTTACCAACTATTGTAAAAACGTAATAATCCCTTCCATCGATAAGCGCAAACAGTTTTTTTACTTGATTATCGCCACTTAAAATATAATTTTTTACCCTTTGCGGTTTACCGTTATTTTGCACGTTGAATTTAGCGTAAGTTTTAACGTAAACGTTTTTAGCGTTTGTATCAACGGCACCTACAAATATAAAAAGTGCAAAAAATAGTAACGTGATATTAATTGCAACAAATACCGAATATATAAATAACCCAAAAATCATAATGGATAGTATAATTGCTATCCATTTAGTTATTTTAAGAGCGGTTTTTCTATTGATAATAAGTGAAAGGGTAGCAAGTAATATCCTTCCCCCGTCAAGCGGATAGGCGGGAATTAAATTTATAACGGCAAGCGAAAAGCAAGCAAATACCGCCGTATCGGTGTACGCGTAAGTTTCAGGGAAAAACCACCACACCGCAACGAAAAACACGCCTACTATTCCGTTAATAAGGGGACCACCTAAAGCAACTAAAATTTCGTCTTTATAACTTACGTTTTCTATATCCCCCGAAATCAAAGCACCGTAAGGCATTAAAACTATGCGGTTTAAAGTGTAACCAAGCCTATCCGAAACAAAACCGTGACCTAATTCGTGAATAACTGCCGTCAAGGTAAAAACTAAAAAAGAAAATACTTTGCCACTAAAAGCAAAGTATAATCCAAAAATAAAAAATAAAGGATGTATAGTTACTTTTAACTTACCCATACGATTTCATCACCGCTAAGCGCGTAGCAAGTTAAAATAGTATCGCTATCAAACATACTTACCTTAATTTCTTGAGAAGAATAGCCAAGCGGTAAAGTTCCGTAAACGCTTTCCCCTTCCGTAGCGTAACAATGTTCAAGCCCACTAATAACGGTGGTAAAGGAATCGCTATGGCGAACGGTTACCGTGTAAGTGCTTTCATTTTTAATAACGCTATCTACAACACCATCGCAAGGCGAGTATACGCTACCCGCACTAAAAGTCATAACCCCGCCGTCAAGAGAAATTTCGCTATCCTTTGACGGAGCGAGTGGCGAAAAACTTGAATATACTGCGGTGTTTTTACTTTCAGATTCCCCAAACACACTTTTTAATAGATTGTTCATACCGCTGTTTTCCCAAAAGATATTGGTTAAAATTATACCCACGATAAGTGCGAAAATTGCCACTACTTGCACGGATACGATATCAAACTTGCTCGATTTAACAACAGCCGTTTCTTCGTGAGTTTTTATAGGTTTAACCCTTTGTTTTTTTATGCGTTTGCCTCTTTTAGGCTCTGTTTCTTGATTGACTTTATCAATAACTTCATCAACTACGTTACGTTTTTTACGCTTAGACGGTTTAATAACTACGTCGCAAGAATTAACAGGTACTTCCAACATTTCTAAATATTCCAAATCACTCATAACACTCTCCTATTTGTCGATAGTAAATTTTATGAAATACGCAACGCCAAATATACCTATAAAAAAATATTTTTTAAAATGTATAAGGTAAAATTCACGGCACATACTAAAACGGGAGGTAATTATGAAGAAAGTTAAAAACAATTCAAACTCCAAATCTTCAAAGAAAAGCACTCAAACTGCAAAAGATTGTAAATAATGAGTCTTTTTAAGAAGAAAGGCAATATCAATAAAAAAGATAAAGCCAAATTTATATCATCTTACGACCCAAATGGTAGTTACACGGGAAATTCATTAGAAGAGAACGAAAAACCTATCCAAGACGTAGATGATTTATAACAAGGCGACGTAGCAAAAGATAATTGATTAGCATTTATGCGATTTGGGTAGGAAAATACAAAAAAGACAAGCGTTTTACGAAGGCGCATACCGGTAAGGTCTGTATACTAAAGTAAAAGGCACAGTATTTTATAGTATTTTTTAGCCAAAAATTAGTTAAATTTTGTGAAAGAGCCTATAACTAAACGCCAATTCTACTCTCAGTAGAGTTGGTGTTTTTTAATTCTACCGCCCCTTAAAAAACAGAAGAGTTTTAAAACTTTATAGTGGAGAACAAATTAAAAAAATCAATATATAATAAGGTTAGAAAACTTTTTAAGGAGATTTTTTATGAACTTTAAAATTATAACCGACACAACTGCTGGATTACCTACCGATATAGTAGAAAGATATAATATAAGGGTTATTCCACTTTCTTATATATGCGATGGCGAAGTTTTTAACCCAAAAGGCGATGAAACGGAAGAATATTTAAAAAACTTTTATAACCTTCTTCGTGAAAAACAAAATTTATCTACTTCTTGCGTGAATACCGAAACTTTTGAAGAGGAATTTAAAGCAATTTTAGATGGTGGCGAAGATATTTTATATTTAGGTTTTTCTTCAGGGCTTTCCAACACCTACGAGTGTAGCGAAAAGGCAAGCGAAAACTTGCAACTATCCTACCCCGATAGAAGAATTTTAACAATGGATACAAAACTTGCGTCGTTAGGTCAAGGCTTGCTTGTTTATGAAGTTTGCAAGTATAAAGAACTTGGCTATTCCATTGAAGAAACGTACGCCTATGCAAAATCAAAACTTGATAGTTTAAACTCTTTATTTACCGTTAGCACACTTTCATACTTAGCACGAGGCGGTAGGGTTAGCAAAACGAGTGCTATTGTTGGCAACTTGGTTGATATTAAACCGCTTATGTACGTTAATAAGCACGGTAAACTTCTTGCCTACCAAAAAGTTATGGGTAGAAAACGTTCTATCTTTTCACTTGCCGATAGGGTTTGTAAAACTATTGAAAACCCCGAAGAACAAGAAATTTTCATCTCCCACGGGGACTGCTACAACGATGCAGTTTTACTTTCTAAACTTATAAGTGACAGAATAAACGTAAAAGGTTTTGTTTTTAACTACGTTGACCCCGTTATCGGCACGCATAGTGGCCCAGGAACACTTGCAATATTCTACTTTGGAACTCCCCGCGAAGAAACAGTAAAAAACTAATTCCTTGCATACTATATAAAAAAGGATTGGGTTAAAATTTACCCAATCCTTTTTTGCTCTTTTTATCATTTAGCATCTTGACTTTTAAGGTTTTTTGGCTTATAATTTTAATTATTCAAGAAAAAGGAGAATTATCACTATGCAAATGCTTGAAATGTTATATGATGAAATACAAGATGCGGTTGACCGTAAGGTGCCGTTTATTATTCCTATCGGTACGTTAGAATACCACGCGCGTCACGCTTCGTGCGGTACTGACACACTTGTTATTACCGGTTGTTTAAGAGAACTTGAAAAGGAAAAAGAAATCGTAGTTTGTCCACCACTTTGGTACGGAGTTGCGTCTTATGCGGTTTGTGAACCAAAGCCAAGCCACTTCCACGTTGATGAAGACGCTTACGTAAACTATCTTTACTACATTTTAAAATCAATGATTGATGCAGGCCATAAAAACATTTACCTTGTTGCGCACCACCAAACTGAAGGCGCAGGCTTAATGCCTATGACTATTGCTTGCCACAAGGCTGCTAAAAAGGTAACGATGGAATATATGGAACAAAAACTTGGTAAAGGTTGGTGGGGTAGCGATAACTATGCTACTTACTACGAAGATATGGGTAGTGAAGACGACCCGTTCTCATATATCAAAGTTATTCCGCTTATCGGTGCAGACGCGCAAATTAAGTGCGGTGGTTTTGACCACGCAGGCAAATGGGAAACAAGCCTTATGATGGGAACTTACCCTGAACTTGTTGACCTTTCTCGTTGCGAACGCAATACTGAATGGTTTGCAAAAAGCGCAACTGAAGCAAGCGTAGAAACAGGTAAACACATGGTTAACTGCACGCTTGAATGGTTAAGAGAAGTTATTAAGTAGTAGACTCTGTAACAATAAACGATTGATAAAGTTCTAATGAAATACGGCGTAATTCTGCGAAACCACCCTTGAAAAGATGTATACTCTTATCTTCGGGCGTTTATCTTGCCTTACTTGTATTTGATTAGCCCTTTTAAAATCAACCTAATATTGTTCCATCGTCAAAAAATTAAAGCATAAAAAAATTCCAACGATAAAAAGTCGTTGGAATTTTTATTTATAGTCTTATTGAAACGTCACCGCTGTTTACGGTTATAAGTTCGCCGTTTTTGTTAACAATTAACGCACCGCTTTCGGTTATATCAACGGCAGTTGCGGTGTAATTTTCTTGACCTGTTACAACCGTTACTTGTTTATTTAAAACAATACAGCGGTTTTTGTATTCGGCTAAATAGTTACCGCTTAAAACTTCACTTTCCATACACGATAGGTTGTTTAAAATTTCAGCGATAAGCATATTTCTATCAACGTTAGCCCCTTCTTTTTCTAAACTTGTAGCGATAGAAGAAATTTCTTGAGGGAAATCAAGCCCGTAGCAGTTAATACCTATACCGCATACCGCGTAAGAGAGTTTTTTGTTTTTAAAGTCTACGCCCGATTCCGTTAAAATACCGCAAACCTTTTTGCCGTTTATAAAAAGGTCGTTAACCCACTTGATACCAGTTTTAAGCCCCGATACCTTTTCAACCGCGTTAGCAACCGCAACCGCAACGAAGGTGGTAATTTTAACCCCGTCGGTAACCGACAAGTTAGGGGTTAATAAAATACTCATATATATCCCCTTACCGCTTGGCGAATAAAAACTACGGTTGTTTCTTCCCCTGCCCTTAGTTTGATTTTCGGCAATAACTACCGCTAAGTTTGACGAACCTATAAAGCTTTTAACGTCATCGTTAGTAGACGCGGTTGTATCCTTTATAACGATATCTATATTTTTATTTATTAAATTGTCTTTAATAAGTTTTTCGTTTAACATAGTTATTGAAAAAGCGGAGTTCGTACTCCGCTTTTAATTAAAGTCTAATTTTAGATTCAATGTAAGATTTAAGTTCGCTGATAGGAAGACGTACTTGTTCCATAGTATCTCTATCACGAACGGTTACGCAGTTATCAGTTTCGCTATCGAAGTCATAAGTGATACAGAAAGGTGTACCAATTTCGTCTTCACGGCGGTATCTTTTACCGATTGAACCTGCTTCATCGTAATCAACCATGAAGTATTTAGAAAGGTCATCGTAAATTTCAAGCGCCTTTTCGCTGAGTTTTTTGCTGAGTGGTAACACCGCAGCCTTGAACGGAGCAAGGGCTGGGTGAAGGTGCATAACTGTTCTAACGTCGTTTTCGCCAACTTCTTCTTCATCGTAAGCGTTAGATAAAACTGCTAAAACGCATCTTTCTACGCCGAGTGATGGTTCAACAACGTATGGAACGTATTTTTCGTTAGTTTCGCTATCAAAGTAAGATAAATCTTTTCTTGAAACGTTTTGGTGTTGAGTAAGGTCGTAGTCAGTTCTATCAGCAACACCCCAAAGTTCGCCCCAACCAAATGGGAATAAATATTCGAAGTCAGTAGTTGCTTTTGAGTAGAAACAAAGTTCTTCAGGTGAGTGGTCACGAAGTCTTAAGTGTTCTGCCTTTAAGCCGATATCTAAAAGCCATTGGTGGCAGAAACTTCTCCAATAACTAAACCATTCAAGGTCAGTACCTGGTTTACAGAAAAATTCAAGTTCCATTTGTTCGAATTCTCTTACACGGAAGATAAAGTTACCTGGTGTGATTTCGTTTCTGAACGATTTACCGATTTGCGCAATACCGAAAGGAACTTTTCTTCTTGCAGAACGTTGTACGTTTACAAAGTTAGTGAAAATACCTTGTGCAGTTTCAGGACGAAGGTATACGGTATTTTTGCTATCTTCAGTAACACCTTGGAAAGTTTTGAACATTAAGTTGAATTGTCTAATATCGGTAAAGTTGTGTTTACCGCAAGTAGGACATAAAATGTTATGTTCTTCAACAAATTCTTTCATTTCTGCGTGAGTGAAAGCATCGATACCTTTTTCTAAAGTGTAATCGTTTTCTTTAACCCAATCTTCAATAAGTTTATCGGCACGGAATCTTTCGTGGCATTCCTTACAGTCCATAAGCGGGTCACTAAAACCTGCTAAGTGGCCTGATGCAACCCAAGTTTGTGGGTTCATTAAAATTGCCGCGTCTAAACCAACGTTGTATTTGTTTTCTTGAACGAATCTTTGCCACCAAGCCTTTTTAACGTTGTTTTTAAGTTCAACGCCAAGTGGACCGTAGTCCCAAGTGTTAGCAAGACCGCCATAAATTTCACTACCTGGGAAAATATAGCCCCTTGTTTTGCAAAGGGTTACGAGTTTTTCCATTGTAACTGCTCTTTTTTCCATAATTCACCTCATTAATGTTATAATTTTAATAGAAATATAACTTTATGTCAAGTAAAAATACATATTCAAAGATAATATAATATTAATATCCCTTAAATAATTGCTTATTAAAAAAATTTGTGTTAAAATAAATGAAATTAGGTAAATTATTATGGAAAACATTAAATCAAACAACTTTATTGAAGACATTATAAACGAAGAATTATCATCAGGTGTAGTAGACGGTGTTCACACACGTTTCCCACCAGAACCTAACGGATATTTACATATCGGCCATGCTAAAAGTTTATGCTTAAACTTTGGCACTGCTAAAAAGTACGACGGCGTTTGTAACTTATTTTTTGATGATACTAACCCTTCTAAAGAAAAAACTGAATTCGTTGATGCTATTAAGGCGGATATCGAATGGCTTGGCTTTAAGTGGTACGAAATGCACTACGCGTCTGACTTTTTCGATATTATCTACGACCTTGCAATTAAACTTATAAAAGACGGTAAGGCTTACGTTGATGATTTATCTGCAGAAGAAATTAAAAATACGCGTGGTACTTTAACGGAACCTGGTAAAGACAGTCCTTTTAGAACCCGTACTATCGAAGAAAACTTAGCACTTTTCACCGCTATGAAAAACGGTGAGTTTAAAGACGGCGAAAAGGTATTAAGGGCTAAAATTGATATGGCATCGCCAAACATTAACCTTCGTGACCCTGTAATTTATAGGGTTTTAAGGGCAACACACCACAGAACTGGGGATAAATGGTGCATTTACCCAATGTATGACTATGCACACCCTATCTGCGATAGTATGCAAGGTGTAACACACTCTATTTGCACTTTAGAGTTTGAAGACCACCGCCCTTTATATAACTGGGTTATTGAAAATACGGGTGTTAACCACAAACCTCGCCAAATTGAGTTTGCAAGGCTTAACATTACAAACACGGTAATGAGTAAACGTTACCTTAAAAAACTTGTAGAAGACGGTGCAGTTGAAGGTTGGGACGACCCACGTATGCCAACTTTAACAGGTCTTAGGAATCGTGGTGTTCCTGCCGATGCGTTAAAGGCTTTTTGTGAAGAGATTGGCGTTGCTAAAGCAAACAGCGAAATTGAAGTAAGTTATTTAGAACACTTCATAAGGGATAACTTAAACGCTAATGCAGAAAGGGCAATGTGCGTTGAAAACCCTGTAAAAGTAACTATTACTAACTACCCTGACTGTGGCGAAGAAGTTGAATTTGAAATTAACCCTAACAAACCTGAAATGGGTACAAGAAAGGTTAAATTCTCAAAAACTATTTACATTGAAAACGAAGACTTTTCTCTTTGCCCACCGCCAAAATACTTCCGTCTTAAAAAGGACGGTTACGTAAGGCTTAAACACGCTTACATTATCAAGTGTGACGACGTTATTTTAAACGATGACGGTACTGTAAAAGAAATTTTATGTACTTACGTACCTGAAAGCCGTTCGGGTAGCGACACAAGTGGTATTAAGTGTAAAGGTGTTATTCATTGGGTAGACGCTGAAAGTTCAGTTGATATGGAACTTAGAAAATACGAATATCTTTTAAAAGATGAAGAATATTCTGGTCAAGATTTCTCGGAACGTATGAACTATGATAGCGTACACGTATTTAATGCTAAAGCAGAAAAATATTTAGCAGAAGTTAGCGAAAACGTTTCTTTCCAACTTTTAAGAAAGGGCTACTACAAAACTGTAGACAAAAACGGCAAACGTATTTTATCAGAAATCGTTTCACTTAAAGATAGTTTTAATAAAAAATAAAATAAAAAAGGGTGGGCTTTACAGCCTACCCTTTTTCCAAAAGGAATGATAAAAAATGAAGAACAAAAACAACAATCTTTTTTACCTACGCTTGTTTGATTGCGCAGTTACTTTTTCTTTTGCCTTAGTAAAGCAAAACACTTGATTTGCAGGAATGTAAAATTTATTATCAATGGCAACTTCTTCTTTATAAACGGGGGTAGCATAGCACCAATCTACAAGTTTTTTAAATAATTTAATCATAGCGGTTTCTCCTTTTATACCGCTATTTTATGCCTTTATATATGACAGTAGTATGTCATATTATAAAAAATTTTGTAGAAAATTAAAAAAAATTAGCCCGTGCTTTAAGCACGGGCTTTTTATAATGTGATATTACCGTTCCTTTCAGTTAATAGAGCTAATAGATAATTGATTAGTTTACGTTTTAACGGATAAAACGCGAGTAAAGACAAGTGTTCTTGTGTAGGCGCGTACTTGGAAAGTACGAAACGAAACAAAACACGAAGTATTTTGAAGTGTTTTGCCGTTAAAAATCAATTACATATTACGATATTAACGTTCTTTATAATACAGTCTGCAATGGCAAAAGCCTTCAAAGTTAGGGTCTTTAATTTGGTCGCGAAATTCTTTGCACATACATTTATTTTCGGGGGTTTTAAAGATTTTGCAAGGGCAGTAGCCACCCTTTTTTTCTAAGCCTTCTTGTATTTGCTTTACTATATTTTCATCGGGGTTAAATATTACTTTCATAATTCACCTTATTTATCAAACATCATTTTTTCGCTATCGAACATTTTAGCAAGGAAGCAAACGCCAAGTGCGGTAACCGACAAGTTAGAAAGCACCGTTATTATAAAGTTGAGTAAACTGAAACTTCCGCTAAATAACGCAGTTAAGCATTGTAATGCGTTATAAATAGGTATTAAATATAAAAGCCAATTAGTTTGGATTTTACCCATACTAACAAGGGTTGGTACCGCCATTATTATAACGAGTAATAACACAGGGGTTGCAAGTTGCGTTGCCTCTTTTACGGATTTAGCATAACAAGATATGATAGATAAAATCATATTAAATAAAAATACTAAACCTAAAACGATTGCAAAAATAGCAAGGTAATTACCTACCGTAAGGGTTGCAACGGATAAATTTTCACCCATAGCACCACCCATAAGTTTAGGGATAGAAAGTAACACGCCTACGAAAGACGAGGTTGCCGAGAATATAGACACTACCGACAATGCTAAAATTTTACCTATTGCGATGTATTCCCTTTTAACGGGGGTTACAAGCAAGGTTGCCATAGTTCCCCTTTCCTTTTCGCCGGCAATGGATTCGCTTGATACCGCTAAACAACCGGTAAGAAGAAGTATAACAAGCAAAAACGGCATTAACATTCCAAGCACCATACCCGACATATCTTCAGAAGTGGCATAGTCGATAGGGGCTTGAAGGATAAATTTAACGTCCTCTACCGCCAAACTTCCAAGCAAGGACGAGTAGTGTTGAAAGACCGTTGTTGAAGTGAGCGATGATGAAAGATAGTGCATTTCAATTATAGGCTTTTCGCCGTTTTGAATTTTACTATCAAAATCTTTATCGTAAACGATAACTAAAGAAATATCTTCATTTTTTAATAAATCTATATCGGCTAAATCAACTTCCCCTTCTTTGCCGGTGACAATTATATTGATATCTTGAGATTGGTTAATGGAAACTAAACTTGATGGTTGATTGTAAATATAAACTTTATAGTCGTTATTAGAAGGGTTTAACATATCCCCTAAAAAAGAGCCCATAACCGAATACACTATATAAATGATAAAGCCTGGTAAAATTAAACTTAAAAGCAAGCGCTTATCGGTAACAAATCTTTTAATTTCCTTTTTAAAGATGGCTAAAATTGCGTTCATAATATTACAAACCCTCCTTTAACCCAACGTATAAGTCAAAAAATACACTTTCTAAATCTTTATCTTTAGTTAACTGTTTGGTATCCCCTTCAAGAACCATTTTACCGTCTACGATTATACCCACTCTATCGCAAATTTTTTCAACAAGTGAGAAGATGTGCGTAGAAATTATTATAGTTTTGCCTTCGTTTTTAAGTTCTTTTAAATAATCCGTTACCGTTTTAGCAGTAATTACGTCAAGCCCGTTAGTAGGCTCGTCAAACACGATAACATCGGGGTCGTGCACAAGCGAAATCGCAATAGAAATCTTTTGTTTCATACCCGTAGACAAGTCCCCTACCTTTACTTCTTGGAACTCATTAATTCCAAACTTGTTAAAAAGGGTGGCTTTTCTAACCTTAGCAACTTCTTCAGGTACGCCGTGCAAGTCACTAAAAAACTTAAAAAGATAATTGGGTGTGAAAAAATCTTCAAGTTTGAGTTCACTTGTTAAAAAACCTATTTGTTTTCTAACTTCGTAAGGCTCTTTTACTATACTTTTACCATTTACGATAACGTCCCCCTCATCTGCTTTTATAAGGGTAGAAATCATACGCAAAGTTGTTGTTTTACCAGCACCGTTAGGACCTAAAATGCCGTAAATTTCACCTTTGTTTACCGAAAACGAAAGCCCGTCTACCGCAACCTTTACTTTGCTTTTGGTCTTTTCTATCTTTTGTTGCTTTTTAGATAACTTAAAGGTCTTTTTTAAGTTAACAACGCTTAAAACGTTTTCCATAATTTCTCCTTTTAAGATTTATAAGAGGTGTTTTACTAATGCTTTTTAAATAAAAATATTTAAAATTAAACCAACTGATACGCTTATAACATATAATATTGCTATTAAAAGCAAGTTTTGTTTAAGTTTTCGTTTATTTTTAAGTATAACCGCTAAACCCACGCCCGCATTTACCGATAAGCCTGCAAACATACTGCCAAAGGTAATGCCGTTTAAAGTGTAAAGTTGGGTTATTAAAATTGAAGATGCGCAGTTTGGTATAAGACCAACGATTGCCGTTAAAAATGGTTGAATAAACTTATTGCCTTGCATAAAGGCTATGATATTATCTTCCCCAATTAAATGCACCATTAAACCAAAAATAAAGTTGATAACGAATATAAACGCCAAAGTTTTAAGTGCGTGAATTACTGGATATAAAAGATAGGCTTGCCATTTATTTTTAGCATTTGAGAAAGCGCCACATTGACGGCAATACTCTTCGTGTGAGAAAGATATTGCACGGTATTTTACCGAGATAGTTTTTTTAACAAAAGTGTTGGCGATATACCCAACCGCAACCGCCACCACGAATTTTAAGCCGATGAGCGCTAAAAGTGGTATGATTTTACCACTTGTTAAAAGCACGGCAAAAGCCTCGTCACTTGTTGCGATAAATACGGCAAGTAAAGTGCCAACTTTAATATAGTCCTTATCGTAAAGTTTAGCCGACATTACGGATATTCCGCATTGCGGGAAAATACCTGCCAGTCCACCAAAAAGCGGTGCGTGTTTTCCCCTTAAAATGCCTGTATTCTTAAAGAAATTGGCTTTTCTTTCAATAAATTCTATTAATATATAGGTTAGTATTAAAAATGGAAAGACTATCACGCTATCCTTAACTGCGTGAATAAGCGATTCCCATAAAAGTTCAAAATCCATAATTATTCGTTAATTTCAAAACCTAAATCTTCAATTGCATCTTTTGCTGTTTTTTCATCAATACCGTCAAACGAAGCCGAGCCAATTTGCACTTTTACGCAAGTTGCACCCGCATGAATTAAGGCGTTTTCTACCCTTTTTACACAATGATTGCACATCATACCTATAATTTCTAACTTCATAACTAAACTCCTTTTACCTTTTTAATTCTAAGTGCGTTTAAAACTACAAAAATACTACTTATACTCATAAGCATTGAACTTATCATTGGCGTTAATACTATGCCTGCCGAATAAAATACACCGGCGGCAAGGGGTATTCCTATCATATTATAGAAAAATGCCCAAAATAAGTTTTGCTTAATAATTCTTCTTGTTTTTTTACCAATTTTTATACCTTTAACGCAATCGTTTAAATCGTTTTTTAATAAGATTACGTCACCTGCAGAAATAGCAATATCCGTTCCCGAAGACATTGCAACACCAACGTTTGCCACCGTTAATGCAGGGCTATCGTTAACGCCGTCACCTATAAACATAGTTTTCTTATTTTCCGCTTTAACAAGTTCTGCTTTTTCGTTTGGTAAAATTTCTCCGTACGCCTTGTCTATATTTAACTGCGATTTAACGCTTTCAATAACCCTTTTATCGTCCCCCGATAAAAGTACCGTTTCAATACCCATTTGCTTAAGGTTTTGAATTGCTTTTACACTGCTATCTTTAACCTTATCAAAGGCTTGTAATACACCTATTACCACCCCGTTTTTTTCAACGAATATCGAAGTTCCACCTTCCTTTTGACTGATTGCGGTGTAATTTTTAATATCTTCACTTGAAGACTCATAATCAACGTAAGATTTATTGCCTATCTTATAAAAATCATCGCCAACCCTACCGCTAACACCTTTACCAATATCGTAAGAATAATCTTCTACTTGTAAAAGACTTTCACCCGCGTAATTTACTATAGCACTTGCAAGCGGATGGGAATTTTTACCTTCGATAGCGGAAACTTTAAGCAAGTCTTCCCTTTCAAGTAAATATGCGTTTATAATTTCAATTTTACCACTTGTAACCGTACCCGTTTTATCGCTGAAAACAATTTCAGTTAAGCCGATATTTTCTAAAACTTCGGCAGACTTAATTAAAACGCCGTTTTCCGAACACTTGCCTATTCCTACCGTTATAGCAACGGGTGTAGCCAAACCTAAAGCGCACGGGCAGGAAACGACAAGCACCGAGATTGCCATAGAAAGGGATAAATCAAAGTTTTTTGATATAATCAGCCAAGTAACTAAGGTTATTAAGGAAATACCCATTACTATCGGAACGAAAATACCACTAATTTTATCGGCAAGACGTTGAACTTTAGCCTTGCTTGACTCTGCATTTAAAACGTACTCAATAATTTTAGAAATAACGGTGTCTTCATCGGTAGCAGTTACTTTTACCGTTGCGTAACCGCTAACGCAAAGTGTACTTGCCTTTAAAAAGGCACTTTCGCCTTTTAAAATAGGCATACTTTCGCCGGTAAGTGAAGATTCGTCAACTTCAATTTCCCCACTTATAATAACGCCGTCTGCACAAATTCTATCCCCAACTTTTACAAGTAAAATATCGCCTTGTTTAAGTGAAGATACTTCTATAATCTCTTCCCTTCCGTCCACTAAAACGGTGGCTTTTTCTGGGGAGAGTTTTTTTAATTTTTTAGTTACACTTTCAGTTTTTTTCTTAGATAATCCTTCTAAATACTTACCAAAACCTACGATAGTTAAAATCATAGCGCAAGATTCAAAGTAAAGATTATTAACAAAAGAGTTTACAACCGCCGTATCTTTAGCAAGTAAAATTCTAATAAAAGCGTAAACACCGTATAAAAACGAACAAGTAGCGCCTACACCAACAAGGGTATCCATATTACTTGCTCCTTTAAAAAGCGATTTATATCCGTTTATAAAATACCTGCGATTTAAAACTAAAATAGGTACTGTTAAAAGTATTTGAATTAAAATGAAAATTATAGGGTTATGAGTTTTAGAAATAATGCTTGGATATGGCAATTTAACCATTTCACCCATCGCTACGTACATTAAAACTAAAAGTAAGGCAATGGACGGCAATATCCTACCAAATAAATCGTTACCGCTATTATTTCCACTTTCTATTTTATAATAAGAAGGTGTAAACCCTGCTTTTTTTACAGCATTAAAGACGTCGACATCCGAAAACTCCCCTTCAACAAGAAGTAATTTTGCCGTTAAGTTAACCGACGCGTTTTTTACGCCGTTTACTTTTTTTACTACCCTTTCTACCGAAGATGAACAAGCAGAGCAACTCATTCCTTCTACTAAGAATTTCTTTTTCATACTATATATTTTAACACAAGGCTATAAAAATTACAACAAAAAAGTGATTAGGGTTTAACCTTAATCACTTTTGATTTATTAATTATTTCTTTTTATATTTTATGGATACATACGCGTTATTGCGAGTAAGTGTACTTTTTGTACACAAGCGAGCAAAACACAAAGTATTTTTTGGTGTTTTGCCTCATTTACGGATAAAACGGCAAAAAAGACACGCGTTATTGCGAAGACTCGTACCCATTGGTACGGAACTGAGCAAAACGCAAAGTATTTTTTGGTGTTTTGCCGTAAATTTAGTCTTCTTCTATACGGTGGATAGATAATATATAAGGGTTATCCTTCATTATAGAATTTAATCTTTCTGAAGAATAAAGCATTGGCGTATCGATAGTTACGTCACAAGTAACAGTATCGTTTTCCCTTGTAATATGTACTTGGTGGAAATGTTTTACTTCGAAAAGGTCTTTAATTTTGTTAGCCTCGTCGTTTTCATTTTTAAAATAAATGTGTAACCTATAAATCTTTCTTGTGCTTAATAACCTACAGTCGATATGAAGAACGAATTGAATAAACACGATAAGTAAAGTTGCTCCTGCAGCAACGGCGTAAAGACTACCACCACAAGCCATACCTACGCCTGCAGCCGCCCAAATACCTGCAGCGGTTGTTAAACCGTGAATGGAACGATTTTTAAATACGATAGTACCTGCACCTAAAAAGCCGATGCCCGTTACGATTTGAGCCGCAACCCTTGCCGCGTCAAAATCATTACCGCTAAAAGCGTATTTTGAAATTACCATCATAAGTGCAGAGCCCATACAAACGAGCGCGTGAGTACGGATGCCTGCTTCCTTAGACCTTTTTTTCCTTTCAAATCCTATAACTGCGCCTAAAAAAGCTGCTACTAAAACAGGAATTAAATATTCTAATTGTTTTAAAAATTCAGGCATGATATCTCTCCTTATCTTTAATATCTATATATAATATACTATAATTTAAAAAAAATCAATACTTTTTTGAAATTTTATGCCTATTATAATATTTTTACCGCACAAAACTCAGTTAAAAGAGGGGGTTATTTGAAGTTATTAACATTGTTCATAACTATGTTGATAACTTTTTAACTCTAAAGTCTTGTCAATGATTTTTAAATATGCTAAAATATTTGCGATGAATAGTAGATTTTTGCGTTCTGCACCTTTTTTTGGGGATGGCGGACTTAAAAAATTAAAAGGCTCGCACGTTGCCGTTTTTGGTATTGGCGGGGTTGGAAGTTACGCGGTAGAAAGTTTATGCCGTGGTGGTATTGGGGAAATTACGCTTGTTGATAGCGACGTTTATTCCATATCTAATATAAACCGCCAACTATACGCAATAACGGATACCATAGGCAAAAAAAAGGTAGACGTAGCTAAAGAGCGCGCTTTATCAATCAACCCTGAAATTATGGTTAACGTTTACGATAAATTCGTACTTCAAGATGATATCGGCGACATTGATTTTTCTAAGTTTGATTACGTTATAGATGCTATTGATACTATTTCTGGCAAACTTGAAATAATAAAACAATCAAAAACTTTAGGCGTACCCGTAATTAGCGCTATGGGTGCGGGTAACAAACTTGACCAAACCGCCTTTAAGGTTGCCGATATTAAAAACACTAAAGTTTGCCCACTTTGTAAAGTTATGCGCAAACTTTTAAAGGATAATCAAATTGATAGTTTAAAGGTTGTATATTCGGAAGAACCACCGATAGAAATACAAAGCACGGGGGAATTAAAAGGCAACCGCCCTGCCCCTGCAAGCAATTCCTTCGTTCCGCCGATAGTTGGGCTTATCATTGCGGGTGAAGTAATTAAAGATTTAGTAAAAAATAATTAAAATAAAATAAATTTAAAAAAGGCTTAGACTTTAAAAATTACAAAGGAAGAGCCGAAAAGGAGTTACTATGGAAAATCAAATTATTTGTAATTGTAAGCAAGTTTCACTTGCCGACATCGAAAAAGCACTTTCTTCTAAAGAAACTTTTTCAGACGTTTTAACTGCATTTGACGACGTTCAAAAAATTACGCATTGCTCTACTGGTTGTGGTGGCTGTCACGATAAAATTCTTGAAATAATTTCGGAGTTTTTACATAAATAATATGAAAAAAATTATTTCCCCTTTACTTGTATTTTTAGCGGCAGTTACTTGGGGAGTATCTGGATATTTTGTAAGGGAAACGGGAAATTTCGGTTTCTCTACTTTTGAAATTGTTTTTATTAGGTTTTTAACAGCAAGCATTTTTGCATCAATATTCTTTTTGATTTTTGACCGCAAGGTTTTTAAAATTAAACTTAAAGATATTTGGTGTTTTATCGGCACGGGTTCGATTGGCGCTTTTGGGTGTAGCCTTTTCTACTTTTTAACAATGAAAAACGCTTCGCTTGGAACGGCGTGCATTTTAATGTACACCTCGCCTATCGTTGTTATAACCCTTTCGGTATTTTTATTTAAAGAAAAACTTACCGTTATTAAAGTAGTTGGCTTAATTACAACTTTTATAGGCTGTGTTCTTTGTTCTTACGAAACGGGCGGTTTTAAAATGACTATTCCTACCTTCTTTATAGGTTTATGCTCTGGTATTTGCTATGGACTTTATAGTATTTTTTCACGCTTTGCAATGAATAAGGGGTATAAAACGGAAACGGTTATTTTATATTCTTTTATATTTGCAATGCTTGCCTCTACTTTATTCGTTCCGTATAAAGAATTTGCTAATAACGCTAAGTTTTTAGGCGATACTATTTGGTTATTTATCGGGCTTGGCTTGTTATGTACCGTTACCCCGTATACCCTTTACACTTTGGGGCTTAAAAATATGGAAAACGGAAAGGCCTCAATTATAGCATGTTTTGAAATTGTTGCATCAATTTTCTTAGGGCTTATCGTTTATAAGGAAATTCCGTCATACGTTAAAATTATAGGTATAATTATAGTGTTTGCATCGGTTGTTGCACTTAATATTATTCCGCAAAAAAACAGCGAAAAGCCAACCGTACTAAAAGGAGACTAATATGAAAATAACTGTTTTAGATAGAATTTCATTTACCGTTGGAGATATCGATTTGTCTTGTATAGACAAGTTGGGCGAAGTTACTTATTACGACGTTTTATCTAAAGAAGAAATTAAAAACACTTGCAAGGATAGCGACGTTATTATCTGCAATAAAACGGTTTTTGATAAAGAACTTTTAGACGCTTGTAAAAATCTTAAATTTATAGCAATTACTGCAACGGGCTACAACAACGTTGACCTTCCGTATGCTAAGGAAAAGGGAATTCTTGTTGCAAACGTGCCCGGATATTCAACGGTAGACGTAGCACAACACGTTTTTGCCTTTATTTTAAACTATTCTAACAAAGTTTACGAATACGATTTATCGGTAAAGCAAGGTGATTGGATTAAAAGCAAAACTTTTTGCTATTTTGACAAACCGCTTATCGAACTTTCTGGTAAAACTTTAGGTATTATAGGCTATGGTAGTATTGGTTCTACCGTTGCTAAAATTGCCGATGCTTTCGGTATGAAGGTGTTAGTTTCATCACGCACTAAAAAGGATATCCCTTTCAAGCAAGTAGATAGAGAAAGGGTGTTTAAAGAAAGTGATTTTTTAACTATTCATTGCCCTTTAACTGAAGACACTAAATACCTTATTAATAAAAACACCTTATCCCTTATGAAACCTACTGCGGTTCTTATAAACACTTCAAGGGGTGGGGTTATTAACGAAGAAGATTTAAAAGACGCTTTAAATAGTAACGTTATTGCGCACGCTATGGTTGACGTGTTATCTGCCGAGCCTATGGTAAAAGACAATCCTTTATTAAATGCTAAAAACATCACATTTACCCCTCACATTGCTTGGGCGCCAAAGGAAACAAGGCAAAGACTTATCGACCTTGTTGCTAATAACATTGATTGCTTTACTAAAGGCAAACCAATAAATATAGTAAATTAAAAAAAACGGAACTTCTAATGAAAGAAGTTCCGTTTTTTTTATCTTTTAACCTTTTATTCTTTTAAGAACCATTGCTAATGCAAGTGAAAGTGTTGCTAAAAGTGTAGCTGAGCCTGCATCGGCACTACTTCCACAACCACTTGAACTTGAATTGCCACCGCTGTTTGGTGTAGTTGGTTCAGTTTCAGTAATAACTTCTTCAAATTCTACTGAAATCGTTGCGTTTGCAGTAATATTTTCAAAAGTATAACTTTCTACCGCACCAATGCTTACGCCGTTTACTAATACGGCTTTTACTTTGTAGCCTTGGTTAGGTGTGAAAGTAAAGGTGTAATCTTCACCTTCTTTTACCGTTACTTGACCAGTAGTAGAAATATTACCGTTTGCTCCTGCACTTGCGCTAATAGTGTAAGTAATATCTTCATAAGTAGCGGTAAGGGTTACTGCTTTACTTGGCATTGCAAACGTTATTACCATTGTTGAAGAATTGCCTTCAGTTAAAGTTATATCTTTTAAGCCTTCCCAACCAGTAAATCTCTTACCTTGTTCAGGATTGTTTGCTGTAACTGTAACGATAGTACCTTCTTCGCATTCGTTAGCAGGGGTTACAGTACCACCGTTTACCGTGATTGCGTAAGTAGGAATAATAATTTCTGCAAATTCAACTGAAATCGTTGCGTTTTCAGTTATATTTTCAAAAGTATAACTTTCTACCGCACCAATGCTTTCGCCGTTAACTAATACGTCTTTAATTTCATATCCTTGGTTAGGTGTGAAAGTAAAGGTGTAATCTTCACCTTCTTTTACAGTTACTTGACCAGTAGTAGAAATATTACCGTTTGCTCCTGCGCTTGCGCTAATAGTGTAAGTAATATCTTCATAAGTAGCGGTAAGGGTTACTGCTTTACTTGGCATTGCAAACATTATTACCATTGTTGAAGAATTGCCTTCAGTTAAAGTTATATCTTCTAAGCCTTCCCAACCAGCAAATCTCTTACCTTGTACAGGATTGTTTGCTGTAACTGTAACGATAGTGCCTTCTTCGCATTCGTTAGCAGGGGTTACAGTACCGCCGTTTACCGTGATTGCGTAAGTAGTAATAGCAATTTTTTCAAAACTAACAAATATCGTTGAGTCTTCAGTTACGTTTTCAAAAGTATAACTTTCTACCGCACCAATGCTTTCGCCGTTTACTAATACGTCTTTAATTTTATAGCCTTGGTTTGGCGTGAAGGTAAAGGTGTAATCTTCCCCTTCTTTTACGCTTACTTGACCTGATTTAGAAATTTTACCATTTGCACCTGCACTTGCGCTAATCTTGTAAATGGCATCTTCATAAGTTGCTATAAGTGTAACTGCCCTTGCCGGCATTTTAAAGGTTATTTCCGTAGAAGATGCGTTACCTTCAATGAAATTTAAACCGTTTGCGCCGTACCAATTTGTAAATCGTTTGCCCTTTTCTGGTTCGTTTGCTTTTACGGTAACGATTTCCCCTTCTTCACACAAGCTTTCAGTTAAAACAACACCGCCTGTTACTGAAACTTTATATTTAGGGAATTCTTTTTCTTGCCATACTGCGTATAAGGTCGTGCTACTTTCAATATTAATTGTTGTGCTTGTAATAACGTCGCCGTTAGGTGTTAAAGACCAACCTTTAAATTCATATCTGTCGCTTGGCGCTGTAAAGGTACATTCAGGTAAATCATATTTAACTAAACGCATTTCAACGCTATCCATTTCACCACTACCGCCATTTGCGTTAAATGATACTACCCTTGAGGCTCCCCTTTCGATAGTGTTAATTTTAAACGAATAGTTGTTAGATTTTTTATAGTAAGCATTTTTGATAGTTGAATACCATTCTACCGTAACGTCTTCGCCGTTTTCATCAACGTAGAAGGTTGCAACCATACCTTTAGAATCGTCAACGTCCATACCTTGTGGGTCGATTAAAAATTCCGTTACGACGTTTCCGTGAACGCCTTGTCTTTGAGTCATAACAATTTGGTCGCAAGGCTTGTGACCGCTTAAAACGAGTACGATGTTTTTGTATTGGCTTACAAATTCATCCCACATTTCCTTACCGTCGTTAATGCCGTATGAGTTAGATGAGTTATAATCTCTTGACGGAACGGTGCCCTCGCCTTTATCAGCGGTAGTACCGTCTGTATTTAAATAGTTGTGTGTTGTAATAATTACGTTATGGTTAGGGAAAGCAGTAATAATTTCGCCTGCCCATCTAAGAACGTCGTCACTTGCGCCGTAGTCAAGAGCTACAACCATATAGTCACGCGTTTCTGAAGAGAAGAAGTGAACTGTGTTTCTTGCCCTAAATAATTCTTCGCCTGCGTTAGGGTAATCGTAGCAATAAGTGTATTGTTTTGCATAAGCGCTGTCGGTAGAGCCGTAAATTTTATCATAAGTACTAATTACTTTCATGTTTCTGCCGGCAGAATATATATCGTGGTTACCACGAACGATAGAGTAAGGCACAACACCGTCCATACGGGCAATTTGTACTTTAGCGCGGTCCCACTCCCAATCCTTGTCGGCATCGGTAATGTCGCCAAGACCCATTACGTGCTTTACTTTTTTACTTTCAACGTTATTTACAACGTAGTCGTAAATTTTAACCAAGCCGTTAGCGTCATATCTTGTTACGATTTGAGTATCGCCTATTGCCATGAAAGAGAAATCGTAATTTTCAGGGATGTCAATTTGATCAGCCGTTAACCATAAATTTGGGTCAAGGCTTGCCATAGGGTCTTCAGTTTCAAGAACGTAGCCGTTTGAAGATAAATCTTCATATTTATACGCCTCGGTTGAAAGGTCAAACGCCATAAGCATTTCGCTATCGGTTGTAGCAAGGGCATTCATATCCGCTTGAATTTCCGCTTGCGTTCTTACGTCTTTATAAACGGCAACTTGTTTGATAGAACCTTTGAAGTATTGTCCGTTATTAGACCTTAAGTCACCACCTACGCAAAGTGGGTTAGACATTTCCCACGAACTTGGCATTGATGCGGTAACGCTACCTTTATTTTCGCCGTTTATATAGCAAGTTGCGGTAGTTCCCGACCAAGTAATTGCAAGGTGCGTCCAACTATCACTTCTAATGTCTGCACCGCTAAATTGATAATCTTTTTTAGTTGAACCTTTAGCGCAATATAAACGCGGAACGCCGTTTTCGAAAATTTCGATAGAGAAACAAGCGATAGATGAGTCTTCATAGTTGCCTAAGATAACACCACCCCTACCCGAAACGGATTTAGGAAGTTTAACCCACGCTTCAACCGTTTGCGGTAAAGTAGTAGGAATAGTTTTATCTAATTGATAAAGTTGATTTTCATTAAAAGTTTTACCGTCCGTACTTGCAAATACGTTACTTGATATAGTAGCGGTAAATAACATTACAAAACAAGTTAAGATAGCAAAAATTTTAGATATTCTTGATTTCATTTTGTACCCCTTTATAAAATATAATTTTACATTTTACATTATACCATTAAAAAAAATGATTGTAAATACCTTATTTTAGTTTTTTATTGTCAATATTTAAGATTTTATCTTATCGAGTTTATCTTTCAAAAAACATCTTTTTCTATGGTTATTATATTTACCGTATGCGACAAATCCTAAAGTTTACAAATGAAAAATTAAGTTGTTTATTTTGATATAATCTTATAAATATCTTTACAAAACAAATTTTAAGTTGTATAATTGATTTGTTATTAAAATTTATAAATATTTTTTTCAATATTATAAGGAGTGCTTATGAAATTAATTATTAAAGACAACTATCAAAAAATGAGCGAATGGGCAGCAGAACATATTGCTGACGCTATTAATAACCACAAAGAAAACCGTCCTTTCGTTCTCGGCTTACCTACAGGTTCTTCACCACTTGGCGTTTACAAAAAACTTATCGAATTAAACAAAGCTGGTAAAGTTTCTTTTAAAAACGTTGTAACCTTTAATATGGACGAATACGTAGGTCTTCCTAAAGAACACGACCAAAGCTACTGGTACTTTATGCACGATAATTTCTTTAAGCACATTGATATCCCTGCTGAAAATATCAATATCTTAAACGGTATGGTAGAAGATTTAGAGGCTGAATGTCAACGTTATGAAGATAAAATCGCATCTTACGGCGGTATTGACTTATTTATGGGCGGTAGCGGTGTAGACGGTCACATTGCATTTAACGAACCATTTACTTCTTTAACTTCAAGAACAGGTGTTAGAGCGCTTACTGAAGATACTTTAATCGTTAACTCTCGTTTCTTTGATAACGACCCTAATAAAGTTCCTAAAACTGCATTATCAGTTGGCGTAGGTACCGTTTGCGATTCTAAACAAGTATTACTTTTAATTAGCGGACACAATAAAGCACGTGCTCTTCGTCATTGCGTTGAAGGTGGCGTAGACCACGCTTGGACAATTAGTGCCCTTCAATTACACAAAGACGGTATTATCGCTTGCGACGAAGCTGCTTGTGGCGAATTAAAAGTTGATACTTATAAATACTTTAAAGAAATCTACAAAAACGAAAAATAAAATTTAAAAGATATAAAAAAGAACCTTAGCGATAAGGTTCTTTTTTTTACTTACAAGGCGATAAAAAGCCTACTTAATAACTTTTTTTTGCCAAGATTTTTTATTGCAGTTAGGGCATTTTAAATATCTTGTTCTACCCATATGCATTGAATTAACAACCGTTTTATATTCTGGCACGTATTTGTGGTGGCAATGTTTACATTCGTAGTAGCCTGCTACTTGCTCTAATCTTACAGCAAACATAAAACCTACAATAGCCGGCACAAATCCAGAAAAAACAATAACTACCCTTTGCCAATCTTCTAAATTAGGCAAAAGCGCACCTATGAGAATAGGAATAAATAATACTACTACTGATAAAACACCTATTACTACTTCAAGGGTAAGTAACCTTTTATCCGCCTCTTCTTTTGCCTTAGTAAGTTCTAATACTGTTTGTTCTAATTGCTTGTTGTAATTTTCCATAGATACTCTCTCTCCGCACAGTAAATCGTTTACCGTGATTTTTAAAATTTTGCAAAGGTCAAGCATAATAGATGCGTCGGGTAACGATTTTCCGTTTTCCCATTTAGAAACTGCCCTATCAGTAACGCCAAGCTTTTCGGCAAGTGCCGATTGCGTTAAATTGTTAAGTTTTCTTTCATCGGCAATAAACTTACCTATTTTTGCTTGATTCATTATCTCTCCTTGCAATACCAATATACTACGTATTTTTACAAAAATACACGAACTAACGGTTGATTTTATTAAATTCTACTTTGAGTAGAGTGCGTTTATTTGTGATTTTACAATCCTTTCGTCTTCAGTAGAAACAGGCTCGTCTAAACAATCGATAGAAATTTCATCAATGCTTTTACCAGTTAAGGTTTTATACCATAAAAGCCCCGATGCGTATCTACCCAAGCCTAAGGATAAATGAAAACCGTCACGATACAACCCTTTTACACCTAAGTTTGTAAGGTTATTTACTAACTCGCCCGACAAAATTATCCCTTCACCGCCAATTTGACCTTGCATTTTTTTGTAGCAAGATTGTATATCTAAAAACATATCGTTTGCGGTAGCGTATGGTGTTATGTCTTTAAGTTTAGAACTTCCGTCTTCATATGCCCAAGTTTGATGAACGTAAATTTTAGCGGTTTTTGCGTAAGTTTTTATAGCCGTTACAATTTCGTTTAAATAAGGCTCGTACTTATCGTAAAGATAAGACTCGTAACTACCTTGTTGCATAGTTACTATATCCCAATTATCCATTAAAAGCGCATCTTTAATACTGATGTATTTATCAGTAATTTCCCCGTTTAATTGCATTTGATATGCATTTAAATTTTCTTTTAAATTGTTATAATGCCTTTCAAGCGTACAACCACTTACGTATAAATTTAAAACAGTTACGTCACTTCCGCCCGCCTTTGCTATTTGGTGGATATACCTTGTAGCATCTTGCGAAAAACTATTTCCTATTGCTAAAATTTTCATATTATTTTCCTATAATTCTCTTTTCGGTTACAATTATATCAAGTGGGATATCGTATGGGTTTGGCGTTATATTATCTACCACTTGAAAGTCATAACAAATACCTATTTTTAAAGAGCCTTTGCACCTTAAATATCTATCGTAATATCCTTTGCCTAAACCTATGCGGTTTTTGTTTACGTCACACGCGACAAGCGGAACGAAAACAACGTCAGGCGTTTCAATTATAGTATAATCAATTGGTTCTAAAACCCCTAAACTGCTTTTTTTGTACTCGTTAGAAGTAGGTACACCCGCTACCATATCATCGCCAAGCGTAATAGGATAAGCCACAATTTTGTCATTTTCAAGTAAAAAGTCTATAATTTTATCCGTTTTTACTTCGTTTTTAAAACTTTTATATACCATAAAGGTTTTTGCGTTTAAATTTTTAATAAAATCTATTACCTTTTCAGTTATCACAAAAGACGCACTATCTACGATAGTTTTATCTAAATTATCCCTTATGGTTTTTATTTCTTTTCGCAGTTGATTTTGCATAATTTTAACGGAAGTCCAATAAAACTTCTAAGTCTTCAAAACTGTTAAGGGTAGTTTTTACGGTATAACAGTCGCCATCGTAACCACCACCTAAAATTTTAACGTAGCCAACCTCAGGGGTTTCCTCGCAAAACGGTTTAACAAAACGTTGGCTAACTTCGATAGGGAATTTTACTTCAACTACTTTGTGAGAAGAATTTACCGCTTTTTTAACTTCCTTGCGAATATTTTCTAAAACTTCTTCTTCGCTGAAAAGTTCGGCTGTGTGCCTTGCTTTAGAGATTTTAGTAGTTACGGTGTTAATATCTGGGCATAACTCTTTCATTTGTGAAATACAAATATTATCCGATGCAAAAAAGTACGGTGCAATATTGTATTTAGCAAGCAACATACTATCCATATCAAACTCGCCAACTTCCCTGCCGTTGAACTTATAATAGTGGAAGCACGCAGTACTATAAGTGTGCGCTAAAACACCCCCTATCGTACCCGATTTACAGTGGTAACCAAGGAAGAAAACACCTTTAAAATTATAATCTTGACAAAAACCTAAACGGTATGGATAGTCACGCCAATTAACAACCGTTACGTTTTTAAATAATTTAGAATGGTCTAAATTATTTCCGTTACCGTGGTTATCCCAAACGATAACTTCCTCTTCGCCAAGTTTATATAATTCTTCGGCTATCGCGTTAATTTCCTTTACTGCGTTTTCACTTGCTAAAGCATGACACTCGTAAGGAGGAATAAGCCTTTCGGTTGGCGAACCTACAACGCCGTGTATACCTTCTAAATCTACTGCTATTAAGTAATTTGCTTTACTTTTCATAAAATTCTCCTTTAATAAAAATATTTTATCACAAAGACATTAAAAATGCAATTGATAGGTTAACTTTACTAAAATTGTGGACATATTATATAAAGAACACACTTTTAAGGGGGAATAATGAATCCATTTAAGCAAAAACCTATTAATTTATTAAGCTCTTTTCAAAATTGGAAGAGTTTATATCCGAAATCTTATAACAAACATGAAGTAGACCCGTACACTAAAACGCGAATTATTTTGATGAACGGCACCGAGTTTGAAGCAAACTGGTTTTCACACAACTTTGCAAGACACGTCACCGATAACGACCTGCGCCGTGAACTTGCCGTAACACGGCAAATTGAAAAGCAACAACAAATAAAAATTTCATTGTTGAAACCGTCTAATGAATCGGCTCTTGAGCACACGATAGGCTACGAACAACTTGCCGTTGACTTAACTGCAGAACTTGCAAAACGCGAAAGCGATTGCTACGTTAAAAAGGCACTTGACTTTGCCCTGCTTGAAGACTTTGACCACTTGTATAGATACGCTAACCTTCTTGAGATGGAACAAGGCATACAAGCCGAAAGGTTAGTTGGCAAGTACACGGAGATTATGCCGGGTAGACCAACAATCTCTCATCACAGGTTTAACAAGGATAACGTTAAACGCAATATAAATTCTAAAACGGCAGATAAGCAAACGGTACTTAACACTATGATAATAACCGCCGCTGAACAACAAACTATGAATTATTATATGAATATTACAAACCTTGCAACTAACGATTTGGCGCGTAAAGTTTATATGGAAATAGCACAGGTTGAAGAAGAACACGTAACGCAATACGAATCGCTTATGGATAGCAATGCCACTTGGCTTGAAATGCTACTTTGGCACGAGTATTGCGAGTGTTATTTATATTGGTCGTGCTACGTTACCGAAACCGACCCTTACGTTAAAGCCTTTTGGGAAGAAAACTTGGATATTGAAATTTCACATCTTCACAAGGCTTGCGCACTTCTTGAAAAATACGAAAAGAAACACTATCAAGAAGTTATTCCTGACGGGGAATTCCCTCAACCTATTTCTCTACACGAAAATATTGAGTACGTTAGAAATATTTTGGATACTACGGTACAATTCACGGGGTTACTTGACGATTATGCCTTAGTTAGTGAACTTCCAAGCGACGCGAACTTCTTTGAGTTCCAAAAAATTATCAACCCAACGGTTGAAATCGTGCCAAGCCACTTGGTTATCGATACGCATATTCGCGGTTACGGTAAAGACTACCGCTTTGAAGTTGCACCTAACCCCGTAAAAGAACTTAGAAATCGAACTTGCGATAACACCCAAGTAGGCAGAGTTCCATATACTGCCGATAGTACCGATTTCTTTTGTAATTTTAAACCTAAAAACTAACGTAAAAAAGACTAACTGCGGTTAGTCTTTTTTTAACTATATCACTTCGCCTTGCTCGTGTCGATATGCAAAACAAGTTTTGCACGATATCCTTTACTCTGTAAAGGTCGATATCCTTTTACAAAGTAAAACGTTTTTGGATTTTATTTATTATATTAATCAAACCAATCTACTAAATTTCGTGAGCCGTTGTAGTGTTTATCCCAATCAAAACGGATATAGTCTTTACCGTCAGGGGAGATAAATTCTTCGGGGTTAGCGTTTTTATCAAAGTTGACGATTTTATAGTTTTTACCACCTTCGCTTGCAATTTTAAATATGCGTAAAAGTTCTTTTTTGTCAGTTTCAGTTAAAATATTAGGGGTGATTGACGCTAAACAAGTCATACCCGTTATAGCGCAAACTTCTAAAAAGTCAAGGTTAGGTTTGCTTGGCGTTTTTTTGGTAAAAGTGCCTACGTCTGGGTCGCAAAGGTAAAATGCGTTGTTTGTAGGTAGGCGCATAAACGAGTTTATGCCGTCGCGCCTTGTCCACTCAAAAGCATTACCGCTATTATCGTCGCCTACTCTATAGATAGAGTGTATGCCCGCCGATAAATGTGAAAATGCGTTGCAAGCCATTACGTCACCCGAAAAACCCTTTTGGATAGCCTTGTATAAATCTTTAAAAATCATTGCGGTAGTTTTTGATTTATCGTAAAACTTGATTTTATTATTAACCATAAAGACGTCGTCTTTATCGCTGGAAGTATTATAAATTCTTGTACCGTCAATAACTGTGAAATCGTGTTTTAATAAATCAAAACCCCAACTTTTAAAGGTTTTAGCATCTTTATAAACCCTATCTAAAGTGAAAGGGTGCGATGGGTCTAAAACAATACCTTCGCCATCGTTAAAAAGCGTAGCCTCACTTGGAATTTCCCCTTTAGTTAAAAGCGGTCTAAACCACAAGCCTGCTTTAGCGCCTTTTTTATGGATTTTTTCAGGAAGTTTATCAAAGTTAGGGTGGCGGGTGTTAAACTCATTCCACGGTCCGCCGATATAATCGGGGTTTTCTTTATAAATTTCCCTTGATATTTGCCAGCCGTCGTCAACTATAACGTAAGGCGGGTTTTTATTATCTTTACAAAGTTCTACTAATTTTTCAGTTTCTTCTAAAACTATTTTTTCACTTGTGTTGCCGTATGCCCAATACCAGTCCAAAATACCGTAAACGGGATTTTTAGGAAGTACGGGGTTTGGCGACATAAGTTTTGCAAAATCACACGCAACTTCATAAGGGTCTTGACCTTTTTTGCCGATAAGTTCAACGACTTCGCAGGCTACGATAGGCTCTTTTAAGTCTACCCCTTCATTGCCACAGCAAAGGTTTATAAAAAGCGTAATACCGTGAGTATCTACTTGAAAATAACACATAGCGTTAGGTTGTACCTTAACACCGTAACAAGCGGTAGTATTATCCCCTATTAAATAGCAAAACCACGGCAAAACGCGGTGCGCCATAACCGAGCGCCACTCTATAAAGGCTTTAAGCCCACTTCTTTCCCATTGGTCGCCTAAAACTTTTTCTACAAAGTTAAGTTCTCCGTTAAAGCGTAGTTTTAAGTATTTAATAGGGCTACCACTTGGATAAACTACAAGTTTACCAATGCCGTCTTCTATTTTATAATCGTGTTTTACGGGGCAATCTTCCTGCGCACTTTCTTCAAAGCGAAAAGGGGTATTTTCAGTTGCACCGATAACACTATCAGGTTTTCTTAATATTGAAAAGAAACTCATTGTTTTTCCTCGTACTGTTTAGTTTTCTTTATATATTCGTCTACTTTTTGTTTGTCGCCTTTGTCGTGATACACCCAAGACGTTCTTGCATAGCAAACTATTAAGTGTTTTTTATACTCTTCTTTTTCACTTGCTATCGGCTCGATAAGTTCAATTGAACGCAAACTGCAACTTTCGGCTTTATCGTGATTTTTCATAACCGAGAATAATTGGCTTGCATTGTTATAAATTATAGAAAGATAATATACTTCCGTGTGGTTGTTTAAGTTTAAATGCTTTTCACGGAGTTCAACAGCCTTTGCGTAATAAACTTCAGCGTCGTCGTAGCGTTTTTGATTTTTATAAAACAAGGCTAAATTGTTATATGCAGTTGAAAGTCCGCTAAAATACCACGATTGGTTATACTCGTATAAAACTTGCCTTGCCGTAATGATATTTTTGTGGTTTTCTTCAGTGGCGTCAGTTTTTATGATTTTTTCGTAAATTTTAACGTAATCTTTAAACGTTTCCATCAACGAACCGATAAATCTATGGTAATCGACCTTTGCAAGATTATTATAAAGTTCTTGCGTGAATCCTAAAAATTCTAGCGCTTTATCAAGGTTGCCGTTGTCGAAATAATAACGGTTTAAATTATAACAAACTTGCGCCATCAACGGCATGTGCATATCGCTATCCCTTTCAATAAGAACGTTTGCAAGTTCTAGCGCTTTAGCCAAGTATTCTTCCGCTTCGTCATTGCGCTTTAGCGTGTGATACATTATACCTATTTCGTTATAAGTTTTACAAAGTTCGGGCGCAAACCTAACGTTGTCTAAAGCGTAAAGTTCTTCCCTAATTTCAAGGGCTTTTAAATTGTTTTCTTCTGCTAATTCGTAACTATTAAGATTTAAATAAGTAGTTGCTAAATTATCGTATACGATTGCAAGTTGCCAAACGTTTCTATCGTAGTCGATTTCGCAAAGTTTCTCGTATAATTCTACGGCAAGCAACAAGTTTTGTAAAGCCTTTTCGTAATCTTTAGACGCAACGTAAATGGTTGCCATATTCATATAGCACATAGCTAGGTACGGCTTACGAGATTCGCTATCCTTTTCAAGTCCTTTTATAAGTAATTCTACGGCTTTACTGTTATAGTCGATGGCTTTATTAAAATCAAAATTTTGATTGTAAAACGTTGCTATACCCATATAGTTAATAGCAAGCATATCAAGATAAACTTCGCTATCTTTTTGAACGAGTTCTTCGTAAATTTCTATGGCTTTTAAACTGTAACTTTCCGACTCCACCGTTTTTGAAATTCTGTTATAAAGCGATGCGATAATCGTGTAACAGTTAGCAAGCGAATCAATATAGCGCTCCCTATCTTTTTCAGCAAGTTCTTCCCTTAACTTAATGGTTTTAAGTAAAATTTCTTCAGTTTCTTCACTTTTTGATAAATTTACGTAAAGAGTAGACAAGTTATAATAAGTTTCCGCTAAATCTTCAATGTAGTAATCCCTATCAATTTCCACTAATGCGTCGTACACTTCGATTGCTTTTAAGAAATATTCTTCCGCCTCTTGAGTTTTCGAAAGCAAGTTACAACAATTAGCAACGTTATTATAAGCAACCCCGTAAATATAGGCTTGCTGTTGGTCGTTATCAAAATCAAAACCTTCAATGCGCTCAACGTATTCTTTAGCAACTTCGTAGGCTTCTTCCGTTTTGTTATGGGTTATTAAAAATGAAATAAGTTCAACTTCGTAGAAAAGTTCACCTAAAACTTTACCTTGCTCAACAAGAGCCTTATATAATTCAACAATTTCGTCAATAACGCCGTTTTCGTTCATTTTTAACATTAAAATATCTATTCTTGCATAGATTTTTTCGGCAAGTTTAACGGCGTTTTCCTTAGCGTTATCAATAAGTTGTTTGCCAACGTTAAAGGCTTCTACAACAGTTTTAGATTGCTCTAAAAGTTGCCCTGCAGGAAGAAGCGCCAAGCCTTCTTCAATTTTACCTTGCGTTGCTAAGGAAAGGGCTTTTATTGCGTCTTCATCGGCGTTGTCTTTTTTAAGTTGGTTGTTTAAATACTCGTAAATTTTAAGCGCGTCCTTTTCAAGTTGGATTTGCTCGGCTATTTTAGCGTTTATCTTTTCGCTAAGTTCGTAGTATTTTTCTTGGTCGCCGTCTTCTTCCGCCTCGTTTCTTAAATTTCTTAAGTTTTTAATTTCCGCTTGAAGTGCGCTATATGTGTCGTTCTTTTTAATTGCTGATAATTCTTTTACGGGTAAGTTGATTGGCTTATCATCAATAAAAACCTTTCTGCCTTCGGCTTTTACTTTGCCTTCGCCACCTAAAGACTGGCTTACGTTTTGCGCAAACCTTAACTTAATGGCGTACTCATCAAAATCAAAGTAAAAAATACGGTAACTTTTTTCTAACTTTTCAATAATTTCTTGAAGTTTACTATCTTCCGCGTTGCCTTGCTTGATATACACGAAAACTTGTGGATGAAATTTATTTTTAACGTATTCTTCTACCGCTACTTCAAGTTCTTCCTTAGAAAAATCGCCGACTTTATCCTTAAAACAGAAAAAGGCAATATCGCTTGGTTTTATCCACTTTTCGTTGATTTCGTCTTGCCCCGATACCGTAAGTTCTTCGCAAATATGAACTTTTACACTTGCGTTAAAAGAAGAACTAAGTTCTTCTAAAAATTCTTTCAAGTTTTGGATATTATCTTTAAAGTCTTTGGTGGAGTGACCTATAAAGATTTTAACACTATCGTTCGGCATAAATTTACCCCTTTATCAATATAAAAATATTTTAACACATAAAACCTTTAAAATCAATACGAAAGTTTGCAAAAATTTACATATAAAATGACAAGATTTACATTGAAAAGGTAAATTTTAATGGTATAATAAACGTATAGGAGATATTTTATGGAAACTTCACTTCACACTTATTCGATAATGCGCCTTAACGTGCCAGACGACCAAATTTTAAGCGTTTGCGAAGATATTAAACAGCAATACCTTTTAGGTATTTCCTCTTGCCCACTTTTTTCTATGAGTTTAGTGCCTGAAGGCAAAACTCCACTTGATAAAGTTGACAAAACTATCGTTGAGTACAAAAAGTTTAAAAATATTTTAGACGAAATGAAAATTCCTAACGGCGTGCTTATACAATCTTCAGTAGGTCACGGTTGGGTGCTTGGCGAAAAGTTTACTTTTCAACCATATATTGGTTTTGAAGACGGCAAAGAACAAGAAGTTGTTTGCCCGTTAGATGAAGATTTTAAAAATTATTATTACGAAATGGCTAAAAGGATTGCTTTAACAAAACCTAACGCCATTATGATTGATGATGACTTTAGAACTCTTCCACGCCCAGGCAAGGGTTGTTGTTGTCCACTTCACTTAAAAAAGATTAACGAGTATTTAGGCGAAAACCTTACGCGTGAAGAACTTTTAGAAATAACTAAACAAGGTGATGAAAAGGCTAAAAAATACCACAAAGCGTTTGTTGACGTTCAACACAAAGCACTTGTAGAACTTGCTAAAGTTGTAAGAAAAGCGGTTGATGACGTTGACCCTGAAATTCCTATCCCCGCTTGCGGTTGTGGCGGTTATAATGCTAAGCAGCGCATTGAAGTTGCTAAAACTTTTGCAGGTAAACACCCCTCGATTTTCCGTGTTGGAAATGGTAGATATAACTTTGCGGGTAAACGCCACTTTGTATACGGCTCTCAAAGAGCGGCGCTTTTAGTTCAAAAAATGGGTAAAGTTATTGATATTTTAATTGCCGAAACGGATACTTGCCCACACAATAGATACGGCACTGACGCATCTGAACTTCACACGCAATACACCACCTCTATACTTGAAGGGCTTAAAGGCGCAAAACACTGGATAACGCCTGGACCTTACGAACCAGATAGCGGTATTGGTTACCGTAAAATTTTAGCCAAATACGCAAAATTCTACGAACAATTATGTAAAGACGTTGAAGGTATTAAATGGCAAGGCTTTAACACTTACGTTTCGCATCAAAAAGATATCCCCGGCGCTATAGAAACAGGCGGTTGGGCTTCGTGGGTATTTGAATCGCTTGGCTTACCATTATATTTTTCTAATGAGTGTACTGGCGTTGTTTGCGTTGAAACATTTGACGGACAAAACGCACATTTTTATACCGATGAAGAAATTATCAACATTTTATCAAGCGATTGTATTTTAGACCAAACTACCGCCAAAATCTTTGAAGAACGTGGCTTTGGTAAATATTTAGGCGTTTCGGTTACAGATAGAGATAGCACTCCACTTAAAGGTGAAATTGCCGTAGGCGAAACGGTAACGATGAAACTTCAACCAAATATTAAAAAATTGGTTATAACAAATGAAAACGCCGTTATTGACAGCTACGCTTTTAATAGTTTGGACGGCAATATTACAAAAGATATAATCTTCCCTAGCGTTGTTTCGTTTAAAAACGAACTTGGCGGTAACGTAACGGTATTTGCGGGTGCGCCGTCTGTTAATAGAACATACTTCGCTGGTTTTGGTTATTTAACTGAAACGCGTAAAAAACAATTTATTAGGCTTATTAAAAAGGCGGATAAAATTCCTGCTTACTACACGGGGGATATTGAAACCTTTGTTAAAGCGGGATACACTAAAAACGGCGAACTACTCATCTCGCTTGTGGATATGAGTGCCGACGAGATTGAAAAACCTACCCTTTATATAAAGGATAACGTAACGGAAATTAAAGCCCTTACCCCAAACGGCGAAAAAGTAGACGTTCCGTTTACTAAAAACGGCAATATCTACACTTTAGATATCAACGTTTACTGCTTAAAACCTGCTATATTATATATTAAATAGGAAAAAGCGATGGTTTGTTGTTGCCATCGCTTTTATTTTACCCCTTTATTCACCCTTTTTAGTTGTATTTTTAGTATAATTTACGAGAATTAAATAGAAAAAGTATATAACTTTTAAGTTATATTAGTTATTTTAAAAAATCTATCGGAAAATATAAAAAAACTATTTACAAATCAAGTTGTAAAGTGCTATAATGGACTTGATTTTGGATTTTTTTTACAAACGTTAAAAAAAGCCATTTTCAAACGTATAGAATTAAATAAAAATTTTTATAAAGGAGAAAAATTATGGATGCAAAAATTTACCTTCCTTTAATTCTCGTTGCATTTGCAGCGGTAATTACTTTGTGCTACGTATTCGTACTTTTCCGCAGAGTATCTCGCCTTAAAATCAACAACGCAAGAGTTGAAGAACTTCAAAAGTACATTCACGAAGGCGCAATGACTTTCCTTATTCGTGAATACAAACTCATTATCCCGTTTGTTTTCGGTGTAGCAGCGCTTTTAGCTATTCTCGGCTTTATCCCTGCCCTTCAAGGTGCTGAGGCTGTTGGCTGGGAAGCAGCAATCTGTTTCGTAATCGGTGGTGTATTCTCTGCTACTGCTGGTTGGATAGGTATGGCTATCGCAACTAAAGCAAATGCAAGAACTGCTATCAAGGCTCAAGAAGAAGGTATGGGTGGCGCACTTAAAACTGCTTTCGGCGGCGGTGCAGTACTCGGTCTTTCAGTTGCAGGCTTTGGTCTTTTAGGCTTAGCAGGTATCTTCCTTGTAGTATATCTTATTTCTGGTAGTGCCAGCGCACCTATTCACATCCTTACAGGTTACAGCTTAGGTTGTTCACTTATCGCTCTCTTTGCCCGTGTTGGTGGTGGTATTTACACTAAAGCGGCTGACGTAGGTGCTGACCTTGTTGGTAAACTTGAAGCTGGTATCCCTGAAGACGACTCAAGAAACCCTGCAACTATCGCAGATAACGTTGGTGACAACGTAGGCGATATCGCTGGTATGGGTTCTGACCTTACAGAATCATACGTTGGTTCTATCATTTCTTGTCTTACTATGGCACTTGTTACTTTTGGTGTTACAGGCGACGCTTACAAATTCTTACTTTTCCCACTTCTTATTTGTGGCGTAGGTATTTTAGCATCTGTAGTTTCAGTTCTTATCGTTCGCGCTAAAAACTGGGCTGACCCACACAAAGCACTTAACATTGCTACGTATATAGCTACTGCATTAGTAGTTGTTGCTGCAGTATTACTTTCAATCTTCTACCTTAAAGCATGGAACTATATGCTTTGCGTAATCGTTGGTCTTGTAGCGGGCGTTGCAATCGGCTTTGTTGCTGAACTTTATACTTCTGACGAATATAAATCAGTTAAACAAATCGCTAAAGAATCTCAAACTGGTCACGGTACTAACATCATCGCAGGTTTAGGCGTAGGTATGAAATCTACTTGGCTTACAATCGCTTGCCTTGGCGCTGCTATCGCACTTGCTTTCTTCTTTGGTGATGTGTACGGTATTTCACTTGCAGCCGTTGGTATGCTTTGTACCGTAGGTATTACAGTTTCTGTTGACGGTTACGGCCCTATCTCTGACAATGCCGGTGGTATTGCAGAAATGGCTCACCTTCCTGAAGGCGTAAGAAAAATTACTGATAAACTTGACGCTGTAGGTAACACTACTGCTGCTATCGGTAAAGGTTTCTGTATCGGTTCTGCTACGTTTACTTCACTTGCTTTCGTATTATCTTTCATTAAAGCTGCAGATGTTACAATTACACTTTCTGACCCATGCGTTCTTATCGGTATGTTAGTAGGTGCAATGCTCCCTTACCTCTTCTCTGCTATGACAATCGGTTCAGTTGGTAAAGCTGCTAACAAGATGGTTGAAGAAGTTAGAGCGCAATTTGAAAACGACCCTGCAATCCTTGAAGGCAAAAGCACACCTAACTACAACCGTTGTATTGATATTTCAACAAAAGCATCTCTTCGTGAAATGATTGCACCAGGTCTCCTTGCTATCATTACACCTATCGCAGCAGGTTTAATCCTTGGTTCTGCAGGTCTTGGTGGTTTACTTATCGGTGCACTTGTTTCAGCTATCATGCTTGCTGTATTTATGGCAAACGCTGGTGGTGCTTGGGATAACGCTAAAAAGTACGTTGAAGGCGGTAACTTTGGCGGTAAAGGTAGTGATACACACAAAGCTGCAATCACAGGCGACACAGTAGGTGACCCTCTTAAAGATACAGCTGGTCCTGCAATGGATATTCTTATCAAACTTATGTCAGTAATTTCACTTATCCTTGCTCCTGTTCTTGTAAGCCTTAACAATGTTTCACTTTGGACAATCATCGTTGATTTCTTTAAATCTATTATTTAATTAAATAAACACACCCCCAACTGCGATTGCAGTTGGGGGTTTTATTTTGCTATAAATTAAAATTTAGTTAAGATTGAATCGTAATCTTCAAGGGTTATATTAGGATTAATAGCCGTAAATCCCCAGTTTGATGCTAACGCGTCGGCTAAGATTTGCGCCGTATCAATATGCGTTTGCAAACTGTTGTGGTTGTTCGCGCCGTGAGTTCCGTCCGCACCGACTTTAGGAATAATTACTTCCTTTAAATATCCCGCTTTTAAAATACCTTTATCGGTAAGCGCGCTTATTGCGTACTTGCCTGCGTTTGAGTTGGTGTGAGTCCAAATCATATACGCATTAGGGTATTTATCGTGAAGTTTTTCAACCAATTCTACAACTTCTTTTTGATAAACTGTTTTTTCAAAACCGTCTTGAACGGTATCGTTACCGCCGATATTGAAAATAATTACTTCGGGCGTCCATTTGCCATAATCCCAAAGCGCCGTTGTTTTAGCACCCGAAACGTTATTTGAAGTAGTAATACCAGTATAGTCTAAAACGTCGTATACCGATTTGCCTTTAGGGTACGAAACACCCCAACCGCTATTGCCTACGTACTGAACGTCTGCATTAAACATTCTTGCCGTTAAATAGTTAAATGAGTGAAGAGCACTACTGTTTTTAGTATTCCTTCCTAAACTGCCCTTGCCGTCGTTAGAATAACCGAGTGCACCGTGTCCCGAACCACCCGACGCACACACGAACATAAAGCGGAAGTTTCCGTTATCGTAATCTACGTCACGCTTTTCAAAAGTACCGTCAGTTTCTAAAATTCTAACGGACGTTTCAGCATCGTAAGGCTCGCTCATTTTAAGGCATTTTACCGTGTGACGTTTGTTTTCAAGACCTTTTACAATACAAATCTTTTCAACCCCGCCCGTAAGATTAAAGGTTCTATCGGGGTTTACGGTAGGGATAATTTCATCATCAACCGCTACGTTATAATAAGGATAGTGGGATTTATTATCCCCCGAAACTTTACTTTCAAACTCTACGTATAACTCTGTACCCGTAAAATCCACCGTAAAGCCCGTTGCCGAGTGATATAAGTTAACCTTTGACGGCTCGTTGTTTTCACCTTCAGTATAACTGTATCTGCCTTCCCACTTAACGTAAGGGGTAGCGCTAACTAAATCGTCACCCGCTATTACGTTAACCGTTTGGTCTTCGCCCGTGTCGCCACAAGCGGTAAAAAGGCAACCTACAATACTAACGACAAGCGTCAATAAAATAGATAATATTTTTTTCATAGAATTATAATGCGTAGTAAATAGTTGTACCGCTACCAGTCATAATGATAAAGATAGCACAAATTACCATAGCACCTATCCAAGCCCTACCCGACTTATTAAAGAAATATCTATTAAGAAGTGGAAGTGCAGCCATCATAGGAACGATACTGAAAAGCATATTTACGAATAACCATTGTGGGCCAACCGAACCAGTATAACCGATAACACCCGTTGAGCCAAAACCGATGTATTGAATAACGATAATAGCAACTAAGCCTAATGTGTTACCAAGTACCGAAATAATTTGGCTTAACCATTCTGGCCAGTTAGACGGACGCATACCGCAGTTTACCCTTAAAGAGTTAGACATATAGAATATGAAGAAGAACGGTAAATACATTGCCATTGCTAAAATTGCTTTAGGGTTTAAAGTAAATCTTGCCGATAACAATAAGAAACGCATATCTGCGTGGAAGATAGCGTACGCTAAACCGTCTAACGCAAAGAAGGATAAGATTAAAATTCCCGCTAAAAGTGGAGTTTTCCAGTAATCGCTACCCTTTAATTTTAATGGGTCTAATTTGCCTTTATAAGAAGTGTGAACGCCTTGTAATAATTCCGCATCACCCTTTTTAGCCCTAAAGTAATCGATAACGTATTCTAAACCCCAAGTAAGGAAGAATATCGCAACACCTATAAGACCGTTTGCAACCGCCCAAATCATAATGGCGTTAGTAAATCTTTGTGGGAAGAACCAAGTTTGAACGCTACCAGCAGCGTCAGGGAACCACTCTACCGATTTTTCTACTGCTACCATATAAAGAAGACACGCGATAACAGCCGAAATTGCAAATGATATCCAGAAGATAATTCTACCTTTAACTTTTTGGTCGCCCGTTCTTTCAGGTAAAGGTTTTTTAAGTGATGCAAATACTTTAGTTCTAAGTAATAATACGAATAACGCCATAATGAATACGAAACCGCCTGCAAGCATCATACCACCGCCAAGTTCCTTCCAAATCCAAGCGTGACTTCTATCGCTTAAGCCGTTTTGTAAGCCGTTTTCGTCGGCATTTTCAAACACGTAACCAAAGAAACCTACCATATTAGCAAGGGTATCAGTATCGTATGGTTGAAGTGCGTGTAAACATTTTTCATTATTAATTTCAGCGTAAGTATAAGTGTAAGGGTTACCGTAAGATGCACCAATTTCTACTTCTTCAATAGCATTTTCGTGATTACGGTTTAATTGATAGTTTACGATTTCAATGGCTTCAGGAGCGTATCTTAAATCGGCATTGCCAACTGAAAGCCACCATTCTTCCTTTTCAGTAAGGGTTTCGCCCCTATCCTTTTTGGCTTGAATTTCCGCTTTCTTTAAAGCAGTTTCGTTTTGGTAAGCACCTTCGTCATTTGAAGAGTAACTAATACCGATATTACATTGAGAAGTAACCCAGTTCCAGCCACGGATATAACCTGTGATATATACCGCTTGTAAACGTGATGGTTGTCTTGTATCGTTAGCGATTTTACCTTCACGTTCAGCAAGTTTTTGCGCGCCGTTACCACCTGCAGAGTGACCTGTTGCGCCAATTCTACTATAGTCAACCCAGTCAAAGTATTCTTTGCCTTCTTCGGTGTACATATAGTCCATCCAATGGAATAAGCCGTAGCCTTCCCTTGTAGCCGATTGAGATTCGTAAGACGGTGTTGATTCCCCTTGACCGTATGGGTCTAAACAAATTACGCCGTAGCCCCTACGAACGAGTTCTATACAGAAAGACGATTGCGTTTCTTTTGTCCTTTGAATACCAGGTGCTACCATAATAAGCGGAACGGGATTTTCCGCAGATGCTTTTTTAGGCCTATAAATATCCGCAACGTTTTTAGTTAAAGTGCCCGAGTTTTCTTGCTTTTGAATAGCATTAGCGCTTGCGTCTTTAGTTTCAGAGATATCAATAACTATTTCTTTAAGTTCAATATCCACCGCAAAAAAGTCCGTTTGGATAAGTGATGATAAAAAACCACCCACTAAAACGAGTGCTAAGCCTATACAAAGCGCCGATTTAGCCTTCGCCCAGTTTTTAAACCAACTGGTTATTTTATTTAAAAATGATTTCATATTTTCCTTTTGTTAAGTAAAACGGCGAAAGTTGTTCGCCGTTTTAGCTTTTTATATTATTTAATTATGCGTTAATTGAAGTAAAGTAGTTGTAAAGGTGAACAGCTAAAGTGTTGTCAGTAAGCCTTGCAACGTATCTTGCGCCTTCAGCGAACACGCTTGCTGCCATTTGTTGTTTTTCTTCAGTTTCTACTAAACCAGTAGAAGTAACGTTTTTACCGCAACCGATAATAAAGTCATAGTCGCCAGCGCCATTTACCACTTCGCCTAACTTACCAACCTTTGTTTCAGTTTCTTCAACGTAAGTGATAGTTAATGTAGATACGTCAATACCTTGTGCTGTTAAGTATGCTTCAAAGCCTGCTTTAACTTTGTTGAGTTCGTCAGCAGTTACCCAATCGCCACCTTTTGTCCAAACTGAAATTTTTAAAGTAGTGTCTGCTTCAGGTTCTTCAGGAGCAACTGCGCTAAATACAGGATATAATGAAACTTTGCCTTCAACAAGTAAATCTTTAACGTCTGCAAATGCAACGCTTGATGCAGTGATAACCGCTTCAGTAGCATTTTCAGTAGTAGCCCAACCGATAAATTCAAAGCCTTCCGCTGCAGTAACTTCAGGGGCATTTGCCTTTTCGCCTAAAATTTCGCCAACAGTTTCTTTAGTTTCTTCGCCGTTTACAACGAAAGTGATTTCCGCACTGCCGTTACCACGACCAGTAATCCAACCAAAGAATTCAAGTGCTCTTTCAGTATCAGTTAATAAAGCTGCTAATCTTCCTGTAAGACCTTCAGTAATCATATTAGTTCTTGCAAGGTAATCAATACCGTTAGAAGCGTTTACTGTGTTACCTGCGCCGATAATAACGTCGATATCGCCGTCTTTATTAACGCCTGCGCAGAAATCTGCAACAGCATAGAATTCTGAATCAGGGTAAGCCCTAAATTCTACGTTATAAGATTTATTTAAGCCTTGGATATATGCTTCGTATTCTGCTTTGATTGATGCAGATGCAGTATCGTCGATATATCTTGACCAAACTGCTACGATTAAGCCTTCGTTAGGAACACGCGCTTCCATAACAGCGTAAAGTTTGATAGTGCCGTCAGCGCCTTTGAAGTCGATAACGTCGTAAAGTGAGATAGCCGAGCCTGCTGCAAATACAACCGCGCCGTTTGCTTCAGTTGCCCAACCTACGAATTTATAACCTTTAACTACTGGGCCGTCGATAGGTTTGCCTGTTTCAGCAACTTCGATAGCGCCCATTTCGTTGCCGTCTGCTTTAATAAGGATAACTTCGATAGTTTCTTCAGGAAGAACTTCAGTTTCAAAGTTGAGTTTTACAGTAGTTCCGTCAAAGTAGAATTTTGCACCAAGAGTTGCAAGTTTATCTTCACCAACAACCATATTAACCGTGCCGTCGTTAGCGTCGATTGCAACGTTACCTTCACCGATAGGCGCGATGATTGCGGCAGGGTCAGGGTTAGTGTCCGCATTGTCGTTTAAACTCTTAGCGTTAGGGTTAGTGCTTACGTAAACGCTGTTGTTTGCTTTTTCAGCAATCGCATAAGCAGTAGCGCCAGAGCCGTAAGCAAATACGTTTGCAGTAGAGTAGCAGTTTTCAACAGTACCAGTTGCTTCTAATTTACCAACGATACCGCCTACGTTTGTTCTACCACCGATATAAGTGAGAATATTTGTTGATTGAGTAATACCTTCAACGTAACAATCACTAATAGCGCCCGCGTTAAGACCTACGATACCACCAACGTTTTCGTCACCGTGTACGCGTACGCCAGAGAAGTAACATTCGCTAATAGTAGCGCCTTGAGTGTTGTAACCTGCAATACCACCAATGTTAGCGTTGTTAGTGCCAGCAGCGTTTTGAGCGTCCGCTTCGTTAGTGTATCTTTGTGCAAGAACTTTACCACTACCGTTTACAGTACATTTAAGAACTTGACCTGCGTTGATACCAACGATAGCGCCACCATAACTGTAGTTACTTAATGATTTACCAGTTTCTTTACTATTCCAAGCCCCGAAACAACCGTTGCCTACGCACATTTCAATTTTACCATAGTTAAGACCAACGATAACACCGCCCGCGATAGAGGCTTTAATTGTACCAGTTGAAGAACTTGTACTTGAAACTGTACAGTTATAAACTTCAGCATTTTCAAGGTTAGTACCAACGATACCACCTGCAATACCGCGTTTACCTTCGTTTTCTTGAGAATTGTTAAGGGTAATTTCAAGACCTTTAGAACCTACTGTACCTGCAGTATTTTCTACGTTAGCGGTAGAACGGATTTTTTCAATCTTACCAGCATTGTAGTCAACAAGCGCGCCTACGCTATCGTAACTTGAAGTAGAAATTTTACCTGCAATACCTACGTTGTAAACGTAACCGTCTTCGCCAATTTTATAGATAGCGCCACAGTTACTATTTTCTAAAGTGATAGTTTTGCCGTTACCGTTTAAAATACCGTTGAAAGTAAATTCGGCTTGTTCGCCCCTTGTTGCTTCAACAGAGATATTGTTAAATAAACTGAAGTTTACGCCTTTTTCTACGTTTGCTTTGTTAACTGCAGTAAAGTCAAGCGCACTACCGATAAGGTAAGGGTTTAATTCAGTACCAGCACCGCTAAGTAATACGTTTTCAACAACGCAAGCGTCTGCATCCTTAGTAGTATCTTTTACGCTTACAGTATACATGCCACCTTGTGGGATTACGTTAGGTGTGAAAGTTACTTTATAGTTTTCAGCATCAAATTCAACAGTACCTGCTACTTGAGTAGAATTACCAAACTTGTCGGTAATAGAAACTTCGTAAGCAGATGCGTCCGACGCTTGTTTTTGCGACCATACTAACTTGCTTGTTACCGCTTCGTTTGCTTTTGCCAAGTCAGAAACGAATTCATTTACAACTCTATAACCTGCGTAAAGAGTAGTGTTCGCAGTAACGATACTTGTAGTGAAGTTCCAAAGGGTATTTTCAGCAAAGTCTTCACTGGTGTACCAGCCTGTAAATACGTAGCCGTCGTTAGAAAAAGTTGGGTCGGCAGGTTTATTAACACGTCTACCCTTTTGTACTTTTTGCACTTGACCGTGTTGCGTACCTTCTACCATAAACGTAACGGTATAGCCCGTTGGTTCGGTAGGAGCATCGCCACTACCACACGCTACGGTTGCCATAGATAACGTCATTAATGCTATAATGGCAAGCATGCTGATTAAAATCTTTTTAATCCTTTTCATATTTTTCTCCTATAATATAAATTTGGGCAAGATTGAAGAGTATATACCCTTGCCCTTCGTTATGCTATAATTATAACATAGTTATAAATATCGTGTCAATAATGAGTTCTATATTTATCAGCAATAACCGTAAGTTGTTTGCGAAAATTCTAAAATCAAAAAAAGTTTTAAAATTTTTAAGAAAAACTGCGAAATATGTTTGACAAGTTTTCAAATTTTATATATAATACAAAAGCGATTTAACGAAATTGCGTCTTATGGCGGCGTAGCTTAGCTGGTTAGAGCGGCCGGTTCATACCCGGCAGGTCGTTGGTTCGAATCTGACCGCCGCTACCAAAACAAACACCGCTAACTAATTAAATAAGGCCCCTTGGTCAAGCGGTTAAGACATCGCCCTTTCACGGCGGTAACACGAGTTCGAATCTCGTAGGGGTCACCAAACAAGAATAAATCCGAACACTCTTGTGTTTCGGGTTTTTCTTTTGCCATTTTTGAGGTTTTTGGCGTATCTAAAAGCCCAGATTCTTCGATTTCTTCGAATGTTATTACGCTTTCATTATTTTTGTAGTTGCAAGTAATAACAATCCTATCATCAAACAAGTAAGAAGCTTTTATGATGAAACGTATAATTATTTGAAAGAAATAATGAGTTAAAGAAAAAGGGGGAATCTATGGGTTGGAAATTGTGTCCTAAATGTGAATTAAATTTCATTGATGACGGAAAAGAAATGTGTGATGTTTGCTCTGGTGAAATCGGTGTAATGATTAAAGGTTATGAAAAACCATCTATAAAACATAAAGGCCATAATATTTTTATGGTTTTTCAAGGAAAAGAATATATTAGAGAGCTAAAAAATGGATATATAAGCGCGCCGTATAAGGACGCTGGAGGAAATTCTCCTTCTCACTGGACAATGCTTGAAAATGTTAAACCCGGCGATATTATTTTTCATGGCTTAGCTCAGGGAATATCCGCTGTTAGTATTGCTACAACCAATTATTTTGCTAGCAAAAACAGCTTTGGCGAAGATGTTAGAAGGGTTGATCGTAGGCCTTGTATTGTTAGTAAAACTATTTTGACGAGTGATTTTTTAGATGAAATATTAACAACTTG
>JAZRSH010000028.1:0-90479 GCA_045651405.1 Christensenellaceae bacterium | reverse complement strand
AGTTGGGAGAGCATCTGCCTTACAAGCAGAGGGTCACAGGTTCGAGCCCTGTAATTCCCACCATTTGCGGGAGTAGCTCAGTGGTAGAGCACTGCCTTGCCAAGGCAGGTGTCGCGAGTCCGAGTCTCGTTTCCCGCTCCACTTAATTAGTCGCATCGCAAGATGCGACTTTAATTTTGCGTAAAAACGAGACGAGGACGAGAAGAGTTCGTGCGGTCGCAGTGGTAGTTTAGTAAAGTAAAAGGGTGTAGTTGCGACCACATGAGAAAACTTTGTTTTCGAATATTCTCGTTTCCCGCTCCAATCAAAAAGCAAGTCAAACGACTTGCTTTTTTTGTTATAAATTAATGAAATTTTGCTAAATGCCTTTATTTTAATTGATAAAATATAAATAATAGTTTATTATATATTTAAGTTTATTTACAGAGGTTATTATGGCTAAAGGTAGAAGAGGTATATTTACAAGGCTTATTGAAGGTCCTGAAAGGTCAGAAGATTATGCAAGAAAGTCCCTTCCAACAAACCGTTGGGCTTTATGTTGGGATTTGTTAAAAACTAACTTAGGTAAAATTATAAAAATTAACTTTTTAATGTTGATTTTCGTTTTACCTATTTTTGTGTTGATTTATTTTAGAAGGGTTTTAATATCAAGCCAAGCAACTATTGAACCTTTCGCTCAAAATCTTGGTATAGGTTATCCTGCATATCCGCTTATTACAGGTACTGCCGAAAATATCGTTATAAACGTAGATTTGATATTCTTTGTAGGCTTATTCCTTTGCGGTTTTATTGCTGCTATTGGTATTGCGGGTGGTTTTTACGTTATAAGGAACCTTGTATGGACTGAAGGTGTTTTTGTTGCTTCAGACTTTTGGACTGGTGTTAAAAAGAATTATAAAACAGTTCTTCCTGCATCACTTTTATACGTCGTAATTTTGGCTATTACTTTCTTATCTATCGATTTATCTAATCTTCAAATAGCATACGACCCATCTACTACGATAATTTTTACAATAAGTAAGGTCGTTTCTTACGTGTTTATAGTATTTTTTACCTGTGTTTACTTGTATATGTTAACTTTAGGCGTAACTTACGAATTAAAATTCTTTAAACTTATAAGAAACGCATTAATATTTACTATTGGCTTACTTCCAATTAACGTATTTTTCATGGCTTTATCAATAGTAATGCTTTTACTTTTACTTTTTGATATTGCAAGTATTTTCTTTGCTTTTGGCTTGATTTTAATCTTATTGATGGGTCTTGCTCTTTCAACACTTATTTGGACTAACTATTCGCAATGGGCATTTGACGAATACTTAAACGACAAGATTGCCGGCGCTAAAAAGAATAGGGGTATTTACAAGAAAAACGCATCTAACGAACCTGAAGAATTCGTTTACAAAAAATCAAAACTTTCAAAAGCAATTAAACCTGTTACCGACTATGACGTGGAAATTGCCGAACTTCCTGAAATGTTTACAAGGGCGGACCTTGCTAAACTTGAAGAAAGTAAAAAGCGTATGATTGAAGATAGTAAAAAATACGAAGAAGAACATAAAGCAAATTCTTCAAATACCGATATTGACGATTTCATGGCAAAGGAAGATAAGTAATGGCTAAACTTGCTTACTCTACCTTAGCGCGTTTTTACGATGATATTATCAACGATAAAGATTATGATTTATGGCTTGATAAATTGGCGGATTTAACTTTGTTAAATTGCGCTAATAAATCGGGGGTGGACTGCGCTTGTGGTAGTGGTTTATTCACAAGAAAATTAAACGCAAAAGGTCTATCTGTTTACGGCGTTGATATTAGTGAAGAAATGCTTGAAAAAGCAATTCAAAAAAACAACGAATTAAGAATAAATATTTCCTATTTAAAAGGTGACATAAGAAAGTTAAAATGCTTTTCAAAGGTAGGTTTTATTACTTGCGTTAACGATGGTATAAATTATATTAGCGGTAGCGATTTAGAAAAAACTTTTAAAAGTTTTTATAAAAACTTACATCAAAGCGGCACTTTGATTTTTGATATTTCAAGCGAATATAAGTTTAAAAATATCCTTTCTAACAACCTTTTTGGCGATAATAGTGAAGATTTGTCTTACATTTGGTTTAACGAACTAAGCGAAGATAAAAAGAAAATTAATATAAGTATTTCCTTTTTTGAAAAGCAAGGCGAAACTTATGTTAGATTCAACGAAGAACAAACTCAATATATCCATAGCGAAAGTGAAATTGTTAATGCGTTAACCTTAGCAGGGTTTAAGGATATTCAAGTATTAAACAAAAACGGCGAAAGGCCTTCGGATATAGAAGAAAGATTGTTATTTATAGCAAAAAAATAGATTATGGGTGCAATTTACAAAACTTTAATAATGGATGGAAAGATATCCCTTAGCGTTATCGAATCAACGGATATCGTAAATTCCGCAATTAAATATCACAATTTAACTCCACTTACAGCAGCGGCTCTTGGTAGAGCTATGACCGCTACTGTTTTTATGTCTTCAAACTTTAAAAACGAATGCGATAAAATGTCGGTTACAATATCGGGTAATGGTGTTGGCGGACATATCATCGTTAGTGCTGATAGCAATTTAAACATTAGGGGTTACATTGACAATCCTTCTGCCGAATTACCTTTGAAACCAAATGGCAAGTTAGACGTTGCTGGTTGCGTAGGCAAGGGAAGTATGACTGTTGTTAGAAGTACGGGACTTAAAGACCCTTACGTTGGCACTTGTGAGATTGTAAGTGGCGAAATTGCCGAAGATTTTTCTTACTATTATGCTATTTCCGAGCAAGAACCTACCGCTATGGCGCTTGGCGTAAAAGTTAGTGGTGCGGGTGTTTGTATTGGCGCAGGCGGTATAATTATTCAAACTTTACCGGGTTGTGATGAAGATACTATTGTAAAAGCTGAAGAATTAGTTGCTAAATATACCGATATTAGCACTCAAATGGCTGAACTTGGCGCAAAGGGAATTATTGACAGAGATTTTAGTGAGTATAATTTTACAATGCGTGAAGCGGTTTATAAATGTAATTGTTCTAAAGATTACATTGATAGCGTTATGATTTCACTTGGAAAATCAGAACTTTACGATATTATTAAAGAAAACGGAAAAATTGAAGTTAATTGCCAATATTGTGATAAAAAATACTTATACTATAAAGAGGATATAGACGCGCTTTTTAGCGAAATTAATAATGACTAAAATTTACGAAAAGGAAAATTACGGCTTGGCCGTTGGTAAATTATATAATAAAAAAATAGAAAGTAACGATTTGCTTGGCGCATTAAGTTTAGTTGATAAAACTGAAAGTTTATACGGCGCTAACAGTCAAACTTACGCAATGCGTGCAACTATTTATTATGATATGGGTTTATACGAAGAATCGGCTAATAATTGGTTTAAATATTTAAGTGTATGCAAGGAAAAACAACGCGCAAGGGGTTATAATGGCTTAGGCGCGTGTTTTTATAATTTAGACGATAAATCTCTTGCAGGTTATTACTTTAACGAGCAGTTAAAAACCAAAGATAAAACCATTTATGAATACAACGGCGTAGGTGCGGAATTTTTTGATGAGATTTACGATAAAAAGTCGGAATATTATATTGCTTATCCTTACGAAATAGCCGATTTTACTAAAGTAATCAACACAAGTGCAGACTTAATTAAAATCAAAGATTTTAAGGGTGCATTAAACGTATTATCGGTAATACCTAAAGAATCAAAATATTATGGTGATGCGTTAATACAAAAATCCCTTTGCTGTTTTTTTATGGATAAGGTGGAAGATTCCCTCAATTATATTGATGAAGCCCTCACTTTAAATCCTAACGACTTAATTGCATTATGTAACGCAATTAGTTTAAATTGCGATGCCGGTAATAAAGATAAGGTTAAAAAATTAGTTGAACGACTTTCAAGTAATAAATCGAGTACAGAGTTTGATAATTTGTACAAGGTTTTTATGGTTTATTGTGAAGTTGGCGAGCATGCTTTGGCTGAAGAAGTTGCAGAAAAATTCTTAAAAAAAGAGCCGTACAATTTAAATGTTTTATTCTTATACGGTCTTGTTGAATACAATTTACGTAAGTTTGAAAGAGCCCAAGAAGTTCTTTTAAAATGCTATCGTATAAGTAAAAATTACGTTCATAAATATTACTATATTTTAGCAAGTAAGCAGGTAAAATCTAAAGTAAAAACAAAATCAAAACTTAAATATTCCTTTGATATTTTAGACGTTGGAAGAAAACCGCTTTTATCACAAGTTGCCAAATACGTTGTAGACCCTAAAAAAGAAGTCGACAAAACGCTTTTAGATGATTTTATAAGTTACGCAATACAAACTAATTCTTATAGTTTACAATCATCTTTTGTTACCTTGCTTTTTAAAATGGATAACGAATTTTCCTTTAATAAATTAAAGGAATTGCTTATTGATAGCAAATGTTTTGATAGGATAAAATCGGGTATTATCGGCTATTTTACTTCAAAAGGTTTAAGTGGTGATTTCCCTTTAGTTTTCTATAATACATTTAAATTTATAACTATTTATAAAGCCGATTTTTACGATGAATCAAACACGGTGTTTAGCGATGCTTACGCATTTTCAATGGGTAAACTTTGCCCTGTAGAAGATGATTTATTGCCGATAAAAACTACTGCAGAAGAAATGTATAATCTTGCAAAAGAATACGGCTTTTTAAATGAAATTACCGATGCTAAATCACTTTCGGCGGTAATATTTGAATGTTCTAAAATTAAGCCAAGCATCAATAGAAGAATGCTTAATAAATTCTTTGACGCCAATATTAGAAAAACTAAGCAAATTCGAGATTTATTCGTAAATATAGGTTATATTAAAAAATAATATCCGTGGGACTACCCACGGATATTTTTATTTGCGTTTAGAAATAACTTTTTCAAGTAAAACTACAAGTCCGTACATTATACTTGCAAGCAAGCATAAAACTACCGTACTTGCCATAACTAAATCAAGCCTAAATACTTGACCGCCGTAAACAATCAAATAGCCAATGCCTTGTTTTGATACTAAGTATTCACCCATAATCGAGCCAATCCAACTCATACCAACGTTAATTTTTAAGCAGGATACAAGGGTAGGGATTGATGCGGGAATTACAAGTTTAGTAAGTGTTTGTAGTTTAGTTGCCCCAAGTGATTTAAGCAGTAAAATTTTATTTTTATCAGTAGAGATAAATCCGTTTTCCATAGTGATTACTGTTACTATGATAGTTATTATTATACTCATAAAAATTATTGATTTCGTGCCTGCGCCAAACCATACTATAATGATAGGGCCAAGCGCTATTTTAGGTAAACTGTTTAAAACTATTAAGTAAGGCTCTAACACACGCCTAATAAACTCGCTCCACCAAAGTAGCATTGCAATTAGCGTTCCCAATACCGTTGCAATTAAAAAGCCTAAAATCGTTTCGTAAAGGGTAGTTGTAACGTGTTTTAACAATTCGCCTGATACCGCTAAATCTTTTAAAGTTATAAACACTTTGGACGGCATACTCATTAAAAATGAGTCTATAACGTTAAGTCTTGCTAAAATTTCCCATAAAAAAGTTATACAAGTTAATATTAAAATCCTTGTAAGATTGACTGCTACCTTACTAAATTTATCCTTTTTTAAGTAGAGAAGTCTCTCTTTGCTAATCTCCTTGTTTTTCATAATTTAATTCCTTCCAAAGTGTTTCAAAATCTTCGCCAAACCCCTTTCTTTCACGACGTTTTAATGGCGAAAGATTTTTATCCTGATTGTAAATATGCTCCTTTAAAATAGTTGCAGGGCGCTTTGTTAAAACTATAATTCTATCAGCGGTTGAAAGTGCTTCTGAAATATCGTGCGTAACTAAAATTGCCGTTTTTTTCTCACTTTTTATTATCGAATAAACGTCATCGCAAACGGAAAGTTTAGTTTGATAATCAAGGGCGGAAAAAGGCTCGTCAAGAAGTAAAATTTCTGGGTTACCTGCAAGCGTTCTTATAAGTGCGGCACGTTGTTTCATACCGCCTGAAATTTCACTTGGGTAGGCTTTAACGAATTCTTTTAGCCCGTATTTTTCTATTAAACTTTCAACGAATTCTTTACATTTCTTACTTTTATCCTTTTTAATTTCAAGTGGAAGAAATATATTCTTTTCTATCGTTCGCCAAGGGAAAAGTTCATCTTTTTGTAGCATGTATCCAACCGTTTTAAAGGGTGTTTTTAAATCTTTACCATTAAGAAAAATTTTACCGCTTGTAGGTGGTATAAGTCCTGCAAGTAATGATAAAATTGTTGTTTTACCGCACCCAGACGGGCCAATAATTGCTAAAAACTCACCGTTGTTTACCGTAAAAGATAAGTCTTTTATCGCTTGTGTTTCGCCAATTTCACTTTGATACGTTAGTGAAACGTCTTCTAATTTCAGTATTTCTTTCATAACTAATCCTTAGGTGTTTTAACCGTATAATTTTTTGTATACTTTTTTATTAATCGTGTTGTCTACAACACTTGAAAAGTCAATATTATCAACGTTTTCGCCAGCATTTTTAATAACTGATTTTAAAGTACCAAACATATCGTTTGTAAGGCATAAATCCTTTGCCCAAGTGTCAACGTTTTTATAGTTGTCAAGCGATTTTGCCGTTGATTCTACTTGGCTACCCGTAAAGTGTTTTACTAAGTATTTACTAACTTCTTCGCTACTTTCTTTTTCTATAAAATCAAGTGCTTTAAATAGCGCAGTTACAAATTTTTCAACTATAGTTGAATTGTTTCTTAAATAACTTGATAATGCTATAAACGAAGTGTAGGGGATTTCGCCACTTTTTTCGCCAACACTTGCTACGATATAACCTTTTCCGCTAGATACAAATTCGGTAGCAGTAGGTTCGAATAACGTTACGTAATCGCCAATATTATTATCAAAAGTCGGTGCCATAAGCGGAAATTGAATATCCGTTCTTAAATTAATATCAACCCCGTCAATAAAACCTAAGTTTTTAACGATATATTCGAAAGTCATCGCAGGAAGACCGCCTTTTCTACCGATTATAACTTCTTTGCCTTTTAAGTTTTCCCAATTAAAGTTTGGCTCAGGATTTCTACCTATTAAAAAACAACCGTCACGCTTGGTTAACTGTGCAAAAACTTTTGGTGCGTCTTGCTTGTTTTGTCTTGCAACGTATACCGCAGTTTCTGGGCCTGCTAAAATAATATCGGCACCCTTTGATAAAAGAGCCGTCATAGATACGTCGCTGCCGCCACCGTTAGTAAGTTCTATCTTTAAACCTTCTTCTTCAAAAAAACCCTTTTCTATCGCTAAATAGAAAGGTGCGTAAAAAAATGAATCGGTTACTTCGTTTACTCTAATAACCGTTAAATTCTCATTGTTTTTCTTACAACCGCTAAGAGGAAGTAAAAATATTGATAGAGATAAAATAAATAACAAAAATTTTTTCATATAAACTCCTAAAAAATACTTCTTTATATTATATGTATTATAACTTTTGATTGACAATCTTAATAAAAGATTGTATAATTAATAAACATTGTCTATTTTACGGAGGTTAACGGTATTTATGAATATGTCTACGACGTACAATCCAAAAGAATTTGAAGAAAGAATTTATAAAGAGTGGGAGAGTAGTGGTTACTTTAAGGCTACCCCAAACCCTGATAAAGTTCCGTTTACTATCGTAATACCACCTCCAAACATCACGGGTCAACTTCACATGGGTCACGCGCTTGACGAATCTATACAAGACTCTATTGTAAGATTTAAAAGAATGCAAGGCTATGAAACGTTATGGCTTCCTGGTACAGACCACGCGTCTATCGCTACTGAAGTTAAAATCGTTGACGCTATGCGTGCTGAAGGTCTTACTAAAGAAGACGTTGGTAGGGAAGGTTTCTTAGAACGTGCCTGGGCTTGGAAGGAAAAATACGGCGGCAAAATTATTGAACAACTTAAATGTTTAGGTTCTTCTTGTGACTGGTCACGTTTAGCCTTCACTATGGATGAAAGATGTAGCCGTGCGGTAAGAGACGTTTTCGTTAACTTATACGATAAAGGCCTCATTTACCAAGGCAGTAGAATTATCAACTGGTGTCCTACTTGTAAAACAGCCCTTTCTGATGCAGAAGTTGAATATTCTGAAGAATCTTCACACTTATGGCACGTTAGATATAAAGTTAAAGGGGAAGATAAATACGTAACTGTAGCAACAACTCGTCCTGAAACAATTTTAGGTGATACTGCTGTTGCCGTTAACCCTAAAGATAAACGTTACTTCGGTTTTGAAGGCAAAATGCTTGAATTACCGCTTGCTGGTAGGGATATCCCTATCGTATTTGACGAATACGTTGAAATGGATTTCGGTACTGGTGCCGTTAAAATTACCCCTGCACACGACCCTAACGACTTTGAAGTAGGTTTAAGACATAATCTTCCTATTATTAGAACAATGAACGATGACGGTTCTATGAACGAACTTGCAGGTAAATATCAAGGTCTTGATAGGTTTGAATGTAGAAAGGCAATCGTTAAAGATTTAGAAGAAATGGGTGCGCTTGTTAAAACTGAAGCGTACGCACACAACGTAGGCCATTGCTATCGTTGTAACAGTAGTGTAGAACCTATTATCTCTAAACAATGGTTCGTTAAAATGGAACCACTTGCTAAACCTGCTATTGACGTAGTTAAAAAGAAAAGCATTAAGTTTACACCTGAAAGATTTACAAAAATCTACTTTAACTGGATGAATAACATTAAAGACTGCTGTATTTCACGTCAATTATGCTGGGGTCATAGAATTCCTGCCTTCTACTGTGATGAATGTGGTAAAATGACCGTTTCTAAAACGGATATTACACTTTGCCCACATTGTAATTCTACAAAAATCCGCCAAGATGAAGACGTTTTAGATACTTGGTTCAGTTCGGCACTTTGGCCATTCTCAACACTTGGTCACCCTGAAATGACTGAAGATTTAAAATATTTCTATCCAACCGACCTTTTAGTTACCGGTTACGATATTATATTCTTCTGGGTAGCAAGAATGATTTTCTCTGGTTTAGAACATACTAAGAGAATTCCGTTTAAAGACGTTCTTATCCACGGCCTTGTTCGTGACGCTCAAGGTAGGAAAATGAGTAAGTCGCTCGGCAACGGTATCGACCCACTTGAAATTATCGACGAATTTGGCGCGGATACTTTAAGATACACTCTTTTAAGTGGTATTGCACCTGGTAGCGATACGAGATTTAGTAAAGATAAACTCGAAGGTTCAAGAAACTTCGTTAATAAAATTTGGAATGCTTCAAGATTCGTATTAATGAATTGTGAAGGTAGAAAAATTAAAGGTATTGAAGATTGTACCCTTACTGTAGTAGATAAATGGATTCTTGGCAGACTTAACGCAACTATAAGAAAAGTTACGTTAAATATGGAAAAATACGAAATTGGTCTTGCTTGCTCTGACCTTCAAGATTTTGTATGGAACGACTTCTGCGACTGGTACATTGAACTTTGTAAACCATCACTTTACGGTGAAGACGGGGATAAAAAGGATAATACTTTAGGCGTACTTGTTTACGTACTTACAAATACGTTAAAATTATTACATCCATATATTCCGTTTATTACTGAAGAAATCTACCAAAATATTCCTAACAAATTAGGTAGTATTATGGTTTCTGATTATCCAAGATACAACTCTAAAGGCAACTACAAAAAAGATGCTGAAAGAACAGAAATTATTATGAATATAATAAAATCTATCAGACAAATTAGGGTTGATACGGGCTGTGCGCCAAGCAAAAAGGTTGATTTATTCGTTGTAAGTGAATTCCAAAAATTAATTGAAAAGAACTCTATTTACGTAGAAAAACTTGCAAATATCGGCAACATTAAATTTATTAAATCTAAAGACGAATTGGATATGAAAGTAGTTTCTCAAGTGCTTGATAAAGTAGAACTTTACGTTCCACTTGGCGAACTTGTAGACACCGCTAAAGAAATCGTAAGATTAGAAGGCGAACTTGCTAAAATCGAAAGCGAAATCGCAAGGGCAAACGGTAAACTTGCTAACCAAGGTTTCCTTGCTAAAGCACCTAAAGCACTTGTTGATAGCGAAAGGGAAAAACTTGATAAATTTATCGATATGCGCGCTAAAATTTTACAAAACATTAAAGAGTTAAAAGAAATGTAATATTTAAGACCCAACAATCCGTTGGGTCTTTACTTTTTTGTAAAATAAAGTCGAAAGTGAATTTTTATGAGTTTACTTGACAATCAAAAAAGTTTACAAAAACTTGTATATATGATAAAATATATACAAATTACTTATTTTATAAGGAGAATATGAAAAAACAAAACGCGTTAAAAGTCCGTTTTTTAGGTGGCGTAGGCGAAATTGGTAAAAATATGACCGCCCTTGAATACGGCAAAGATATAATTATTATAGATGCTGGCTTAACCTTTCCAACACCCGATATGCCGGGTATTGACCTTGTTATTCCTGACATCACGTATCTTATTCAAAATAAAGAGAAAATTAGGGGTGTATTTTTAACACACGGTCACGAAGACCATATAGGTGGATTACCTTACCTTTTAAAAGATATAGACGTACCCGTTTACGGTACAAAATTAACTTTAACCCTTGCCGATAATAAACTTCGCGAGTTTAAGTTAAACAATGCAAAACTTAATTCAGTACACCCTAAAAGCATAGTAAAAGCAGGTGTGTTTTCGGTAGAGTTTATCAACGTAAACCACTCAATACCGGGGTCTGTTGCGCTTGCTATTAATACTCCGGCGGGAATCGTGTTCCACTCGGGCGACTTTAAGGTAGATTTAACACCGATTGGTGGGGAAATTATAGACCTTGCAAGACTTACCGAAATTGGCAAAAAAGGTGTAACTTTAATGCTTTGTGAGTCAACTAACGTTGAAAGGGAAGGCTATTCTATGAGTGAAACGGTTGTTGCCGAAAACTTAGATAGGCTTTTTCAACAAAATAAATCAAGGCGCTTAATTATTGCAACTTTTGCATCTAACGTTTACCGATTACAACAAATATTCAATATCGCTTTTAAAAATAAGCGTAAAGTAGCCCTTTCGGGTAGAAGTATGATTAACGTTGTTGAAGCATCGGCTAAGATTGGCGAAATTACAATTCCGCAAAATTTACTTGTTGATATTGATAAAATTAAAAATTATCAAGATAAAGATTTAGTTGTTGTTTCAACCGGCTCACAAGGGGAGCCTATGAGTGCTTTAACTCGTATGGCTATGGGTGAATCCAGCCAAGTAAATATCGGTAAAAACGACACTATTATTATCTCTGCATCCCCAATTCCGGGTAATGAAAAAAGTATTTATCAAGTAATAAATAACTTATATAGAAAAGGTGCGGAAGTAGTGTATGAATCCCTTGAAAAAATCCACGCATCAGGTCACGCATGCGGGGAAGAATTAAAGATAATGCACTCACTTATAAAACCTAAGTTTTTTATACCCGTACACGGCGAATATAGGCACCTTAAAAAACACGCCGACCTCGCTAAAGAAATGGGCATAAAAGAGCATAATATCTTTATTTGTGACGTTGGCGATACTGTAGAATTAACAAGTAAATCTATGAAACGTGGGGATAAATTCCAAGCGGGTAGTAGGCTTGTTGACGGTCTTTCTATAGATGAAACTCAATCGGTTGTTAGGGATAGAAAACTTATTTCCGTTGAAGGAATTATCGTTGTTGTTTGCCCTGTTTCAGCAGAAAGTGGTTTAATTCTTCAAGAGCCTGACGTAATAGGCAAAGGCGCTGGCCTTACCGAAGAACAAATTCAAGAAATGAAATATATCGTTATTAAATGCCTTGAAAACCACAATATTAAATCAGCTGGTGACTTAAAGGTTATAAGGGATATAATTAGGCGTAAACTCCGCGATTATTTATTCAAAAAAACAAAGAAAAACCCAATGGTTTTACCAATAATTACTGAAGTATGATAAACGAATATACAAAAGAATTGACAAATCGTAGTGCATCAAATAATATTCCTAAAGAATTTATTGAAATGCAAGACGAATATCGTAAAGCGGGCTTTCCCACTATTTTAACTGACGGGCTAACCGAATTGTTGTTAATGCTTTCAATAAAAAATCCTAAAACTTTATTGGAACTTGGAACTTCAACGGGTTGTTCGTCTATTGCCATGCTTAAAAGTTTAAAAGACCTTAAAATTGTAACGGTAGAAAAAATTCCAGAAATTCAAGCGCAGGCAATTGAAAACTTTAAAAAGTTTGGCGTAGAGGGTAGGGTAGAAAGTTTACTTGGCGATAGCATAGAAGTGGTTAAAAACTTAACGCAAAAGTTTGATTTTATCTTTTTAGATTGTAATAAATCTGCTTACGTTAAACTATTTCCTATGCTTAAAAACTTGCTTAACGACGGCGGTGTTATTTTTGCAGATAACGTACTTTTTAGGGGTTACGTTTCGGGCGAAAATGAAACACCTAAACAATACAAATCACTCGTTAGAAACTTAAACGACTACAACCAACTTGTAGCAAACGATAAAGATATGTTAACGTGCTTTTTTGACGTTGGTGACGGAATTGCTGTTTCATATAAAAAATAAGGAAAAACAATAATGGAAAAAATCGAATTACTTGCCCCTGCGGGTAACTTTTCAAAACTTAAAACGGCTATTTATTATGGTGCGGACGCTGTCTACGTTGGCGGTAAAAAGTTTTCGCTCCGTGCTTTTTCGGATAACTTTAGCGATGAAGAATTAAAACAAGCAACTGACTTTGTTCACGAAAAAGGCAAAAAGATTTACGTAACCGTAAACATTTACGCTAAAAACAAAGACTTAAGCGAGGCTACCGAGTATTTTAAACACCTTGAAAATATCGGTGTAGACGGTGCAATTATGTCTGACCCAGGGCTTATTGCTATTGCTAAAAGGGTAGCGCCTAATCTTCCCCTTCATCTCTCTACGCAATCCAATACTTTAAACGTAGAAACTGCTAAGTTTTGGGAAGAACAAGGTATAACCCGTTTGGTACTTGCAAGGGAACTTTCTCTTGATGAAATTAGCGAAATTCACAGCGGCATTAAGCCCGAAACGGAAATTGAAGCCTTTATTCACGGAGCAATGTGTATTAGTTATAGTGGTAGATGCTTGCTTTCTAACTATTTTTCTAACCGTGATAGCAACCGTGGGGAATGCGTTCAAGCATGTAGGTGGAATTACGCTATTCGTGAAGTTGGTAAAGACGGCGATTTCTATCCAATCGAAGAAGATGAAAATGGTACTTACATTTTAAATAGTAAAGACCTTAATATGCTTGACTATATTGATAATATGGTAAAAGCGGGTGTAAAATCCTTTAAAATTGAAGGAAGAATGAAAGGGGAATATTACTTAGCAACCGTAATTAACGCGTATAGGCGCGCTATAGACGAGTATTATAAAGTAGGCGACAAGTACAAAGATAATCCGCTTTATATTACTGAACTTAAAAAGACCTTCCACAGAGCCTTTACAACGGCTTACACTTTAGGTGATAATGATAAAACTGTTAACTATGACGGAAGTCAATCAATGGGCAATAGCTTGTTTATTGCAAACGTTTTAGGCTACGATGAAGAAAAACAATTGTCTATCGTTGAAATGCGTAACCGCTTTAAAGTTGGTGACGAACTTGAAGTTTTATCGCCAAGCGAAAACTTTAATAAAAAGTTTATCGTAACTGTAATGTTTAATGAAAAAGGCGAAATTGTTGAAGATGCTAAACTTGTTCAACAAAAACTTTATATAAAAACACCTTTCAAACTTAGCGGTGGGGATATTTTAAGAAAAGATTTAATATAACATAATATTACAAAATTCGACATAATTTAACTTTAAGGAGTTGTTTTATGTTTTTAGAATTTTTATCATTTATCTTTTCAAAATTATTCTTTTTTTGCGGTGCAATAGTTGGTGATTCTTTTCCAAAACCATTGCCACCCGAAGAAGAAAAATTATACTATAAAAAATTTAAAGAAACGGGGGATAAAACTGCTAAGGATATCTTAATTAAGCATAACCTTAGGTTGGTTGCCCACGTTGCTAAAAAATACCAAGGCTCGGAAGATATTGACGATTTAATTTCAACTGGTACAATTGGTCTTATCAAGGCAATAAATACCTTTGATGAAGGTAAAGGCACTCAACTTGCAACTTATACGGCAAGGTGCGTTGAAAATGAAATTTTAATGTTACTTCGTGCAAATAAAAAAAGACAAAACACGGTGTTTTTGTCTGATGTAATCGGTGTTGATAAAGATGGTAATACACTAACCATAATGGATACTTTAAGTGATGACGGCGAAAGTTTATTTGAACAAGTAGGCAAAAAAATTCAGCGAGAAAAGTTTTTAAAATTAACTAAAAATTGCTTAACTGATAGGGAATTTACCGTAATTTGCTTAAGGTATGGTTTAAAGGGTAACGTTCCACTTCCTCAAAGGGAAGTTGCAAGGTTTTTAAAAATATCCCGCTCATATATTTCTCGAATTGAAAAGAAAGCCATTGAAAAAATTAAAGAGGAAATTGAAAATACCGATATAGTTTTAGGTTGATTTTATGGAATATTCATTAATTTTTGGTGCTTGTGGCGGAATTGGTCGTGAACTTACAATGGCACTTGCATCGCAAGGTAAAAATTTATATTTGTCTGGGCAAACGATTTCTAAACTTCAAATATTAAAGGAAGAGATTAATAGTAAATTCCCTTTAATAAAGGTTAAAATTGGGGTGTGTGATTTATCTTCAAGCGATGATAGAACAAATTTTTTTAAAAACCTTGAAATAGATAAAATCCTATTAAACGGGCTGTATTACGTTTCGGGTATCGATACGCAAAAATCCTTTTTAAAATATACTGAAGAAAAAATCGTTAAGCAAGCAAGGGTTAATTATGAAGGTGCACTTTCAACAACCCTTTCAGCCTTAAAGTTAAAAGGTGAAACCTTTAAAATTTTAATCGTTTCAAGTTTAACTGGTATACTTCCTATGCCTTATTATGCAGAGTATTCTTCAACGAAATCAGCACTTATTAATTTTTATACTGCACTTCGTTATGAATTAAAGGGTAGTAACGTTAAAATATCAATTTTGTGCCCAGGAAGTGTGCCAACCCGTGAAGATATTGTTTTTGATATACAAAAACAAGGTTTACAAGGCAAACTTTCTAAAAAATCACCATCCTACGTAGTTAAAAAGGGGTTAAAAGCCTTAGATAAGAATAAACTTATATGCGTACCGGGGTTTTACAATAAAATCGTTAGGGTTTTAAATAGTATAACCCCTATGCCTATTAAACTTAAAATTACCGCTAATAAATTTAAAAATAAAGAAAAAGATTGTTTTTAAATTTTACTCTTTACAATGCCGTGATATTGTGATAAAATACCATAAGGAGAAATTTTATGAGTTACGCTGATAAAGTATTTATTGAAAATTGCAAAGATATTATAAATAACGGATATTGGGATAAAGACCAAAACGTTCGCCCTCATTGGGAAGACGGTACACCTGCACATACAGTTAAAAAGTTTTGTATAGTAAACCGTTACGATTTATCAAAAGAATTTCCTATATTAACTATAAGAAAAACTTTCTTTAAATCGGCTATTGATGAAATTTTATGGATTTGGCAAAAAAAATCTAATAATATTAAAGACTTAAAGTCGCATATTTGGGATAGTTGGGCTGATGAAACTGGTTCAATCGGTAAAGCATACGGTTACCAACTTGGCGTTAAACATAAATATAAAGAAGGGGAAATGGACCAAGTTGATAGGGTGTTATACGATTTAAAGCATAACCCTTATTCAAGGCGTATTATGACTAATATTTACACCTTCCAAGACCTTCACGAAATGAATTTATATCCTTGTGCGTATTCTATGACCTTTAACGTTACAGGTAATAAACTTAACGGTATTTTAAACCAACGTTCTAACGATATGGTTGTTGCTAATAACTGGAACGTCGTTCAATATTCAATACTTCTTATGATGTTTGCGCAAGTGTCAGGCTTGGAAGTTGGCGAACTTGTTCACGTTATTTCTGATGCTCACATTTACGATAGGCATATCCCTGCGCTTGAAAAAATGTTTACTCATACTGAGTATGACGCACCAAAGGTTATAATGAACAAAAACGTTAAAAACTTCTACGATTTTACCGTTGATGATTTTGAACTTGTTGATTATAAATCTACACCACTTGATGAAAAATTGGAGGTTGCTATTTAATATGAAAGCAATAGTTGCTGTTGATAAAAAATGGGGTATTGGTAAAAATAACGATTTGCTTTTTTCTCTTCCTGAAGATATGAAGTTTTTTAGAGAAAAAACAAGCGGTAAAACTGTTTGTATGGGATATAACACTTTACTTTCTTTCCCAGGTTCTAAACCCCTTAAAAATAGGGTAAATATCGTTTTGGCACCCGAAGGTGTTGAAAGGGATGATTGTATTATCGTACATACTTTAGAAGACCTTTCTAAAGAAGTGAACAAGTATGAAGACGTATTTGTTATAGGTGGTGCAATGTTCTACAAAACTATGGTTCCTTACTGCGATGAAGTTTACGTTACTAAAGTTGATGCCGACGGTGAGGCTACAGTTTTCTATCCTAACCTTGACGAAATGGAAAACTATACGGAAGTTTATTCCTCAGAACCTATCGAATCAAACGGTTACACTATAAGATTTACTACTTATAAAAATAGTAATCCGTTAAAATTTTAATAGCTAAAGGCGAAATTTATTGCAAAATTTCGCCTTTTATATTATATTTAAGTTATTACTCATAGGTGAGTTTATGAAGAAATTATTATCACTTTTAATTGTTGGTATAATTTTAATTTTCGGTATTACTGCGTGTGGGGATAATTCTAACAATACACCAACGCATACTCACGCGTTTGGCGAATTTGTATCCAATAACAACGGTACAAAATCTCAATCCTGTTCGTGTGGCGTGGTAAACGTAACCGTTGATGAAAATGTTTTAATTGTTAAAAACGGCACTCTTACAGGCTTAAGTGATTATGGTAAAACTTTAAAAAATATCGTTATACCAAGCGGTGTTACTACTGTTGGTGCAGATGCCTTTAACTGTTGTGGCTCTCTTGAAAACTTAACGATAGGCGATACCGTTACGACTATAAAAAATTATGCCTTTTTTAATTGTAAATTGCTTAAAACGGTAACTATTGGCGATAGCGTAGTAAGTATTGGGAATTATGCTTTTTATAACTGTCAATCAATTGAAAGCCTTTCTCTGCCAAATACCGTAATAACTATTGGCGAATATGCTTTTGCTTGTTGTGAATCCCTTTCAAGTATAACATTAGGTAATGGTATAAATAAACTTTCTAAGTATGTTTTTTACAACTGTAAATCGCTTGTAACCGTAGATATTCCTGAAACAGTAACTGTAATTGGCGCTTGTGCTTTTGCCGGTGCTGAGTCACTTATAAAGGTAATTATAAGTGATAAAGTTACAAAAATAGGTAGTAGTGCCTTTGCTTGTTGTGACTTGCTTACAATCTATTGTAAATCGGAAACTCAACCTACTGACTGGGACGCATATTGGAATGATACTAACTGTAACGTAGTTTGGGGATATAATGAATAATAAAATAACCGCACGAAATTCGTGCGGTTTATTTTTAACCTTTTTTATTTTTTGCCCATTGTTTCATACGTAAGTCTTTATTTAAGATTTTTTTCCTAAGCCTTATTGATTTAGGTGTAATTTCAAGCAATTCGTCATCGGCAATAAATTCCATACATTGTTCTAAACTCATTAAGGTTGGCGGTATAAGTTTTAATGCCTCTTCGCTACCGCTTGCACGGTTGTTTGTTAAGTGTTTTTGCTTGCATACGTTAACAACTAAATCGTCTTCGCGAGAGTTAACGCCTACAATCATACCTTCATAAACGTCAAGACCAGCCGAAACGAAAAGGGTAGCCCTTTCTTGAGCGTTAAACAAGCCGTATTGGGTAGTAGTGCCACCTTCAAAACATACAAGCGAGCCACGATTTCTTTCTTGAATATCGCCTTTGTATTCTTCATATCCGTCGAATACCGATGCCATAGTGCCAAACCCTTTAGTGTCCGTTAAAAGTTCGTTGCGGTAACCAATTAAGCATCTTGCAGGGATTCTAAACTCAAGTTTTGTTTCTCCACGGTCATCTGCGTTCATATTAAGAAGTTCGCCTTTTCTTTCGCCAATCTTACTCATAACAGCGCCAACGTATTCGTTGGGAACTTCAACTACTAAATGTTCGATAGGTTCGTGAGTTTTGCCGTTAATTTCTTTAAAGATAACTTTAGGGCGGGATACTTGGAATTCGTAACCTTCACGGCGCATTTCTTCAATAAGTATTGATAAGTGAAGTTCGCCACGGCCGTAAACCTTAAAGGAATCAGGGCTATCAGTTTCTTCAACACGCATTGATACGTTTGTTTCAATTTCCTTAAAAAGTCTTGCGCGTAAATGCCTTGAAGTTACAAATTTACCTTCTTTGCCGGCAAAAGGTGAGTTGTTAACCATAAACATCATACTGATAGTAGGTTCGTCTATGGCAACGAAAGGTAATTGTTCAACTTTATCAGTTGAGCAAAGTGTTTCGCCAATGTTGATTTTTTCTATACCCGAAATAGCAACAATATCGCCAACTTTTCCGCTTTCAACTTCAACGCGTTTTAAACCTTCAAACTGATAAAGTTTACCAATTTTTGCGTTATAGGTAGTTCCGTCAGTACGGCAAACTGTAACTGTTTGCGCATCCTTAACGCTACCGCGAATAATTCTACCAACGCCAATTCTGCCAACGTAGTCGTCATAATCGATATTGCAAACGATTGTTTGAAGTCCGTCGTTTTCATCGCCAACAGGGGCAGGGATTTCTTCGATAATAGTATCAAGTAAAGCCGACATATTTTCCGTAGTAACGTTTGGGTCTAAAGTTGCAAAACCTTGCCTTGCAGATGCGTATACCGTTTTAAAATCAAGTTGAGTGTCGTTAGCGCCAAGTTCTATGAATAAATCAATAACGCTATCCATAGTTTTATTTAAATCGCCACCTTTGTCGATTTTATTTACTACAACGATAGGTTGTTTGTCTAAACTTAATGCTTTTTTAAGAACGTATCTCGTTTGAGGCATACTGCCTTCAACGGCGTCTACAAGTAAAATTACACCGTCAACCATAGAAAGTATACGTTCAACTTCGCCACCAAAGTCAGCGTGACCTGGTGTATCTATAATATTGATTTTTACACCTTTATAGTTAACGGCGGTATTTTTTGCTAAAATTGTAATACCGCGTTCACGTTCTAAGTCGTTACTATCCATAACCCTATCTTGTACGACTTCGTTACTTCTAAATATTCCGTTTTGTTTAAGTAAAGCGTCAACCAACGTCGTTTTACCGTGGTCAACGTGTGCAATAATTGCTACGTTTCTAATATTATCTCTTACGTTCATAAATTAAATCCTTTCACGTGGTATTTTAGTATTTTATACTAAATTTGTCAATTAAATACAAGGATAATTAAAAATTAAAAAAAATAAAAATATTGTAAAATCGGCTGTAATTTAGTTGATTAAATTACTGAAGTGTGATAGAATAGTGTAAAATAAAATAGGTCATATGATATATGCGGGAATTTTTGACCGTGTATTGATGACACTCTGGAGAATCCCTTTAAGTAGGGTGCCGAAGGTGCAAGTATATTATATGTGCGAATCTCTCAGGCAAAAGGACAGGGCAAACTAAAGTTTGTATATATGTTTTATCCAGGGTCGTCAGTTATTGACGGCTTATTTTTTATTTCATTTTCACATTTTTACATAAAGGAGAATTATTATGTGGGCAAAAATTGAGGCAGCTTTACTTAGTTTCTTTGCAGATTTTAACTCGTATTTCTCGGGTTACTTTCTTGTAATTTTACTTGTAGGGGTAGGTGTTTACTTTACGATTAGAACTAAATTCGTTCAAATTCGTTACTTTGGTCAAGGAGCAAAACAAGTTTTTGGTAATATTAAACTTGCAGGTGACAAGCAAAAAAGCGGTATGAGTTCTTTCCAAGCATTTGCAACAGCCGTTGCAGCGCAAGTTGGTACTGGTAACATTATCGGTGCTACCGGTGCTATTTTAACTGGTGGCCCTGGTGCTATCTTCTGGATGTGGCTTATTGCTTTCTTGGGCATGGCTACCATTTACGCCGAAGCAGTTCTCGCGCAAAAGACTAGGGAAGTAGCGGAAGACGGTTCAGTTAAAGGTGGTCCTGTTTACTATATTAAAAAGGCTTTTCCTAATGGATTTGGTAAGTTCTTAATGGTATTCTTTGCTGTTGCTACGATTATAGCACTTGGTTTTGTTGGTGCAATGGTACAATCTAACTCTATCGGTGGTGCAGTAAGTAACGCTATTGCTGGTGAAAACGTATGGTGGATTTCACTTATCGTTGGTATAGTTGTTGCTGTTGTTGCGGGTTTCGTATTTATCGGTGGCGCTAAACGTCTTGCATCGGTTACTGAAAAGTTAGTTCCTATTATGGCGCTTATCTATATCGTAGGTGGTATAGTTATTCTTTGTTGTAGAATTACTTCTATTCCAAGAGCAATAGGTATGATTTTTGAATTTGCTTTCAACCCACAAGCAATTATTGGTGGTGGTTTCTGGGGCGCTATCGTTCTTGCTATCCAACAAGGCGCTAAACGTGGTCTTTTCTCAAACGAAGCAGGTATGGGTTCTACACCTCACGCTCACGCTCAAGCAAACGTTAAAACTGCTCACGAACAAGGCTGTTCTGCAATGTTCGGTGTATTCTTAGATACTTTCGTAGTATTAACAATGACTGCGCTTATCATCATTACTACTCTTTACGTTAATAATGGTGCAGATTATTTGGCATGGAAAGCCGTAGATAAATCAAACGCTGTTGCTACTGGTTTTGGTATTGCGTTTGGCGGTGGTTCTGTTGCAACTACTATCGGTAATATCTTCGTTGCAGTTTGCTTAACTTTCTTTGCTTTCTCAACAATCTTATCTTGGAACTTGTTTGGTAAAATTAACTTCGAATACTTATTTAAAGATAAAGGTACTATCATTTATACAATCATAGCACTTGTATTCGTTGTGCTTGGTTCTGTATTCCAAAACGACCTTGTTTGGGAACTTACAGACTTCTTTAACTACTTAATGGTACTTCCAAACGTTATTGCATTAATTGCGCTTAACAAAATTGTTAAAAGGGAAGTAAAAGATGCTGACGATATAAGAAAAGGTAAAAAACTCCTTAAAGATAATGAATAATTATCAATATAATGCTTCCGCTACTATAAAGCGGAAGCGTTTTATTTTTTTTAATAAATATTGAAAAATCGTGAAAAAATGCTTGCAAATATTTAATTGTTATGATAATATAATTAGGTAATCGCACGAAATGTGGTTATAAATATATTGATTATATTAATCATTATATTTTTTTAAAAAACAGCGCAAATTCGCTTGACAAATGCTTTTAATTATATTATTATAATTAAGCGTAATTTGATGGCAAGGGGGTGTAGCGCAGTTGGTAGCGCACGTGGTTTGGGACCATGGGGTCGGGAGTTCAAGTCTCTTCACCCCGACCATAAATTATACGGGCCTTTAGCTCAGTTGGTTAGAGCGGTCGGCTCATAACCGATTGGTCCGGGGTTCGAGTCCCTGAAGGCCCACCAAAGAACCCAAAAATTTTCAATAAACAATTAAATGGCTACGGCCCGGTAGTTCAGTTGGTTAGAACGCCAGCCTGTCACGCTGGAGGTCGACGGTTCGAGCCCGTTCCGGGTCGCCATTTTTTTTGCCTCGGTAGCTCAGTCGGTAGAGCAGGGGACTGAAAATCCCCGTGTCGGTGGTTCGATTCCGCCCCGAGGCACCATTTTAAATTTAATATATGCTGGCGTAGCTCAACAGGCAGAGCAGCTGACTTGTAATCAGCAGGTTGTGGGTTCGATTCCAATCGCCAGCTCCATATGGAGAGGTTGCCGAGCGGCCAATGGCAACAGACTGTAAATCTGTCGGTTTTCACCTTCGGTGGTTCGAATCCACCTCTCTCCACCACAAAAAAGCATCTACTTATGTAGGTGCTTTTTTGTGCGTTACGATAGGCGTATTCGATTTGAACCACCGCAGGTGGTTCGGTTATCCGCTTTAGCGGTAATCAGCCAGGGTGTCCCTACGATAGTAGGGTGTGGCTGTATCCACCTCTCTCCAAATTATAATGTTGTGTGTGGCTGTATCCACTTAATTATGAATTAACCGTTATATTTTCACTATTAAATCCATATATTATACTATTATGAAAAGAAGTATATTACTTTGGTGCTTTGGCGGTTTTACTTTTAGCGCTGTTTTAGGTACGGCGTTGCACTTTGTATATAGTTTTACAAATTTAACGGTTTTTACGCCTATTTCAGCCGTAAACGAATCAACGTGGGAGCATATGAAGATATTATTCTTTCCTATGCTCTTTTTTGCTATTTTTCAGTGGTTTTTCTTTAAGGAATATAAAGGCTTTTGGTGGATTAAATTAATAAGCACGGTAACGGGTGTAATTTGTATTCCAATACTATTTTACACTATAGGCGGTGCATTTGGTAAAACTCCTGATTTTATCAATATTTTAATCTTTTTTGTGTCAGCAGGATTAGGTTATTTAATTGAAGGTGTGCTATTAAAATTAAACTTCAATTTACCGCTAAATTTCATACCTATTATAATTTTAATTATAATTTCAATTTTGTTTATTGTTTTTACCTATTTTCCTCCCAAAATTCCATTGTTTTTAGACCCGTTAACAAATACTTATGGAATTATATTTTAGTATTGATTTATTTAAAATATAATGATATAATCAATATAGGTGTTAATTATGAAAAGTGTTTACTATATAAACGATTATTCTAATAACGGCGAAACGGATAGTCAAATAATTGATAAATGTTTAAGAGAAGTATCTAAAATTTCAGTCCCTAAAACTATTGTTTTTAATGGGAAAGATTACCATATAGATAAAGCAATTTTATTGCCATCAAATACCACGGTTATTATAGATAATTGTAAGATTTTTCAAAACGATTTAGTGTTTGATAATATCTTTCGCGGAGATAACCTTGTTATTGATGAGAATTCTCCTTATGACGTACCGCTTGATGTTTTACCACTTGCTAATGTTAAAATTATAGGTAATGGTAATGCCGAAATAGTGGGTACTAAACAACCGCAAACTATGTATCACCCATTTTTTAAGGAAAATATGCTTGCTGTTGGCGATTTTTGGGGGTATAGAACGCACAGTGTTTCAATTTCTAACTGTAACGGTTTTGAAATTAGCGGTTTAAAACTTTCAAATACTATGGGTTGGGCGATATGCTTTGATAACTGTAAAAATTGTAACGTTCACTGTTTGGAAATTATCTCTAACGTTAAAAATGGTGACGGTATTGATTTTAGGTCGGGTTGCAATAACTGTACCGTTGATAATATCACGGGTTATACGTCTGACGATACAGTTGCTTGTAGTGCTTTATCAAAAGGTAAAACAAATCGTACGCTTTCAAAATATTTTTACTCCAGCGAGCCGTATAACAGTTGCCATGAAAATATAGATAAGTCTATTCACGATATTAAAATTAGTAATATTTTTACTGGAGGTAAGCATCACGGTGTTATATGTTTAGCTTCAAACGGAAATAAACTTTACAACATAGAAATTTCTAACGTTTTTGATGGTTTTGATGGTGAAAGGGAATCGTCTGTTAGGGTTTATACTGGCTATGGTGAAGGTTTTGTGAGGGGTGATATAAAAGATATTAAGATAAATGGTGTAACGTCTAATATCTCTAAATATGCTGTTATGGTTACTTGTGAAACGGAAAACTTAACAGTTGAAAATCTTACACAAAACAATGCAAATGGCGAAATTTTATACAAAGTATAATTAAAACGCACAATTCGTGCGTTTTTTATTTGTTATTTTTAAATTTTATGTTACAATTATATTATGAAATACGTTGAACTTACTATTAATACAACTTCAGACGGCGTTGAACTTGTTGCCGATAAATTATGGGAATTTTCCGAATATGGCGTATCTATTTGCGATGATAACGATATTTTAGAACTTATCAATAAACGTCGCAACACTTGGGATTATTTAGAAGATAGTATTACCGAAAATTTAGGTAGCCGTGCAACTTTAGTTAAGTGTTATCTTGATTTAGGTGATGCCGAAAGTAAAAAATTACAAATTGAAAATGCCTTAAACGATATGAAAACACTTTCTAACGGCGAAATTCCTTTTGGTAGTTTAGAAATTATTTCTCGTATAGTTGACGGTGATGATTGGATTGAAATTTGGCGCAAACATTATCGCCCTATGGATATGGGTAAGGTTGTAATTTGCCCAGAGTGGATAGAGTACACCCCAAAACAAGGTCAAACGGTAGTTTTAATCGATAGTAACCAAGCCTTTGGTACTGGCGAGCATGAAACTACTTCTATGTGTATTGAATATCTTTCTCAGTACGTAAACAAAGATATTACCGTAATTGACGTTGGTACAGGTTCTGGTATTTTAGGTATAACCGCAGTTAAATTAGGGGCTTTAAAGTCGGTTATGACGGATATTGACGAAGTTGCCGTAGAAACTGCTAAACACAATGCAAAAATCAATGGTGTAGCCGAAAAATGCCACGTTGCACTTGATAATTTATTAAGTGAAAACGACGGCAAGGGCGAAATTGTTGTTGCTAATATTACTGCGGATATCTTATGTATTTTAGCAAAAGATATTTTAAAACATACGGTAGATAACGCTAAAATTATATTAAGTGGTATTTTAAAAGAAAAGGCACAAATGGTTGTAGATACCTATCTTCCACTTGGCTTTAAACTTATAAATTCTAAAAATAAGGGCGAGTGGGTTGCACTTGTATTTGAAAGGGTATGAAGGCTGTAGTATTTACTTTAGGTTGTAAAGTTAATAGTTGTGAAAGCGCATCTCTTATTAAAGGTTTAGAAGATTTAGGCTATGAAGTTAGCGATGAGCTCGTTTATGCCGATTTGTACATAATAAACACTTGTGCAGTTACAAGCGAGGCGGAAAAAAAGTCCCGCCAAGCGGTAGCAAGGGTTAAAAAACAAAACCCTAACGCAAAAATTATCGTTACTGGTTGTGCATCGCAAAACAACCCTAAAGCCTTTATTGAAAAGGATGGCGTTACACTTGTAACGGGTACTGTTAACAAACAAAAGATTTTAGATATTTTAAATGATGGTGGAATTAAAATTAGCGATTTTACCGATACTTTTGACGATGTTTGTATCCCTAAACTTTTAAAAACCCGCGCTTTTATTAAGATTCAAGATGGTTGCAATAACTTTTGTTCTTATTGTTTAATTCCGTACTTAAGGGGTAGAAGTAGGTCACGCAGTCCGCTATCTATCAAGCGAGAAATAGAAATTTTAAATCCGCTTGAAGCCGTTTTAACGGCTATTAATCTTACGGCGTATAAATATCAAGAAAACTCGCTAACAGACCTTATAAATTCCCTTAACGACCTATCTTGTCGTATCAGGCTTGGCAGTTTAGAAGAGAATATTATTAGCCGTGAATTTTTAATTGCTTTATCAAATTTAAAGGACTTTGCACCGCATTTCCACTTGTCTTTACAGTCGGGTAGCAATAACACTTTAAAGAAAATGAACCGCAAATATAAAGCGGAAGATTTCATAAGCGGTGTTAAACTTATTCGTGAGTTTTTCCCAAATGCCGGCATTACTACCGATATTATCGTAGGTTTTCCTACCGAAACGGAAGAAGATTTTAATGAAACTATCAAGTTTGTAAGCGAAGTTAAATTTTCCGATATACATTGTTTTCCGTATTCCCCAAGGGAAGGCACCGTATCTTATAAAATGAAAGATTTGCCTTCAACAGTTAAAAAGGATAGACTTAATAAACTTATAACAATTAAAGAAGAGTTAAAGCTTGAATTTATAAGTAAAAACCTTTTAACCGAAAAACAACTTATAACTGAAGAATTCGTTGAAGGTTATACCGTTGGCTATACCGAAAATTATATTAAATGTTACCTTAAAGGTAAGCTTAATGATGGAAAATATAAAGTAAAACTTATAAGTGCATTTAAAGACGGCGCTTTGTGTGAATTAATTTAAGGAGATATTAAAATGGATTGTTTATTTTGTAAATTTATCAGTGGCGAAATTCCTGTAAATAAAGTGTTTGAAAATGATGATATGATAATTATTCGCGATATTGCTCCACAAGCAAAAAATCATTACCTTGCAATTATCAAATCTCACTTTAAATACCTTGCTGAAATGACTGATAATGATGCCGTTATGCTTAAAAATATCTTTAAAAAGATACCTGAACTTTCTGAACTTTTAGGTTTAGAAAAGGGTTATAGAATCGTTATCAATCAAGGTGATGATGCTGGTCAAACAGTACCACATTTACATATACATATACTTTGTGGTCAAAAAATGGAATGGAATCCTGCATAATTTAGAAAAAACTGCCAAATTAAGCCGTATTATAGTTGACAATATTACTTTGTGTTTGGTATAATGAGTAGGCTTTGAAAAAAGTAATAACTTGCCGTAGGGTGAAGGAGGGTTGTGTATGTCAACAGTTAGAGTTGGTGAAAATGAATCTTTAGATAGCGCTTTAAGAAGATTTAAACGTAAATGTTCACGTGACGGTATTATTGGCGACCTTCGTCGTAAAGAATTCTACGAAAGACCTTCGGTTAGAAGAAAAAAGAAAGCTGAAGCAGCTAGAAAAAGAAACATTAAAGGTTAATAATTTTAGTTTTACTCCCGCAAATTTATTTGTGGGAGTATTCTTTTTAGGAGGATAATCGTGGCGGATAAAACGTTAAAGGATTATGCTAAAGAAGCCAAAAAGCGTATGAAAAGTTCTTTTTGGCAAGATTATAAAGAAAAACTTAATACGGAAATTTCTAAAGCGGAAGAATCGGGCGAGTCGCCGTCTAAAATAGCGCTTTACTATCAAAATAAAGCATCTATTACCGTTAAAGGTGTTAAAAATGATGAAGAAGATTTTTACCAAAAAGTAAAAGTGATATTATCTACTTTTGGTGAAGTTAGCGATGCGATTGGCAGGCTTACCGATAAAGAATATTTTAACGGTTTAACTTACGAGCAAAAACAACGTTACTCTTTAGAACTTTCTGCAAAATACGTAAAGGCTAAGGAAAGATACTATAAAGAGTTAGAGTTTGAAAAAACTATTTAATTACTATTGATTAATATTAAACTTTATGTTAAAATATTTGCAAGGTGAATTATGATTTACGGCAAAGAACATTTTTTAGAAATTTTTGATAAGTATATCACTCGCGACGGGGCAGATAGGTTAAAAAACTACCTTTTAAGTTCTGATTTCTTCGTTGCACCTGCAAGTACAAGATACCATAGTGCCTTTGAAGGTGGTCTTTGTGACCATAGTGTAAAAACGTATAAAAGATTGCTTTTTAATATAGAAAACGAATATGGTGAAGGTTGGGAAAGTGTTATCCCACATGAAAGCGTTGCTATTTCAGCACTTTTACACGATTTATGTAAAATTGATTTTTACAAGCAAGATTTCAGAAACGTTAAAGAAGATGGTCGTTGGGTTCAAAAGGAAGTTTATATAAAAGATGAACTTTTACCGTACGGCCACGGCGAAAAGTCTGTATATATAGCAAACGGCTTTTTAAGGCTTACCCGTGATGAGGCTATTGCTATTAACTGGCACATGGGCGGTTTTGATGCAAGGGTAAAGGGTGGCGACGGTTCTATTAGTGAGGCTTACGATAAATATCCGCTTGCAGTATTACTTCACGTTTCAGATTTAGAGGCAACTTACCTTGATGAAAAGAGAGGGGCCTAGTAATTTTATAATAAAACTCAGGCAAATTTGCTTGAGTTTTTTATTTTTTAAATAAAAAAGCGTTTAAAAGTTGATTTTATGGTATAAATAGTGTAAAATACTTTTATATACCTATAAAAAGGAGTTATTATGGCTAAAAGAAGAATTGAAACAACTTGTATTCAAGGCGGTTACACACCAAAAAACGGCGAACCACGTCAAATTCCTATTTATCAAAGCACAACGTTTAAATATGATACAAGCGAAGATATGGGCAAACTTTTCGACTTAGAAGCCTCTGGCTATTTCTATACTCGTTTACAAAACCCAACTAACGACTACGTTGCCAATAAACTTTGCGAACTTGAAGGTGGTAGTGCAGCTATGCTTACTTCATCTGGTCAAGCGGCAAACTTTTATGCTATTTTCAATATCGCTAATGCAGGCGACCACGTTATTGCAAGTTCTGCAATCTATGGTGGTACTTTTAACTTGTTTGCAGTAACAATGAAGAAAATGGGTATTGATTTTACCTTCGTTTCTCCTGATATTACTGAAGAAGAACTTGATAAAGAGTTTAAACCTAATACTAAAGCGGTCTTTGGCGAAACTATTGCTAACCCAGCCCTTACAGTTATCGATATTGAAATGTTTGCAAACGTTGCACATAAGCACGGTGTTCCATTTATCATTGATAACACTTTTGCTACACCTATTAACTGTAGACCTATTGAGTGGGGTGCGGATATCGTTACACACTCGACAACTAAGTATATTGACGGTCACGGCGCGTGCGTTGGCGGTGCTATTATTGATGCAGGCAAATTTGATTGGATGAAATATGCGGATAAATTCCCAGGTTTAACTACGCCAGACGATAGTTATCACGGTGTTGTTTATGCGGAAAAATTCGGTAAAGAAGGTGCGTTTATTACTAAAGCAACCGCACAACTTATGCGTGATTTTGGTGCTATTCAATCCCCACAACATGCTTTCTATATCAACTTAGGTTTGGAATCATTACACGTTAGGGTTCCAAGACATTGCGAAAACGCATACAAAGTTGCTGAATTCTTATCTACACACAAAAACGTTGAGTGGGTTAGATATCCTTCATTAAAAGGGGATAAATACTACGATGTGGCACAAAAATACATGCCAAACGGAACTTGCGGTGTTGTAAGTTTTGGTGTTAAAGGTACAAGAAAAGATGCTGAAACGGTTATGAAAAATTTAAAAGTTGCAGCTATTGAAACTCACGTTGCCGATGCAAGAACTTGTTGCTTACACCCAGCAAGCGCAACTCATAGGCAAATGACCGAAGAACAACTTGTAGCGTGTGGTATTACGCCAACGCTTATTAGATATTCTTGCGGTTTAGAAAACGCTGAAGATCTTATTGAAGACTTAAATCAAGCATTAAATCTCATTTAAAAGGACAAAACTATGCCAATTAAAATACCTAATAATTTACCGGCAGCCAAGATATTAACGGAAGAAAACATCTTCGTTATGACGGAAACCCGTGCTATTACGCAAGATATCCGTCCGCTTAAAATTTTGATTTTAAACTTAATGCCGAAAAAAATTGAAACTGAAACACAGTTTGCAAGGCTTCTTGGTAATACTCCACTTCAAGTAGAACTTGAACTTATTCATACTTCATCGCACAAGTCTAAAAATACGGCAGAAGAGCATTTACTTGCTTTTTATAAAACTTTTGCTGATATTAAAGACCAAAACTTTGACGGTATGATAATTACTGGTGCGCCAGTTGAACATATGCCGTTTGAAGAAGTTGAGTATTGGAGCGAACTTTGTGAAATAATGGAATGGTCTAAAACCCACGTTCATAGCACCTTCCACATTTGTTGGGGTGCTCAAGCAGGTCTATATTATCACTATGGTATTCAAAAACGCCAACTTGATGATAAACTTTTTGGTGTTTTCCCACACTATATTGAAAGAAAGAATATTCTTTTTAGGGGTTTTGACGATATTTTCTACGTTCCTCAATCAAGACATACAACTGTAGATAGGGAAGATATTGAAAAGGTTAAAAACTTAAAGATTTTATCTTCGTCTAAAGATACGGGTGTTTATGCTATTGCTACTGACCAAGGTAGGCAAATCTTTATTACAGGTCACTCTGAATACGATGCGGATACTTTAAAAAACGAATACTTGCGTGACGTATCTCAAGGTAAAAAAATCACTATACCTTATAACTACTTCCCAAATGACGACCCAACTAAAGAACCTATTGTTTCTTGGCGTGGTCACGCTAACTTATTGTTTTCAAACTGGCTTAACTACTTTGTATATCAAAGCACGCCTTATGATATTAAAGAAGTTAAATAATTTAAGATTATATCTAAAATTTTACAATATTTTCTATTTTTATTAAGGAGTGTTTATGGATAACTGGCACGGCTATAAATGTGAAGAGTTTGAGTTTCAAGGCATGTATGCAATCGTTGTTTTTCCTAACGTAAAATCTAACGGCAAACTTGCTCTTAAAACTGAATATTTTGAAGAATTCCCTAAGACGCAAATTGACCTTTTAGATAAAGGTTATCACTTAGCATATATCAAAAACATCAATAGATGGGGTCGCGATGAAGACTTAAAAAGAAAAGCGGATTTTGTTGATTTCGTTTCTACAAAATACAATTTATCTAAAAAATGCGTGCCCGTTGGTTTAAGTTGCGGTGGCTTGTTTGCTATTAAGTTTGCGGGTAATTATCCTGATATGGTTTCGGTAATTTACCTTGATGCACCGGTAGTTAATATTTTATCTTGTCCTTGCTGTTTAGGTGCTAATAAAAACCAACCTATACCAAGTAAGGAAGTGTACGATGCGTTAGGACTTGACGATATTTCTATTTTATCTTATAGAAAACACCCGCTTGACTATATTCCTGTTTTAGTTGAAAATAAAATACCTGTAGTTATGGTTTACGGCGATATTGATGACGTTGTGCCTTATAATGAAAACGGTATTTTGGTTGAACAAGCGTATAAAAATGCAAATCTTCCTATTCAAATCCACGTTAAAAATGGTTGTGGTCACCACCCACATTGCTTAGAAGATAATACAGAAGTGTTAAAATTCATTGAAAAATACGATATTTAAAAATAAAGCCATTGCAGTTAGCAATGGCTTTTAATTTATTTTCTTCTAAAGTTAAGCGGGGTATCGTTGTATTTTTCCTTAAATACCTTGGTAAAATAAGCTGAATCGGTAAAACCTAAGTTTTCGGCAATAAGTTGAATTGGTATTGTTGTAAACTTTAAATAGTCACACGCTTTTTCAAGCCTTAATTTAATGCGATACTCGTTAGGGGAATAGCCTAAAAGTTTTTTAAATAACCGCCTAAAATAAACTTCGCTAATATTACACTTATCCGCTAAGATAGTAAGTTCAAAATTTTTATCATAGTTTTGGTGTAGGTATTCTACGCCGTTTTTTATTATAGAAAAATCTTCGTTTGACAAATTTTGCGCGTAAAATTCATCGCATAAAATATTAAACACGTTATATAATTCTGCATTAAACTTATTTTTAGTTTGGTTAAAGGTATATGATAAACGTTCTATTTCGTAAATTACTTTTTTTACCTTGCTTGAATTAAAAACAAAAATATCGTTATTGGTTAAATATTTGCCATTTTCATCAAAAAGTTTAAAGTTTATACCAAGGCTTGAAATCAAGTTACTACTGTCAAGCGAAAAACTTGTTATATATTCCGCACCTGCAGGGATATAAACTAAATCGCCACTTTGCGCTTGTAATTTTTTACCATTTTTAAGGAAATATTCTACTTTTCCGTTTTCTATAAGCAAAAATAAATGAAATTCTTTAGGTTTATCAATGCAAGACCAAACGTCATTTTCTTGCCAAGTTTGCCTTAATGCGTTTACAAATTTTACGGTGAATTCCGTATTATATAAATTATCAAAATTAATCATAAAATTATTTTAGCATTACTTTTTTTATTAGTCAAGTGTTTCGAAAAATTATATTTTTAGATTGTAAAATCCATTTACTATAAATTTTTTTAGTTGTATAATATTTATATAAACGGAGGTAATTATGCAAAAACAAACTTCATGGGAAATAATTTACAATAACTTTAGCGGTATGGAGCGCCACGCCGTTGAATTTTTAAACAAAGAAATGGGTAAGTACGTTCTTCGTCAACTTGGCGAATATTCTATTCACGTTCTTCCTATCAATAAAGAAACTGAAAACTATGAAATTAAGGAAAACGCTATTGTCGTTTCTCTTTATAACAACAGTAATATAATAAAGCAATATATTAAGCCTGATGAGTTTAATGAAAACGGCTTTATCGTAAAAGTTTTTGATAATCCAAACACACCAAACACTTCAATCGTTTTAATTACTGCAAGTGATGAAAGCGCGCTTTACCGTGGTGCGGTGTATTTTATTGATGATTACGTGCCAAAATATGCACCTTATTTATCTGGTAAATTAAATTATAGGGTGTTTGATGGAAGGCTTTATCCAGAAGTTCATAAAGAAGAAATAAAAAGTAAAACAAGGTCTATTTTCGCTTGGGGTCACGCTATTAACGATTACCGTAAGTACATTGAAAATATGGCAAGGCTTGGCTTAAATCAACTTATTTTATGGAACGATTTTGCTCCTATTAATGCTAAAGAAATCGTAGAATACGCTCACTCTTATAATATTGAATTTATTTGGGGTTTTGCTTGGGGTTGGGATGAAAAGCGCTGTAAAAACCTTATGTGTCTTGACGATAATATCCTTGCTGAAATGAAAAAGAACATTTACGAAACGTATTATTCTACTTGGCAAGGCTTAGGTGATGGCATTTACTTCCAATCGTTTACCGAAACTGAAATGGATACTTTAAACGGCAAGTGTATTGCAGAAGTAGTTACCGATTTCGTTAACGAAGTTGCCGGCGAACTTTTAAAGAAAGAGCCTAATTTACATATTCAATTTGGTTTACACGCAATATCAGTTCATAAATACATTGATTTTATCGCAAAAGTTGATAAACGTATTGAAATTTTATGGGAAGACTGCGGTTCTTTCCCATACAGTTACTATCCACACGTTGTAGATAATTTTGATGAAACTGTTGAATTTACTAAAAAAATCCTTTTACTTCGCGGTAAAGATGCTAAAACAGGCTTAGTCTTTAAAGGTCATTGTACACTTGATTGGACTAAGTTTATCCACCAAAAAGGTCCATTTATCTTAGGTGAAAACTGTGATTTCGTTACAGAACACGATAAATACTTAAGAAGTAGCGGTTGGGCATCGCTTACTGCAGGTTGGATAAGATATGGTGATTACGCACGCAAAATTACCGAACTTGCATTAGAGCTTGACCCTAACGTAAACTTATGTATGGCAGGTGCTTATGACGGCGGTATTTGGCTTCCTATGGCACTTTGTGCTGACATCTTTAAAAATCCAAACGAAGAGTTTGACGTAATTTTAGATAGGGTAAACGTTCGCGAAGTTGTCGCAAATAAATAACATTATGGGATATTTATTATTATTTTTATCAAAATTTGCCGCAGTAATAAAATGTATTGCAGTTGTAAAATGCGGTAAAATTGCAACTGGTATTCAAAATAACGTTATTATCAATTTAATAAGAACTTTAGGTTGCTCGGTCGTTAGCGTAATAGTGTGCTTAATTGTTGGTTTTTCCAATATTGATAGGGTAGGCTTGTTATTGGCGATTGCGTCAGGCGTTGCAACTGGTCTTATGATGATTGTGTGGTTAATTTCTACAGGATTTGCATCAGTTTGTTTAGTAGAAGTATTTTCTATGGTTGGCGGATTGATATTGCCGTTGTTTTTATCACCATTTTTAATTAGTGGCGATAACGTAACTTATCTTCAATGGATAGGTGCGTTTTTGCTTTTAGTTGCGGTATTTATGTTTAGTAAGGGTGGTACGAATAACAAAATAACGTTAAAAGGTCTTGTATTTTTGCTTTTATGCTTACTTACAACTGCCGTTACTATGATAACGCAAACTTGTTATTCGCACTATTCTAAGGGAAGTTCAGAAGACTTTCAACTTTATACTTTCTTATTTGCATCGGCTACTTTATTAATAACTTTTTTTATCATAAAAATAACCAATAAAAATAGCCCCGAAAAGGAAAGCGAAAAGCCAAAATTCAATAAAAGGGTTGTGTTTTACGTATTTATTGCTATCGTATTTTTATACGCGTGCAATCTTTTATCTAAAATGTCTGCTACGTATCTTCCACAAACCTTATTTTATCCGCTTTCTTACATAATTTCAATGCCGTTAATATTTTTAATGGACGTTATAGTTTTTAAAGAAAAAGTTACAGTTTTAAACGTTATAGGTTTAGTGCTTGTAGTTACTGCAGGCGTGCTTGTAAACATCTAATAAGGTGACATTTTACCATTAAAAAGTGACAATTTGCCCTTGCAAACCTACGTTACTTTTGCTATAATAATAGCAAGGAGAATTTTACTATGGAATTTTACGAAAGTTTTGAAAGAATAAACACATTACCACATAGAAGTTACTATATACCATTTGCTGAAAATGATAATGTACAAACAGTTTACGGCATCGTTGATAGAAATTCAAGTTCTCGTTTTACTTTACTTGACGGTATTTGGAATATTAAACAACACGATACTTTAAACGATGAGTTTGACGTTAATGAAGAATTAACGGCGGAAATTCCAGTACCATCTTGCGTGCAACTTCACGGCTACGATTACTGCCAATACGTTAATCAAAAATATCCTTTCCCAGTAATTTATCCAAAGGTTACTAAAGAAAATCCTTACTGGCATTACAGAAAGGAATTTAACTATAAAAAACAAGCGGGTAATAGAAATTACTTAATCTTTGAAGGGGTTGACAGTTGTTTTTATTTATACGTAAACGGCAAGTTTAAAGGCTACTCACAAATTTCACACGCGGTTAGTGAGTTTGACGTAACAAACTTACTTAAAAACGGCAAAAACGTTATTGACGTTTTCGTTATTAAATGGTGTATTTCGTCATATTTAGAATGTCAAGATAAGTTCCGTTTTTCAGGTATTTTTAGAAGTGTATACCTTTTAAATCGTCCTAAAAAGCATATTAAGGATTACGAAGTTGTTGCTACTTATAACGGCAACGTTGGTAACTTGTACTTTAAAAACTTAAGTTACCTCGATATTAACCTTGAAATTGAAGGCAAAACTTACACAGTTTTACCTCGTAAAGATATAAATATCAAGATTGATAACGTTAAGGTTTGGTCTGATAAAACCCCTAACTTATACGATTTAATTTTACGTGCAAACGGCGAAAAAATCATTGAAAAGGTTGGTTTTAGAAATATTAAAATTGAAGGTAAAATCTTTAAATTTAACGATGAAAAGTTTAAAATTAAAGGTGTAAACCGCCACGATACTCACCCTGAAACAGGCTATACCGTAACCCTTAAAAATATGTATGACGATTTAATGCTTATGAAAGAATTAAACGTTAATGCTGTTAGAACGTCGCACTATCCTAACGCTCCTGAATTTTTACTTCTTTGCGATGTTTTAGGTATTTTAGTTATGGCTGAGGCCGACGTAGAAAGTCACGGTGCTGCTTGCTTAGAAGGTGGTGCTAATAGTGTAGAAAACTGGTTAAAATTCGCTAACGATGAGTTTTGGACTGAGGGCGTTTACGATAGACACGTAGCCCTTGTTGAACGCGATAAAAACAGACCGTCAATTTTCTGTTGGTCTATGGGTAATGAAGCATCGTTTGGTAAATCTTTCTTAAAAGGTGCTAAATATATTAAAAAGAGGGATAAAATTCGTCCACTTCACTACGAAAGTATGCAATATGGTGACCAAAAGTACTATTACTCTAAATACTTCGACGTAGTTAGTATGATGTATCCTTGGAACGAAAAGATTTTAGAAAAAGTTGTAAATAACCCTAAAGAAACAAGGCCGTTTATTTTATGCGAATATTCTCACGCTATGGGTAATAGTTGTGGCGATATGCGCGTTTACTGGGATTTAATTTATAAGACTGACCAATTAATGGGCGGTTTTGTTTGGGAATTTATCGACCACGCAATAAAAACTGAAAAAGGCTATTTATACGGTGGCGATTTTGGTGAAGACGTACACGATGGAAACTTCTGTGTAGACGGTATGGTTACGCCTGATAGAAAGGTAAAATCAACCGCATTAGAGGTAAAAGCCGTTTATGGTGGTAAGATGGAATCATCACCAATAACTTATGATAATAACTTAGATTTTGCGTCAAATTCTAATTCGCTTGATATAGAAATTGATGAAGCTACTGCAGAAATTAAATCAATTAAAGTTGACGGAAAAGAAGTTTTAAAATCAAAACTTTCATTTAACGCTATTAGGTATATTGATAATGATAGATACCTTGTTATGAATATATTTGATAAATGCAGACTTAACAAGGCAAAACCTATCGTTTTAGATAAAGTTAAAACTGAAAATGGATACAAATATAAATGCTCAATGTGTGCAGACGTAATGCTTCCTTCAGTGTATTTTGACGTAGAATATATTGTAAACGGCAGTGAATTAACTATCGATTTAAGTTACGAAAAGACTAAATATATGCACTCTATTCAACGTTTTGGCGTAGAGTTTGCTATAGATAAAGATTATCAAAAATTTAGTTATATCGGTTACGGACCTTATGAAAGTTATATTGATAAAAACTTATGTTGTGAATATGGCGTATATTCTTCAACAGCTAAGGATAATTACGATATTAACTATATCCGTCCGCAAGAATCGGGTAGCCACTTTGCAACTCAACAAGTTGTTGTTGACGGCTTGTTTAAAGTAATAGCTGAAAAACCTTATTCTTTCTCAATTAACCCTTACACGACTAAGCAAATTATAGAAACTAAACATAACTTTGAATTACCAGAAAACGACTTTGTTAACGTTTGCTTAGATATTGGTATGATGGGTATAGGTTCGGCTTCGTGCGGTCCACAATTAGAAGAAAAATACCGTCTTAAAGAAAAAGACCACAACGTATTTAAACTTAAATTCTAAATATAAAAAACCACGGTTATGCCGTGGTTTTTGCATTATAAAAGGCTATTCGTTTGAATAGCCTTTTGTTGTGTTAGAGACTTTATTAATACATTCCGCCCATATTGCCTTGTGGCGCCATTGGTGGTTCAGGCTCTTTAATATCAGTCATGATACTTTCAGTAGTCAAAAGGGTTGACGCGATAGATGCTGCGTTTTGAAGTGCTGAACGCGTAACTTTAGTAGGGTCGATAATGCCTGCTTCAACCATATTGCAGTATTCGTTTTTGTATGCGTCAAAGCCGTAGTATTTATCGTTCTTTCTTAAAATATCGCCAAGGATAACCGAGCCGTCAAGACCTGCGTTTTTAGCTATTTGTCTAATAGGTTCTTCAATAGCTTTAAGGATAATTTCAGCACCAGTTTTTTCTTCGCCGTTTAAAGTGCTGATAAGGTTTTTAATTGCAGGTATAGCACATAAAAGGGCAGTACCGCCACCAGGAACAATACCTTCTTCAACCGCTGCTTTAGTTGCTGCTAAAGCATCTTCAATACGAAGTTTCTTTTCCTTCATTTCTACTTCAGTAGCTGCACCTACGTTAATTACTGCTACGCCACCGCCAAGTTTTGCAAGACGTTCTTGAAGTTTTTCCTTATCGTAATCAGAAGTAGTTGCGTCAATTTGTGTTTTGATAGCGCTAATTCTTGCTTGAATTTCAGCTGGATTGCCGTTACCGCCGATAATTGTCGTATTGTCTTTATCAACTTTAATTTGAGATGCTCTACCAAGCATATCAAGTCTAACGTCTTTAAATTCAACGCCTAAATCAGTAGAAATTACTTGACCACCAGTTAAAATAGCAATATCTTCAAGCATTGCTTTTCTTCTATCACCAAAACCAGGGGCTTTAACTGCAACGCAGTTAAATACGCCTTTAAGTTTGTTAACAACGAGTGCTGCAAGTGCATCGCCTTCAACGTCTTCAGCGATAATTAAAAGTTTTTGACCTTGTTGTGCAATAGGTTCGATAATAGGTAAAATTTCTTGAATAGAAGAAATCTTTTTATCAGTAATTAAAATTACAGGGTTATCGTAAACGGCTTCCATTTTATCAGTATTGGTTACCATGTAAGCAGATGCGTAACCACGGTCGAATTGCATACCGTCAACAGTAGTGAGTTCTGTTTTCATAGTTTTAGATTCTTGGATAGTAATAACGCCGTCTTTACCAACTTTACCCATTGCTTCAGAGATAAGGCTACCAATTTCTTCATCACCTGCAGAAATTGATGCTACTTGAGCGATAGAAGTTTTATCCATAACTGGTTGAGAAATTGCCTTTAATTCGTTAACGGTAGTTTCAACTGCTTTAGCAATACCTTTTTTAAGAATAATAGGGTTTGCGCCTGCCGCTAAGTTTTTAAGACCTTCTTTGATGATTGCTTGCGCTAAAACAACGGCGGTAGTAGTACCGTCACCTGCAACGTCGTTAGTTTTGATAGAAACTTCTTTAACGAGTTGTGCGCCCATATTTTCAAATGCGTCTTCAAGTTCGATTTCTTTAGCAATTGTTACACCGTCGTTAGTGATAAGGGGAGCGCCGTATTTTTTATCTAAAACTACGTTTCTACCTTTAGGTCCAAGTGTTATTTTAACAGTATCAGCAAGAATATTTACGCCGTTTTCAAGGGCTTTTCTCGCGTCGTCGCCGTATTTAATTTGTTTAGCCATAATTTACTCCTTTATTCAACAATAGCGAGGATATCGCTTTGTTTAATGATAATATATTCTTTACCGTCAAGTTTAAATTCGCTACCTGCGTATTTAGCATATAAAACGCTGTCGCCAACCTTAACTTGCATAGTAATTTCTTTACCGTCAATAATACCGCCAGGGCCAACTGCTACTACTTTAGCGGTTTGTTGTTTTTCTTGCGAAGCAGAAGGAAGGATAAAGCCTGATGCAGTAGTTTCTTCTTTTTCAGCATTAACAAGAACAACTTTGTCAAATAATGGTTTAATATTCATAATTATTTCTCCTTAACGTGAGAGTGAAAATAGTTAGCACTCTCAACCTATGATTGCTAATTCTATATTATAACTATATTCAAAATTTGTCAATAGTTTGTGCTTAAAATATTTAAAAATTTTAGGGTTTATTGACTTTTTTGAGTTAAGATATTGCATTAAGGTATTAAATGTGATAATATAATACATATAACTTTATAATAAGGAGATAATAACGGTGAATAAATGGGATAAGCGCTTTATTGATATGGCTGAAGTTGTTGGTAGCTGGTCAAGTTGCTATCAAGAAAATAGGCACGTAGGCGCGGTTATTGTTAAGGATAAAAGAATTTTAACTACCGGTTATAACGGTGCGCCAAGCGGTGTAGAAAGTTGCCAAGCAAAAGGTGAGTGTTTAAGGAAAAAATTAAACATTGCATCAGGTACAAGGCAAGAAATGTGTTATGCCGTTCACGCAGAGCAAAATGCTATTTGTCAAGCGGCAAAAATGGGCATTTCCGTTGACGGTGCAACTATTTACGTAACACATCAACCTTGCACTATTTGTACAAGAATGATTATTAACGCAGGTATTAAAAAAGTGGTATATAAACACGGTTATCCTGATGAATTCTCACTTGTGTTACTTAAAGAAGCGGGTGTAGAACTTATTAAATTTGAAGGAGAAGAATAATATGGAAAAGAAAAATCCTATAGTTACTATAGAAATGAATGACGGTCAAATTATTAAAGCGGAATTATATCCTGAAATTGCGCCAAATACGGTTAATAACTTTGTTACACTTATAAATAGTGGTTATTACAATGGAATTTGCTTTCATAGGGTAATTTCAGGCTTTATGATTCAAGGTGGCGACCCTAACGGTACTGGTACAGGTGGTCCAGGCTACTCAATTAAAGGGGAATTTACAACAAACGGCTTTAAAAACGATTTAAAACATACCCGTGGCGTTTTATCAATGGCAAGAACAATGATGCCTAACTCAGCCGGTTCACAATTCTTTATTATGCACGAAGACGCACCTTATTTAGATGGTCAATACGCATCTTTTGGCAAGGTTATTGAAGGTCTTGAAGTTGTTGATAGCATTGCTAACTGTGAAACTGATTGGGGTGATAGACCTGTTGAAGATAAAATAATGAAAAAGGTAACCGTAGATACTTTTGGCGTAGATTATCCAGCGCCTGTTAAGGTGTAAAATGAAAAAGTTATTCAACGTGGAAATTATTGCAAGTATAGTTTGCTTTTTAATGTTTATTCTTTTAATACTATTATTAAAAACGGTAGACGTAAGCGCTATAGGTCCACAAGGTTCACTTGTTGGGTTGTCAAACTTAAATAAAACGGTTTTTGATGCGATAGGTAGTAATGAGTTTTGGTATAATTTAACTGAAATTTTTGGTTATTTATCCATTTTAGTAGCAGTTGGCTTTGGCTGTTTAGGTTTATATCAATTAATTAAACGCAAAAGCCTTAAAAAAGTAGATAAAAACTTATACGCTTTACTTGGTATTTATATTTTAGTAGGTATTACTTATATATTATTTGAAAAGGTAATTATTAATTTTAGACCTATTTTAAATGAAGAATTAGAGGCGTCCTTTCCATCAAGCCACACTTTACTTGTTTTATGTATCTTAGGTACGGGCATTATTGAAAGCGATTATTTAATAAAAGATAAAAAAATCAATTTAACTGTTAAAATTATAGCATTTGCTATTATGCTTTTAACAATTGTTGGTAGAATGCTTTCAGGTGTGCATTGGTTTACCGATATTTTAGGCGGAATTTTCATTTCAGCATCATTTATTTCCTTATATTCAGGAATAGTTAAAAAATTAAATTAATTTTAATTAAAATTTAAGCGGTAGCAAAATTGCTACCGCTTTGTTTATTTGTTTTTGCGCCTTAAATCTTCTAAATTGAAGGGGATAAATCTCGTTTTAGTTTTGTCTGAAAGCCTTGAAATCAACCTTTCGTTGTATCTTTCTAAAAGTTCGCTTGTAGAAAGGTTAGTGGTGATAATAAAAGGCTTATTTGCGTCTAATCTTGTTGAAATTACAGTTAATAAGTATTCTACAGTAACGTTTTTATACATTGGTTCTGTGCCTAAATCATCAATAATTAAAAGGTCACAATTTGATAAAACGTCAAAAATTAAAGGTTTATCTACTTCGGATAAATGCATTTTTAAGAAAATGCCAATTAAATCGTTAGCAGTTAAAAATATTGCTGAATAACCTTTATTTAAAACTTCACTTTCAACGCATTTAGATAAGTACGTTTTACCTGTTCCAGGGCTACCTATAAAAATATAGTTTGATACGTCATTGTTTGGGAAGTTATTTGTATACTCTTGCATTATTGCGTAATGCTTTTTAAGTGGGGTAGGAATAGAAGTGGAAAAACTAATTTTACTACTTTCAGTTACGCCTAATTCTTCAAGTGCAGTTTTAATTAAAGTTTTATTAAAACAGTCACATCTTTTCCCGTTAACGTAGCCGTTGTCTTTACAGATTTCACAAGAGTAAACATTGTTAATTTTATACTCTGGCAACTCTTCGATTTCAAGTTTAGTTTTTTGTAAATTTTCAAGTTCTATCTCTAATTTTGAAATTTTTTCTATTTCGCCATCATAATTTGCTTTTGCAATTTGATAGTTGATTTTACCAATATCGTTTACGGTATTTAAATACCTTTCATTGGATAGTAATTTCTCTTCAATATTAAGTTTTAAAGTTTGATTTTTACTTCTTAGACTTTGGTAATATTCCTTTACCTTTTCTAAAATTTTGTTTGATTTAATCATTTTATACCTTAAAGTCGTCAAGTGAATCGATAAGCGAATCTAATTCTTCCTTAGTGTAATTTCTTTCGTTTTCAAAATGCGTTGATTTTCCATTGCTTGACGGTTTGTTTTTGATTGTTTCGTTTAATTTCTTAATTTCTTCTAAGGTGTAAGCGTTTTTACTTTTCCAGTTAGATAAAATACCGTTTATGTAAGGGATAGGGTTGTTAACACCTGCTGAAAGTTTACTTGCTTCTAAAATAATTTCATCGGTAAAGTTCCAACTTCTCCACGTTTCAACGTTTTCTCTATCCCATGCGTTAATCTTGCGTGAAATTCCCGCTAAATCATGCACTTGTTTAATGAATTTATCCGTTTCGGTTTTGTTCTTAATATACTCAATAATACTGTTCAAGGTAATAAGCCCAAGTTTATATAAGTTTTTAACCGTTTCGTTCATAAGTTCAAGGGTGCGCCTGTTCTTTTTAAAGCAGTAATCCGCAATAAATAAAAGCGTTTGCGCGTCGTAACCCATAGATACCCAAGGGGAAGTGTAGGCGATTATTTCGTTATCGATAATCTCTACGTAAATACCCAAGTTTTTATTAATTTCCATTGTTAATTTTGCTAAATTTTCTTTATTGTCAAAGAAGATTTTAGCATCTTCAAGTGTAAAACACTTGTTAGAGAATAATTCATCTATATTACCATCTAACTTTTTAAAGGTTTTGCATTTTGAAAGTTTAATAACTTCTAAGATAAATTCGTGTTCAAATCCATAGTTAGAAAGCCACTTTTTATAAGTTTTAATATCTTCAATTTCAGGTTTTTTATTGCTTTTTAAAGCCCTATAAACTTCCGCAACTTCTTTAGTTGTTGTAAAATATCCTGTAAGTTCTTTACCAACTAAATCAGAGGTCGTTATTCCGCGTGAAATAAAGTCCTTTGCAACAGTTGAAATATATTTATACGTTAAATTACCACCTTTAAGGTCTGTGCAATATTTAATAATCATTAAAAGTGCTTCAGGGCGGAGTGGGGAATTTTCCATAAGGTTATAATATTCGCTATATTCTGAAGTAGAAATCATTCTTTCGGTAATAAGCGATTGTACCGCTTTAGAAAATTCTGCGTATTTTTCAGGTTTGAATTTTTTATATTTCAAGGTGTTATCCGTTAAACTGTTGTAGGTTACGATAAACGGCTCGTTAGAAATAACGTTTAATACACCGTATTCTTCCCAAAACTTAAAGTAATCTTTAATTTCAATAACTGAAAGTCCTAATGCGTTAGACATATCCGTAATAGAAATATCTTCGCTTACTTGACACAAATAAAGACCGTAAAGGTAGACCTTTACAGCATCAGCGGTTGCATCTGGCATATAATTTGTAAAAAATAAATTGTCAATTACGGTTTTACCGCTATCCGTTGTTTCTCTTGTGTATGAGCAAAAGGACATTTTACACCTCAAAATAAAAGTAAGTCATAATATATTAAATTATATCCAAAAATAAATCAAGCGTTTTTCAAATTAAATTTTCAAAACACAAAATATGGTGGGAAGTCAAAATTTTAAAACTATTCAAATAAAAAATATTAAATTCTTTGTCAAAACAAGTGCAAAATATTTAATTATAGTATATAATAATAAATAACTATACACAAAGGAGTTTTATTTGTGGCTGAAACTATATTGACTCCGGTAACGTTATGGCAATCGTTTGACGATTCGTTACCCCTTAAAGAAGTTAAATTAAATACTTACTCAATTCAATCGGCAAATATAACAAACGTATACTTTTCCGGAAGGCAAACTAAAAAGGGAAGGGTGCGTATTTTTGGTGTTTATGGTGAACCTACTACACCGTCTAAAGGCTCAATTTTAATTTTGCCTGATGCTTGTGATACTATTGATTCGGAATTAGTAATGTATTTTGCTAATCTTGGTTACAACGCGTTATGTATAGATTATCGTGGGGAGTATAACGACGTTAAGGATTACACTAAATATCCTGAAGACGTTTCTTACGCAAATTATATCAAGCGCGGTAGAACTTTTGATTACGTTGATACTACGGCAGATAAAACTTGTTGGTATGAATGGACTTCTGTTGCAAGATACGGCGTTTCATACTTAAAAGAAAAAAATCCTAACTCTAAAATCGGTATAATAGGCAATAAATACGGTTCTAATATTTGTTGGCAACTTGCCGCAACCGATAAAAGGGTTGACGCGTCTACCTTCCTATTTGGTGCAGGCTGGCAAGCGTATAATAAAATATTTAAGCAATCTGATGATGAAATTGATTACAATGAAGAGCGCTGTAGGTTTTTAGCGGGTATTGATGCTCAGGCTTATGCCCAATACGTAGAGTGCCCAGTATTGTACTTAAGCACTACAAATAACGACCTTTTTGATGCGGAACGCGCAAGCGATACTCTTTCAAGGGTTAAAAATCCAAATACTTGCTATCACAACTTTATTACAACGGCAATCAACGTTCTTGATTCCGACTGTTTGAAAGACGTTGAATTATTCTTTAGCAAATATTTATTAGAAAATAAAGAAATATTGCCAAAAACACCGCTTGTAGAAATTGAAATTGACGATGAAGACGTTGTTTACACCTTAAAAATTGATGGCATTAAAAACGTTGAAAGCGTTTATTTAATGGCAAGTAGTAACGACGTTAATCCATCTACAAGGGTATGGAATAACGTTTTTGATAAAATTCAAGAAAAGGGTGGCAAATTAATTTATAAAAAACATATTTACGGTGAAAGCAAGTTTGAAATGGCTTTCGTTTACGTTAAATATAACAACGGTTTAACTTTAAGTTCTAACATCGTTTATAAATGGACGGAAATTACTTCGGCATCTAAAATCCCAGGTATAATTTTCAGTTCTACTAAACTTCCTTCAAGCTTTATTATTGAAGACGTTAAAGCCCACTTACTTGGTAACGTTTTTGCCGTAGATTCATATTACAGCAACGCGTACGGCCCTAACGAAATTAAAGGTTTTTCTTCAAGCGGAACTTTAACTTCTTATTTGATTAAAAATTTAGCAAACAATATAACTGACGAATCATTTGTTAAGTTTGATATTTATACACCTATTGAAGATAGGGTTTCCGTTGTGTTAAAGAAACAATCGGGTGTAGAGTATAAGTACGATTTACAATTAAAGGGTGGGGAGTTTTGGCAAAACTTTACTATTAACTTTACCGATTTTAAAGATATAAACGGCTTACCACTTAAAATTTTTGATGATATAGAAAGCGTTTCAATAAAATGTCAAGCAACGCTTATGATTAATAATTTTATATTAATTTAACTATGCAATACGAATTAAACACAAAAATAACAACTAAAAAACCACACCCGTGCGGTGGCAATTTATGGACTATCGTTAGGGTTGGTGCGGATATAAAAATTAAATGCGAAAATTGTGGTAGGATTGTTATGCTATCACCTTTTGACTTACAAAAACGAATAAAAACCATCGTTAAGGAATAAAATGGATAAATTATTACTTGTAAGAAATGAAATTGAATATAAAAAGCAAGACTTATACGATAAAATTTTTATTGGTTTTGTAATATCTATTTTAGCGTTTTTCTTTTTTCTTACGCAGTTTTGGGTATCGATTAGCGTAGTTCAAATGAATTCTATGGCTGATACTTTAATGCCAAACGATAAACTTGTAACGGATAGACTTGCAACCCCAAAACGCGGGGATATTATAGTTTTTAAGTACGATGAAAATTCCGATTATATTAAGCGTGTTATTGCAGTTGAAAATCAAACGGTGTATAACGATAGGTTTGGCAACGTGTTTTTAGAGTATTATAATAAAAATGGCGAATTAGTTGTAGAAGAATTAAACGAAACCTATAAAAAAGGCTCTACCTTTAAAAATATGAGTGATTTTTATATAGACGAAGAAAACAGTTTGTTTAGGGTTGAAGTTAAAAAGGGCGAACTTTTCGTTATGGGTGACAACCGTTTAGTAAGTGTTGATAGCCGTGAATTTGGCTGTATTTCTATAGACCAAGTAAAAGGGGTTGTTCATCAGTTCTGGGTTGATAACAAAGAATTAGTAGGAAAAATTTTTAGAGGTTAATAATGACGATTTTATATGACGTAAATTATTTTAATAAAATAAAAAAGCAAAAAAACAAATATTTAACCATTTATTTAATTTTGCTTTCTATCGTTGTGTTAGCGCTTGTAGGGATAATCGTTTATTATTCTTTACAACCGTATCGAACTTCGCTTGAAAACCCTTTAAAAATTTCAATGTTTGCAATAATAATATTGTTTACGTTGTTTTCCGGTGTTTATTTATCTATCGTTTTTGGTAGGGTGTATAAATATTACAAGTTTATAACTCACTTATCAAGTGGTAAAAAATACACCTTTAGCGTTACCGTTATTTCTATTAATTACGGCGATTATAAAAGCAATTACGGCGTTGATTTTTATACTATTGACCTTTTAGAATGGTCTGAAACTCAAAATGATTACGTTAATCATAGGATTCTTGTTGATGCCGAGTTTAAAAATTTAGATATTAACGAAGGGGATATGTTAACTATAACTACTTCACTTAACGCATTGATGAGGTTTAAAAAAGATTAATATGAAAAGACAAGATATAAATCAAGAATATAAATGGAAAATTGAAGATATTTTTTCTTGTGATGAGGAGTTTTATTCTCTTTATAAACAACTTAAAGGTAAAATCGATTTTAAGGAGTTTAAAGGCAAGTTAAACAATGCGGAAACTATTAAAAAATGTTACGATAGGTTGTATGATTTAATGTCTGACCTTGAAGTTTTATCTGTTTACGCAATGATGAAAAAAGATGAAGATGGTTCTAATTCTAAATCTAACGAAATGTATGGTTTAGTTGAAGAAATTTCCGTGCTTTTTTCAACTGCTACTTCTTTTATCGATACCGAAATTACTTCACTTGATTACGATGAGTTAAACAAATTAAAAAACTCTGATATCTTAAAGGATTATTATAGAGATTTAGGTCGTTTAATCGATTATAAACCACACATTTTAGGCGAAGAGGCGGAAAACTTACTTGCACTTGGCGGTAAAGTATTTAGTGGTTATAAAAGGGCGTTTTCAATGATTGATAACGTTGACCTTGATTATCCAACTATAAAAGTTGATGGTAAAAAAGTAAAAGTTACTGGTGCAACTTATTCGGTAATGTTACAAAATCCCGATAAAAACGTTAGGAAAAAAGCCTTTAAGTCTTACTATAAAGCATACGAAAAGGTTTTAAATACGATAACTGCTTTGTATTCGGGCAACGTTGATAAAAACGTATTTGTAACTAAAGCAAGAAAGTTTAAGTCTACCTTAGAACGCGCTTTATTTGCTGAAGAAGTAGATAAAGCAGTTTACGATAGTTTACTTTCAAGCGTAAATAAATCATTGCCGGTTTTACACGAATATATTGACGTAAGAAGAAATTTAATGGGCGGTAAAATTAATATGTATGATTTATACGTTCCACTCATTAAAGGTGCTAATTTAGAACTTGATTATAAAGATGCTTACGATTTAGTTATTAAAGGTTTAAAACCTCTTGGTGAAGACTACGCAAACTTGCTTAAGAAAGCGTATAACGAGCGCTGGATTGACGTTTATGAAAACGATGGTAAAAGGGGTGGCGCATACAGCGTTAGCGTTTATAGGCTTAAACACCCGTACGTTTTATTAAACCACACAAAAACAACGCATAGCGTATTTACTATTGCGCACGAAATGGGTCACGCAATACACTCGTATAAATCAAATCAATCACAAAAAATGCAAACTGCGGATTATAAGATTTTCGTAGCCGAAGTTGCATCAACGGTAAATGAAATATTACTTGTAAAGCACTTAATCAACACGGCAACGGATATCGACGTTAAAAAGTATTTCTTATCTTATTATTTAGATACGATAAGAACTACCTTATTCCGCCAAACAATGTTTGCAGAGTTTGAATATATTGCTCACAAATCTGCTGAAAGTGGAAAACCGCTTACTAAAGATTATTTATGTAAAACGTATTATAAACTTAACAAGAAATATTATGGTAAAAGCGTTACTCACGATAAGGAAATTTCTTACGAGTGGGCAAGAATCCCGCATTTTTACAATGCTTTTTACGTATACAAATACTCAACTGGTATAATTAGCGCAATTTGTATTGCTGAAAAGATTTTGCGTGAAGGCGAAAAAGCGGTAAACGATTACTTTAAGTTTTTATCTTCCGGTTCAAGCGATACTCCTGTTGAACTTTTAAAGATTGCAGGGGTTGACTTAACTACGGAAACACCTTACAAAATCGCAATGGATTCTTTTGAAGACGCACTTAATCAATTTAAATCATTATAAAGGATAAAAGTTATGGCTAAAGAAATTAAAACAACTCTTCCATACAATTTAGAGGCAGAACAAAGTATTTTAGGTTCAATGCTTATCGACCCTGAATTACAGTTTGAAATTAGGTCGAAATTAAATACTGAGGATTTTTGCGTAGAATCGCATAAACTTGTATTTGAAGGCATTTGTTCGGTATTAGACGATAATAAGCCAGTTGATATCGTTACTTTAACTGACGAAATGAATAAAACGGCTTACATGAAAAATACAAGGCGCAAAGTAGACCTTGCAACTCTTGCCGAGGCGTTAGAAAATAAAACTACCCTTGAAAAAGCAGGGGGTATTGAGTATTTAACTGAACTTTCAAGATGCACTCCGTCTGCAGCAAACTACGAATATTATTTAAATATTGTAAAGCGTGATAGCGTTTTAAGAAAACTTATTCACGGTGCTGACGAGATTATTATGGACTGTAAGGTTAGTACTGATAGTTTTAAATCTATTGCTAAAGCCGAAAGTATTGTTTACGGTATTAGTGAGCAACTTGAAACTTCCGTTCTTACTAACATTAAAAACGACGTTGGCGGAGTTATTGATTATTTCAAAAATATTCAAGAAGATAAAAACTTTATGCAAGGCTTAAAAACAGGTTTCACCTGTTTAGATGCAATGACGCAAGGTTTACATAAAGGCAATATGATAATTATTGCCGCAAGGCCGTCAGTTGGTAAAACTACTTTTGTTATGAACATCGTTGAACACGTTGCTATAAAACGTGGCGCTGTTTGTGCGGTATTCGCGCTCGAAATGACAAAGAAGGAACTTGCAGAACGTATGATGTATTCAGTAGGTTGTGTTGACTCGCAACTTGCAAGAAATGGTAAACTTACTAAAGATGATTGGTCAAGTTTATGGAACGCACAAAAAACTTTAGAGGCAACAGATATTTACGTAGACGATACTTCAACTACTACAGTTCCTGATATTTTATCAAAATGTAGGCGTTTAAAGGCAACTAAAGGCAAGCTTGACTTAGTTGTAATCGACCATATTCAACTTATGAACGCAGTAAAACCTAACGACAGTAGGCAAGCGGAAATCACCGAAATTTCAAGGGGACTTAAAATGATTGCAAAAGAATTAGACGTCCCTGTAGTTGTATTATCACAACTTTCACGTTCGGTTGAAAAAAATGCAAGAAAACCAATCCTTTCCGACCTTCGTGAATCGGGTGCAATCGAACAAGACGCCGATATCGTTATGTTTATTCACCGTCCTGAAATGACGCCTGACGGCAAGTCTGAAAATGCCGAAGAAGTTAAGAAGGACGAGGCAGAAATTATAGTTTCTAAAAACCGTAGTGGCCCAAGGGGTTCATTTAACTTAGTATTTAAAGGCGAACAATCTCGTTTTGCTAATATTAACACTAATGCACCTATCGAAAATTTACCGCCAGAAAGGTCAAAACCACTTGAACAAATTACTGACGACCCATTAATGTAATCTGCTAAGGAAGTAGGGTATGCTAAATACAAAAATTTATAAAATTAACGATAAATCAATAGATTATGCAAAAAATTTAATTTTAAATAATCAGCTCGTAGCATTTCCTACCGAAACTGTTTATGGTCTTGGCGGGCTTGCTACTAACGATGAAAGTATTTCGCTTATCTACCAAACTAAAGGTAGGCCAAGCGATAATCCGTTAATCGTTCACGTGCATAAAGATTATGATATATCTAAACTCGTTTACGTGGAATATGATTACGTTCAAAAATTAATAGACGCATTTTTACCAGGACCTTTGACTATGGTGTTTAAAAGTAAAGGCGAAGTTTCTAAACTCGTTTCGTGTGGGATAGATACTTTGGCAATAAGGGTGCCAAGTCATCAAGGTTGTCAAGAATTTTTAAGGTACTTGGATTTACCTATTGCAGCGCCATCTGCAAATATTTCTAAGCATACAAGCCCTGTTACCGCAGAGCACGTTTTTAACGATTTAAACGGCAAAATTAACCTTATTTTAGACGGTGGTAAATGCCAAGGCGGTATAGAATCTACCGTTTTAGACGTTACAACGGATACTCCTACTATATTAAGGAGTGGGCTTATTACCGCCGAAATGATTAAAAGTGTTGTTGGTAAATGCGAATATAGTAAAAATTTATCAACTGATAAATTGCGTTCGCCGGGCTGTAAATATTCTCACTATAATCCAAAATGCAAAACTGCGTTTTTTGATAGAAAAGATATCGTTAGCGCTGTAAAATTATATGAAGAATATGAAAAAGAAGGCAAAAAGCCTTATTTCCTATGTGATAATGAAATAGCAAACTGCCTTAGCGGTAGGATACTTAATTTAGGTACGACTGCTGAAGAAATCGCATCAAACTTGTACGATAAATTGCTTGAAGGGGAAAAGGTTGCCGATATCATTATCGCTGTTTCAGTTGATACTGGTAGCGAAATCGATATTGGTATTATGAATAGATTTACAAAAGCTTGTGCAAAGGAAGATTAAATGATACTAACGCAAATCACTTCAAATAATAAGCATTATAAAACTGCGTACCGTTTATATCAAAATTCCTTTCCGTATCTTGAAAGAAGAGATGATGACGGGCATAAATATATAATGTGTAAGCCTGATTATCATTTTGAAATACTTACCGAACATAATGACTTTTTAGGGATTATGCTTTTCTTTGAAACTAAAGATTTTATATACCTTGAACACTTTGCAGTTTTACCTGAAAAAAGGGGAAATGGCATTGGTTCTAAGGCTTTAGAAATCTTAAAAAGTAAAGGTAAAACGGTTATTTTAGAAATTGAAGAACCTATTGATGAAATTACTATAAAAAGGCTTAACTTTTATCAAAGAAACGGCTTTATTTTAACAAGCCATAATCATATTCAAGCAAAATACCATAAAGGGGATAATGATTTACCATTAAAGATTTTATCTTATCCTAATGCTATAACCCCAAAAGAGTATAACGCATTTAAAGAATATCTTGATAGCGAAGTTTCTTTTTAGTTAAAAAGTGCGCTTATTATGGTTGATTTTTAAAAAATGATATTGACATTTAATATTTCATATATTAAACTGTATTTATTAAGCTATATTTAAAGGTGATTTATGAAAATTTCATTTTGTTGTGATCACGGCGGTTTTATCGCTAAAGACGCCGTGTTTAATTACTTAAAAAATAATGGACACGAAGTTGTTGATTTTGGCACTTTTAGTGAAGAATCTTGCGACTATCCCGATTATGCTTACCCCGCATCTGAAGCGGTTGCTAAAGGGGAGTGTGACTACGGTATTTTAATTTGTGGTACAGGTATCGGCATGAGTATTTGCGCTAATAAAGTAAAGGGTATAAGGTGTGCGCACGTAACTAATTTATTTAGTGCCGAAGTTACCCGCCAACATAATAACAGCAATATGATTGCCATGGGTGCAAGAATTAACACGGTAGATGAAATTATTTCCTTTATCGATAAATTCTTAACTACCGAGCATGAACTTGGTGGCAGGCACGAAACAAGGGTTGCCAAGGTAAAAGCATACGAACAAAAGTAAAAACGCATTATGCGAATATAATATTTAGGAGAAATTATTATGAGTACACTACACGTTTTAGACCATCCGTTAATTCAACACAAAGTTTCAATGATGAGAATGATTGAAACAACAACAAAAGATTTTAGAGAACTTGCAAACGAAATCTCTTTACTTATGGCTTATGAAGTAACGAGGGATTTACCGCTTGAAAAGAAGGAAATCGAAACACCTATTTGTAAAACTAAAGCAAACTTTATTGCTGGTAGAAGTATTGGTGTCGTTCCTATTTTAAGGGCAGGTCTTGGTATGGTTGATGGTATTTTAACTTTAGTACCTAACGCAAAAGTAGGTCATATTGGTCTTTATCGTGACCCAAAAACTCATATGCCTGTTGAATATTACTGCAAACTTCCTGTTGACGCAGAAGAAAGAACTATTATCGTAGTTGACCCAATGCTTGCAACGGGTGGTAGTGCTGTAGCCGCTATTGATTTCATTAAAAAACGCGGTTGCAAAGATATTAAACTTATGAATTTACTTGCCGCTCCTGAAGGTGTTAAAACCGTTCAAGACGCTCATCCAGACGTTGATATTTACGTTGCGGCATTAGATGAAAAACTTAACGACCACGCATACATAGTTCCAGGTCTTGGCGATGCGGGCGATAGGCTTTTTGGTACGAAATAATTATATATAAGTCACGGAAATTTCTCCGTGGCTTAATGTTATTTTTAAAAGAAAATTAAAGGGGATTAATATGAATAAAGTGCGTAAAGCGGTTATACCCGTTGCTGGATATGGAACGAGATTTTTGCCATACACTAAAGCGGTGCCTAAGGCTATGTTGCCTATAGTAAATAAGCCCGCAATTCAAATTATTACCGAAGAAGTTATAAAAAGTGGAATAACAGAAGTTTTGTTTGTTGTAGGATATAAAAAAGAAGTTTTACAAAACCATTTTTCTGCCTCCAAAGAACTTGAAGACGTTTTATTAAGTAAAGGTAAAACTCATTTTTATAATGAAATTAAATATCCCGAAACAATGGCTAAGTTTTATTACGTTACTCAAGAAGAGTTAAACGGCACGGCTAAAGCAGTTGAAGTTGCAAAAGATTTCGTTCAAAACGAGCCTTTTGCCATATTGTTTGGCGATGACGTTATGTATAACGAAGAAAAACCTGTTATTAAACAACTTATTGATTTATACGAAAATACGGGTAAAACAATCGTAGGTTGCAAAAACGTTTCTCGTGAAGACGTAACAAAGTACGCATCGGTGCTTTTTGATAAGGTTGACGGCAATATTTATAATGCTACTGAAATTATCGAAAAACCTAAACTTGAAGATGTTAAAAGTACTATTTCTCCGCTTGGAAGATACGTTGTTACGCCTGAAATATTCGATATTATCGCAAATTTAAAACCAAGTGTTAACGGGGAATATCAACTTACTGATGCCCTTGATTATCAAGCAAAGCAAGGCAATGCTTTAGCCCTTGTTTTTGACGGAATTAGATACGATATGGGTAGTCGTCTTGGGTTTTTAAAGGCTAATTTAGAATTTGGCTTGCGTGATGAAGAAATTTCATCTGATTTAAAAAATTACTTAAAGGATTTAGCTTGTAAATTATAATTTATTATGATTAATTACACCAATAACTTTTGCACGGTTATAGAAAAAGCAAAAAAAGTTTCGCTTAGTTTTAAACTTAATTACGTGGGTACTGAAGAAGTGGTTTACGCAATTTTGCGTACGCCAAATTGTACTGCGTGCCGTTATTTAAACGAGTTTGGCGCTACGGTAGAAAACTTTCATGCTTATTTAAAAAAGACCTTTAAAAGTATTGGTTCAAGTGGTTTTACTGCAAAATTAAACTCTGCAATTAAAATTTCAAACGAAATTGCTAATTCCTTTAAACTTTCTTACGTTTCAACTGAACATTTATTACTTGCAATCTTATCAATTGAAGATTGCGTTGCTATGAGTGTTTTGCGTGCAATCGGCGTAGACGTTGCTAAACTTTCGTCCACTCTTTTAGAAAGTCTTAAAAAACCAATTATGCAAGAGCAAAAACAAACTAAACAACCACAAAAACGCGCATGCAATACTCAAGAGCAAAAATCTATAAATCATTCTTACGAACAAACTCGTGAAGAACCTACTAAAACTAAAGATTATTCCACGCTTGAAAAAATAGGTTATAATTTAACTGACCGCGCTAAAAATGGCAAAATTGACCCTGTTATCGGTAGGGAAAATGAAATTGATAGGGTAATTCAAACCTTATCAAGAAAGTCAAAAAGCAACCCTCTTTTAATTGGTGAGGCAGGTGTTGGTAAAAGTGCCGTTGTTGAAGGCTTAGCAATTAAAATTTCCGTAGGAAAAGTTCCTGAATTCTTAAAAAACAAGGTTATTTTCAGTTTGGATTTAGGTAGTTTGCTTGCAGGTACGAGATATCGTGGCGATTTTGAAGAAAGGCTTAAAAGCGCTATAGAATTTGCAATAGAAGACGGCAACGTAATTTTCTTTATTGATGAAATTCATAATTTAGTTGGTGCGGGTAGTACGCAAGATGGCAATCTTGATGCTGCCGAAATTTTAAAACCACTTCTTGCAAGGGGTGAGGTTTTAGTTATTGGCGCTACCACTTTAGACGAATATACTAAATATATAGAAAAAGATTCCGCTTTAGAACGTAGATTTCAAACGATTCGCGTTGAAGAACCGTCAGTTGATGCTTGTATCGAAATTTTATCAGGATTAAAGCCTGTTTATGAGGCGCATCATAAAATACATATTACCGACGAGGCAATAAAATCGGCGGTTATTCTTTCAAAAAGGTATATAACTGATAGATTTTTACCTGATAAAGCCATTGATTTGATTGATGAGGCGGCATCTAAAAAAAGGGTGCAAACAACTTCTATTCCTAAACTTTTAAGGGAGTTAGAAGAGCAAATTAAAAAATTAACTGCCGAAAGAGATTATCTTTTAGACCAAGGCGATATCAATATGGCAGGAAAGGCTGACAAAAAGATTTCAGACCTTAAAAAACAACTTGAAAAAGAAAAAGTTAACGTTTATATCAAACGTAGCGGTAATAATGATGAAATTACCGAAGAAGATATTAAAGAACTTATAACTACGTGGACTAAAATCCCAGTTACCTCATTATCAACTAAAGAAAGCGACAAACTTATGTCTTTAGAAGATGAGTTAATGAAAAGGGTAATTGGTCAAGAAGACGCCATTATTACCGTTTCTAAAGCGGTTAGAAGGGCAAGGGCAAACCTTAAAGACCCTGAAAAGCCAATTGGCTCGTTTATTTTCGTTGGTCCTACGGGCGTTGGTAAATCAGAACTTACTAAAGCGCTTGCCGAGTGTGTTTTTGGTAATAAAGATGCACTTATTCGCTTTGATATGAGCGAATATCAAGATAAAACTTCAGTTAATAAACTCATTGGCTCTGCACCTGGTTACGTTGGGTATGAAGAAGAGGGATTATTAACTGATAAAATTAGAAAAAAACCTTATTCGGTTGTTTTATTTGATGAGATTGAAAAGGCAAACAGCGATATTTTCGATTTGCTTTTACAAGTACTTGACGAAGGTAGGTTAACCGATAGCAAAGGTAGGGTTGTAAGCTTTAAAAATTCACTTATAATCTTAACTTCTAACATAGGTTTTTCGGGTGAGGAAAATGCTACTTCATTCGGCTTTGGTGTAAGCGAAAAAACCGATAAAGACAAAATAGAAAAATCTTTAAAATCTCGCTTTAAACCTGAATTTATTAATCGTCTTGACGATGTAATAGTATTCAATAAATTAACCGTTGATAATTGTTACGATATAGCCGATATTGTCGTTAACGACTTGATAAAGCGCATGAAAAATCAAGGTTCTTTCTTAACTGTAGATAATTCCGCTATGGACGTTATCGTAAAAGAAGGTTATTCTGAAACTTACGGTGCAAGACCAATCAAGCGCGCAGTATCAAGGCTTGTTGAAGACATGCTTTCTGATGCTATTATTGAAGGCGATATCAAAAAAGGCGATAAAATATTAGTTTACGCTGAAGAAGAAAATATAAAATTTAAGAAGGTTTAATATGGAAATAGGTGTTTCAACTGCAACACTTTTTAAAAGACAAGACAATGAAGACGCACTTGTTACCTTAAACGATATAGATGCAAGGGTATGTGAGATATTTTTAGAGTCTTACTGTGAGTATAACGAAGAATTTGCTGGTTTATTAAAATCACGCAAAGGCAATTTACAAGTACACTCAATCCACACTTTAAATACTCACTTCGAACCACAGCTTTTTAGCGATAATCCACGCGCGTTAAAAGATGCTTACGGCATTATGGAAAATTGTTTAAAAGTTGCTAATATCGTTGGTGCAAAAAATTACACTCTTCACGGAATTGCAAGGTTTAAAAAGAACGTTTTGTACAACAATTATAAAAAGATAGGCGAGTATATGCTTAATCTTAAAAATTTTTGTGAAAGTTACGGCGTCAATTTATGTTTAGAAAACGTAGAGTGGGCTTACTATAATCACGTTGGCTTTTATAACAATATTAAGGAATTTTGCCCAAATTTAAAAACTTGTTTAGATATAAAGCAAGCAAAAATTTCAGGCGATAGTTATATTGATTATATCAACGAAATGGGCGAATCTATTAACACCGTTCACGTTTGTGATATGCGTGACGATGGTGTAAAATGCTTACCGGGTAAAGGCGATTTTCCTTTTGAGGATTTATTCAAACGTTTAAAAGACGTTAACTTTAACGGAAATATGCTTATTGAGGCGTATTACGAAGACTACAAAGAAATTAATGAAATCAAAGATAGTTTAGACTATCTTCGTGAATTAAAATATAAAATTTTTTAACGGCAGGTATACTATGACAGAAAACAAATTAAAAATTAGATTAGATTACAACAATATGATGGCTGACTACGTTGGCGAAAAAGAAGGTATTTCTTTAGAAACTTTAGAAAGTTATAAAGAATTTGCTAAAAATTCTTACGAACGTTTTAAAAACATTCGCGGAACTGGTATGACTGGTTGGGCTGACCTTCCTTATAACCAAGATGAAATCGTTGAAGATATCATTTCAACTGCATCTAATATTCGCAAAAACTTCGAATATTTCGTTGTTTTAGGTATTGGTGGCTCGGCTCTTGGCCCTATAGCAGTTTTCCAAGCGTTAAAACACTTACACTACAACGATTTACCAAAGGAAAAGAGAAACGGCCCTAAATTCTACGTTGAAGATAACGTAGACCCTGAAAGAATGCTTGCTCTTTTAGATGTTATCGACGTAGAAAAAACTATGTTCAACGTTGTAACAAAAAGTGGTGCAACAAGTGAAACAATGACACAATATCTCATTATTATGGATATTTTAAAGGCAAAACTTGGCGATAAAGCAAGTGAAAACGTTATTGCAACAACTTCTCAATCAAAAGGTAACTTAATTAAAATTGCTAAACAAGAAGGCTTAAAAACTTTCTATATTCCTGACGGGGTAGGCGGAAGATTCTCTGAACTTTGCCCAGTAGGTTTACTTCCTGCAAGTGTTTTAGGCGTTGATATTAAAGAATTCTTAAAGGGCGCTGAATACATGGATAAACTTTGCTCTACAAACGATTATTCTAAAAACCCAGCCCTTGCAAGTGCAATTTTAAGTTATATTTCTATTCAAAACGGTAAAAACATTTCAGTAATGATGCCTTATGCCGATGGTTTAAAATATATAGCAGATTGGTACTGTCAACTTTGGGCAGAAAGTTTAGGTAAAGCCGTTGATAAAGATGGTAAAAACGTATTTGTAGGACAAACTCCTGTTAAATCTCTTGGTGTTACTGACCAACACAGCCAAGTGCAACTTTATACTGAAGGTCCTTTCGATAAAGTTACAACTTTCCTTGCTGTTGACGATTATAGATGCGAAGTTAAAATCCCTAACGGTTGCGAAGATATTCCTGACGTAAACTTCCTTTGCGGACACACTATGAACGAGTTGATTCAAGCGGAAAGACAAGCTACAGAATACGCTTTAACAGTTAAAAATCGTTTAAATAGAACAATTTATCTTCCTATTTTAAATGAATTTACTTTAGGTCAATTATTATACTTCTTTGAACTTGAAACTGCTTATGCAGGCGAAATGTTTAACATTGATACTTATAATCAACCAGGTGTTGAAGAAGGTAAAAATGCAACTTACGCACTCTTAGGTAGAAAAGGTTACGAAGCTAAGAAAGAAGAACTTAACAACGCACCTAAAAAATCAGATAAATTCATAATTTAATTAAAATAAACATATAAAATACAGGTGGGCTACCGCCTGTATTTTTATTATGAAAAAATTTAAAAAGAAGTCTAAATGCTTTAGGCGGTTGTTTGTTTTACTGTTTATTGCTATATTTATAACCTTATATTCCTTTTCAAATAAAATGCTTGTTGATTTAGGTGTAAGTTCGTACACAGGCGTGCTTTCAACTGCGTCGTATTATGCTTTAGATAAAGCACTTGGCAGTAATTATGACTTTAACTCGCTATTTACTGTTGTTAAAGATGAAAAGGGCGAAATTCAAATGATAACTACCGATGCTTTTACTTTTAATAAAATTTCAACCGTAATCGTTGATAACGTTTCATACTTTTTAACCGATTATATCTCTAAAGGTGTAGAAGTTCCAATAGGTGTATTTACGGGCATAAGAATACTATCAGGCTACGGTAAAAAGATAAAAATGCCACTATTAACGGTAAATTCCGTTAAATGCGATATAATTTCTAAATTTGAAGAGGCGGGGATTAACCAAACAAAACACTCTATTTACGTTAATATCGTTCCAGATGTTTTTGTCGTAACAAGGTTTTCAACCAAACGTTTAACTGATACCGTAACCGTTTTAATGTATGAAAATATAATTATAGGCAAAGTCCCCGAAACCTATTTAGTAGGAAGTGTTTTTTCTACCCAAAAATCCCTTTAAATAATTGACAAAATGAAGTTAAGTATATATAATAGTTATAATATAATCAAATACTAAGACGAAGACAGACGCAATTGTTGTTGGAAAGAGAAAGGGGTTAATTTGCTGTGAGACTTCTACAACTGATTTTGCGGTATTCACTTCCGAGTAGCAAGCCGAACTATAAGTAAGCCGAGCCGTTTGTAACGTTATAACTAATTAAGGTACGGATTTTCCGTATAAATTAAGGTGGTACCACGCAAAAAGCGTCCTTTTACAGGGCGCTTTATTTTTTTTGGAGGTAATTATGAAGGAAAAAATAGCTATTATGAAAGAAAACGTTAATCAAGACTTTTCTTCGGCAAAATCTTTAAAAGAGTTATTTGACGCGAAAGTAAAATATCTTGGTAAACAAGGTCAATTAACCGAACTTATGAAGGGTATGAAGGATATCCCTAAGGAAGATAGACCTGCATTTGGTAAAATAGTAAACGAATTACGTGATGAAATTGATGCAGTTTATGCTAAGTTTGAAGAAGTTTTAAAAAATCAAGAACGCTTAGCACAATTTGAAAATGAAAGTATTGATATAACTCTTCCAGGTAAACCAAGCGAAATTGGTACTTTACACCCAATTACTCTTGTTAAAAACGAACTTATCAATGCTTTTACGGGTATGGGTTTTGAAGTGTTTGAAGGCCCTGAAATTGAAGAGGATTACTACAACTTCCAAATGCTTAATATACCGCAAGACCATCCTGCAAGGGATATGCAAGATACTTTCTATATCAACGATAACATCTTACTTCGTACTCAAACTTCAGCGGGACAAGTTAGGGTAATGATGGATAAAAAACCACCAATCAAAATCTTAAGCCCAGGTAAAGTTTTCCGTTCGGACGACGATGCGTCACACTCACCAATGTTCCACCAAATGGAAGGTTTAGTAGTTGATAAAGGTATTACACTTTGCGATTTAAAAGGTACACTTGAAGAATTTTGCAAAATTATGTTCGGTAAAGACGCTAAAACAAGGCTTCGCCCTTCGTATTTCCCATTTACTGAGCCAAGTGTAGAAGTTGACGTTTCTTGTTCAGAATGTCACGGTAAAGGCTGTAAACTTTGCAAAGGTACAGGTTGGATTGAAATTTTAGGTGCAGGTATCGTTAATAAAAAGGTGCTTGAAGGTTGCGGTATTGATTCTGAAGTATATTCTGGTTACGCATTCGGTATGGGTATTGAACGTATTGCTATCTTAAAATATAAAATTCCTGATATTAGATTATTCTTTGAAAACGACTTACGTTTCTTAAAGCAATTCAAGTAAGATAAGGAGAATGGATATTTATGAAACTTCCTTTAGAATGGTTAAATGATTACGTTGATATTTCTGATATTTCGCTTGACGACCTTACAAAGAAATTGTTTTCTTGTGGTTTTGAAGTGGAAGAAGTTATTGAAACTGGTAAAGATATTTCAAAAGTAGTAGTAGGTGAAGTTTTAACTTGTGAGGCAATCCCTGAAACTCACTTACATTTATGTACTGTTGACTGCGGCAAACACGGTGTTTTCCAAATTTGTTGCGGTGCCGATAACGTTGAAGTTGGCATTAAAGCACCTTGCGCATTAGTTGGTGCTACCGTTTTATCTATTGGTAAAGACCATAAAACAGTTGAAGGTACTATGACAATCAAAGAAGGTAAACTCCGCGGTTACGATTCTTTTGGTATGCTTTGTTCTGGCACAGAACTTGGCGTAACTGAAGATATGTACAAAGGTGCATCTTACGACGGTTTACTTTTACTTGACAAATCTTATCCAAACGGCGATGACGTTAAGGGTTACGTTGGCTTAAACGAAGTTATTTTAGATATCGGTGTTACGGCTAATAGACCTGACTGTCAAAGTATTTTAGGTTTAGCAAGAGAAGTATCAGCAGTACTCAATAAACCGCTTAAAATGCCAAATACAAGCTATAATGCTACTATCTGTGACACAAAGGATAAACTTTCGGTTGAAGTGTTAGATAGCGAACTTTGCCCAAGATACATTGCAAGTTACGTTGAAGATATTAAAATTGCCGAGTCTCCTTTATGGATGCAAAAAAGGTTAAAAAGCGTAGGTATTAACTCTATTAATAATATCGTAGATATTACAAACTTCGTTTTAACTGAAATTGGTCAGCCAATGCACAGTTTTGACTACGATTTATTAAAAGGTCAAAAACTTGTTATTCGTAGGGCTGAAAACGGCGAAAAAATCACAACGCTTGATGATAAGGAATTTGAACTTAACGATTCAAACTTAGTTATTTGTGATGAAAGTGACCCTCAATGCTTAGCAGGTATTATGGGTGGTAAATCAAGTTGTATTGAAGATACAACTAAAGCCGTTGTCTTTGAATCAGCACAATTTAAAAGGGATAGTATTCGTAAAACTTCAAGGGCACTTGGTAAACGTAGTGACTCTTCTTCAAGATTTGAAAAGGGTACCGATGCTTATATTGCCGAACTTGGTATGAATAGGGCGTTAGCACTTATCGATGAACTTAACGTAGGTAAGATTTCTAAGACTTATATTGACGTAAATAGCGTTGATATGACACCTAAAACAATGAATACTAAAATTAGTAAAATCAATAAAGTTTTAGGTATTGAAGTTCCTACCGAAGATATTAAAGACATTTTAACAAGACTTGGCTTTGGCGTTACAATTGATAACGATGATATTTCTTTAGTAATTCCACTTTACCGTGACGACGTTGAAGATTATCCTGATATTGCCGAAGAAATTATAAGAATGTACGGTTACGACCATATCGTAAATACATTACTTGATGATGCGTCAATTACAGTTGGCGGTCTTAACAAAGGGCAAAAAGACGTTGATATTGCTAAAAATTACCTTGTTTCTCAAGGATTTAGCGAGGCGATTACTTATTCGTTCGGTTCTGAAAAGGATTACGATTTATTTAATCTTGACAAAAATAGTGACGAATATAAATTCGTTAAAATCTTAAATCCGTTAGGCGAGGATTTATCGGTAATGAGAACTTCGCTTATCCCTGCACTTGTTAAAGTAATTGTAAACAATATCAATAAAAAGAATTTATCTGGTAGAATTTTCGAATTTGCTAAAGAATATAAACCAAAAGCATTACCACTTACTGAACTTTTAAATGAAAATGACTGTATTTCTTTAGGTATATTCGGCGAAAATGAAGATTTCTTCACTTTAAAAGGCGTTGTAGAAGGTTTACTTACTTCTATCCACGCAACGTTTAAAGTTGATTTTGTTAGAGCTAAAAGAGAGTTTTTACACCCAACAAGAAGTGCTGAAATCGTTATTGGTAATAGGTCGATTGGTTTTATTGGCGAACTTAATCCTATAGTTAGCGAAAAATTAGGTGTAGATAAACGTATTTACGTTGGTGAAATTTTCTATAGTGTAATAGCATCTATGCTTAATAAAAAACCACAATTTAAACCTTTCCCTAAATATCCTTCAGTTGAAAGAGATTTAGCGCTTGTTATGGATAAATCGGTTACTAACGGCGAAACTGTTAGATATATTAAGAAATTCTCTGACAAATCGCTTGTTGACGTTAATATCTTTGATATTTACAGCGGTGACCAATTACCACAAGGTAAGAAGAGCATGGCTTACCACTTAACTTTCTCACTTCTTGATAGGTCACTTACGCAAGAAGAAGTTGATGCAAACGTTAACAAAATACTTGCCAACCTTAAAAACGTTGGTATTGAATTAAGATAATAATTACGCGCCGTCTTATAAAATTTAATATAAGACGGCAAAATTCGTTATATGGTAGAAATTTTAGCGCCTGCGGGTAATTTGAAAAACTTTATAACTGCGGTTAATACTGGTGCTGACGCCGTTTATTTAGGCTTAAGCAATTTTTCCGCGCGCAAAAGTTCGCAAAATTTTGACTATGACGAGTTAAAATATGCTATAAATTACGCAAAAACTTATGACGTAAAGGTTTATATTGCTGTAAATACTTTAATTAAAGATTCGGAAATTAATGAGTTTATTGAGGCGGTTGGCATAGCTTACTCTTACGGTGCCGATGCCTTTATATTGCAAGATATCTTCCTTGGTAAACTTTTAAAAGAGTATTATCCCGAAATTTGCTTACATTTATCAACTCAAGCGGGTGTGTGTAATGAATACGGTGCAAAAATGGCGTTAGAATACGGGTTTTCACGCGTGATTCTTGCAAGGGAAACTAAACTTGAGGACATTAAGCGTATTAGCGCTATAATCGAAACCGAAGTTTTTATTCAAGGTGCACTTTGTAGTTCATTTTCCGGTCATTGCTACTTTTCTTCATTTATTGGTGGTTTAAGCGGTAATAGGGGGCATTGTAAACAACCTTGCCGTAAAAAGTATGCTTTATGCGGTAATGAAAGTTTTAACGGTTATTTGTTGTCTTTATCCGACTTGTGTATAGGTAAAGATATTAAAACCTTAATTGATTTGGGTGTATCTTCATTTAAAATTGAAGGTAGAATGAGAAGTAGTGAGTACGTTGCTTCTGCTATAAAATACTACAAGGGTATTTTAAATGAAAAATCTACCGAAAACGATTTTATAAACTTAAAAAAATCTTATAATAGGGGCGATTACACAAAAGGTCTTGCATTTTCGCAAAAAGATGACTTTATTTCAAGGAAAATCCAAGGTCATAAAGGCTATTTTATAGGAAAAGTTAAAAGTATTAATAAGGACGTTTTAAAACTTGATAAAATTGGTAATTTTACTGACGGGGATAGTTTTAAAATTTTAAGAAACGGCTTAGAAGTTGGTAATGCTATATTAAAAAACAACCTTATTAAATTTAAAGGTAATATTAAAATAAACGATGAAGTTTATATCACTAAAGACCAAGCATTAATTAATAGTGTAGATAATATCAAAAGGGAAAAGTTTAACGTTAATATAGACGTTTACGTTAAACTTGGCGAAAATCTTTTGTTAACTTCAGGTGATATAACGGTTGCGTCTAAGGACGTTTTAACTGAATCTAAAACAAGTCCGCTTACTAAAACCGACGTTATAAACAACTTAAATAGAACAGATATTTATCCTTATAATCCTACTGTTAATTTTACTAATTTTGATGAAAACGTGTTTTTACCAAAGAGTGTTTTGAACTCGTTAAGGGCAGAATTATACTCAAAATTATTTAATAGAAATAATTTAAAAACAAACGATACAATCAATAAATATACAAAAAATTCTATTATAGAAAATACCGATAATAAATCAAAAACATTAATATCAAACGTGTTGTGCGGTTTATCAGATAATTTAATTTATTTACCAAACGATTACACTAAAATTGACTTTGATAAGTTAAAAGAAGTATCAAAATCAACTGACGTTTATTTATATTTACCTGCATTTTTATCGGGTACTGACTTAGATATAATTGATAAAATAATAGATAAATTTTACGGTGTTTATGCAGATGGTTATTGGGCAATAAACTACGCAAAATCTAAAAACTTAAGGTTGTTTGCTGGGGTTGGTATGAATATTTTCAATTCTTATGATTACAGCGAACTTAAAAATTTAAAAATAGACAATATTTCCGCATCAAAAGAACTTAAAGAAAGGGATATAACTGATATTTCTAATAACTTACACGTGTTATCTTTTGGCGAAAACGTAGTAATGAATTTATCGTATTGTCCGTTTGATAAAAAGTGCACAAACTGTTTATATAAAACCAATACCTATATTAAAGATGAAAATAATAGAAGATTTAAACTGTTTAGATATAAAATTTCAGAGTGTAGATTTATGGTGTTTAACTGTTCGGGTCTTTTAACAAAAAATCAGCATAATAACGAGATTTTTGCTATCTTTGATGAAAGCGAAAACTATATTAGTAATATTTTAAACAATACTGACTTTTCAAGTAGAAAAGAACTTTTAAATAATCACACTTACGGCAACTATATTAAAGGGGTATTATGATAAAAACTAAAACTTTAAAATATTTAGAATATGATAAAATTTTAAATAATATATCAAAATTTACCGTTTTAAAAAGTTCTATTGATATTCTTTTAAATACCATGCCTGAAAGTGACTATTTGTCGGCTAAATTTTTACTTAATAAAACAAACGAGGCTTACAAATTATATTACGAATACGGTATTGGTAACATTGAGTTTTTTGAACCGTTAACCGATGAACTTGATAGGGCCAAAAAGAGTTCTATTTTAAGTTTAGGCGAAATTTTAAACGTTGCTGCATTACTTCGCTCTTCGCGAATTCTTGCAACGTCTATATCTAACGTAAACGATGATAGTTTAACTATATTTAACGATATTTCAAACCGCATTTTTTACAATAATAACTTAGAAAATTCAATTACAACAAAAATAGTTAACGATACTACAGTAGCGGATACTGCTTCTGAAAAACTTTATCAAATTAGGCAAAAAATCAAAATAATAAACGAAAGAATCCGTGAAAAATTAGCATCGTTTATCCGTAATGGCGGTAATAAATATCTTCAAGATAGCATTGTTTCAATAAGGTCGGGTAGATACGTTATCCCTGTAAAATCCGAACACGTTACACAAGTTAAAGGCTTTATACACGATAGGTCGGCAAGTGGTAGCACCTTCTTTATTGAACCGCAAGAAATTTTGGATATGAATAACGAACTCCGTACCGAAACTTTAAACGAATCGGCGGAAATCGAAAGAATTTTACTGGAGCTTACCGAACAAATTGGTGTTGTTGCAGATAGTTTAACGGAAAACCTTATCTATATTAGTGATATTGATATTGCCTTTGCTAAAGCGCAGTACGCACACTCAATTAAAGCGGTTTACCCAAGTTTAAACGCAAACGGTGAAGTTGACATCATCGAAGGTAGGCACCCGTTAATCGACAAAAATAAAGTTGTTCCAATAAACGTTAACTTTGGTAAGGATTACAACTATATTTTAGTTACAGGCCCAAATACAGGCGGTAAAACAGTTACTTTAAAACTAATTGGTCTTTTTACCTTAATGAGTATGAGCGGAATTTTTGTTCCCGCTAAGCAAAGTAGTAAAATTTCTGTATTTAATAAGGTTTTAGTTGATATTGGCGATGAACAAAGCATCGAACAAAACTTATCAACTTTCTCTTCTCATATTAAAAATTTAATAGAAATTGTTGAAGATGCAGGGGATAAAACCCTTGTATTAATCGATGAAATTGGTGCAGGCACCGACCCAGATGAAGGTAGCGCACTTGCTAAATCAATCCTTGAAGAGTTAATTGATAAAAATAGTTACGGGGTTATCACAACCCACTATTCACTTTTAAAGGAATTTGCTTTGACAAGTGATAAAATTATAAACGCATCAATGGATTTTGATTCTAACACCTTTGCGCCACTTTATAGAATAAGAATAGGTGCACCGGGCACTTCAAACGCAATAGAAATTGCATCAAGACTTGGTATAGATAAAAAAATAATAAACCGTGCAAAAGGTTATATGTCTGATGATAAAATATCCTTTGAAAACGTTTTAAAACAAGCCGAAAAAACAAGAAGTGAAGCAGAAAGTCAAAAGCAAGAAATAGAAGATTTACTTATTAAACAAAAAGAAATTTACGATAATTTAGTTAAATCTAAAGAAAAATTTGAGCGCGAAAGAGAAAATTTCTTAAGCAAAGCAAAAGCCGAGGCACGTAAAATTGTTAACGAAAAGTTAGAAAACGCTGAAGATATGCTTATGGAAATGAAAGAAATTTTCAATAAAGCCGAATATTCAGAGTCTGATTTAGTTAAAATGTCCACGTTAAAAAATAAAATTGGTAATGAAAAATACGTTTTAGATAAAGAAGATGAATTACCTCAAATTTATAAAGACGTTGATATTAAAAAATTAAAAATTGGCGATAAAATTTTTGTTAAATCACTTAATTCGCAAGGCGAAGTTTTAGAGATTAACGAAAAGAAAAATTGCGTTTGGGCACTTGTTGGTGCAATTAGAATTAATTGTAAATTATCTGATATTTCCTTTATTTCTAAAAATAATTCTATTCAAAACAAAGTAGCCGTTACCCTAAAACGTGATATCTCACTTGAAGGTGTTAAAACTGAAATTAACGTTATTGGTCTACCTGCTGACGAGGCACTTATGGAAGTTGATAATTTTATTGATAAAGCGGTTCTTAACAACTTAGAAGAAGTAAGAATTGTACACGGTAAGGGTATGAAAATACTTTCTACAGCAATATCTAATAGGTTAAGAGGTAATAAAAACGTTAAATCTTATAGATTTGGTAAATACGGCGAAGGCGAACACGGTGTTACTATAGTAAAATTAAAATAAAAAGAGGTTATTATGGCAAGTGGATTATATGAATATTCAGTAAGTCCTAATATGAATGGCAAAAATAAGGTATTATATATAATTTTAAATATTTTCAACGCAATTAACATTATAATTGCTCTCGTTGCATTTTTTTTGGCATTTATGTTTGATAATATATTTTGGATTTTGTTTGCAATTTTCTTTATTGCAATAATTTCAGTTCATATATTTTCAAAAACGTACTTTTCTTCATTCGACTGTTTGTTTGTAGACGGTACAATCAGGTTGGATAGGGTATTTAAAAATAGACGTAAAAGACTTCTTTCTTTTGATTGTAAAAATATTAGATTAATTGGCGGGGTAACAAGCAATAGTTACGTAAACAATTTAAAAAATAAGCAGTATAAAAAGATTTCCGTTAACAACAAAGAATTTTACGCAAAAGATTTTTACTTTATAGTAGATAAAAACGGCATATCGTATATAGTTACAATGAGATATAACGAATTATTTTTATCGCACGTTATAAGAAGTATTAATACAAGAATTATCGAAAAAGATTACAAAGAACTTTTGGTTAAATAATATGGATAAACTTTTATATTTAGATAATGCAGCAACTACAAAACCTTGTGCTACTGCATTAAAAAACAACGAAATATTCAACGATTTTGAGTTTTATAATCCATCGGCAAAGTATAGGCAAGGCTTAAATGCTAAATCCGCAATTGACGATGCTAAAAAGAAAATTATATCTTGTTTTTCAACTAATTTCGATTTGATTTTTACTTCGTGTGGCTCTGAATCGGATAATATGGCTATATTTTCATATTCAAATAGGGGCAATATCGTTACAACGCTTGGCGAACACTCTGCAATACACGCACCGCTTACCGAACTAAATAACAAAGGTTATGATTCACGCTTTGCAAAAATTAATAAAGACGGAAGTGTAAATATAGAAAATCTTTTATCACTTATAGATAAAAATACCGTTTTAGTATCAGTTATGCACGTAAATAACGAAACGGGCGGTATAAACGACGTTAACGCAATCGCTAAAGAGTGTAAAAGGATAAACCCAAGGCTTGTGTTCCACGTTGACGGTGTTCAAGCGTTTGGTAAAATCCCATTTAAGCCTTCAACTGATATAGATTTATATTCCGTTTCTGCGCATAAAATTAATGGATTAAAGGGTATAGGTGGTTTATTTAAAAACAAAAACCTTAAAACTTTAAAACCATTGATTTACGGCGGTGGGCAAGAAAACGGATTTAGAAGTGGTACTGAAAACGTTTTTGGCATTAAAGTTTTTGAAACAGTTACCGTAGATAAATACTCAAAAATCAAAGAAAACTACGATAAAATGCTTGAATTAAAGGAATATTTCTTATCTAAAATCGATAATGAATTATTCCGTATAATATCAACTGAAAACTGCTCGCCATACATAATAAGTATGTCTGCAGTTGGGCTTAAAGGCGAAGTAATACTTCATAAACTTGAAGATGAAAATATTATCGTTGGTACAGGCTCGGCTTGTTCATCAAAAAATCCATTTAGTAGGGTGCTTAAAGAGGCAGGTTACGACGCAAGCGTGTTAGACGGTGTTTTAAGAATTAGTTTTGCGCCTGATATTACCAAAGATGAACTTGGCTACGTTGCAAGTCAATTAAATTTAAAGGCAAAAGAATTAAAAAGGATGATGATTAAGTGAAAAAAGTTATAATTATTCGCTGGTGCGAAATACATTTAAAAGGCAAAAACAGGCACTTTTTTGAAAAACTTTTAGAAGATAATATCAAAGAAAAATTAAAGGATTACGATTATAAATTCGTTAAAATTCAAGGCAGATATTTGCTTGAAAATTTAGATTTTGACTTAGTTGACGAAGTAATTTCTAAACTTAAACAAGTAAGCGGTATTCATACCGTTTCAGTTGCATACGCAGTACCTTCAACCTATGAAGAAATTGCTAAAATTGCAGTAGAAATCTCAAAAAACAAGTCAGGCACGTTTAAGGTTGAAACAAGAAGGGCAGATAAAAAATTCCCTTACCACTCAACGGAATTTTCGGCTAAAATGGGTGGCGAAATTTTAAGAAGTAACCCTAATTTATCAGTTGACGTGCATGAACCAAACACAGTTGTTAATATCGATATTCGTGAATCGGGCGAAACTCTTGTATTTACTGATTTTATTAAAATGATGGGCGGTATGCCTATTGGTTCTTCAAGCCGTGGCTTACTTATGATTTCTGGCGGTATCGATAGCCCTGTTGCCGGTTATTTAACTGCTAAAAAGGGTATGAGGATTGAGGCGGTACATTTCCACAGTTATCCATACACAAGCGATGCTGCCAAACAAAAGGTTATCGACCTTGCTAAAATGGTAGGCGATTATGCTAACGGTTTAACCCTTCACATCGTTAAATTTACCGAAATTCAAGAGGCAATTCACGAAAACTGTCCTGAAGAATACATGATTACTTTAATGCGTAGATTTATGATGAGAATTTCCGAAAAACTTGCCTTTAAAATCAACGCAAATGCCATTATAACGGGTGAAAGTTTAGGTCAAGTTGCATCACAAACGATAGAAAGTATAACATCTACAAATAGCGTTTTAGAACTTTTACCAGTATTAAGACCGCTTATTACTTACGATAAACTTGAAATTATTGAAATTGCAGAAAAAATTGGCACTTTTGAAACGTCAATACTTCCTTATGAAGATTGTTGTACGGTATTTTTACCTAAATATCCACTTATAAAACCAAAACTTGATAGGGTAATTGCAGTTGAAAGCGTACTTGATATTGACGGGCTTGTTAATAGGGCACTTGATAGTATTGAAACATTTAAATTATAAAATAAAATTTGCGAAATTTAAATTAAGGTATAAAAATAGACTGGTACAAAAACGTATCAGTCTTTTTTTATTTAATCATCCCACCAATCGTTATCTAAAATATTAAGAGAATCCTTTGTAAAATTGATTTTAGATAGTGTAAAAACAATAGTTTTGCCTTGGCTATCAGTTATATAAATAGTGTACTCATATTCACCAAAATCCACGATTTTATCATTAATTTTTGATACGAATTTATCATTATATATAGTTTTATTTTGCTTTTTATATCTTCTTATAATTTTTAAATTTTTATAATTGTTATCTTGTAGTAAAATTTCAACAATACCATTGTTTAACGAAATTTTGTTTTCATTATTTTGTAAGTTTTCAGGTAAATTGTTAGTTAAATATTCCTTAGGTTGAGTACCGCTTATATAAAAATAGGTTGCACCGTTATTATTTGTTAAATAAGTTTTTTGCTCTTTTAGTAGAGTCTCTTCATCGATATTTGACTCAATTATACCTTGCGGTTTACTAAAACTATTCGGCTTATAGTTTTTATATAGCAATTTAATCATTTCACGATTATAAATTGTAGGGTAAGTGCCACCGCTTATACTGTTTGGCATAATGCTACCATCACTATTACCAAGCCAAACACCTATAATATGATTTGTGGTGTAACTAATACTATAAGCATCAATATTCCCACTTGAATTACCATTTGTACCAGTTTTAGCGCATAAGTCAAAATCAAACACGTTAAGATTTTTACTTGTACCACTTTTAACACTTTCTTTTAAAATATCGTTAATTATATACGCAGTTTCACCACTAAAAACGTTAGTTTTATTGATTTTTCGCCGATAAAACGGCTTATTATCAATATAAATCTTATCAATATAAGCTGAAGAAGTGAAGTTTCCGCAATCAGAAAAGGTTGAGTAGCAATCGCAAAGTTCTTTTAACGTCATTCCACCATCAATATTACCTAAAGCATAACTTAAATTACCGTTTGATATATCTACACCTAATTTTTTAGTGTAATTATTTGCTTTTTCTAAGGTGTAACCGTTTAATAATTTTACTGATGGCACGTTTAGGCTTTTAGATAATGCGTTTTTTACCGTAACATTTCCATAATATTTACCGCCGTAATTTTTAGGGGAGTAACCGTTAAAATCAATCTTATTATCAAAGACAACAGTACTTTCAGTAATGATTTTATCATTTATCATAGGCGCGTATACAAGCCATGGCTTTACACACGAAGCAGGGCTCCTTTTATAAATAGAATTTGTTGTATAAAATGCGATAATACCGTTATTTTTAGTATTTATTATAATTTGCAACTTATCCGTTTTGGGTAGTGAAGAAACTTCAATATCCATAACTTCTTTTTGCAAGTTTGCATCAAGATAAGTGTAAATTTTAATATTTTTGTTAAAAACGTACGGATTGCTTTTTAAAATGCTTTCAAGTTCGCTTTTTGCACCTAAAATATAAGGGTAAAATAAATCGCTATCACAAAACCTTGCGATATTTACCGTTTTGCTTAGATTATTTTTGTAAACTTCATTGCTTATAAACCCGTTTTCTACCATAGTTTTTAGAACTAAGTTTTTTCTTTCTATGGATTTTTCATAATTTTGAATAGGCGAGTATTTACTTGGCGATTTAATTATTCCGGCAAGTAAACAGGACTCATTTAAGGTTAACTTATCCGCTGTTTTGTTAAAATAACGCCTACTTGCGCTGTTTATTCCATAAGCACCGTTGCCAAAGTAAATGGTGTTAAGGTATTTTTCTAAAATTTCACTTTTACTGTACCGCTTTTCAAGTTGTTTTGTAATTTTTATTTCTGCAAACTTGCGTTTTAAGGTCTTTTCGCTTGATAAATGCGTGTTTTTAATCAGTTGTTGGGATATTGTTGAACCACCTTCCTTAAAGGACATGCTTTTTATATTAGAAACAGTTGCACCTAAAACCCTAACGTAATCAACACCGTTATGCTTAAAAAACCGCTTATCTTCTATGGAAATAAAGGCATTTATCGTGTTTTTGCTAAGTTTATCTATCGAAATATATTCTCCTTGATTATTAAAACAATCGGTATAAAATAAGTTGCCGTCTTTATCGTAGTACTCGACGTTAATTGATTTGTTTATCAGTTTACTTTCATCAAGATTGTAATTTTTAACACTTGCAGATAAGCACACTATAAAAGATGCACCAATAATCAAAACTACAAGGGTAATAAAGGCTAAAATCTTTAAAAATTTCTTCATTTGATATTAGTTTTTTACTAAAAAACAATATTATGCGATTTTTAAACGTGAAATTTTGCAATTTTAGTTGATTTAAGTTAAATTTTTATATATAATATAACTTACTATGAAATATTACAAAATCAACACGTACGGTTGCCAAATGAACGTACACGAATCTGAAAAACTTGCAGGTATGATAGAAGAATTCGGCTATCAATTAACCGATAACGACAATTTAGCCGACTTAATAGTATTCAACACCTGCTGTATAAGGGAAAATGCAGAAAGAACGGTTTATGGCAACGTTGGTGCGTTAAAACCAATAAAAAAGAAGAAAAAGGACTTAATTATAGCAGTTGGCGGTTGTATGACACAACAAAACGGACAAGCTAAAAAGTTAAAAGAAACGTTTCCGTTTGTTGATATTATTTTCGGCACGCACAATTTATCCTCTTTTAAAGAATACCTTGAAAAACGCATAAACACAGGCAAAAAAACTGTTGAAGTATTGGATATTGACGGCACTATTTGTGAAAATATAACACCGGTTAGGTCAAGTTATCCAAACGCATGGGTTAACATTATGTACGGTTGTAATAACTTTTGTTCATACTGTATCGTTCCGTACGTTAGGGGTAGAGAGCGTAGCCGTAATCCTGAAATGATTATAAAAGAAGTTGAAGGTTTAGTAAAAGAAGGCTATAAAGAAATAACCCTTTTAGGTCAAAACGTTGACTCTTACGGTAAAACCTTAGAAAATTCTTTTGATTTTGCCGATTTACTTGAAAGAATTTGTCAAATAGAAGGTAATTTTAGGCTTCGCTTCATGTCAAATCATCCTAAGGATATCAACGAAAAACTTGTAAAAGTTATTGCTAAATACGATAAAATTTGCAAATGCATACACCTTCCTATACAATCGGGTTCAACAAAAGTTTTAGCGGATATGAATAGAAAATACACGCAAGAAGACTTTTTGAATAAGGTTAAAATGCTACGCGATAACGTAGAAGGTGTTGCAATAACAACGGATATTATGGTTGGTTTCCCAGGGGAGACTGAAGAGGACTATAACGAAACGGTTAAAGTAGTTAAAAACGTAGAATTTGACGGCGCGTTTACCTTCGTTTACTCAAGGCGAAAGGGCACGAAAGCCGATTTAATGGAAAATCAAATTCCTGAAGATATTAAGAAACAAAGAATAATGAAACTCGTTGATATTCAAAACGATATCAACCGCAAAAAATCTCTTTTATACGTAGACAAAACGGTTGAAGTTTTATGTGAAGATTACGACGAGAAAAAGGGTGTATACCAAGGTAGAGACGACAAAGGTCGTATGATTTACTTTACAAGTGATAAAAACTTAATTGGCGAGCTTGTAATGGTTAAAATACAAAAAACTGGCGGTATTACACTTTTAGGTCAATTAGTTTAAGCGAGGTTATTATGGGCTTATCAACAATGATGACGCAATATTTAGAAACTAAACAAAAATACCAAGACTGTGTTTTGTTTTACAGGCTTGGCGATTTTTACGAGATGTTTTTTGAAGATGCAGAAAAGGTTTCTAAACTTTTAGATTTAACGCTAACTGGTAGAGATTGCGGTCTTGAAAAACGTGCGCCGATGTGTGGCGTACCATATCACGCAGCCGACGTTTATATTGCTAAACTTGTTGCTCTTGGCGAAAAAGTTGCTATTTGTGAACAGCTTTCCGAACCCGTAAAAGGTCAAGTAGTTAAAAGGGACGTTGTTAAGATTGTAACTGCGGGCACTATTACTGAAAACTCTCTTTTAGATGAAAAATCAAACAACTATCTTTTATCTATCTTCCAAGTAGACAATAACTTTGCTTTGTCTTGGACGGATATTACAACGGGTGAATTTAACGCAAAATCTTTTAAAAACCTTTCTGATTATTCTCAAGTTATCGATACAATAACAAGAATTTCTCCAAGCGAAATTATCGCCAACGAATACGCACAAAAAAACTTATCTATTCGTACGGAATTTTCCCGCAACCTTTTACCTAAAATTTATCTCTATAAAGAACACGCCTTCAATCATGCTTTTGCGTACAAAACCTTAACTAAACAATTTAACCTTGCAAACTTAATTTGCTTTGGCATAGAAGAAGATAAGGGTATAGTTTCTTCTTCGGGTGCACTTATTGAATATTTAAACGAAACGCAAAAACACTCTATATCATCAATAACTAAAATCAACGTTGAAGAAGACAACGAATTTATGATTTTAGACTCTACCGCTATGCGAAATTTAGAACTTACTAAAACAAATCGCGACGGTAAGCGCTACGGCTCACTTTTATGGCTTTTAGATAACACCTTAACGGCAATGGGCGCAAGAAAACTTAATTCATGGCTCACTACGCCACTTCTTGACGTAGATAAAATTAATTATCGCCAAAACGGTATAGAAGAATTGTTTTCAAACCCTCTTTTAAGAAACGGTATTCGTGACGTTCTTTCAACCTTACGCGATATAGAAAGGCTTGCAGGTAAGATATCTAACAACAACCTTACGCCTAAGGAATGTAGATTACTTGGCGAATCGCTAAGCCAATTACCAACACTTAAATTTTCACTTGCCGGCGCAAGCAGTAAAATTTTACTTGATATTTCTAAAAGCATAGCCGATTTTAACGAAATTTCATCTCTTATTTTACATGCAATTAAAGATAACCTTGCACCAGTTGTTAAAGACGGTGGTTTTATTGCCGAAGGCTTTGATAAAGAACTTGATAGACTTCGCGGTTTATCAGATAACTCTAAAGCAACCTTAGACGCAATGGAACTTCGCGAAAGGGAAGCAACGGGAATTAAAACTTTAAAAGTTGGTTACAATAAGGTTTTTGGTTATTACATTGAAGTTTCAAATTCATTTAAAGATAAAGTTCCATACAACTACGTACGCAAACAAACGTTAGTTGGCGGTGAAAGGTTTATTACTGAAGAACTTAAGATTTTAGAAGATGAAATTTTAACAAGCAAAGAAAAAGCCTTAAAACTTGAAAACGAAATCTTTGCTAAAATTAAAATGGTATTAAGCGAGAATATCGTTGAAATTTTACGTTCTTCTAACGCAGTTTCAGCGCTTGACGTTCTCGCATCGCTTGCTCATCTTGCAAAAAAGAATAATTACTGCAAGCCAACAATGTTGCCGTTTGGCGAAGAACTTGACATCGTTGCTGGTAGACACCCAGTAGTTGAGGCAATCTCTCAAGAGCAATTTATACCTAACGATACCTTAATGAATAACAACGATGATAGAATGTTAGTTATAACTGGCCCTAATATGGCGGGTAAATCCACCTATATGCGCCAAATTGCATTAATTGTTATAATGGCTCACATTGGTTCTTTCGTGCCGTGCAAACAAGCTTTTATCCCTTTAACGGATAAAGTATTTACAAGGGTAGGCGCAAGCGATAATTTGATATTTGACCAATCGACTTTCATGGTTGAAATGAACGAAGTTTCAGTAATTTTAAATAAGGCTACTAAAAACAGCTTACTTATTTTAGACGAAGTTGGTCGCGGAACGTCAACTTACGATGGTCTTTCTATTGCTTGGGCTGTAGTTGAATACATTGCAAGCGAATTAAAATCTAAAACTCTTTTCGCTACACACTATCACGAACTTTCTGAACTTGAAGGCAAAATTGACGGTGTTAAAAATTACAAAGTTTCCGTTAAAGAGTTTAACGGCTCTATCTTATTCTTGCGTAAAATCACACTTGGTAGTGCAAACAAAAGTTTTGGTATAGAAGTAGCAAGTTTAGCGGGTGTTCCTAAAGTAGTTACGAATAGGGCAAAAGAAATACTTAAAATGCTTGAAAAGAAGGATATTAACGCTAAGCCTATTCAAGAATTAAGCGATGATGAAACTTCGGTAAACAATCAACTTTACGATATAATAAATTCCACCGATATCGATATGTTATCGCCAAGGGAAGCGCTTGATTTACTTTACAAATTAAAATCACAAACTAAGGGAAAATAATATGTCAAAAATTAATATTTTAGACAAATCAATCTACAACAGAATAGCGGCGGGCGAAGTTGTTGAAAGACCGTATTCGGTAGTTAAGGAACTCGTTGAAAACTCTATTGACGCTAAAGCGGATAATATTTACGTTAATATTGTTGACGGAGGCAAGCAAACGGTAGAAGTTTTTGATAACGGTCACGGTATTGAAAAGGACGATATGCTTAAAACTATCATGCCACACGCAACTTCAAAAATTGCCACAACCGAAGACCTTAATAATATTCAAACACTTGGCTTTAGGGGTGAGGCAATTCCGTCTATTGCATCGGTATCGCAAATGCGCATTACTTCAAAAACTAAAGAAGAAAGTATTGGCTATTCATTTGAAATAAACGGTGGCGAACATACTGAACTTACCGAATCTCCTTGTAACGACGGAACTTGCGTTAGCGTAAATAATCTATTTTACAACGTTCCCGCAAGACAAAAGTTTTTAAAATCATCACGCTCGGAAGAAAATGACGTTAGCGATATGATTTCAAGGCTTATTTTAGCAAATCCCAACGTTGCGTTTAACTATTGCGTTAACGATGGCACAATTTTTCAATCTTTCGGCGACGGTGTAGAAGATGCTATGATTGCCGTTTACGGCTCGACTATTATTCAAAACTGCTTTAAAATTTCTAACTACGTTCACGGTGTAAAGATTGAAGGTTATATTGGTAAACACAACTTTACTAAGCCAAACCGCACGTATCAAACGGTAATTTTAAACGGCAGGTATATTGTAAATTCCACAATCCAATCGGCAATTCATAACGCATATTCAAGTTATTTAATGAAAAGGCAGTATCCTTTTTACGTTTTATATATAACTATGCCAACAGAATTTGTTGACGTTAACGTTACTCCAAACAAGTCAGACGTTAGGTTTATTGACAATTCCGTTGTATACGGTGCGCTATATTCTACAATTTCTAAAGTTTTAGACGGCACAGACGTTGCACTTTCTATAATTTCGCCCGAAAACGAAACTATTATCGTATCGCCTGAGCAAGCCAAAAAGACTATGGAAATTATGGACAAACGCGAGGCGGAGGCAAAACTTAAAAGGAAAGAAGAAAATAAGAAAATTAAATGTCCAAATTATCCTAAAGATGATTTTACTTTGTTTGAGCAAAAAACTCAAAAAGTTGCCGAAGACGAATTTTCTTTCTTAGACAAACCGCAAAATCAAACGGCAAGCGAACAAAAAATTGATATTTTTGCAGAAAATAAACGTTATATTGAAGAATTAGAACGCAAAAAGCAAGAACAAGCCCGTCAATTAGAGTTCGATAAACCTTTTGAACTTAAATATATCGGTCAGGTTTTAAACTGCTATTTAATATTTGAAGGCAACGATTCGTGCATGTACGTTATCGACCAACACGCCGCACACGAAAGGTTACTTTACAATAAAATCGTATATTTATACTCACAAAAACAACTTGCAAAACAACCACTTTTAGTTCCTTACGAGATTAATTTAAACTCGCTTGAACTTGAAATCATTGAAAAGAGTTTATCTTACTTTAACGATATTGGTTTTGATGCGGAAATTAGCGGTAATAAACTTAATATTTATTCAACACCGCTTGAACTTATAGATATCAATTTTAACGAGTATTTTTCCCTTATTTTTAGCGACTCGGTTTTAAAAAGGGAAACTATACCTGAAATTATCAACGAACGCCTTATGCAAAAGGCTTGTAAGTCGGCTATTAAAGCGGGTATGGAACTTACTAAGTCAGAAGTTGATTCGCTTATTAGGCTTTTAAACGGAAATATCAATCTCAAGTGTCCACACGGTAGACCGATAGCCGTTAAAATTACTAAACTTGAAATTGATAAATGGTTTAAGAGGGTATTATGACGCCACAAATCATTATAATTTGCGGTCCAACGGGGTCGGGTAAATCAAATTTAGCACTACAACTTGCTAAAATATTGGATACCGAAATAATCTCTGCGGATTCGCTTGCCATTTATAAAAATTTAGATATCGGTACTGCAAAGCCAACAAAGGAAGAACTTGGCCAAGTTACACACCAACTTATCGACGTTGTTTCGCCGTTTGACAGTTTTTCCGTATCCGACTACGAAAAACTTGCACTTCCGCATATAGATAGGCTTATTTCAAATGGAAAAATTCCTATAATTTGCGGTGGTACGGGCTTTTATATAAACTCTATACTTTACAAAATGAGTTACGGCAACACTACCGAAAACCTTGAAATTCGTGAAAAATACTTAGAACTTAGCAAAACTAAAGGTGCGGATTTCGTTTGGGAAGAACTTAAAAAAGTTGACCCCGAATCTGCTGAAAAACTTCATAAAAACGACTTGGTTAGGGTAATTAGGGCACTTGAGATATTCTATTCAACAGGCAAGAAGAAATCCGACCAAAATGATAAAGAAATACCAAGATATTCATATTTAGCCGTTATGATAGATATGGATAGGGAAGTTTTATACGACAGAATTAACCGCAGGGTTGATATCATGCTGGAAAACGGTCTTGTTGATGAAGTTAAAGGCTTAATAGATATGGGCATCACCAAAGATAATCAATGTATGCAAGGCATTGGTTATAAAGAAGTGTACGATGCCATTATTTCAGACGATTTTAGCGGGCTTGCCGACCTTTTAAAACTCAACTCGCGCCATTATGCAAAAAGGCAAATTACCTTCTTTAAACGCCTTGAAGGGTTAAATTATTTATCGGGCGATACGGAAACAATTATCAATATAACTTTAAAATTATTAAATATGTAATATTATTAAGGAGAAATTTATGGAAAAGTACAAAGCAAAAACGCAAAATTTCAAAGATATTATCGCGCATGGCGTTTATGAAGCTAACATCTGTTTTACGGTTGAGCAAGTATTAGAAAAATTTAATGAAGACTTAAAAAATAGAAAAGATTTGCCTGCTGATTTTGAATATGACATAAAAGCTCAAGCTAAAAATAAAAATTACGAAGTAGTGTATTATCCTGCATATTTTTACGACACTATGACAAGTCTTTACTGGCAAACTAAAGAAACTCAGTACGAAACTACTTACGATTCATACGCAAATAAGCATAGACACACTAACGTAATCGTTCACGAACATTCTAAAGATGGTATCGAAGGCAAAAGCAAATTAAAAGTTAAAACCGACCACATTGAACTTGACGTACTTAAAATAGATTTAAAAAAGACTAAAAGTATACCTAATTTTAAATCTTTAAATCTTCCAGTTTACGAAGATAATTTATTTTATAATAAAAAAGAAAACCAATCTAATGGTATAAGTTCTGGTAGAGAGGCTGCTAATGCAAAAAAAGACCAAAGAACTTATACGTTATGGGAAGCGCATATCGTTCTTGTTCCTATTTTTAGGTTTCATTTTGAATACAAGGGTAAAATTTATTTCTTTGAAATGAATTTACATAACGGTGAATATTGTACCCGTTACAAGCAAAAACCTTTAAATACTATAAAAAGAATCACAACAAGGGTTGTTTATTCACTTGCTAATATTTTTAGCATGCTTTTACCTATAATTATGGTTGTAGACGGATTTATAAACGATACTTTTGTATTTAATTTAATTAAAACTCCATTATCATTTTTAGGTGTTATTATAGCAGAAATAACGGCACTATGCATATGGTCTTTAGGGGCAAACAAGCGCTATTTCACTTTCGAGCGAGCAACTAAAACTTTAAATCCTTTCACATCACTTTTACTTTTAATTCGTCCATTTATTTCAATCGTTATAGTAACTATAATAATAAGTATATGTTATAACGGGTTATTTATTTAATACGTATAAAAAAGCGGGTAGTATTAACTATCCGCTTTTTGTATTTTTTCAAGTTTTAACCAAACAACAAGCCCGTATATATCGTAAACAATTTGGAATATATGATATATTACCATAACTATAAGCGTTAAATCGCCTTGTAGGGCAAAGTTAAGCCATAATATAGGAACTAATATATCGTTTAATAAGAATACGACTTGATTCCATATACACCGCCTTGCAAGTAAATACACGGCAGGAACGGTTGAAACAAAGGCTATTGTTGAAAGGGTTAATTGTGCGGTATTTAAGGCTTTAAGTAGGTAATAAACGCCAAAAAATACGAATACTACCGCAATTAGCATTATTATAATTTCTACCTTTGGTAAGGTTTTTCTTACGTTTACAATACTTTTATCTTTATTGTTGCGGTTTTTTAACCAATGCAATGCGCCGTAAAGATATATTGGCATCATAATAAAAGTATATAGTATCACTTCGCCATACAGTTTTTGTATAAACGAGATATAAATGTAAAAAATAAAGCAAGCTATACCTAAAAACTGAGTAATTACTTGACCTTTAGCCTGAGTAAACACGCAAAGTAGGGCAAGAATCGTATTTAGGTATATATACCACGGCGAAGAATAAATTATAGAAATTATACTCAGCGATATAAGACCTGTTCCTAACAATATTAAATCAAATAAATTGTAGCCGAAAATTATACTTTTTTTCATTAGTTATTCCTTTAACTATATTATAATATAAGAAGTTGAAAACTTGCTTACAAGGGTTTGAAACTTCGTAGTATTTCAAACTTGAAGTGTAAAAACGATAGTTTTTACAGCAAAACGTTAGTTTTGCAAAGATTTTGCTGTTAGCAAAATATTTAACTTCATATAGTTTATAATATCATATTATTTTATTAAAATAAACTTAATTATGTTAAATTTATGTAAAATTTGATTAAATAATAAAACATAAATAAAATTCGACTTTTTACCCCAAAAAACTATTGATTATATTGTTTTTTTATTCTACCATTTACTAAAATAGTAGGTGGATTATGAAACTAAAACAAATTTTATCAATACCAAACGTATTATCATTTATAAGGATTGCTTTAATACCGTTTATTTTATGGGCGTTTTTTATAGGCGAAATGTATTTATCGGCAGGTTTAATAATTCTATCAGGATTAACCGATATAGTCGACGGGTATATCGCACGTACTTACAATATGATAACTCCTCTTGGCAAAGCGTTAGACCCAATAGCCGACAAACTAACGTTATTTTCATTACTTATAGCCCTTTCAATATATTCAAGGGTAATATTTATCGTTTTATTTTTATTTGCCGTAAAAGAAGTTATTTTAGGCATTGAAGGAATAATTATTATTAAAAAAACGGGTACTACTTATAGCTCTAAATGGCACGGAAAGTTAACAACTTTATTTTTATACTTAACGATGTTAGCGCATATAATTTTTGCGAATATTCCTGCGATTTTATCAATTATTCTACTTGTAATTTGCGATATTTTAATGGCTTTAACATTAACTTTTTACACAGTACAAAACATAAAAGTTTTAAAAGACATCCATCAAAAAAATATATAGATAAATTTTAAATTTATTATTGCATTACCTATTTTAATATGCTAAAATTAACGTATAATTTTATTTAGGGGTGCATTATTATGCAAAACAAAAAACCGTGGTGGGTAGAAGAACAACCTTTAACAATAAGCGCAATTCAAGTTAACGTTGAAAAAGACGGTGACAAAGTTTACGAAAATTACGTATCAAAATACGGTTATAATACTGAACAATTATATTATCTTATAGCGCAAGGCTATATGAACTATTTTACCGAAGAAAAACACGGTAAAATGCTTGACGATTACTTAGTAAAAACTAAAAAGGGTGGAACTCGTGAAATTTTATACACGAATATCCATTGTATGAGCCACGAAATGAGTGCCGAACACCCTGAATATAGCCAAAAGGATAAAGACGGCAATATTATGTACGGCTACAACGTATTTAATTTTATTTGCGTTAACCCTGAAGGCCCTTTCCACAAACAATTTTTAAAAGACGTTGCCGATATGGCACGTCACGATATTGACGGTATTTTCCTTGACGGCCCTGTTATGATAGAAGGTGGTTGCTACTGCGAAACTTGTCAAAAAACCTTTATGAAAAAGTTTGGGCATTCTATTTATCAAGGAACAAAACGCGAACTCACAAAATTACGTGTTGATAATGTTACTGGTCATATTAAAGAAGTTAGCGAAGTGGTAAAATCAGTTAACCCAAATATCGCACTTTACTTAAACAACTCGGCACTTCGCCACGATTATACGGGTAGTAACACACGCAAAATCTACGATTACGTCGACCTTATCGGTGCAGAAGGCGGTTTCCATAAACCACTTATGGATATTAGCACTTTCTGGCAAAATTCAGCCTTTATGAAACATTTAGAAGGCATTACGGGTGACCCACGTACGGCTGACAAGCCAATTGTTAACTTTTTTGCAGCAAACGAAAGTGCTATTCGTAACTTACTTCATACTCCTTGCGAAACATTACTTACTTACGCACACACATTAGCGGGTGGTGCTAACGTTTGGTACGGACCTCACTTTGATATTTACGAAGCAATGGAAATGGAAGGCATGCAAGTTGCTAAGCAAATGAATGAATTCATTTTAGATAATAAATCGTTATTTAAACCTTCTAAAACTTGCGCAAGGGTAGCAGTAATGTGGTCTGAAGATACTGCCAACAACTATTCTTCAAGCATTGAAGAAAGTGACTTTACTAAAAAAATCAATGCACCAAGCGAACTTGGCGACCATAGAACGGCTTTATTTTCTGCTATAGATATTTTAGAAAAAAATCATATTCAATTCGATATTATTGATGAAATTAATATCAAAAAGGACGAACACCTTAAATATCAAGCAATTATTTTGCCAACAGTTGCTTGTATGTCTAATGAAATTGCAGGTATTATCAGTGATTTTGTTAAAAACGGCGGTAATGTTTTAGCAAACTACGCAGTTGCTATGTATGATGAAACAGGCGTTTATTTGAAAACTTCTAAACTTAGTAAAGTGTTTGGATTTAAGGGCGAACCTAAGGTGTTTGCAACTAAAAATGCCTTTATGTTTAAAGATAAAGACGATGTAATTTTAAAAGATTTATATAGTCCAAGACTTCCTGCGCCATCACTTGATATCGAATGGCAATTTAACGATAATGCTGAAGTTATCTTTAAAACAAGCGCATCTATGCCAAGCGTTTACGAAACAATGCCAACCGAACGCTATCCGTCAATTGTTAAAAACTCTTATGGCAAAGGAACAGCATACTATATTAGCGGAACTATTTTTGAATACCGCAACACAAGAAACATTTTAGACTTTGAAAATATCATTAAAGGTTTCTGCAATGCTTGTACTACACCTGTTGTTATTTCTAACGAACCAGGACTTTACGAAACAGTACTTCGCCGTACAAATGATAAATATATCTTCCATATCGTTAATATGACGGGTAATATGTCACGTCCTTACGAAAAAGTCGTTCCACTTTACAACGTGCCGTTTACACTTAATTTAAACGGTTTTGATATCCCAAGTAAAGAAGTTTACGATATTAAATCAATAAGGGGTGCTAAAATTTCTAACTTAACACAAAAAGATAGCGTTATTTCGTTTACACTTGACAAACTTAGCGAATACGAAATTATAACCATTGAATAACAAAAACCACCCAATTGGGTGGTTTTTTATAATTTATCGCTTGAAGGGGTTGTGTTTAAATAGGTTTTATAATTTCTTATAAAAGTAGGGTAACTTTTGTACCCAAGCATTTCGGCAACAGTAGTTGCAGGATAGCCTTGCTTTATAAGTTCTTTAGCGCGGTATATCTTTTTAATTTGAACGTAATGCATTATTCCGCCGTTCATCGCTTTAGAAAACGCATGACCTAAATGAGTGTGAGAGATAAAAAGCGCATCGGCAATACTTTTAGTGGTTAAGGGTTTATCAATATTATCGTTGATATATTCAATGGCACTTTTTACAAGGGGAGACACGTAATTATTAACCTTTTCGTCTTTTTCTTCGTGATAAAACTCAATAAGCAATATTTCTGAGATAAAGCCTTTAATTAATTCAGTTAAAATTTCCGATTTGTATTTCTTAGAATAAGATGCAAACTTTAACGCAAGTGCTAAACTTTCGCTATTGATATTTTTTTGATAATAAATACCGCTTTTAATAAAGTGTGGAAGTAATTCCTTATTAAAATACACGGTAATTCTTTCGTAATCGTTGGATGGAAGTTCTGTCATAACGTGATAATTGGCAGGCGGAATTAAAAACAAGGTGTTGTTTTCAAACAAATATTCAACACCTTCAATTAAAAACTTGCCCTTACCGTTTAAAATTATTAAAATTTCGTAGTAGTCGTGCACGTGTTTAGGGTAGTAATTGTCTGAATTTACCGTTTTGCTAATTGCGTGATAAAATTGCGGATTATTTAGAATGTTTGGCATAAAATTACTCCTTTTATATAATATATCATTACCAAGCACGAATTGCAATATTTTTAGCGTTTTTTGATATTGTATTTTAAAAAATGTTGTTATATTATTAAAATATACTAAATTACAAGGGGTGTTTTTATAATGAAAATTAAACTTTGTGCATTTGCAGATGAATATTCTGATTATTTAGATAAGCAAATTGAAGGTCTTAAAGAGTTTAATATTCCTTACGTTGAACTTCGTGGTGTAAACTTTAAAAACGTATCAACTTACACAAAAAACGATGCTAAAGAATGGAAAAAACTTTTTGATGAAAATAATATTAAAGTTTGGGCTATAGGCTCGCCAATTGGCAAAGTTTCTATCAATACGCCGTTAGATGAATATATCCCTATAGTTAGAAATATTTGCGAAATAGCAAACGCTTTAAACTGTGATAAAATTAGGGGATTTTCTTTTTACGATACCAAGGGCGTTGATAAAAATTTAGTAATAGAAAAGTTAAAAGTTATTGTTGACGTTGCTAAAGAATACGGTGTTTCAATCTATCACGAAAATGAAAAGGACGTATTTGGCGAAAATATAGAAAACTGTGAGTATTTGCTTGATAATATCAAAGATTTAAAATGCGTTTACGACCCAGCAAACTTTGTTCAATGCGGTGTAGACGTTAAAAATGCACTTGATAAACTTCAAAGTAGGGTTGACTATTATCACGTTAAAGATGCTTATTATACTGACGGTGCTGTCGTGCCTGCAGGAAAAGGTGACGGTATGATTAATGAAATGATAAAGGGCATCAACAAAGATACCGTTTTAACCTTAGAACCACACCTTACAATTTTTAGCGGTTATAGTGAAATTGATAAAACCGAGCTTAAAACTCACTTTGAATACTCAACGCATAGAGATGCTTTTATTGATGCAGTAAAACACCTTAAAGACATTTTAATTAATAGTGGTTATAAGGAGGTTGGTAACGAATGGATAAAGTAAAATTTGGTATTATTGGCGTAGGAAACATGGGTACAAGCCATTTTGTTAACTTATTCGGTGGCAAGATAGAAAACGGCATTTTAACCGCCATTGCCGACGTTAAACAAAGCAAGTTAAATCATATTTTAAATACTAACCCCGGCGATTATAAAGTGTATTCTTCGGGTGAAGAACTTATCGAAAAGGCAGACGTAGACGCGGTTATCATAGCCGTTCCGCATTACGACCACCCAAAACTTACCATTAAAGCATTAAATAAAGGTTTACACGTATTGTGCGAAAAGCCTGCAGGCGTATATACAAAGCAAGTTCGAGAAATGAACGAAGTTGCTAAAAAATCAAACAAACTTTTCTCGCTTATGTATAACCAACGCACAAATCCACTTTATAAAAAGATGCACGACTTAATTTTAAGCGGAGAAATGGGGGAAATTCGCCGTGTAAACTGGATAATCACTAATTGGTTCAGAACACAATATTACTTCGATTCTGGGGCTTGGAGAGCAACTTGGAGTGGCGAAGGCGGTGGAGTTTTAATGAATCAATGCCCACATCAAATTGACCTTTTACAATGGATTGTAGGGGAAATGCCAAAGAAGGTTCACGCTTTTTGTCATTTTGGAAAGTGGCACGATATTGAAGTTGAAGATGACGTTACCGCATATATGGAATTTAAGTCGGGCGCAACGGCTTCGTTTATTACTTCAACGGGCGATGCACCTGGTAGCAATCGTTTAGAAATTTTATGTAGTAAAGGTAAACTTCTTTGCGAAAAGGATACGTTAACTATATATAGAAGTAAAATTGAACTTCAAGAGCATATAAACACCGCTGAAGGCTTTAAAGAGCCAGAGTTTGATGTAGAAACGGTTGAGTTAGATGCAACTTTAAACACGCAACACGTAGGAATTATCAATAACTTTGCAAACGCCATTTTAGGTAAAGAAGAATTGTTTGTAAACGGCACGGAAGGTATTAAGTGCGTAGAACTTATAAATAGTATGCTATTATCTTCATTTAAAAATAAAACGGTAACTTTACCTATTGATGAAGAAGAATACCTTGAAGAACTTAATAAAAAAATAAAAACTTCACGCTTTAAAGAAGACGTTGATATTGTTTTAGATACGTCTAACACCTACGGCGGAAGTAAATAAAAAATTTAAAAGGATACACAGTTAAGTGTATCCTTTTTCGTGGCGGAGCGTGTGAAACGTAAAACTTATTATTTTGCAATCATGTCAATAAAGATAATTAGAAACATTAAAAGAATATAACTTGATATAATTAAACTAATTATAACGCGTGTCTTTACTTTTGAATACAGATTGTTCTTTAATATTTTTTTGTATCGAAAAATGATCACAATACTAATAATAAAGGCTAATAAACATAAAACAAGCGAAACAATGAAAAAAATTTCCACAACCAAAAATAAGTCTTTTGATAATGCGAAAATGCCAACAAAACCCAACACGCCAGCAACGCCGGACAAAACAAAACTAACCACGCTAAATAATAAGCACAAGGTAGCCCAAAGTATCTTTTGATTATAATAACTATTATTCTCTTTATTTGTATCCATAATCCCCTCAATTTTCTATGATAATTTATTTAAAATTATAGCATACTATGCTAGAAAAAGCAATAAAACACATTAGATATAGCCTAACACAATTAGAACAAAAAGAAAAAAGCCCTTACAAAAGGACTTTATAATAGAAAAATAACCTAACCCAGAACTAAAGTTCGGATTAGGTTTTATGTGGCGGAGGAAGAGGGATTCGTTCTTGTCTTTTGCAAAGTAAAAACAAAAAATCAAACTAATACTTTGCAAAAGCCTTCGGTCAGTCGCTAAAAATATGCGGAGCAACGCATATTTTCTTTACGCTTTCGTTCGAATCCCTCTCTTAACTTACAATGCACGAAAAAAGGATACACAGTTAAGTGTATCCTTTTTCGTGGCGGAGGAAGAGGGATTCGAACCCCCGTGGGCTTGCACCCAAACGGTTTTCAAGACCGCCTCGTTATGACCGCTTCGATATTCCTCCGTGCTTTAGCATGGGGAGAATACTTTATGTAATAAAATATTCCTCCGAATGGTAATTCAATTGATTACCACGATATTATATATTAAATAATTAAATTTTGCAAGTGTTTTTAGGGCATTATTTCATTATTTTTTAAATTTTGCAAATTTATTGAAGTAAACCTTTTTAACAACTACGTCTGCAAACACTTTTTCGTCGGTATAAGTTAGGGTATAACTTTCTAAAAAACCGATATTTTTTGTAAATTCGCCAATTTCGTTATAACCTAAAGTAAGCCTTGTTTTTACAAAAGTATCTATTAAAGTTTCTTGAATTTTGTTTATAAGGCTATCTATTCCTTGGTTATTTTTAGCGGATATTAAAATAGAATTTTTGTCAAAATGCTCGGTATTATCTAATAAATCGCATTTATTAATTACTGTTATAACGTTAGATTTAACGCCAATTTCACTTAAAATTTTATTGGTAACGTTAAGTTGTTCATCTAAATAATCACTACTGCCATCACACACAATAATATTTACGTCACTATAAACAGCACTTTCTAATGTAGATTTAAAAGCTTCAATAATTTCGGTAGGGATATTTCTTATAAAACCAACGGTATCAACAAGTAAAACTTCAAAATCACCAATTTTACACTTTCTAACAGTTGGGTCTAATGTTGCAAAAAGCCTATTTTCAGCTAAAACGTTAGAATTTGTAAGTAAATTAAGCAGGGTAGATTTACCGCTATTTGTATAGCCGACTAAACTAATTGTTATTTCAGAGTTCTTTTTGCGCCTTTCCGCTTGAATTTTGCGCCTTGTTGATAATTCTTCAAGTTCTTTCTTTAAATTGTCAATGCGTTCACGAATATGGCGTCTATCCGTTTCAAGTTGTGTTTCACCTGGTCCACGCGTACCGATTCCACCGCCTAAACGTGACAATGCTTGACCTTTACCTTTAAGCCTTGGGTATAAATAGTTAAGTTGGGCAAGTTCTACTTGCAATTTGCCTTCGTGGGTTTTAGCATTTAAGGCAAAGATATCTAAAATTAAGGTGGTACGGTCAATAACTTTAACACCGCCAAGTTTATCAGATATATTAAGGGTTTGCGATGGGGTTAAAACACCGTCAAAAACAACGGTGTCAACGGGATTTTGGTCAAGCCAATCTTTAATTTCATCAAGTTTACCTTTGCCGATGTAAGTTGCAGGGGTGATTTCACGAATTTTTACAACAATAAACCCGCAAGGTTCGGCATTTGCGCTTGTAATAAGGCTATTTACTTCGTAAATTAAATCTTCATTATTTAAGGTTTTATCTTCAAAAATAGGTTCTATTACAAATACTTTTTCAATATTAGTGTTTATATTTTCAATCATTGTCATCATCTTTAATTTTAACGGATTTTATCGCTTTTCGCCTTAAATCTTCGCTCATTGCGGCGTAGTGTTTTTTAGTGGTATTTACGTCGCTATGACCTAAAAAGTCTGCTACTAAGTAAATATCGTTGGTTTCGTGGTACAAGTTTGTACCAAAAGTACTTCTAAGTTTGTGTGGAGTGATTTTTTTAAGCGGAGTAACAACTTTTGCATATTTTTTAACAAGTTGTTGGATAGCGCGGGTAGTAATTCGTGAGTTTTGAAGACTTAAAAACAACGCTTTTTCGTTAGGATTGATATTTTTTATCGTTTTACGGTATTCAACCCAGTCAAAAAGTGCTTTTTTAACTTCATCGTTAAAGTATAAAATGGTACGATTTCCACCTTTACGCGTAACAACAAAACTCATATCTTCAAAATTAACGTCGCTAACGTTTAAGCCAACAAGTTCGCTATTTCTAATTCCTGTGCCTAAAAATAGGGTAATAATAGCAACGTCGCGAATTTTAGTGTTTTTATGATAAGCGCGTTGGCGCTCAGTTAAGCTTGAACCATTTTCACAAAGGTCAACAAGGCGTGAAATTTCGTTAAAATCAAGCCTTACAATCTCTTTTTCGTGTAATTTTGGAAGTGATAACTTTGCTGGAACGTTAGAAGAAATTTTACCTTTATTAAAAAAGTATTTAAAAAACGCACGTACAGCAGCAAGTTTACGTGCTTTAGCACATTCGTTGCAAATTTCTTCCTTACCATTAATAAAATAATGGCTTAAATACGCCATAAACGTTTCAAAATCCGTTAAATCAAGCGTTTCAAGGTCAGATAGGGTAATATCCGTTTTATTTTTGCCCCTAAACTTAAATTTTGTTAAAAAATCGAAGAAAATACGCAAATCTAAGGTGTAATTTAGCCTTGTAAGTGGCGAAGTATAGTCAGTTTTACCAACGATAAATTCGTAAACAATAGGCGGTAATTCCATTACAATTTCTTCAATTTTAGTTAAACAGTCAATTTCGCGTTGTTTATAATAATTATCCGTGTGTTTCATATCAAATATTTTAACATATCTTTTCGCAAAATACAATACATTTTATAATTTTTATATTAACTAAAAGGGAATTATTTATTAAAAATTTATTAAATTGTATCAACCATTTGTAAATTAAATATATTAATATGATATTACAGTTGATTTTTAAGAGAAATTTTATGAATAAACGTCAATTTGTAATTTTAGTT
>JAZRSH010000027.1:0-1027 GCA_045651405.1 Christensenellaceae bacterium | reverse complement strand
GAAGGCTGCCTTCGCAATCGGAGTTCTTCGTGATATCTAAACATTTCACCGCTACACCACGAATTCCACCTTCCTCTAGTGTACTCAAGTCTGCCAGTTCCAACTGCACGGCTGTAGTTGAGCTACAGTATTTCATCTGACGGAACTAGTTATTCATTACTTACAAAATTTGGGCATAAATTAACAAAATTACACCCGTCAATCGTACAGTTAAAAACGGAAAAATCTAAAATTAAAGGACTAAAAGGTTTAAAGCAAAAGGTTCTTTTAAAAGGTTGTGTAAAAGATAAAGAAGTATGCTCTTTTTTAGGGGACGTTTTATTTACCGATTACGGCGTTAGCGGAAACGCCGTGTTTAGTGCGTCTTCGTATTTAACGGGCGAAAGCGACACAAAAGTTATAATAGATTTTTGCCCGCAATTAAGCGAAGAAGAATTAAAACTACAAATAATTAACAAAATTAAAAATTGCCCGTATTTAACGGTTGAATATGCGTTAATGGGCGTTATTAACAATAAAATTGCGTCGTCTATATTAAAAAACTGTTTAGGGCTAGATTTAACTAAAAATATTAGCGAAATTAACGTTAATAAGGTAATTAACGCCGTTAAAAATTACGAACTTAAAGTAGAGGGCACGGCTGGGTTTGACAACTCGCAAGTTACTCGCGGTGGCGTTAGTTTAAACGATTTTGATTGCGTTACGTTAGAAAGTAAACTTTTAAAAGGTCTTTACGCTTGTGGTGAAGTTTTAGACGTTGACGGCGATTGTGGCGGTTACAATTTACAGTGGGCGTTTGCTTCGGCGTGCGCCGTTAGCGAGGCTATAAAATGATTGTTTTACAAAATATAAAAATGCCAATAAATAGCGGTGTAGACGAGTTGAAGTTTAAAGCCTTAAAAATGGCAAAAATAAATAAAAACGATTTAAAACACTTTAAAATTATTAAAAAATCTATTGACGCGCGCGATAAAAACAATATATTTTACGTATATTCGGTAGAAGTTTCTTCAAAAGTAGAAAAAGA
>JAZRSH010000026.1:0-29530 GCA_045651405.1 Christensenellaceae bacterium | reverse complement strand
TGTTTTTTTAATTTATTTAATAAAAAATATAATTATATATTATATATGGCACAATTTTAACAAAAAATTTAAATACTTGACTTTATACTTTTCAAAATGGTATAATTATACAAGTTCAAACTCTAATTACTTAAAAAATATTAACTGTATAGGAGTATTAGTATGAATATCGTATTAGTGGGCTGTGGTAAGATTGGCTGTACTATCATCAAGGCCTTACTTAAAGAAAATCACAACTTAATAGTTATTGATAAAGACGAAAAGGTTATTCAAAACGTAACTAACTCGTACGATGTAATTGCCATTTGCGGTAACGGAACTTCTTACGACGTTTTAGCGCAAGCAGACGCTCATAAGTGCGACTTGTTTATCGCTATGACAGGCGCTGACGAATTTAATATGCTTTCTTCGTTTATCGCTAAAAAAATGGGCGCAAAGCACACCATTGCAAGAATAAGGGATTCTAAATACACTACGCCTGACTTTGATTACATCAAGCAAAACCTTGGCATTTCCCTTACCGTTAACCCAGAACTTATGACGGCTCAATTTATGTACAACATTTTAAGGTTACCATCAGCGGTAAGCGTTGAACCGTTTTCTTCAGGGGAACTTGAAATTATTGAACTTATCGTTAAAAAAGGTCAATCGATAATTGGTCTTCCGTTATACGAAATTAAAAGCAAAATTTCTATAAACTTCTTAATATGCTCGGTACAACGTGGGGAGGAAATTATTATCCCTAACGGTTCTTTCACTTTACAAGAAGGCGATAAAATCGGCGTGATTGCATCTTATAGCGAAGCGCATAAATTATTAAAACTTTTAGGATTTGACAAAATTCACGTTAAAGACGTTTTAATAGTTGGCGCAAGTAAAATTGCACGTTACCTTACTAAATCTTTAATTGCAACTAATAATAACGTTACCATTGTCGATAAAGACCAAGCACATTGTGAGGAATTTTTAGAAGAAATTCAAAGTGGCGCTATGGTAGTTTGCGGTGACGGTATGAATTTAGACTTGCTAATGGAAAGCGGTTTATCTACAACCGATGCTTTCGTTGCATTAACGGGTAATGACGAGCAAAATATTTTAATGTCGCTTAATGCTATCGACAATAAGTGCGATAAAATAATAACAAAAATAAACAACCAAGACCTTAACGGTTTATCTAACAAAATCGGTATAGATTGTATCGTTTCACCAAAAGAAGTTGTGGCAAACTCGCTTATTAGATACGCAAGGGCGCTTGAAAGTTCCGAAGGTAGTAAAATTGAAACGTTATACAGCATTATGAACGCATCTGCCGAAGCGGTTGAATTTATCGTTTTAGACGACTTTAAGTATGCAAATATCCCACTTAAAAACTTAACTTTATCAAAAAACACAATAATTGCAGGAATAACGCGTGGCAATAAAAATATTATCCCCGGCGGTGACGACGTGATTTTACCTAACGATAGGGTTATCGTAATAACCTCGGGCACAAGCGTTAACGACTTATCTGAAATTATTAGGCGGAAATAATTATGAATTATAAAATGATATTAAACACGATAGGCAAAGTTGCGCTTATTGAAACGGGGCTTTTAGCTCTTCCGCTTATTACGTCGATAATTTTTCAAGAAAGTTGCTATTTGTCTATACTGATAACGATGGGAATATCTCTTTCTATCGGCTTAATTTTAAGTTTAGCCTTCAAGCCTAAACACAAAGTAATCTACTCACGCGAGGGATTTATTATCGTAGCGCTTGCTTGGATAGTTTTATCACTTATCGGCGCTATCCCCTTTACTTTAAGCGGGGAAATTCCTTCGTATATAGACGCGTTATTTGAAACGGTAAGCGGTTTTACAACTACTGGTGCGTCAATACTTAAAGACGTTGAGGCAATGTCTAAAAGCTTACTTATGTGGCGTAGTTTTACACATTGGATAGGCGGTATGGGAATACTCGTTTTCGTTATTGCGTTAATGCCTAAAAATACCGATAGAACTATCCATATACTCCGTGCGGAAATGCCCGGCCCTACCGTTGACAAGATTGCACCAAAATCAAAAGACACGGCAAAAATCTTATACCTTATGTATATTGGTTTAACCGTACTTTTAACAATACTTTTAGCGTGTGGCGATATGAATTTATACGAGAGTATAGTTCATGCGTTTGGTACTGCGGGAACGGGCGGATTTAGCATTAAAAATGTTGGCTTGGGCGGTTATAGTGCCTACTCTCAATGGGTTATAGCCGTGTTTATGTTACTTTTTGGCATAAACTTTAACCTTTACTTCTTGCTTTTATTAGGCAAGTTTAAAACGGTATTTAAAAACACCGAACTTTTAACTTATATTGGTTTGATTGTTGTTTCTACCGTGGTTATTTGCCTTAACATTTATCCACTTTACAACAATTTAGAAGAAACTATTAGAACTTCTTTCTTCCAAGTAACCTCATTATCTACAACTACCGGCTATTCTACTGCCGACTTTACTTATTGGAATTCAACAAGCCAAATTTTACTTTTATTATTAATGTTTGTTGGTGGTTCTGCAGGCTCTACAGCAGGCGGATTTAAAGTTTCAAGAATAGTTTTAATGTTCAAAAGAATAAGATACGAACTTAAAAAACTTATAAAACCACACTCGGTTAACATTATGAGTATGGACAGCAAAAAGGTAGACGAAGCAACTGCAAACAGCGTTATGAGTTATTTTGGAATATACGCAGTAGTTTTTGTAATAACCTTATTTGTAATCTCGTTTGATAAGTTTGATTTTACAACTAACTTCTCCGCAACACTTGCGTGCATCAACAATATCGGACCAGGCTTATCAATGGTTGGACCTATGTCGAACTTCTCGGCTTACTCGCCTATTTCTAAAATAGTGTTATCACTTTCAATGCTACTTGGTAGGCTTGAAATTTATCCGTTACTTTTAGCGTTTACGCCTGCAGTTTGGTTTAAAAAATAATAAAAAATAAAATCTCTCGATTTCGAGAGATTTTTTATTTTTGATTTAAAGGTAGAAAAGTCACTCTGCCTTTTTAGATTTCACTATCAATTTAATTAATTTTACTATTCCGTAAATAGCCCAAGCACCAGCGCAAACGCAAAGGAATATTATTGCAAAAACTACAAGTAAAAGCCAACCTATAGCATCCCACCCTGTACTTAAGAGCAATCCTATGAAGCAAACTATTCCTGCCGTTACAAGCAAAATAACGGGCAATAGCTTTATAATTATATATTTCCCCTTAAACAAAAGTATTAACTGCACAACAAAAATGACTAAGCCTATCAGTATACCTATAAAGTTCGAAAAGTCAATTTTAACAAATCCTAAATTAACCATAATACCTCCTATAATAGTTTGGCACTTTTATTTTAATTTACGCCTTAATATTTCACAAACGATTAAAACTATAACGGCAGGAAGTAAAAACTCTAACCCCCTAATTATAAGATAGGCGTAAAATGGCGCTGAAGTAGCTATTGGGTCGTAAAAATAAAAATCTACACCTAAAAATACGATAAACGCTATCACAAGCACCGCAAATACACAGTATAAAATTTTTAAAAGATTACTTTTCATAACTTTAATATCCTAAATTTTCATCAATAAGAATAATCTCGTACTCTGCACCAACGGGCTTAGACCATAAAACGGATAAATTCCTACAAATTCTATCAGGGCTATTGCAATCGTAACACTTATCCCCTTTTACAGCGCAAGGCGTTTTGCGATTTAACCTTTTTGCGTTGAGTGGACTTGCTACGTTTCTTGCCCTAAATAAAGCCGAGTCGTAATCCTTAGCGACCTTGTTTGCACCTATTACTAAATAAACCTTTTCTGGCCCAAACGAAATTGCACCTACACGGTTACCCGTTGCGTCGATATTTATAATTTCGCCCTTTTCTGAAATACCGTTAACCGATGAGATATATACCTCGGCTTGGGTTGCTTTTTTGCGCGTTTCGTACACCGTTAACTCCTCGGGTTTTTCATCGTGCCAAAACACGGTGTTATTGGGTGTTAACGCATTAAATAAACCTATTTCGTGAAGGGTTTTAGAACCGCCAAAACCTACGGTTTTACCGCTAATTTTACCGCTTAAATATTCAACCGCATCACGGCTATTTTCAAATACCGAAACGGTATAACCTTTACTTTCTAAATTGCTTTTTAAAATAGAAAAATCACACATAATTTTCTTTCCTTTTTTCTATTTTAACACACGCGATAAAATTTGTAAATACAAAACAAAAAAATGCTTTGCAAACTGCAAAGCATTTTTGTATATTCGCCATAAGGCTGTGATTAACGTTTTGAGAATTGAGGAGCACGACGAGCCTTTTTGAGACCGTATTTCTTTCTTTCCTTCATTCTTGGGTCTCTTGTTAAGAAACCTGCTTTTTTAAGAGCATCGCGAAGTTCAGGTTCAGCGATAATAAGTGCCCTTGAAATACCGTGACGGATTGCACCAGCTTGACCAGTATAACCACCGCCAACAACGTTAACGAAGATATCGTATTTTGTTAAAGTATCAGTTAAAACAAGTGGTTGTTTAATGATAAGTTTAACTAATTCAGTATCACAGTAATCGTCAATATTTCTTTTGTTGATAACGATATTACCAGCACCACCTGGGATAAGTCTTACCCTAGCGATTGCTTTTTTTCTTCTACCAGTACCCCAAAATTGGAGTTTCTTTTTGCTTGCTACTTTAGCCATTGCTATGCTACCTCCTACTTACCAAGTTTGAGCACTACAGGTTTTTGAGCGATATGTCTTGCGCTTTCATCACCTTTGTAAACTCTAAGTTTAGTTATCATTTGTCTTCCAAGACTATTTTTTGGAAGCATGCCTTTAATTGCTTCGTATACAGCAAGGTCAGATTTTTCTGCAATCATTTTGCTGTAAGGAATTTGTTTAAGGCCACCAATGTAACCTGTGTGATAAGTATAGAATTTCTTATCAAGTTTTTTACCAGTAAGAACAACTTTATCCGTATTGATAACGATAACGTGGTCACCTGTATCAACGTTAGGCGTAAAAGTTGGTTTATTTTTTCCTCTTAAAACGGATGCTACTTGTGAAGCAAGTCTACCAAGTGGCATATCTGTTGCGTCAACGATATACCATTGTCTTTCAACTTCACCGCTTTTTGCCATGTATGTTTTCACAATATTTCTCCTTTCAAATTAAATCTATCAAAAAAATTTGAATTTCGGGGGGCTAATCCGTTAATTCTAATTCTTTATTCCGCATTGTATATTTTATTAAAAAAGACAATTTATGTCAAGCGTTTTTCATTGATTTTTTATTTTTATTGCACTTTGTTTGAATAACTTACCGAATATAAGCATAATCCTTGGGGTGGCATGGTCTTTCCCACTTTATTTCTATCCCCCGTATCAAGTGCAATTTTTATATCTTCAAGCGAAATTCTACCCTCGCTAACGCCTATAAGGGTACCAACGATAATTCTTACCATGTTATATAAAAAGCCGTTGCCTGAAACTTTTACGTCAATATCCTTACCCTTTTTAATAACTTTGATAGAATATATCCTTCTAACGGTATCTTTAACCGAACTTCCACTTGCTAAAAAACACTTAAAGTCGTGCGTGCCTTCAAGCACCTTACAAGCGCTTTTCATAACTTCTAAGTTGGGGGCAGTTTTTAAGTAGGTTTTATAACGGGATTTTATAGGATTTTCATCTCCGTAGTAAAGAGAATAAACGTAGGTTTTTTCTTTAGCGGAATACCTTGCGTTAAAATCATCGCTTACCTTTTTAGAATTTACCACCCTGATATCGCTTGGAAGTACGCTATTTAATGCACTTTTGAAATTTTTAGGCGGAATTGTAGCATTTGTATCAAAATGAACCTTTTGACCTAATGCGTGAACACCGCTATCCGTTCTACCGCTTGCTACCGATTTTACCCTTTCGCCCGTGATTTTATAAATGGCATCGTTAAGTTCGCTTTCTACCGTGCGTTTTTCGGGTTGAACTTGATAACCACAAAAATCAGTTCCGTCGTAGGAGATTGTTAAAAGAATTCTCATATCACTACCCCTAAAGTATTTAAGTATATAACAAGCGCAAAACAACCTGCAACGAATAAAGTACCAACTAAATCACGCCAAGAAGTTTTTAATTTTTTATATTTTGTGTGTTTACCTTGAGAGCGGTAACATCTACTATCCATAGCATCGCCAAGTTCTTCGGCACGCCTAAAGGAACTTAAAAGTAACGGAACGAGTACAGGAAGTAATGCTTTTGCCCTTTTAAAGATATTTCCCTCTTCAAAGTTAGAACCCCTTGCCTTTTGTGCAAGCATAATTCTTTCAACTTCGCCCATTAAAATAGGGATAAAACTTAAAGCAATGCTCATAACCAAGCCAAATTCCCTTACTGGTACTTTTAAGTAGGTTAAAGGCTTTAATAAACTTTCCATACCGTCGGTAATGGCAACGGGGGTTGTCGTTAAGTTTAAAAGCATACTGCCTAAAACTAAAGTTACAAGCCTAAGTGCCATAAAGCCGGAGAAAATAAGTGATTCTTTTGAAACTATCCAAAATAAATAGGTTGGATTTTCACTTTTATAAAAGAAAATATTTAAAATAACCGTAATTAATATGATAAACAGTACCGCTTTTATGCTTTTTAACATTGAAAAAATAGGCACTTTACTAACGATTGTTGCAATTATTAAAAAACTGCACAGCACTAAATATCCGTAGAAGTTTTTTACTACGAATACAAGAACTATATATGCAATTAAAAGGAGTATTTTAATCCTTGAATCCATCTTATGAACGAAGGAATTCGACGGATAATACTGACCAAATGCAACGTCGCCCATCATACTAATTTAAATACTTATCCTTTACAGCGCTGATAAAATCGTCTATTTTAAGCTCGCTATCAATATCTACGCCAATTTCGTTTAATTTTTTAAGAATTTTTGCGGTTATTGGAAGTTCAAGCCCGCTTTTTAATAAAAGTTCTTCATCATAAAAGATGTTTTTTGGTGTATCAACTTTTAAAAGTCGACCTTTAGAAAATACCGCAACTCTATTGCAGTTTTCAACAACTTCGTCCATATCGTGCGAAACGATAATGATAGTTTTAAGTTTGCCACCGTGGATAGAGTGAAGTAAATTCATAAGCCTGCGCTTGCCAACGGGGTCTAAACCGGCAACGGGTTCGTCTAAAACTAAAACCTCGGGCTCGGTAACAAGCACACCCGCTATCGCTACACGCCTTTTTTGTCCGCCGGAAAGATCAAACGGCGATTTATTTTTAACTTTATCGTAATCAAGTCCTACAAGTTCAATACTTTCCTTAACCCTTGAAGCAACCTCTTGCTCGGAAAGTTCAGGAAAGAAATTGCGAATACCAAAAGCAACGTCTTCAAACACCGTTTCGGCAAAGAGTTGTGATTCAGGGTATTGGAAAACCATACCAATTTTACTGCGTAAGTTATAAAGTTTCTTTTTATCCCTTTTATTTTTAATGGATAAATCAAAATCCCCAACCGTTAAAGAACCGCTTTGTACGGCTATAAGCCCGTTTAAGTGTTGAATAAAGGTGGATTTACCGCTACCCGTTTGGCCGATAATACCAAAGAAATCCCCTTCGTTTATCGTAAGGGTAATATCCTTTAACGCCTGCTTTTTAAATTGGCTTTTAGGATTATAGGCAAAACTTAATTCTTTTGAAACAATTTGCATAAATCCTCCTCTAACTTTTCAGCCGTTAAAATACCGTCTTCAAGTGGAATACCGTAACTTTTAAGTTTTTCGGCAATATAAGTAGACCTTGGCAAGTCAAGACCGTAGTTTTCAAGTTCGGTTGAATTTTTAAATACTTCAAGCGGAGTGCCGTCTTTTACAATTTTACCCTTGTTTAAAACTATAACGCGCGATGCGTCTACCGCCTCGTCCATATAGTGGGTAATAGAAATAACGGTCATACCGTCATTGTTTAACCTTTTAACGACGTCCATAACTTCCTTTCTACCCTTAGCGTCAAGCATAGAAGTAGATTCGTCTAAAACTAAAACGTCGGGCTTAATAGCCAAAACCCCTGCGATTGCAACCCTTTGTTTTTGTCCACCGGAAAGCCTTTGACCCATTGCATCTCTATAGTTTTGCATTGCGGTAGAGTTTAACGCAAAGTCAATTCTTTCCCCTATCTCTTCACGTGATAAACCGATGTTTTCAGGGCCGAAGGCAATATCGTCTTCAACGATTGTAGCAACCATTTGGTTGTCTGGATTTTGAAAAACTACCCCCACTTTTTTACGAATATCAAATATTGAGTTTTTGTCCTTCACGTCCATATCAAATATGGTAATATCCCCGCTATTTGGAAGCAACATGCCGTTTAAAAGTTTAGCAAGGGTAGACTTTCCGCTACCATTTTTACCTAAAACGCATATAAACTCCCCTTTTTCAACGGTTAAGCTTAAACCGTCGATAACGTTAGGAGAATCTTCTTGATATTTAAATGATACGTCTTTAATATTTATAATACTCATTTTTTTAGTATAACATTTAATTATTGTTTTAACAACTATTTAAAAGGCAAATGTCCAAAACTTAGGGACATTTGCCTTAAAATCAATTAAAATAACTGCAAGAAATCTACTAATATGCAGAAACCTAAAAGAACTACCAAGCCAACTGCGTGAAGAATTCCTTCAACTTTTCTGTTAATAGGTTTTTTGCGTATGCCTTCAATTATACAAAATACCGCTCTACTGCCGTCAAGTGCCGGGATAGGAAGCAAGTTAAATACTGCAAGGTTAATTCCAATAAATCCCATAATTTCAAGGAAGTAGTTAAACCCGCCTTCCTTTATTGCAGTACTCGTAACGGAAATAGTAGTAATTGGTCCACCCATAGCGGAAATGCTAAGCTTACCTGTTAAAAGTTCGCCAAGAGTCCTAAAAATCGTACCTGCTACGGTATAAGAATACCTAACACCCCTTACTATACTTTCGCCAAAGTTAAAGTGCACGTTTTCAGAAGTGTATTTTAACAAGGTAGAATATTCTTTAACACCAAGTTCAGTAAGGACTTCCGCATCGCTTAAAGTGGATAAATCCTTTTCTATTTCAACTGTAATAAGTTTTACACCGTCATCTTCAGGGTCGGTAATTTTAGCAAAGTCTTCGTTATTTAACCTAACGTAGAAGGAACAAATTTCGCCAACCTTAAAGGTTTTAGCATAAGAAATTAAATCTTGGGTAGTAAAAATCCTACTGCAGTCATCGTAACTTTCGCCATTGGCTATTCTAAGTAAATACTCGCCGTCTAAAATCTTAGATTTAACGGTGGTTTTATCCATTCTTACAATGGTTGATACACCAAGAGCCGTGTAGGCGGATACAATATCCGTCATGCTATCGCTATTAACGGCGTTTCTTAACCTAACTTCTCTTACCTTAACGTTATCATCTTTATCAACTACTTCAACTTTTACTATATCCCCTTCTTTTTTACCGTTTAAACAGTCTGATACGTCACTTGCGATATATATATGCTTGCCATCAATTTTTTTAATGACATCGTCGTTTTGAAGGGTGTAACCTGCGTATTCTGGGGAAGTTTCAGGCTTAATATCGTAGGTTTTAATTAAAATTTGACCGTATGCACCAACGGATAAAATTAAAACTAACGAACCTAAAATAAAATTCATAGTAGCGCCGGCAAGTAAGACGCAAAGTCTTTTCCAAGGGGATTTGTTATTGAAAGCATTTTCACTTTGGCTTTCTTCATCTTCCCCTTCAAACGCACAAAAACCGCCAAGCGGGAATATTCTTATTGAAAATACTTCACCCGTTTTTTGATTTTTCTTTTTGAAGATTGCCGGACCCATGCCAATAGCAAACTCGTTTATTTTAAACTTGAAAATTTTGCCTACTATATAATGACCAAACTCGTGAATAGTTATCATTATAAGCAAAACTAAAATAGCAAGTGCAACTGAGCCAATTGTTTTAAATACGCTAATAACATCTAATAAATTATTCATAATTTGCACCTATTTTTATAAAATTCCATAGCGTAAACTCTTGCCATTTTATCGGTATATTCTAAACTTTCAAAGGTTACTTCAGCCTTTTCAGTTTTGTTTACAGCGTATTCTAAGCAGTTTACTATATCGGTAAACTTAATCTTGCCGTCTAAAAACAACTTAACGGCAACTTCATCAGCTCCGCTTATTGCACAAGGAAAGTTATATCCTTTTTTAATAACTTCTTCCATAAGTGCAAAGCAAGGATATTTATTCCTATCAACTTCGTAAAAATCAAGGCTTTTGCCAATGAAATTAATAGGTTCTATGCCCGTATAAAGCCTTTCAGGATAAGTGAGCGCAAGTTGAATAGGAAGTTCCATTGAAGGATTGCCCATTTGCGCTAAAACACCACCGTCTTCAAACTCTACCATAGAGTGGATTATACTTTGCGGATGAATAACTACGTCAATATCGCTAAACTTTGCGTTAAAAAGCCACATAGCCTCTAAAACTTCAAAGCCTTTGTTCATCATCGTAGCACAGTCTATAGTGATTTTGTTACCCATAAGCCAAGTTGGGTGTTTTAAAGCGTCTTCTGGGGTAACTTTTTCAAGTTCTTCAATCGTTTTATTCCTAAACGCCCCGCCTGATGCCGTTATTATTAATTTTTTAAATTTTCTTTCAGGATTAAACTCTAAGCATTGCCAAATTGCCGAATGTTCACTATCAACGGGGATAATATTTACACCCTTTTCTTTAGCAAGTTTCATAATGAGTTCGCCACCTGCTATAAGCGTTTCTTTATTAGCAAGGGCAACGGTTTTTTTAAGGTTGATTGCCTCTTTAACAGCGTTCAAACCTGCGTAACCCATAACGGCGTCAAACACTAAGTCGCAATCTTCAGTTATTGCGTGAATTAAAGAATTTTCGCCGTAATAAAGGGTTGTTTCCTTTGGAATTTCAGTAATGTTTGATAAATTTTCGGGATTATTTATACAAGCGACAGTCGGCTTATACTTATTTATTTGATTAGCAAAAACAGCGACGTTTGAACCCGCCGCCATTGATACAATTTTAAATTTTTCGGGGTACCTGTCAACAACGTTTAAAACTTGTCTACCAATATAACCGGTACTACCTAAAAGTGCTATTTTTATCATAATAATATTATATCCCTTTTTTATACTAAAAATGAATACAAAACAAAAGTTGTAAATGCGGTAAATACTAAACCGTCAATTCTATCAAGCATACCGCCGTGACCTGGGATTAAATTACCCATATCCTTAATACCTATACGGCGCTTAAACCAACTTTCAAATAAATCCCCCACTTGTGTTGTAACTGAAAGCATCATACCCGATAACACTAAGAAGATTATCGTTGTAAACCCTTGTGCTTTAAACACAGGAATTTCTAAAGCAACAAGGATATAGTAGGTTGAAAGCGAGGCAATAATACCGCCAAGTAAACCGCCTATAGCCCCACTTATAGTTTTATTTGGGCTTATTTCAGGGCAAAGTTTTTTACCTTTAAAAGTACGACCTACAAGGTATGCCATAACGTCACTAAACGAAGTAGTAGTAAGTGCTAAAATAAGCACAAACCAAGATAATTCGCCCATATAATTGAGCATAATTAATGCAAGAAGTGGTGCCGACGGATAAAATACGCCAAGCATAGTTTTCAAAAGGGATTCTAAACTTTTATTAGGCTCAAGTAAAACGGAAACTACAAGTGCAAAAAGTAAGTATAAAACGGAAACTCTTACAATAATTTGTGGGTAGAAGGTAGCAAGTGGGAAGATAAAGCAAGGATATAAAATAATTAAAACTTTATCCACTTTAGTTATTCCGTCGCCAAACGCCTTAACCATTTCTATAGAAGAAATTACCGCCAAGCCTAAAACGAAAATATTAAAGAGCCTAACGTCCACAAGCCTTAACGCTAAAAAACCGATAGTAATACCCGTTATGAAAACACCCGCAATAGTTCTTTTAAGCATATTAAACCTTTCCAAATCTCCTTTCTCTTAAGGTGTACCACTCAATAGCCTTTACAAGTTCTTCCTTAGAAAAATCAGGCCATAAAACTTCGGTAAAATAAAGTTCCGCATAAACAAGTTGCCAAGGAAAGAAATTACTTGTTCTTTGCTCGCCACTTGTACGAATCATTAAATCGATATCAGGTAATCCCTTAGTGTAAAGCACACTTTCAAAATCTTCTTCGTTAACGCTTGTTTTACCACTTTTTAAAAGGGTGTTTACTGCGTGCAAAATTTCTTGCCTACCGCCGTAGTTAAAGGCTATGTTCATAACCTTACCTTCAAAAGCATTAGTTTTTTCAAGTGCGTTATTAATCGAATCAACTAAATCGGTTGAAAGATTTGTTAAATCCCCTGAAATTACAAGTTTTACCTTATTTTTAATAAGTAGTTTTAAATGTTTTTTTAAAAAACTTTTTAAAATAGACATAAGTTTGTCTACTTCTTCTTTAGGTCTGCCCCAATTTTCAGTAGAAAATGCGTAAAAGGAAACGCACTCCACCCCTAAATCGAAACTTTTAAGAACGATTTCTTCAATTCTATCCGCACCCTTTAAGTGACCATAGTTTCTGGGCATACCTTTTAATTTTGCCCACCTGCCGTTACCATCCATAATAAAGGCGATATGACGTGGGATTTTTAAAGTATTTTCCATATATTATACGGTTAATAATTCCTTTTCTTTATCAGCAATAATCTTATCAGCAGCCTCTACTGCTTTTGAAGTGATTTTTTCGATTTGTGCTTCGTATGAAGAATATTGGTCTTCAGTCATTTCTTTAGCAGTTTTAAGTTTTTTAAAGCCGTCTAAGCCTTCACGTCTAACGTTTCTTAAAGCAACTTTACCGTCTTCACCCATCTTTTTAACTTGTTTAACGATTTCACGACGTCTTTCATCAGTAAGCATAGGGAATACGATTCTTACAACGTTACCGTCGTTAGTAGGCGTAATACCAATGTTTGATACAAGAATTGCCTTTTCAACTGCTTTTAAAAGGGATTTATCCCAAGGTGAAATTACTAAACATTGACCGTCTGATACGGAAATATTACCAATTTGGTTAATAGGGCTCATCGCACCATAAGCCTCTACTTGAATTTTATCAAGAATGTGTGGGTTAGCCCTACCAGCCCTAATTTGTAAAACGTCAGCGTGTAAAACGTCTAAAGTTTTATTCATTTTTTCTTCACATTCCATAAGCATCATTTCTAAAGTTTCGATATCTACCATAAGTATTTCTCCTTTAATATTATATTACAGTTATATTGTATATTAAACTTAAAGTTTTGTAAAGCGGTTTTTATAAAAAATAACGATATGCAATCTTCGATTGCGCGATATGCGCTTACGCGCACGATAGGCAAGACAAGGCTCGAAACGAAGTTGGCTAACGCCAAACGATGTTTTGCTACCCACAAAAACTGTGTAGTCTTGCGACTAACGATGTTACAAATATGTTTGTAAACTGTGGTTGTTTTCTTTATATAACTTGTTTTTTAAGGAAGAAGTTAGAAACAAGAAGACATAACATACGCTTAATAAAGTACCACGTTAAAGGCGAAGAAGCGAGTTAGACAAGGCACAAAAAAAGCGGTAATAAAACCGCTTTAATTTTATTAAGTTTAGTAAAACACTCGATAAAGCGATAGATACAAGCAAGACAAGGCTCGCGATAACACAGGCTTAATAATGCACCACGTTAAAGGCGTAGAAGCGAGTTAGACAAGGCACAAGAAAAAGGCAGGTCGCAATAGACCTTTTTGGTCATTGCGGACTGCCTTTTTTGTAGCAACAAAGTATAACGACGCTTGTACGCCTTTAACGAATCCAGGTGCCTAATTCTTCACCCTTAACTACCCTACTTATACTATCTTCTTCATCTAAGCCGAAGGCTAAGATAGGGGTTTTATTTTCCATACAAATAGCAACAGCTGCGGTATCCATAGCCTTTAAGCCTTGAGAAATAAAGTCAATGTATTTAATTTCCTTATACTTTTTAGCATTAGGGTTAGTTTTAGGGTCGCTATCGTAAATACCGTCAACGTTTTTAGCAAGTAAAATAACGTCTGCATTGATTTCTGCAGCACGGAGCGCAACTGCAGTATCCGTAGAGAAGAATGGGTTACCAGTACCACAAGCAAAGATAACAACACGGTTTTTATCTAAGTGGCTAAGCGCCTTTCTTAAAATGTAAGGTTCTGCAACTCTGGTTATTGTAAGTGCTGTTTGAACGCGTGTTTGCACACCCCTTCTTTCGATAGCATCTTGAAGAGCAAGTGCGTTAATAACAGTTGCAAGCATACCCATATGGTCGGCGGTAGTACGTTCCATTTCAGTACCTTGTCTACCGCGCCAGAAATTACCGCCACCTACAACGATAGCAACTTGAACGCCAAGGTTGTGCACGTTTACGATTTGGTCAACGACTTTAGAAACAACGGATTGGTCAAAACCCATACCTTTTTCGCCAGCTAAAGCCTCGCCACTTACTTTAATAATAACTCTTTTATACTTAATACTCATTTGAACCTCGAAAAAAAAGGAACATTATATAGATAGTGTTCCTTTTTAGTAATATTATTTTTGCATTGAAGAAACTTGTTCTGCAACAGCATCAGCTAAGTTTTCTGATTTCTTTTGTAAACCTTCACCCATTTCGAAACGAGCAAATCTTCTAATAGCAATTTTTTCGCCGATAGTAGCAGTTGCTTCTACAACGAGTTGTTCGATAGTTTTAGAAGGGTCTTTAACGAATTTTTGGCAAACTAAACAGTTTTCATCATAGAAAGTTTTAATTCTACCTTCAACCATTTTGTCAATAATTTTTTCAGGTTTGCCTTCTTCGATAGCTTGAGCACGAAGAATTTCTTTTTCTTTTTCAATAACGTCTGCAGGAACTTCATCAACTGTAACGTATGAAGGGTTAGCAGCAGCGATTTGAAGAGCGATATCGTGTACTAATTCTTTGAATTGTTCGCCACGAGCAACGAAGTCAGTTTCGCAGTTTACTTCAAGTAAAACGCCAACTTTACCACCCATGTGGATATAACTATCAACGATACCTTCAGCAGCAATTCTACCTGCTTTTTTAGCAGCTTTTGCGATACCTTTTTCTCTTAAATAGTCAACGGCTTTTTCCATATCGCCGTCAGTTTCAGTAAGTGCCTTTTTGCAGTCCATCATGCCTGCGCCTGTTCTTTGACGAAGTGTCATTACGTCATTTGCTGTAAAACTCATAGTAATCTCCTTTTGAAATTATTAAGCTTAAGCTTCTTCAGTAGTAGCTTCTGCTTGGTCCATAGAAACTGCTTCATCCATAGAAACAACTTCTTCTTCATCTACAACGTGCTTAACAGCATCTTCGCCTTGGTTAGCTTCGATAACTGCGTCTGCAATGATAGATGCGATAAGTTTAACGGCTCTAATAGCGTCGTCGTTACCAGGGATAACGTAGTCGATATCGTCTGGGTTACAGTTAGTATCAGTAATAGCAACTACAGGGATGTTAAGTTTTTTAGCTTCCTTGATTGCGATTTCTTCACAATGTGGGTCAACTACGAAAAGAACACCTGGAAGAGTGTGCATTTCCCTAATACCGCCTAAAACTGTTTGAAGTTTTTCTCTTTCAGCTTTTAAAGCGATAACTTCTTTTTTAGGAAGAAGTTCGAATTCGCCTGATTTTTCCATATTGTCAAGTTTGTTAAGTCTTTCAACCCTTGACCTGATTGTTTTGAAGTTAGTTAAAGTACCACCAAGCCATCTTGCGTTGATGTAGTATTGACCACATCTTTCTGCTTCTTGAGCGATTGCTTCTTGAGCTTGTTTTTTAGTGCCAACGAAAAGTACTGATTTGCCTGTTTTTGCAGTTTCTACTACAAACTTGTAAGCTTTTTCGATTTCTTCTACAGTGATTTGTAAGTCAACAATATGAATATTGTTTCTTGCACCGTAAATGTACTTTTTCATTTTTGGGTTCCATCTGCTTGTTTGGTGACCAAAGTGAACACCTGCTTCAAGCAATTGTTTCATTGAACATACTGCCATAATAAATATCCTCCGTTATTCCGCCTGACAATGCGTTTATCCCCATCACCTTGTCGACGTGTGAATTTTTTTTACAAGGCACGAATTTGGGGCGCTTACCGCCAGTGTGAATTTATCTTTAGTATATTAACATATTTTTTTTACTTTGTAAACTAAATTTTATATAGGTTTAAAATAATTTTTTTACAAAAAGATAGAAAAATATTTTGACTTTAATAATTTTATGTGGTATTATAATAAGGCTTTAAGCAAGTAATGGCTTGATATCTGCTTCGGGAACCCTTAGCAGTGTAGCATAAATTTAAAAACTTAATACTAATTTAACTTGACAATATGGAAAAGTACCCAAGTGGCTCAAGGTCACTGAAGTGCCTGCTCCAAACGTAGTTTGTTCGCCGCTTTGGCTACAAACAATTATCAATTGTTTGCTTAACGCGTCGCGCCCCTGCTTCGGGAACCCTTAGCAGTGTAGCCGAAAAATTAAAACTAAATATTTATTTAACTTGACAAATGGAAAAGTACCCAAGTGGCTCAAGGGGCTCCCCTGCTAAGGGAGTAGTGTGAGATAATCGCAGCGCGGGTTCAAATCCCGCCTTTTCCGCCAATTGCAGTCGCGTTTGAACCCACGTTCTAATGCGACTGCTTTTTCTATTACTATAATTAAATATATCTTCGTTAAAGGAAACGCAGGTATAATCTTTGATTTTGAACGCCCTAAAGCCGAAAATACGCACTGGATGTTCCAACCAAGAGATGAATATGGCGATTTCATTAAGAAGAAATAAACGGCAATTTAAGGGCTTACAAGACAATCTTGTAGGCCCTTTTTCTTATTTGCACCTTTTTCATAAATTAAATAATAACAACTGAATTTTTTGCCTTTCGTTTGTGTCGTTGTACCACAGAAAAAACAGCAAGTCAATGGGCTAAAAATTTTACTTAAAACTTAATACCCTTTATAGAGTCAGACTCAATTAGAGTTTGGCTCTTTTTTATTTTACATAAAATTTTTATCCTGTATCCTTGACGTGCTGAGAAATATTATCAAAGTAAATTGTTCTGTTTTTTTCAGTGGTCCTTAGCCACTGCCGAAAGGCTAATAAAAAATTCAGGAGGTATCCAAAAGATGAAAAAAGTAGTTTATGCAGTAACAAGAAATGGTAAAAGTGATTTTACCAAGATTACAGGTATCGGTTATATAACTGATAAAGATTTAATAATCGCCTGTGTAGGAAAAAACGGAAAACCGTATATTCGTGTATTTGAAGATTGTATGAAAGAATTACACCCTATACATACAAGAACAAATGAATATAAAGGTTCTATTACAGAATACCGTGAAGTTGAATTTGAGAAAAACGGTTCTTACGAAACAAGAGAAATTGAACTTGAATACAACATTTGGTATAAGTTAGCAGATAAATAAGGAGGGAAAAATATGAACAAATGCTACTTAAAAGAATTTCAACATTTTGATGGTGAAGAATTTATAACTTTCAATATTTACTTTCTTGATAAAGAAAATAACAAAATTACCGTTGTTATAACTAATCGTGGAAAGATAACAGTTACAGATTATGACCTATTTGAAGATGAAAACGGACTTTACTTTGAATATGGCGTTGATTATACCCATATCAACGTAGATGACTTTGAGGAGGTTGACTAATATGAAACTTACTCTTAAAAGCATCAAAGAAATTAAAAGAAATACTGAAAACAAATTAACAAAACGTGTTTGTGATTATGTAATCGGTGAATGGAACGATTATGACGATAAAAAACACATATTTACAGACGTGCTATATCACGGTTGCCAATCAGGAATGGTTGGCTTTTTAATTTGGTATAGTGACACTACGGCTTTTTACAAAAAATATAGAGAAGAAATAAATGAACTTCTCTATGAACTTCAATCATCAACAGGTTTATACGGTATGAAAGACTTATTTGGTAAAAAATGGGATGAAGAAGACCCTCTCGCCATTGAAGATTTTAACCAGAACTTACTTGCTTGGTTTGGATTTGAAGAAACACTTAGAAATATAGGCTTACAGTTTGAAAGCCTTGAAGATTGTATTTAATTAAAAGGAGTATATATTATGAAAAACACTACGAAACAAGAAAGAAAACAACAAGCAGAAAAATATCTTAAGCAATTAGATATTTACAAGCCTTATATTAAAGGCTTTATGGAAGAAGACAACGTTTGCTTTTATGAAAATTTTGGAGGCTTTTGGGCTTATCAAGATAAAGAACTTGCAGACAAAATCAAAGAAATAGAAGAAAAACATAATTGCACCGTCTATGCAGTAACACACGAATATACACATTTTGGTGAATGCTATTCTCTAATGATTGTAACGGACTACCCAGAAGAATGGGAAAATTCGCTTACAAGAGATAAATCCACTTTTTACGCCTTTGCATACGTTTGGAATAAAGACGACGACTGGTGTAGTGAATTTGGAACTATAGGCGTTAAATCGCTTGGTGGTGGCATTAAAAGAGTTGCTTAAGGGAGAATTAAAATGATTGAAGTTTTAGTTTATAAGACCTTTCAAGGCTATCAACTATTTAGTTTTACAGATAACTTGCAAAAATACTATATAGGTTACTCATTACCTAAAGCAAAAAAACAGTTTAGAAAAGATTTTAATCTTAAATATAAGAGAATTAAGTTCTTTTCAGTTTACGATTTGAGGTGATAAAAATGAAACCACTATTAGAAAATCCGTATGGATATAAAGTCTGTTATCCTATAAACCGAAAGATATATAAATATAGGTTTTTAACAAGAACGTATAAACAGGCTGTGGATGTAAAGAAAATGTATTATCAATACCCACCACCAGACGATAATGGAAAACCTATCAACAACGTTCAATGGCAGATATTCCCTATAACTAGAAAAGAAGTTATACGTGGTATTTGGCGTGAAGACCCTTTCTGAATAAGAAAGGCTTTTTTAATTTATAGAATAAAATTTAGGAGGTATTTGAAATGAAAATAAACTTAGAAACAAAAAATAAACAAGATGAAATATTGTTGAAATATTTAGAAGAAAATGCGAGTAAAAACCTTGCAATTAAAATCAATAACGGTATTACTATTGAAAAAGACGGTAAATCGCTTATTAGTAAAAAAGACTTAAAAGGCTTTATGAGTTATGCTACCGATGAGGCAAAGAAATTAGCAGAAAAAGGTGCAACTAGTGCAATGGTTGAAGATAGCGTTGTCTTTGGTTGGCTAATGCACTATTTTGAAGAAGATAGCATTGAAGGAACTTTATTCAACCCAGATGGAACGCCTTATCAGCCACCTAAAAAGACACCTGCAAAAACTACCACTACGCCTACGGTTAAAAAGGTTGAAAAGAAACCTGAGGCACAATATTCATTATTTGATATGCTTACAAAAAGCGAAGAACCGGTTGTAAAAAAAGTTGAAGAAGATGATGAAATAAAAACGTCGTCTTCTCTTTCTTTTAAGGGACAAATCGCAAAGAACTCTCAACCAGACCCATTATTTGACGAAGATACGGAAGATGATGAAGACGATGCAGATATTCCAAGCGAAGAAGAAATACAAGAAATTATGGCTCAGTTGCACGAAGAAGAACTTGCTAAAAACAAAGTTGTTGAAGAGCCTAAACCTAAAGGCTTTTATCTTAAATATCAAGAAATTCAAAAGCAATACCCAAGTGCAGTCATAATTTACCGTTTAGGCGACTTTTACGAGGTGTTTGGCGACAATGCAAAGACTATTGCAAACAGCCTTGAAATGACTTTAACGAGCCGTGATTGTGGCTTAAAAGAACGCATACCGATGGTTGGTATTCCTTCTCACTGCGTTGATACTTATATCTTAAAAATACATAAGTTGCACGACTTAGTTCTAGTTGAAAATGAAAACAAGATAGAGTTCTTGCCTAAAAAGACTACTCAATTCGTTCAAGAAAGTCAGAAACACTGGATAAACGATTACACCTACGTAGATGAAGATGGCGTTATGCACGAAATATCTAAACCGTCTATTGAAATACCTAAATTCCTTTTAGACGTATTTGCAAATAAAATCACAGCGAGGTAATTAAGATGAAAATAGAAAAAATTAAACCTATTCCAAAATACATAGAAAAGAAAATCATTTCAATGGATAAAAAACGCAATCTTACCTATAACCAAAAAAGGTTTTATGCCTACTTTACTAAGAATGATGGCGAACTTGTAAAAGTAACGGTTGCTGCGAGAAAATATCAAGGCAAAACTTACTTAAAACAAGTTGCCGTTCATGGCGTAGATTCCAACGTCTGCTTTTCTAAAGATATAAACTGTCATTATATTGCTGGTTATAGCGTTGGTTGGTATGATATGGGTTTAACAAAACAACGTTCTTGGTATGAAGACGCTATATGGTATGAATGTTCACCCGAAAAAGCATTTGACCCCTATGCGTTATTAGTAAACGTTGAATATATCACTACTATACCTGAATTTAAGTATAGCGCCGTTGAATATTTTGATTATGAAGAAAACACGTTAAAATACCTAAGAACTTATAGGCAATTCCCAGAAGTTGAATTTATAACTAAACTTGGACTATCTAATTTATCACTAAGTAAGCAGATATTAAAACTTGCAAGAGTAGATAAAGCGTTCCGTAAATGGCTTGGTAAAAATAGATTGATGCTAAGACACGCATCTTATGATATAAAAGTTGTTATTGACGCTTATAAAACTCAAAAAGATATACGAGTTTTGCAACAATTACATAATAAAAGAAAAGATTTATATCACTCAAAAGGACTTGAAACTCTACGTGCTTTCGTTAAAGGTGAAACAGATAAATTTATTGATTATGCAAATAAACAAAAAATTGACTTCTACACTTATAACGACTATAAAAGAGCGTGCGAATATTTGGGTATAGATTTATCACTTGATAAAAACCGTTATCCACACGACTTTAAGAGATGGCACGATATAAGAGTTAATGAGTATCATAGCGAACAAGCAAAACGTGATGAAGAAAATAGAAAACAATTCTATGAAAACTTTAGAGCAGTTGCAGTTAAATATAATGCTTTGCAATATGAAAAAGTTGGTTTTATTTGCATTATTGCTAAATCGCCTACTGAACTTAAAAATGAAGGTAATATTTTACACCACTGCGTTGGTAAAATGGGTTACGACCAAAAGGTTGTTGACGAAAAATCGCTTATATTCTTTATACGCACTAAAGAGCAACCAGATAAACCACTTGTAACAATAGAATACTCATTAGAAGATAAAAAGGTTTTACAATGCTATGGTGAATACAACTCAAAGCCATCGGAAGAAATACTAACTTTCGTTAATAAGAAATGGCTACCATACGCTAAAAGACAAATAAAACAGATAGCAGCATAAAGGAGGTATTAAGATGCTTGTATCAAATGGTTACATAATTAAAGAATTTGGCAGTATAGATGAGGTTTACGACTATATTCATAAAGAAGTTGGCAAACATAATCTATCCTATAAAAAAGTTTACGACCACACTGAAAACGAAATCAGAGTAGTCATATTCCAATACCACACACTTTATACAGAAGTATTTATTATTCACGAAAATTACGAATTAAGGAGCATATAAAAATGGCAAATTATTTTAGAATTACTGCATATCACCCAGAACAAGACTTATCAGTTATAATGGACTCTTATGGTTTGTTTGAAAAACTATGGCAATTTTCAGCAGACCTTATACAAAAGGGCTTTAAGATAATTGAAGTTGGCAACGACCAAAAATTTATTGAAGGTCAGATACCTAAAACCGACTTTGAACCCGATAAATACATACTTAGAAGTCATCAAAAAGGTAAACCTACTAACGTTGGTTGTCATCACGAAGGTATAAACTACGTAGCAATAAAAGTCGGCGATAAAGTCTATATACCTGATAATACAAAAATCTTATAATATACTAATAGCCGGGAATTCTTTAAGAACTCTCGGCTATTTTTATGTTATTACCGTCTTAAATATTGATTTTTTTAGAAAAAAGTGTTATTATATATTCGTGGAACAACTGAATAATTATAACTTGTGGCAGGATACGCATACTATCGGTAGTTGTGTATTCATTTTTCGTGTTACAAATATCTTGTCACAAGGTTATGTAAAGTTGTTCCACAAACAATGCGAGAATGATGCATGCTATATGTGTCATCTTGCAAAAGGTGGCACATTTTTTATGGATACGTCTTGCTGCTTTATCGGGCATAGGAAAATAGAAAATAAGGAAACCATAAAACCCTTATTAAAACAAGAAATAGTAAAACTTTTAGACAAAGGTGTTACTAAATTTTTCTTTGGCAGTATGAGTGAGTTTGACGACTTATCGTGGGAAGTTGTTACCGAACTTAAAAATGAGTATCCTTCTATTAGAAGAATATACGTTAGGTCGGCTTATCAATATATAGACAAATCTTATGAAGACTATCTGCTTGAGTCTTACGAAGAAACCTATTATCCACCCAAAATAGAAAACGCTGGTAAATGTTCTTACGTTGAACGCAATTATGAAATGATAGATAAATCTGTGTATTGCATATTCTATTACAACGAAAACTACTTGCCTGAATTAAAACGAGAACCTAAACATAATATGTTACCACCATCAAGGCGAAGAAGTGGAACGAAAATTGCTTATGAATACGCCTTAAAGAAGAAAAAACAAATCGTCAATATATGTAAATAGCCGGGATTGAAATCAATCTCGGCTATTTTTATGTTATTTATTATTTTTTATGATGGCTTCAAAGAAACCAAAAATAATACCAAAAATTGCTAATATCCACATAACAATTCTCCTTATGTATTAGCACAAATCCTTTTTACACTCAGCCCATTTTTTGGCTTTTGCAAAAGTAACGTCAAGTCCAACACCTTCAAAATGTTTTTGACCACAATGAATTTTAATATCTTCTTTGTTTCTTAAATCGGCTCTGTCAGTAGAACCTTTAGTTTCAACAACCAAATACAATTTCTTTTCGTATTCGTTTTCAACAAATACGGCCCAGTCTGGATTATACGTTCCAACAGGGGTAGATATTTTGAATTTAGATGGTATCTTGAAGAATAATTTAACGTCTGGGTCGTTGTCTAACGCTAAAGCGAAAGGCTTTTCAACAGTAGCACTATCATAAATGATATAATCATAAACAGAGTGTTCAACGGGAACTGCATTACTATCAAGATATGCAATAACTTCTTTAGTATCTTCTAAGTCAAACACTTCGGTTAAAGAGTATTCTTGACCTTCAATTTTAGTGTATTTAATACCGTCAATACTCAACGTGTTCTTATTATATTCAATAATAGTTGTTACTTCTTCAATAAACTTTTGTGGGTTGTTGATAAAGTCTTGCAATCTATTACTTTCTAAAAGAATTTTTGCAACGTTTGAACGAGGCAATTTAGTATTATCAGATAAAATTCTAACAACGTCTGGTATCATTAGGCTTTGGTCAAATTCCTCAAATCTAACGCCTTGTTCTTGATAGGTTACACCAGCATTTTTAATATCAATGCTTGCAGTTTCCTTCTTAATTTGTGCTTTCTTAATAGAAGTCATTTCAGATATTTCATTTACGCATCTTCTATGCAATTCATCAATATCCATATTGATGCGATATATCGTTTTGCTCTTTAATCTATTCCACAACTCAATAAAGGCATTGTTTTCAAAGATTTCATCTTTACGCTTAACATATACTTGTTTGCGTTCCTGCTTAACTTCAACCTTTTTATTTGCTTGTAAAATCTGACCTAAAATACGTTCTCTTGCAGCCTCAAACTTCTTAGGTAACTCAACAGTTTCGGTTCTTAAACCTTCTTTTAAGGGTTCTTGAATACGACCTTTTGCATCAATGTAGTTTTTAGTTCTAAAGAAGTCTAATAAACTACCAGAATCTTCGTGGGTTATTGCAAAATCTTCGCCATTTTCGTTTGATGCAGGCAAACCTACAAACATACCAATATCCAATACACCAAATTGAACACCCGTTTCGTCTTCAATTTCTTTTTGTAATTTATCGGCAAATTCAGCAAAAGACTCTTGTGCTATAACGTGAAGAATATTTATATTCTTATCTTCAATTCTTTCGCCATTTTGATTTACACACAAACGAAGTCCACGACCAATCTTTTGTCTGCAAGTAAATACGGTTTTATTCTCTATAAGAGTGCAAATTTGGAATACGTTAGGGTTATCCCAACCTTCTTTAAGAGCAGAGTGAGAGAATATAAAGCGCAAAGGACAATCAAACGATAATAACCACTCTTTTTGTTTCATAATGGTTTCATAAGCAGAAATATCGTCAGCAGTGTCGCCTTTGGTATCTTTCATACGACCTTTTTTATCTTGTGCAAAATAACCATCGTGGACTTTAGAAATGTCATTTTTATAAAACTCTCTAATTTCACGATATTTAGGTCTTTGAATTATTTCGTTATACGCTTCTTCAAACATTAAAGCATACATACCTTTCAAGTCTTCTGCATCATAATCACGATATTTTTTAACTTCGTCAATGAAGAAAAGGGAAAGGACTTTAATACCTTTGTTTAAGTAGCGTAATTCTTTGTCTAAGTGGGCTTCAATCGTTCTTCTAATTTGTTGACGCTTGAACAAAATATCATCAACTGCGCCGATAGGTTTACCGATTTGAACAATTTCAGTATTAGAAAATTCAACTAGTTCGTAGCCCGGTTCACAGTCAATACCCGAAACGATATAACCACGATAAATTTCTCTGCCTGTAACGGTTTCAAGGTCAGAATTAGGCTTAACAACCACAGATTTACGAGCGACAACGCCTTTTTTGTCTTTAATATCAAGTTCTAACTTAGCAGAAAAGCCATTTTTGTTTTCAACTGAAATTAGTTTGATATAAGGCTTGTTAAAGTCGTCAACAACGTCGTTATTTGCAACACAAATTTGCTTAACAATTCCCATTTGGTAAGCATCTACAGCCGTTAAACGATAAATAGTATTGATTTTTTCTCTATGAGTAGCAGAATAACGCAATTCAACTAACGGGTTAAGACTTTCTATTGCTAATCTAGATTTAACAGTATTATCAATGCTTTGTGGCTCGTCAATTATAAGAATAGGGTTACAATCTCTAATATAATCTCTTGCAGACTTACTCATTCTATCGTTTTCTTGATTGAATAAGTTTTCGTTCTTCTTGAAAGCATCAATGTTAATAATCATTATTTCAAGATTACTTGACTCTGCAAAATCTCTAACTTCGTATGGTCTTGATGAGTTGTAAATAAACGGTTGTGTTCTTACGCCGTCATATTGTGCAGCAAAGTAGTCAGCCGTTGTTTGCATGCTCTTATATACACCTTCACGGATAGCAATGCTAGGCACAAGCACGATAAACTTAGTAAAGTTATATTGCTTATGTAATTCGTAAATAGTTTTGGTATATACAAAAGTTTTACCTGTTCCTGTTTCCATTTCAATGTTAAAACGCAATTCTTTTAACTCTGTTAATGGTAACAAGTTTCTCTCTTGAACTTTATGTAAATTTTCTTCAATTCTTTTATAACTTATATCTAAGTCATTAGAATATCCAAGCGTTTCCATATTATACATTCCAAGCATAGAGAAAGTAGAGGCATTTTTTTCTTGCCCCATAAACAAGTCAACTACGGATTTAACTGCATCAGATTGAAACTCTTGATGTTTGAATTTTAGTTTCATTGTATATTTTTCCTTTTGCTTAGAATAATTTTAATGTTTTACCTTTTTTCTTTAAGATTTCTTCAGTATTTATTAGCATATTAGCATCGGCAAAGCAACGGTCAGCAAAAATAAGCACTTCGTATTCACTTTCAGCCATTTTTTCAACCAATTCAAAGTTTACGTAATATTCTAAACAAATGAGAATAGAATATGCACCGTCTTTTACGCCATAAACCTTTTTATCTTCAATGGTAGAAAGTTCTACGTTCTTAGATAAAGGCATACCAAGTTTAATCATTATTTCATAAACAAAGTCTTCATCAGTTCTATCTGGTTGCAAATAGAAAAGGCTATCGTTAATACGTTTTGCAACTTCGTTAGGGTCATCAGTAGGTGTATTATTCCATTTAGTAAGGTTAGAGGTATCAAGTTTGAATACTCTAAACCCTGTATCAACGTTAGAATTTTGTTCTTTAATTAGTTTACCAGCACGGCGAATACGTTCTTTACCAATTTCACAAATATTTTTATAGCCTGCTTTATAGGCCTCTGAGTCTTCAGCACAAACTTCTGGCAACTGAACCATTATAAATTTACGATTGCCGCCATCTTCTGCATTTAATTGCATAACAGAATGTGCCGTTGTAGCAGACCCAGAGAAAAAATCTAAGACAATATAGTCTTTATCTTGTGAACCCATAATCATTAAATCTTTAATAAGTTCAACAGGTTTAGCATAGTCAAATATTGATAAGTTTAATTCAAATAGTTTCTTTATTTCTTCAGACCCCTTTGAATTGATATACTTGTCAATAAAAAGATTAGTAAATTGCTTAGTTCTTGGAGAATCATCTCTTATTTTTTCATAAATGATATAAGTGCCGTTATCACGTTGTTCATATATAACATCACCTTTTTCAATCATTTTCAAAATATTTTCTCTTGATAATCTCCAACGACCCTCGCTACCATCATTTCTGATAGGATATATTTCTTCGCCGTTAGGGCCGGGAACAGGAAACCACATTCCCGGAGAATCTTCTCGTCTTGCGCCAACGCCCCATTTATTTAATTCTCTACCTTTTGCATATTTACCGTGTTCATCAACTTTATCCAAGACAAAACCCGGCACTTCAATTCCACCAAAAACAGCATTATCAATCTTTTTAGCATAAACTAAAACATAATCGTTTACGACTCTCAAAAATTTAGATAAAGAACCACCTTTTATTGCCTCTCTGGTTAATATTGTAATAAAATTATTTTCGCCAAATACTTCATCAGAAACTTTTTTTGCATTTTCCAATTCATTATCATCAATGCTTATAAAAATAACACCATCATCACAAAGTAATGTTCTTGCAAGTTTAAGGCGTGGATATATCATATTAAGCCAATTTGTATGGTATCTACCAGCCGATTCAGCATTACTTTTATGTGCTTGACCTGTTATTTGTTTATAGTTTGCAATATTATCGGCAAAATCATCGTGATATACGAAATCAGTTCCCGTATTGTAAGGGGGGTCAATATAAATCATTTTGATTTTTCCAAGATAACTTTTTTGCAACAATTTTAACACTTCTAAATTATCGCCTTCAATGTAAAGGTTTTGAGTTGTATCCCAATCAACACTATCTTCCTTGCAAGGTAAAAGAGTGCCTTTACTAGATGATTGAGCAAGGCGAATACAGTCATTTTTACCTTTCCAAGTGAAAGAATACTTTTCGTTAGAACTATCAACGTCTTCACCCAATAAAAGCAATAGTTTTTGTGGGTCAACTTTACCTTCCGTAAATGCTTCAGGATAAATTTCTTGAAGTTTAGCAAGGTTTTCTTTTACCATATCTATTGTGTTACCATCAATAATTTCAGCCATTGTTTTTCTCCTAACTTAAAGTAAATCTATTTGGCTTAGATTGATTTAAGCCGTCTTCTAATCTTATAAGTTCTTCATATATTTTTTCATATATTTCTTCACGGGTGAAAGTATCTATTAGATATGCTCCACCTAAGAAAGCCATATATTTTACAATACCGTTATAAATTTCTTTCTTTTCAATACTGCCACCATCACGTTCAAAATCACGAAGGGCTTGAATAAGTGCAAGTCTAACATTTTTTGAACCAGAGAACGTTCTACTATAAACACTTATCAAAAAGTCTTTATGGTTAAAGCAAAACTCTGTTAATTCATAAGGGTTTTCTAATGAATTGTCATAGGTAAGATAAACATACCACCAAAGCATTGATATGCCTTGTCTAAACAAGTCTGATTTTCTACTTTTACCTTGAAACAACCACTTATTCTTAAAATATTTAGCATTATTAGATAGGCTATATCTATATTGCATATAAGAATAGAATTTACCAAAAGTCAAACCAGCCCAAAGTCTTGTATCACAAGCAGTGCTTTCAGGAAGGTGCTTTAATGCCTCAAACACTCTTTTAGCATTTTCAAAGTCAGTATCTTCAGGTCTTTCAGTAGACATATCCATTTCAAAGTCTTCCATATCAACTTTTGATAAAGTAAACGGTTCATCTACTTTGAAAACGTCTTTTAACCACTCGTTTGTAGGGTTATCTTTAATATACTTTTCAATAACTTCTAAATTTTCTTTCGTTGATAAAGTTTCTAGTTTTTCTTCAGAAAGTATCTTAATCTTCATTTGAACTTCCTCCTTCAATAGCAACTTTATTCAAGTTAATAATGCCGTTAGCAGTAGTGTTTTTCATAATCTTTTGTGCAACGTCAAAGGTGTCAATATTGACAATATTTTCTTCGCTCAGGTCAATATTTAACTTTTTAGCAGCCTTTTGAATTGACCTAAACCATCTTCTTTCTTCGTAAAGATAATAATCTTCACCAGAATGCTTAACTTCTTCTAAACACTTAATAAGTGCAGGAATAATAAGCATAGCGTGTAAAACAGGTTGTGCATTAGGGTTGTTGCTATTTTGCGTTACAAACTTTCTATACACAGGTGAAGGTAGTCTAAGACCAATTTTATCACTAGAGTAGTCAATAACGATATCGGTAACTTTTGGGTCAATAATTTCAGTAACAGAGAAGATAGAAGGCACATTAGCAAGGTCATCATCTTCTTTTTCAATTCTAATAACCTTTTCAAAACCGATAGCCATAATGCTACCCTTATCTAATTCAAAGGAAACACCTTCATATTCAGCGTTAAATTTACTGTTTTTATAGTCGTAAATATCTCTTTCAGCAACAATAAAAGGACAAAGGTGCATAACTTCTTCAACTTTGTTAGCAGAAATAGTAACAGTCTTTCCTTCAAAAGGAACTTCTACAATCGTTCTAAAACAAGTGAAGGTGCATTCAATATGAACAACAAAAGATGCGTCATTAGAACGAATTACATTTGCCAATTCTTCATTGTCAAGTTTTGGTGTAAACTTTAATGTAATTTCTTTTTCGGTAATGATTTCTTCTACTTCAATATCAAAAGAACTATCCAAATAGTCATTGTTGAATGATGCTAATACGGGATAGGGATATAATTTAGCCTTTATATGCATATATCTTTACCTCCATAGAGCAGTAGTCTTGACCTTCAATTTGAACGTCTATTGATTTTGTTAAACCTTCTTCAAGTTCAACGTAGCCAACTTTATTTTTAATAATCGTAGGATT
>JAZRSH010000025.1:0-34600 GCA_045651405.1 Christensenellaceae bacterium | reverse complement strand
AGTGTGTGGTTGAATTGAACCTGGTTTACAAATTACTTGACCTCTTTCGATTTGAGTTCTGTCGATACCTCTTAAAAGAGCACCAACGTTATCACCAGCGTAAGCTTCATCAAGTGATTTTCTGAACATTTCAAGACCAGTAATAACTGAAGTCATTTTTTGAGATTTGATACCAACGATATCAACAGGGTCACCAACTTTAGCGATACCTCTTTCTACTCTACCAGTAGCAACAGTACCACGACCAGAGATTGTGAATACGTCTTCTACAGGGAGAAGGAATGGTTTGTTAGATTCACGTTCTGGAGTTGGGATGTAGCTGTCAACAGCATCCATAAGTTCGAAAATACATTTACATTCAGGTGCAGCAGCAACAGCAGCAGCATCATCAGTGTTAGATGCAAATTCAAGAGCTTTAAGAGCAGAACCTTTAACGATAGGAGTATCGTCGCCAGGGAAACCGTATTCAGAAAGAAGTTCTCTAACTTCCATTTCAACGAGTTCAAGAAGTTCTGGGTCGTCTACTTGGTCACATTTGTTTAAGAATACTACAATGTAAGGAACGCCTACTTGTCTACCAAGAAGGATGTGTTCTCTTGTTTGAGGCATTGGACCGTCAGTAGCAGCACAAACGAGGATTGCACCGTCCATTTGAGCAGCACCTGTAATCATGTTCTTAACGTAGTCGGCGTGACCTGGGCAGTCAACGTGTGCGTAGTGACGAGTTGCTGTTTGGTATTCAACGTGAGAAGTGTTAATCGTGATACCTCTTGCTTTTTCTTCTGGTGCTTTATCGATTTGGTCATATCTCATTTTTTCTGCACCGTTTTGTGATGCAAGAACCATTGTGATAGCCGCGGTTAATGTAGTTTTACCGTGGTCAACGTGACCGATAGTACCAATGTTTACGTGTGGTTTTCTTCTGTCAAATTTTGCCTTTGCCATAGTTTTTGTTTCCTCCAAAAAATTATGTTTGTTTTTATTTTTATTTTTTTAAAATTTATTAATTAAAGTATATAATAAACCGCGATTTATGTCAAGCCTTATTTAGAACTTTTCAATTAATCGTTGTTTTTTACCGCTCTTTCGCCGATAATTTTTTCAGCGATTGACCTTGGAACTTCAGCATAGTGGTCAAATTGCATTGTGTATTGACCACGACCTTGTGTTCTTGAACGGAGGTCAGTTGCGTAACCGAACATATCAGAAAGTGGGATTTGTGCGTCGATTACTTTAGAACCGTTTCTATCTTCAGTACCTTGGATAGTACCACGACGTGAAGATACGTTACCCATAAGGTCACCGAAGTAATCTTCAGGAGTTACGATTTCAACCTTCATGATAGGTTCTAAGATAACAGGGTTAGCAGTCTTCATAGCTTCCTTGAATGCAAGTGAACCTGCAATCTTGAATGCCATTTCAGATGAGTCAACTTCGTGGTAAGAACCGTCGTATACAGTTGCTTTGAAGTCTACAACTTCGTAGCCTGCAAGTGTACCGTTCTTAGATGCTTCTTCAATACCCTTTCTAACTGGTTCGATATATTCCTTAGGAATAGAACCACCAACAGTTTCATCTTCAAACATGAAACCTTGACCTGGTTCAAGCGGTGTAAATCTAACACGACAGTCACCGTATTGACCTTTACCACCTGATTGTCTCTTGTAGAAGCCTTGTGCTTCAACTTCATTACGGAAGGTTTCTCTGTAAGCAACTTGTGGTTTACCTACTGTAGCTTCAACTTTGAATTCTCTAAGAAGTCTATCTACGATAATTTCAAGGTGAAGTTCGCCCATACCAGCAATGATTGTTTGGCTTGTTTCTTTATCTGTATAGAATTTGAAAGTTGGGTCTTCTTCTGCAAGTTTTAATAAAGCAAGGGTCATTTTGTCTTGACCTTGTTTAGTTTTAGGTTCGATAGCTACACGAATAACTGGTTCTGGGAATTCCATTTGTTCAAGGATAATTGGGTGGTCTTCATCACAAAGTGTATCACCAGTAGTAGTTTCTTTAAGACCTACCATTGCGCAAATATCGCCTGAGTAAACTTCTTCGATTTCTTCCCTGTGGTTAGCGTGCATTAATACTAAACGACCAACTCTTTCTTTTCTTGCTTTAGTACTGTTGTAAACGTAAGAACCAGAAGCAAGGTGACCAGAATAAGCACGGAAGAAAGCAAGTTTACCAACGAATGGGTCAGCAACAATCTTGAATGCAAGACCTGCAAATGGTTCGTCGTCAGAAGTTTTTCTGATTTCTTCTTCACCCTTAGGGTTAGTACCAGTAACGTGGTCAACGTCGATTGGGCTTGGGAGATAGTCGATAATAGCATCAATAAGGTGTTGAACACCCCTGTTTTTGTAAGATGAACCACAAAGAACAGGTGTAATAGCCATTGAAATAGTAGCTTTTCTTAACGCCCTCTTCATTTCTTCAACAGTAAGTTCGCCTGTTTCGAAATATTTTTCCATGAGTTCGTCTTCTTGTTCAGCACAGATTTCCATAAGGTTCATTCTGTATTCTTCAGCAATGTCAGCCATATCAGCAGGGATAGGACCTTGAGTGAAATCTTTACCTAAATCGTCGTTATAAATGATTGCGTCGTTAGTAACGAGGTCGATGATACCTTTGAAAGTATCTTCTTTACCGATAGGAAGGCAGATTGGAACTGCGTTAGTGTGAAGTCTTTCCTTCATCATAGTAATAGCGTTGAAGAAGTTAGCACCGTTGATATCCATCTTGTTGATGTATGCGATTCTTGGTACTTTGTACTTATCTGCTTGACGCCATACTGTTTCAGATTGAGGTTCTACACCACCCTTTGCACAGAAAGTTGCAACAGCGCCATCAAGTACCCTAAGTGAACGTTCTACTTCTACTGTGAAGTCTACGTGACCTGGAGTATCGATGATGTTGATTCTGTTACCTTTCCAGTAACAAGTAGTAGCAGCTGAACAAATAGTTATACCACGTTCTTGTTCTTGAACCATGAAGTCCATGGTTGCTTCACCATCGTGTGTTTCACCGAGTTTGTGAGTCTTTCCTGTGTAGAAAAGAATACGTTCGGTTGTAGTTGTTTTACCGGCGTCGATGTGAGCCATGATACCGATATTTCTTGTGTGTAAAAGGTCATATTGTCTAGGCATAATCTCTTACTCCTACCAACGATAATGTGCAAATGCTTTGTTAGCTTCTGCCATTCTGTGTGTATCTTCTTTCTTCTTAACTGAACCACCGGTGTTATTCATTGCGTCTAAGAGTTCGTTAGCGAGTCTATCACTCATTTCTCTTTCACTTCTTTTTCTTGCATTGATAACAATCCAACGGATAGCAAGTGTTTGTCTTCTTTCAGGTCTGATTTCAATAGGAACTTGGTAGTTTGAACCGCCAACCCTTCTCGCTTTAACTTCGAGAACAGGCATTACGTTAGCCATTGCTTGGTTGAAAACTTCCATTGCATCTTGACCAGTTTTTTCCTGCATTTTATTGAAAGCATCGTAAACGATACCTTGTGCGATTCCTTTTTTACCGTCTAACATGATTTGGTTTACGAGCTTAGTTACTACTTTGCTTCCGTAAATTGGATCAGGTAAAACGTCTCTTTTAGGAACGTTGCCTCTTCTTGGCATAATTTTTGTCCTCCTTTAAATTTTTAAGGGTTATACCCTTGTACAGCTATCACACGTTATAAAACGGTGAACCTTCTGTCGCATTTCGCGACATACTGCCTACAAAATCGGGTGCTTTTATAAATATTTTCCGACAAGTAGGATTTTTAGTTTGTCCGCTAAATATTATTTAGGCTTTTTAGCGCCGTATTTACTTCTTGCTTGCTTACGTTTTGCAACGCCTGCAGTATCCAAAGTACCACGGATAATATGATAACGAACACCGGGAAGGTCTCTAACCCTTCCGCCACGAATAAGTACTGAACTGTGTTCTTGAAGGTTGTGACCTTCACCAGGAATGTATACAGTACCTTCTTGCTTATTAGTCAAACGAACCCTTGCAATTTTACGAAGAGCTGAGTTTGGCTTTTTAGGAGAAGTCGTAGTAACCGAAAGGCACACGCCTCTTCTTTGTGGGCAAGATGCTAAGATTGGAGATTTACTCTTTTCTTTTGCAATCGTTCTGCCTTGTTTAATAAGCTGGTTGATTGTTGGCATAATTTTACCTCCTTGTATTATTTCGGAAATATTCAAAAAGCAGTTTCCCGCTTAAAGAAAGCATTTTACGGGGGCTATAAGCCCCCTTTTTGTTTGTAAATTGCGTTAACTATACTATTTTATCACTTTTTTACCATTAAGTCAAATGTTTTGCACGTTTGTATTAGGTTGTGACATTAAATTTTTGTATTCTTTTGCACCAGTACCAGCAGGGATAAGTTTACCGATAATGATATTTTCCTTAAGACCTACTAAGTGGTCAACTTTGTTCTTGATTGCAGCGTCAGTAAGAACCCTTGTAGTTTCTTGGAATGATGCAGCAGATAAGAATGATTCAGTTGCAAGAGATGCTTTAGTAATACCGAGAAGAATTCTTTCAACCATTGCAGGTCTACCACCGTTTTCAACAGTTTTCTTGTTTTCTTCCCTAACAACAAATTCGTCAACGTACTCGCCAGGAAGGAATGACGTATCGCCACTTTCTTGAACGAGAACCTTTCTAAGCATTTGTCTTACGATAATTTCAACGTGTTTATCGTTGATATCAACGCCTTGTGAACGGTATACCCTTTGAACTTCTTTAAGGATATAGTCTTCTACACCCTTAACACCCCTTGTAGTGAGGATTTCTTGTGGGTAAACTGAACCGCTTGTTAAGATTGTACCTGGTTCTACGATATCGCCGTCTTTAACTTTGATTTCAGCAGAGAACGGAATTTGGTAATCTTTTTGGTTTTTGTCGTTTTTAACAACAACGTGTCTGATACCGTCTTTGATAACGATAGAAACTTTACCGCCAACGTCACAAAGAACTGCTTGACCGTTTGGTCTTCTTGCTTCGAAAAGTTCTTCAATTCTTGGAAGACCTTGCGTGATATCGCCTGTTGATGCGATACCACCGGTGTGGAATGTTCTCATTGTAAGCTGAGTACCTGGTTCACCGATTGATTGAGCGGCAATAGTACCTACTGCTTCACCAATTTGAACAGGTGCTAAGTTACTCATGTTCTTACCGTAACATTTAGCGCAAACGCCGATTTTTGAACGGCATGAGAAGATACTTCTAATAAGAACCTTTTCAATACCTGCTTTTTCAATGGCTTTTGCTTGTTCTTCAGAAATCATAGTATCGCCTGGGACGATAACTTCGCCAGTTTCAGGGTGAACTACGTCGTTGATTGTATATCTACCGAAAAGTCTATCTTGTAAGCTTTCGATAGGTTTGTCTTCGCCGTCAACTTTAATAGCAGAAACTTCAATACCTTTTGGAGATTCGCCTAAAGTTGCAAAACAGTCTTCTTCTTTAACGATTACAGAGTGAGATACGTCAACAAGTCTTCTTGTTAAGTAACCCGAGTCAGCCGTTTTAAGAGCGGTATCCGTAAGACCTTTACGACCACCGTGAGATGACGTAAAGTATTCAAGAACTGTAAGACCTTCACGGAAACATGATTTAACTGGGATTTCGATAACTCTACCACTTGGGTCGGTCATAAGACCACGCATACCAGAAAGTTGCTTGATTTGGTCGATTGAACCACGGGCACCAGAGTGCGCCATCATCCAAATTGGGTTAAATTTATTAAGTGTCTTTTTAAGTTCGTCTGTAACGTCGTTAGTCGCTTTAGTCCAAACGTCAACAACTTGTTTGTATCTTTCGTCGTCAGTTAATTGACCACGTTTAAATCTCTTTTCAATCTTTAATACTTCATCGTTTGCACTATCAATGATGTCCTTTTTCTTTTCAGGAACGTGCATATCGAAGATTGAAGTAGTAATACAACCTACGGTTGAGTACTTGAATCCGAGTTCTTTAATATAGTCGAGTGTATCAGCAGCACACTTAGCAGATTTATTCTTAAAGCATGCGTCAACAATCTTTTTAAGGTCACCCTTACCTACGAGTTTTTCAATTTCGTATTTAAGGAAATCCTTATCTTCAACCCTCTTAACAAAACCTAAATCTTGTGGGATTTTTTCGTTGAAAATAATGTGACCGCAAGTAGTTTTTACAATACCTGTAACCTTTCTGCCGTCTGCAAGTTCAACGGTACGTCTTACAAAAATTTCGTCTTGTAATGAAAGTTGTTTAGTTTGGTAAGCCATGATTGCTTCGTCTTCAGAGATAAATGCAGGCGCACAATATCTTGTAACGTTTTCATAAACCTTACCAGTATTATCACTTGTTAAAGTACATTTTGAAATTACACCGCTTTCGTGCATAACAACGTCAGATGCGGTTAATACGTCAAGGTACTTAACTTCTTTAGATTTCTTTTCTTTATCTTCTTCTACTACGTAGAACTTACCGTCTTTTTCGATAAATTCAACTTGAGCGTTAGCGCTGTAATATTTGCCGTCTGCTTTTCTTACGATAGTAAGGTAGTAACAACCAAGTACCATATCTTGAGTAGGCGACATAACAGGCTTACCGTCTGAAAGTTTTAAGATGTTGTTAGAAGAAAGCATTAAGAATCTTGCTTCAGCTTGCGCTTCGATAGAAAGTGGAACGTGTACTGCCATTTGGTCACCGTCGAAGTCGGCGTTGAACGCACCACAAACGAGTGGGTGAAGTTTAATAGCCCTACCTTCAATTAAAACTGGTTCGAACGCTTGAATAGAAAGTCTGTGAAGCGTAGGAGCACGGTTTAAAAGTACAGGGTGGTCTTTAATGATATCTTCTAAAATATCCCAAACGCAAGGTTTCATTCTTTCAACCGTACGTTTAGCGCTCTTAATATTGTGGCAAGTGCCGTTTTCAACGAGTTTTTTCATTACGAAAGGCTTGAATAATTCAATAGCCATTTCTTTTGGTAAACCACATTGATAAATTTTAAGTTCTGGACCTACTACGATAACCGAACGACCTGAATAGTCTACACGTTTACCAAGAAGGTTCATACGGAAACGACCTTGTTTACCGCGTAAGAATGCAGAAAGTGACTTAAGTTCACGAGAGCCTGCACCAGTTACCGCTTTACCCCTTTTACCGTTATCGATAAGGGCGTCAACGGCTTCTTGTAACATTCTCTTTTCATTCCTTATAATAATATCGGGCGCGCCGAGTTCCATAAGTTTTTTAAGTCTGTTGTTTCTATTAATAACCCTTCTGTATAAGTCGTTAAGGTCACTTGTAGCAAATCTACCACCGTCAAGTTGTACCATTGGGCGGAGTTCTGGTGGCATAACAGGAAGAACGTCTAAAATCATCCATTCAGGACGGGTGTTACCCTTTCTAAACGCTTCTACGATTTCAAGCCTTTTGATTGCTTTAACTTTCTTTTGGCTTGATTGATTTTCATTGATTAAGTTTTTAAGGTCGTTTGCTTCTTTTTCAAGGTCTACAGCCATTAAAAGTTCTTTAATGGCTTCAGCACCCATACCTACTTTAAAGCTGTCAGCACCGTATTTTTCAACGTATTCGCTATAAACTTTATCAGAAATTACTTGTTTGTATTCAAGGTCGGTAGTACCTGGGTCTAAAACCACGAAACTTACAAAGTATAAAACTTGTTCAAGTGGCTTTGGACTCATATCGAGTACGAGACCGATTTTTGAAGGTACACCCCTGAAATACCAAATGTGTGAAACGGGAGCGGCAAGTTCGATGTGACCCATTCTTTCACGTCTAACTTTAGACTTGGTAACTTCAACGCCACACTTGTCGCATATCATACCCGCATATCTTATTCTTTTATATTTACCACAATGGCACTCATAGTCTTTAGCAGGACCGAAAATTCTTTCGCAGTAAAGACCATCCTTTTCAGGCTTTTGAGTCCTGTAGTTAATAGTTTCGGGCTTAGTTACTTCGCCGTAAGACCATTGTCTAATCTTTTCGGGAGAAGCAACGCCGATTTGGATAGAGTCAAAATTGTTAAGTTCAAACATTTAATTTACCTCTTTTCTCTATTAGTCTTCATCATCGAAACCGTCAAAATCGTCGATGTCGTCAAAGTCGTCAAACATATCTTTAGAATTGAAATCATCATCGTTATCGAATTCGTCAAGGTCATCACCGAAGATGCTATCTGAATCGAATTTATCGTCGAGAATTTCATCGCCGAAGTCAAGTTCAACTTCTTCTCTTTCCTCTTTGTTATCCCTATCGTTGATAGCAATTTCGTCTACTTCTTCGGTAAGGTCTTTAAGAGAAATTTCCTCATTGTTTTCCGTGAGAACTTTCATATCGAGTGCGCACGCTTGAAGTTCTTTTAAAAGAACTTTAAACGATTCAGGTATACCAGGTTTACTGATGTCCTCGCCATTGACAATAGAGTCGTAAGTTTTAAGTCTTCCGTTTACGTCGTCAGACTTAACGGTAAGCATTTCTTGTAAGATGTGAGCAGCGCCGTATGCTTCAAGAGCCCACACTTCCATTTCACCGAAACGTTGACCACCGAATTGCGCTTTACCGCCGAGTGGTTGTTGCGTTACGAGTGAGTAAGGACCAGTTGAACGTGCGTGAATCTTATCGTCAACAAGGTGGTGGAGCTTAATCATATACATTACGCCTACCGTTACCCTGTTTTCAAAAGGTTCGCCCGTTCTACCATCGTAAAGTTGAATCTTACCGTCAACTTCACCGTCCGGATTTACTATGTTGTTTTCTTGTAAGAGTTCTCTAATATCCTTTTCTCTTGCACCGTCGAATACAGGTGTTGCAACCTTCCAACCAAGTTGTTTACATACTAAGCCAAGGTGTACTTCAAGTACTTGACCGATGTTCATACGAGATGGAACGCCGAGTGGGTTAAGAACGATTTGAAGTGGAGTACCGTCCGCTAAGAAAGGCATATCGCTTTCAGGAAGAATTCTTGAAATAACGCCCTTGTTACCGTATCTACCAGCCATCTTATCGCCGACTGAAATCTTACGTTTTTGAGCAATATAAACTCTAACGAGTTTACTTACGCCTGGGTCGAGTTCGTCTTTATTTTCTCTTGTGAAAATCTTAACGTCTACAACGATACCGCCTTCGCCGTGTGGAACTTTAAGCGAAGTATCTTTAACTTCCCTTGCCTTTTCACCGAAGATAGCCCTTAAAAGTCTTTCTTCAGGTGTAAGTTCTACTTCACCCTTAGGAGATACTTTACCAACTAAGATATCACCGCTTGTAACTTCAGCACCGATTCTAATAATACCGTCTTCGTCGAGGTCTTTAAGAACGTCTTCGCTTAAGTTAGGAATATCACGTGTGATTTCTTCAGGTCCAAGTTTAGTATCCCTTGCTTCAGTTTCGTGTTCTTCAATGTGGATTGAAGTAAACACGTCGTTTTGGATAAGTTTTTCAGAAATTAAAATCGCGTCTTCGTAGTTATAACCTTCCCAAGTCATGTAACCGATAAGGATATTTCTACCAAGTGCAAGTTCGCCGTTAGCGGTTGCAGGTCCGTCAGCAAGCGTTTGTCCTTTAATAACCTTATCCCCTGTTGAAACGATAGGAATTTGGTTAAGACAAGTGCTTTGGTTAGACCTTTCGAATTTTTTAAGAGTATAAACGCGTTCGTTACCATCGTTTTCTTCAACGATGATTTCTTTACCTGATACAGATTTAACAACACCGCCTTCTTGCGCTATAACCATAACGCCAGAGTCTTTAGCGATTGTCGCTTCAATACCTGTACCAACGATAGCGTTTTCAGGCTTAATGAGTGGAACTGCTTGACGTTGCATGTTTGAACCCATAAGCGCACGGTTTGTATCGCTGTTTTCAAGGAAAGGAATGAGCGCTGTTGCTACTGAAACGAGTTGTTTTGGAGATACGTCCATATAATCAACTTCATCTCTGTGAACTTCAATAGTTTCATCTCTTCTTCTTGAAGATACACGTTCGTTAAGGAAGTGACCTTCTTCGTCGAGTGGTTCGTTAGCTTGCGCTACGATATATTTATCTTCTTCGTCAGCAGTAAGGTAGTCAACGTGTTCTGTAACTACACCACGTTTCTTGTCTACTTTTCTATAAGCAGATTCGATAAAACCGAATTCGTTTACTTTTGCGTAAGTAGAAAGTGAAGTGATAAGACCGATGTTTTGACCTTCTGGAGTTTCGATAGGACACATACGTCCGTAGTGAGTGTAGTGAATGTCACGCACTTCAAACGTTGCTCTTTCCCTGTTTAAACCACCAGGACCTAAAGCTGAAAGTTTTCTCTTGTGAGTAAGTTCTGCAATAGGGTTAGTTTGGTCCATGAATTGCGAAAGTTGTGAAGAACCAAAGAATTCCTTAATTGCCGAGCTTACAGGACGTACGTTGATAAGACCTTTAGGATTGATTTCCTTAGTGTCTTGAGTAGACATACGTTCTTTGATAACTCTTTCAAGTCTTGCAATACCGATACGGAATTGGTTTTGTAAAAGTTCGCCTACGCTTCTAACACGACGGTTACCAAGGTGGTCGATATTATCAATAGTACCAATGCCGTAGTTGAGGTCGTTGTTTAAAGAAATAGATGCAACGATATCGTCAACGGTAACGTGTTTGTGGTTGAGTTTTTCAATTAAAGGCTTAATAGTCTTCTTTTGTTCTGCAGTAAGTTTGCTTGGAACGTTACCACTATTTAAGATAGCGAAGAATTCTTTACAACCTTCAACGAATTTTCTACGAAGTTCTTTTCTGATTTCTTCGTTCTTCTTGTCTTCAGGTTTTTCTTCAGCAAGTCTTTCTGGAGTAAGGTCTTCAACGTAGTATAAATCGTTGATTTGAGTTCTTACGCTTTCTGCTACGTCTTCAACTGCCATAGTTTTGCACATTTCAGCAATTTGTTGTGCAAACTTTAAGTTTGGATAATAAATGGTATCGATAAGACCGAAAGGTTTAGCCTTTTCTCCAGTAACAGCAGCAAAGTTAACAACGTTGTTGGCAATGATTTTGTGAACTTTGCCATCTTCAGTTTTAACGCTTACTACGTTGATGCCGCTATTTTGAACGGCAATTGCTTGTTCTTCAGAAACTACTTCGCCCTTAGCAACTAAAATTTCACCATCTTCATTAATTAAATCTTCAGCAACAGTACAACCTATAAGACGGTTAGCCATACAAAGTCTTTTGTTGAATTTGTATCTACCAACTTTTGCTAAGTCATATCTTCTTGCATCGAAGAATAACGTTTTAAGGTGTTGTTTAACCGCGTCTTCAGTAGGAAGTTCACCTGGTCTTAATCTTCTGTAAAGTTCAAAAAGACCTTCGCTTTCAGATTTAGCGCTATCTTTTTCTAAAGTAGCGGTAATCATTTCGGTATTGCCGAAAATTTCGATAAAGTCTTCATCTCTACCAAAGCCGAGTGCCCTAAGAAGAGTAGTTGCGGCAATTTTACGGGTTCTATCAACGTGTACCCAAAGTACGCCTTGAGAGTCTTGTTCAAATTCAAGCCAAGCACCACGGTTAGGCATAACTGTAGTACCGTAGAGTTTTTTACCTGATTTGTCTTGTTTATAGTCGTTATATACGCCTGGAGAACGTACGAGTTGTGATACTACTACACGTTCAGCACCGTTGATGATAAACGAACCGCTGTCAGTCATTTTAGGTAAATCGCCCATGAATACGTTTTGGTCGATAATTTCACCCGTAACTTTGTTTACGAGCCTTACCTTAACTTCAAGAGGTACGGCGTAAGTCGCATCTCTATCCCTACATTCCTTTTCGGTATACTTAGGTGAACCGTTTAAGTTGTGGTCAAGAAAGTATAATTCGTAGTGGTCACCAAAGTCAGTTATAGGAGAAAAGTCTTCTAATACTTCACCGATACCTTCTTCAATGAACGCTTCGTAAGAGTTCTTTTGCACTTCAACGAGATATGGAATTTCTTGAATTTCCTTAATCTCAGCAAAAGTCTTTCTTTCCACGTTTCCGCATTTTACCGTTTGTAAATTTCGCATTATTTACACTCCTTTTAAAAAATTGTAAAATACCTTGATTATTTTTGCAGTTTGCTGTATAATATTTTTCAGTTGAACGCCTAATTGAAAGCGAAAAACTTTATAAATATATTTATACCCTGCAAATTTCGGGGTAAATTTGGCAAAAAAGGCGCAAAAATACCCTATTATTGCATTTTAGCATTTATCAATTATAAAGTATCATTTCAAATATGTCAAACGTTTAACGCTATTTTATAAATAAAATTTACATTTTTCTTCATTTAGGGGGATATTTTATGAGAATTGACAAATTTCTTAAAATTTCGCGTATTTTAAAGCGCAGAAGTTTAGGAAAAGAGGCTTGCGAAAGCCAAAGGGTATCGGTTAACGGGAAACAGGTTAAACCGTCCTACTCCTTAAAAATAGGCGACGTGGTTGAAATTGCCTTTGGTAGCGGTAACGTAAAATTTAAAATCCTTAACATTAAAGAAACGGTAAAAAAAGACGAGGCTTCAAGCCTTTATGAAATTATTAACGAGTGATTATGAATAAAGAAAAAATTACATTAGTGCTTGCTTGTGCCGGCAAAGGCAGTAGAGCAAACTTTCCTTGCAACAAAATATTTGCCAAAATTGACGGAGAGTCTGTTATTTCAAAAACCTTCTCCGCTTTTAACCAAGCAAAAAAAATCGACGAGATTATCATCGTTTATTCTAAAGGCGAAAAAGAACTTATTGAAAGTTTACTTCCCCCTACCGATAAAACTATTAAATTCGTAGAAGGTGGCGAAACGAGATTTTTATCAATTAAAAACGCTTTGGCAACCATTGACGAAGGCGTAGTTTTAATACACGACGGCGCACGCCCATATATTAATAAAGAAAGTATCGACGCGATAATTAAAAGCGTTTTAATTTACGGTAGCGGTGTTGCTTGTACACCTTTAACGGATACAATAGTTGAAACGGACGGTTACGATAATATTTTATCTTCTTCAAGAAAAAATAAATTTTCGGCAACTACCCCTCAAGCATTTAAAGTTATCGAAATTAAACGAGCATACGAACTTGCTAAAACTGGCGAGGACTTTACCGACGACGCGGGCGTTTATACCGCATTTATCGGCAAATGCAAACTTGTAGAAGTTAATAAAGATAATATCAAACTCACTTACCAAAGTGATTTTAACCGCCCAACCCCTACCCGCGTTGGAACGGGTTTTGACTTACATAAACTTGTACCTGACCGCAAACTCATTTTAGGTGGTGTTGAAATCCCACACGATAAAGGATTACTTGGCCACAGCGATGCCGACGTTTTAACCCATGCTATAATGGACGCACTTTTATCTTCTGCGTCACTTAGAGATATCGGTTATCACTTTAGCGATAAAGACGAACAATACAAAGATATATCAAGTATGGTTTTACTTGAACGAGTTATGCAAATGTTAAAGGAAAAGGGATTAAAACCATTAAACGTTTCGGCGGTAGTTATGGCGGAAAAACCTAAACTTTCAAAATTCGTTCCCGAAATAACTAAAAGTTTAGCAACTGCTATGCAAATGGATACAAACAATATAGGTATAACCCTTACTACCCTTGAAGGCATAGGTACGGTAGGCAGAGAAGAAGGTATCGCTACGCAAGCATACGTAATGGTAGGAGAAATTTAATGAAAGCAAAAACAAATTCTAAATACGTTTGCGGGGACTGTGGTAGCGTTAGCCCCGTTTGGCTTGGCAAATGTCCGCATTGCGGAAAATTCGGCACTTTAGTTGAAGAGATTGAAGAACCTAAGCCAATAAATAAAACGGCTACAGTTACAACTCAAAAACCCACCCCGCTATCTAATATAGAAACGGTTAAATATCAGCGCATAAAAACGGGAATAATCGAGCTTGACAACGTTTTAGGCGGTGGCATAGTTCCTAATTCTATAGTGCTCATCGGCGGTGACCCAGGCGTTGGTAAATCAACAATTTTAACTGAAGTGTGTAAGGAAGTTTCTAAAACTTTAAAAGTCCTTTACGTTTCGGCGGAAGAAAGTTTATCGCAAGTAAAATTAAGATGCGAAAGACTTGGTGTTTCAAGTGATAACATCAACCTTTTAAACGAGTGCTCGTTAGACGATATCGACGAAGTTAGCGAAGATTTTGATTTTATCGTAGTCGACTCTATTCAAACGGTATATTTAAGTGAAATGAGTGGCTCGGCAGGTTCGGTTGGTCAAGTGCGAGAATGCGCATCTAAACTTATGCGACTTGCCAAATCAAAACACAAAACGGTATTCGTTATCGGCCACGTTACAAAGGACGGCGCTATTGCAGGCCCTAAGGTGTTAGAGCATATTATGGACTGCGTGCTTTATTTCGAAGGTGAGCCTACCGACAATTTTAAAATTTTAAGGGCAGTTAAAAATAGGTTTGGTTCGGCGCAAGAAGTTGGCGTGTTTGAAATGACTGAAAAGGGTATTTTCGGCATTTCCGACTACAACGGAATTTTTATGAGTGAAGACCGCGGTCAATCGGCAGGAAGTATCGTAACCCCGTCTATCAGCGGTAATAGATGTATGCCGGTAGAAATTCAAAGTTTAATTTCTAAAACGGTATTCGGTATGCCAAGGCGCATGCCACTTGGTATAGACTATAACAAACTTGTTTTACTTATTGCCGTGCTTGAAAGAAAGGCTTATATCCCCTTCTATAATCAAGACGTTTATCTAAACGCAATGGGCGGTATTAAACTTAACGAACCAAGCGTAGATTTAGCAATTGCTTTATCACTTGTAAGTGCAAACAAAAATCAACCTATAGAAAAAACTACCACCGCTTTTGGCGAAGTAGGTTTAACGGGTGAAATTCGCCCTGTATCTCAAGCGGAAAAACGCGTTGTTGATTCTATTAAATTTGGGTTTAAGAAAATTATCATACCTAAACGCAATTACGACAGTGTTAAAAAGTATAAAGATAAGATTGAAATTATCCCAGTATCTTATTTATCGGGCGCAATTAAAGCGTTGTTTAAAAACGATGAAAATATAACGGAATAAAGTAAAAAGCCATCGCATTTTGCGGTGGCTTTTATATTAAAGTTTTAAAAGTTTTTCAGCATTTCCCCTTACTATTTTGTAGTAGTTTTCAGGTGTTACAAAACCCTTTTCTACCATACCTTGCATAAATTCGTTAAAGGTGTATTGGTGGGTTTGATTGTTTAAGCAAATATCGTAGCCCATTAAAATTCTATCGCTAAATTCTTCGATAAATCTTGCGGTGTATTCAGGGTCACGCATAAAGGCTGTAAGCCCACTTCTTGCCGTAAAATCACAGTATAAATTTTCGTAGTTGCGCAAAAGCTGTGCAATCCTGCCTTCCTTTACTTTCCCTGTTGGTCTTTCCGCCCTATTTTCTTCGGTAACGTCGCTTGAAATTTCCGACCAAAAACATTGCGAGTGACCTAAAATTTTAAGGTTTTTATGCTTTTTAAGCATCTTTTCAAGACGTGGCAAATGAAGGTCGTCAACAATACCGTAATCGTAGCCAAATTGCTTAGATATATGTATAGTAACCGGTAAATCACACCTTGCTGCGTGAAAGAATAAATTATCCATTTTTTTATCGTCAAAGTAAAGTTGAGCTATAACTTCGCCAACACCTTTTGCACCTAAACTTTTATAGTGCTCAAATAACTTAGATAAATCTGCGTTGTCGTAATTGCCCGCGCCCCTTGGGTCAACGCTACAAAACCATAAAAATCTATCGGGGTATTTATCAACGATATGCTTTACACCGCCCGTAGTTATTTGCTCAAAATGATACTCTGGCGAAGTAAGTGGCAAAAGCACACCCTTTTCAACGTTGCACTTATCGTAAATTTCTATTAATTCTTCTGGGGAAATCCAAGGTCTATTATCCGCCCAGATAGGTGCACTTTCAGGGAAAGGCGTTGCGTGCGCGTGTATATCTATAATTTTAATTGATTTTATATCCATAAATTTTCTCCCAGATTAATTTAATCGCTTTATTTTTTTAGGCGATACGCCTTTAATTTTTTTATAACAACGGTAGAAATAACTTATATCTTCAAAACCACATTGATAGGCTATACTTTCAACGCTGTCTTCACACCTTTCTATCATTGCGCTTGCAACCGATACCCTATAATTTATAAGATATTGCACCGCCGTAATACCCATTTCGTTTTTAAAGGTATGGCAAAAATGATACTTACTTAAATGGCATAGTTTTGCAAGTTCGTCAAGGGTAATTTTCTTAGAATAATCCTTAAAAATTTTATCAAGTGCAGGAGTTATAACACCTAACTTTTTAAGATTTTTACCCTCGCTTAAAATGGTGCCTTTTACTAAATAATCACGTAGTAATATTATAAACATTTCCGTTACTAAAGAGTAAGTTGCCAAACGATAATTTTGTTTTTTGTAATGCGTTTCCTGATAAAGTTTACGTATTATTTGAGCAAGTCTTTCATCATTTTTTATAACGTTTTTTATTCGTTTACCATTGGTTATAAATTCCTTTCTTAAATCAATTTCACCCTTTGTAAAATCCGTTAAAAAACCAACGTCGATAAATACTTTAAATTCCCTTTCATTATTATCAAAAGAATTGATGCAGGAGTGTATTTCGTAAGGATTAACAAAACTAATATCCCCTTCTTCAAGCTCGTAGATGTTAGAGTTTACCCTAATCGTAGTACCGCCTTGATAATAATATTTAATTTCTATAGCCTCGTGAAAAGCACTTTCAAATGCCCCTGTCTCACACTCAAAAACGCTTATTTTAAAATCGTCGTAATCAAAAGGGATAGTTTCTTTTATATTTCTTCGTTCTTTTAGCATTACCTTTTACCCTCGCAAATTCATTGTAACACAAAAAAAATAAAAAACAATAATAAATTGTTATATTTTTATATCAATTTTAAAAAATTTTAAAATTACAGCAATATCGTCCATACTTACAACAAGATTATTCATTAAACCACACTTAATATAATGATATTATAAAACAAAAAGCTATTTAATAATTTAAAAGGAGTTTTATTATGAAACCAGGACAAGTAATGGATATATATTACGATGAAGTTTTTAACATCATAAACGAAATTAGAAGTACTGAAAGAGAAAACATTTTAAAAGCCGCGCGTATCGTTGCCGATACCGTTGAAAAGGACAAGCTTGTAAACGTATTTGGTCCGGGCGGTCACTCTAACTTAGCGGCGCTTGAAATATTTTTCCGCGCGGGCGGACTCGTTCACGTTAACGCTATGGTTAACCAAGAAACTATGATTTCTGCAGGTGCAAGAAAATCTATGCAAGTTGAAAGACTTCCAGGTTACGGCAAAGTTATCGTTGAAGACCACGATATAGGCGAAGGCGATTTACTTTGGATTGTTAACGCGTACGGCATTAACTCGGCAACTATCGACGCTGCTTTAACCGCAAAAGAACGCGGTGCTACCGTTATCGGTGTTAGTAGTGTAAAACACGCAAACGAATGTCCGCTTGACCACCCTGCACGCCACCCTTCTAAAAAGAATTTACACGATATTTGCGATTATCATATCGACTGTAAAATTAAACTTGGCGATGCCGTAATCGAACTTGACGGTTGCCCACAAAAAATCGGCGCTCTTTCTACCTTTGCAAACGCTTACGTTATGAACTCGGTTGTAGTTGAAGCCATTAACTTTATGGTGGAAGACGGCTTTGAACCACCTGTTTGGAGAAGTGGTAACTGCCCTGGCGGTGACGAATGGGCTGAAAGATGGCGTAAAGAAATGATAAGAAGAATTAAAGTTTATTAAAATTTGGGGTGGACAAACCACCCTTTTTAATGTAAAATATAATAAATCATTATTTTAGGAGATAAATATGAAAATTACACTTGTTGCACCTTTTGAAAACATTGATAAAATGTATAATATTTGGGCTTACGACGAAAGACACGTAGACTTTTATAACGAATTTGAAAAAGCCGATAGGTGTACCCTTTGCTACGCTATTGACGAACTTAAAACTCACCTTCTAAAAAGTGTAGAAAATGCCGAAATTACTATTTCTAACGTTAAAATTGACGGCACTTTTAATATCGTTTTGGTAGCCGAAAAATCAAACGTGCGTGATGATACTTACTATTTAATTCCTACTGAAGACGGAATTATCCTTAAAGGGGTAACAAGAGTGGGCGCGCTTTACGCATCTTACGAATTTTTAAAACTTCAAGGCTATCGTTGGTTTGAGCCTGGTAAAGAAGGTACGCTTATACCTAAAGGACTTAAAAGTTTAATCGTGCCTGAAAAGGAATTAGAGTTTAAAACTACTGCTCCTACGGCGCGTGGCTTTACAATAGACGGCAGGCTTAACGAAAACGAAGATATTTTTAGATGGATGGCAAGAAATAGGCTTATCACTTACAACAACTTCCCTAACTCTACTAAAATGCAACAAAAGTTAGGCTTTATCGTACACGATGGCGGTCATATTTTTACCGATATTTTACACCCCGAAAGATATTTACCAAGCGGTAAAACTATTTGGGAAGAACACGAAGACTGGTTTGGTTTACCATCAAGCGGTGTTCGCAGTAGAAAGTGGGCGCAATGGACGCAATTTTGCGTTACCAATCACGATTGCTTAGACTTTTTATCCGAAGAACTTATTAGGGCTATCACCGACGAGTGGGTAGAAGCCGAAGATATTGGTGTTTGGGGCTTTGATACTTGGGGGGAAGTTTGCAACTGCGAAAAATGTAAAAAACTTGGCAATGCAAGTGACCAAAATTTATATATGGCATCTTATTTTAGGGATAAAATCAACAAGGCGACTGCAAGTGGTAGAATTAAACGTAAAATAAGAATGAACCTTTCTTGCTATGAAGGTTCGGATACCCTTTTTGCACCAGTCAACCCTATTCCGCAAAACCTTATCGATGCGGGTGATAATATTGGCTATGCGCCTATCGGTAGATGTTACGAACACACTTTAGATGATAATAGTTGTAGTTATAACTCTTATTATAATTCCGCCCTTCAATCTTGGGTTAACCACAGTAATCATATAATTATGATGAACAACGAATACTACAACGTTTCTAAAATGGAAGATTTACCCCTTCTTTACACAAGAACAATGCAAAAGGACTTTATCCACTACTACAATAGCGGAATTTCGGGTCATACTTATATGCATATCCCTATGGTTAACTGGGGGGTTAGAAACCTTACCGAATACGTTTACGCAAATCTTGCTTGGGACGTTTACGCTGACGTTGAAAAGATTACTAGTGAATACTTTAATTTCCGTTACGGCGAATTTGCAAGCGAAATGAAAGAAATCTACGAAATTATCGAAGAGGCAGGCAGAAGAATTACTTCTTGGCGTGCTTGGAAGGACTTTAGCGCTCTTGAAAAAATGCTTAAGTGGGACGGCGCAATACCTACTAAACCACTTGACGTAGACGACCACTTTAAAACGCCTGAAGAGTTTGAAAAGGACGGCGAAAGGTCGGTTGAACTTTATAACCAAGCCCTTTCTCGCTTAGAAAAAGTTATTGTAAACGAAAAGCGCAAGATATACTTAGCAGGTGCGGAAAATATGTCTGCCGTTAACCCGCAAGACCTTATGGAACTTGATTTCAGTTCGGCAACACTCAAGCATTTACTCGACGACAAACGCGGTTTAATTTACGGTAGAGACGTATACGAAATTATGCTTACGGTTGGCAAGTACTACAATGCTTTATACAATAAAAACGAAGAGTTAGCCGACAAACTTTGGGAAGAAGTTGAACGCTTGGAAGAAAAACTTGAAAGTTACTACTTACCTGCAACTTACTCTTACAGCATACTTGCAATGATTTCTAAAGACGCACTTACAAGAACGCAACTTATTGGAACTATTACAAGATGCCGTAACTTTAGAATTTCAACAAATAGAAAAATTAAATAACCTATTATAAAATCAAAAGCCATCGCAACCGCGATGGCTTTTATGTTTAGTTTTCTTCTTCGCCTAAAACTTGTTTTGTGGCGGTTAAACTGTCTTCATACGAAAAACCTTTAGAGAGTAAGTATTTGTAGCATTTTTGCATAAGTTTAAGGTCTTTTTCTTTGTTTTTACAGTATTTTTCGGCTATGGATACAGCCGTTTCAAGTTCGTTTTCTATTCCGTTTAAGGTTTCGTCTATAACCTTTTCATCAACGCCTTTTTGCTTGAGTTCAAGTTTTATAAGTTTTTTACCCTTGCGATTTTTATAAGTTTCAGCATAACGGTTAGAGTAATCTTGGTCGTTTATATACCCATATCCCTTAAGTTTTTCAACCGTTTCTATTGCAATCTCTCTTAAAAACCCCTTGCTTTCAAGTTTTTTTATTATATCCTTTTCCGTTTTTACACATTTGGATAGCGACCTTAAAGCAACGTCCATACAAGCTTGCATTTCGCTATCGCGTTGAATTTCAATAAGTTTTTCTTTAGTGATTTCATCGCCAACCTTAAGCCTTGCTTGCATAACGGTAATAAGGTCAAGCCCGCAATAGTAGTTTCCGTCAAGATACACGCTAACCCTTTTTGCATTTTTAACTTGTCCTTTTAAGTCGGTAATTCTCATAATTATCTATCCTTAAACAAGCGATATCCGCCACCTACAACCTTCAACTGCGCCTTGCCTGACGACATATCCGCAAAGTCCTTTTCCACCTTTTCTAAAAGGTTTTCAGGGATTTCAAAGGTAATTGTAACACCGTCCGCTTTATAGTCGGTATCAACTACGTTTGAAGTTATGCTAAAAAAGTATTTTTGAACTTTTGGGTAAAGTGAAAAACTAACGTCTACGGCAAGTGTTTTAGATAAAATATTTTCAACAATACCGCACTTTTCTACACCTTTTGCAGTACAGTCAGAATACGCCCTAACAAGCCCGCCCGCGCCGAGTTTTACACCGCCAAAATATCTTGTAACTACAACTGCCGTACAAAATAATTTTTTGTTTTTTAAAACTTCAAGCATAGGCATACCTGCCGTGCCTTGCGGTTCGCCATCGTCGGAAAACTTGATATAAAACCCGTTTTCGTCGGCAATATAGGCATAGCAGTTATGCGTAGCATCGGGGTATTTTTCTTTAATAGAAGTAACAAAGGCTTTTGCCTCGTCTTCACCGTCTACCCGTTTAACGCTACAAATAAAGCGTGATTTTTCTATTACTATTTCGTTTTGAGTTTCGCCTTTTACGGCAAAATATCTGTCTTTCACTTTAAAATTACTCTATAGTGGATTTTTTTGCCTTTATGAAGAATAAATTCGCCTTGTGCTTTGTATTTATCAATGCTCATATCGTCTACCGATACTTTGTCATCGTTAACCGATACACCACCGCCTTCAATTAAACGCCTTGCCTCGCCACGTGATTTGCAAAGGCCAACCGCGGTTAATACGTCGATAACAGACCCAGCATCGCTTGAAATTTCCTTAACAGGCATATCTTCTACGCTACCGCCACCGAAAGCCGCTTTAGTTTGTTTTTCTGCAAGCATAGCGTTTTCTTCGCCGTGAACGAGTTTAGTAAGTTCAAAAGCTAAAATTTCTTTTGCACGGTTGAGTTGTTCACCTTGCCAATCTTCCATTTTCTTGATTTCATCAAGCGGAATAAAAGTAAGCATTTTAATACATTTAATAACGTCTGCATCGCCAACGTTTCTCCAATATTGATAGAATTCAAACGGAGAAGTTTTATTTTCATCAAGCCAAACGGCACCTTTAGCGGTTTTACCCATATTTTTGCCTTCACTATTCATAAGTAAAGTGATGGTCATAGCGTAAGCATCTTTACCAAGCTTTTTACGGATAAGTTCAGTACCGCCAAGCATATTTGACCATTGGTCGTCACCGCCGAATTGCATATTGCAACCGTATTTTTGGAAAAGGTAGTAGAAATCGTATGATTGCATAATCATATAGTTAAATTCTAAGAAAGATAAACCCTTTTCCATACGTTGTTTATAACATTCCGCACGGAGCATATTGTTAACCGAGAAACAAGCGCCTACTTCCCTTAAAAGTTCAACGTAGTTAAGGTTTAAAAGCCAGTCTGCATTGTTAACGAAAATAGCGCCGTTTTCACCTTCAAAATTAATAAATTTAGACATTTGTTTTTTGAAACAATCGCAGTTATGGTCGATAGTTTCTTTAGTCATCATAGAACGCATATCAGTTCTACCTGAAGGGTCACCGATATGGCCTGTACCACCACCGATTAAAACAACTGGGGTATTGCCTGCAAGTTGAAGCCTACGCATTAAACAAAGCGCCATAAAGTGACCAACGTGAAGTGAGTCTGCAGTAGGGTCGAAACCAATATAGAATTTCGCCTTACCAGTATTAATGAGTTCTTTAATTTCAGCCTCGTCAGTTACTTGAGCAATTAAGCCCCTTTCAACTAATTCTTCATAAATGTTCATAATATTAAAACTCCTAAAAATAAAATAACCCTATAACCTAAAAGGTTACAGAGAGCAAATGCGGTACCATCTCTTATCAGGTGCACCTCGCAATGCACCCCTTGGCGAGTGTTATAAAACACCCTATTGCTATATCGGGCAAACCCGTCTTTTTCTACTGTTATTTCGAAAAAGCCACTCAAAAGCGTATTCGTTAAAACCCTTTAATGCTTTCACACCAACCAAGCACTCTCTTAATAAAGAAGAAACAACTACTATTCTTTATCATCGTGTTCAATATTTGTTTTAAGTTTAACATTTACCCTAAAAAAAGTCAATCAAAAACATCGATATCCTAAGATTTTTTACGCTTAATTAAAAATTTTAATTAAATGCGGTTGCAAAAATAAAAGTTAAGTGTTATACTATATAAAGATTTTAAAAAGAAAAACAAATTTGGAGGAATTATTATGCAATATTCACACGAAGTTAAGAATATGGTTTGCGTAGCAAAAGGCCCTAAACACGGTCCTGCTCCTATCCCTGAAGAAGGCAAATGGATTCAATCTAAAGAAATTAGCGATATTTCTGGCCTTACTCACGGTATTGGTTGGTGCGCACCACAACAAGGCGCTTGTAAACTTACGCTTAACGTAAAAAAAGGTATTATCCAAGAAGCACTTGTTGAAACTATCGGTTGTTCAGGTATGACTCACTCTGCCGCTATGGCGTCTGAAATCCTTCCTGGTAAAACTATCCTTGAAGCACTTAATACAGACCTTGTTTGCGATGCTATCAACACAGCAATGAGAGAACTTTTCTTACAAATCGTTTACGGTCGTACTCAATCTGCTTACTCTGATGACGGTTTAGTTATCGGTGCAGGTCTTGAAGATTTAGGTAAAGGTTTACGTTCACAAGTTGGTACAATGTACGGTACTGAAGCTAAAGGCACAAGATACCTTGAAATGGCTGAAGGTTACGTTACACGTATGGCTCTTGATGAAGATATGCAAGTTATCGGTTACGAATTCGTATCTCTTGGTAAAATGTCTGACTTTATCAAAAAAGGTATGGAACCTAACGAAGCTTACAAAAAAGCAATGGGTAACTATGGTAGATTTGAAAACGCTTTCAAATATATCGACCCAAGAAAAGAATAAGAGGAGGTACTCATTATGGCATTATTTGAAGGATATGAAAGAAGAATTGATAAAATCACTTCCGTGCTTAAAGAGTACGGCATTAACTCTATTGAAGAATGTAGAGATATTTGTTTAGCAAAAGGTATTGACTGTGACGAAATCGTTAGCTCTACACAACCTATTTGCTTTGGAAACGCAGTTTGGGCTTACACAGTAGGCGCTGCTATCGCTATTAAGAAAGGTTGCGTAAAAGCATCTGAAGCTGCTAAAGCTATCGGTATCGGTTTACAATCTTTCTGTATCCCTGGTTCAGTTGCTGATAACCGTCAAGTAGGTTTAGGCCACGGTAACCTTGCATCAATGTTACTTGACGATGCTACTGATTGTTTCTGTTTCCTTGCTGGTCACGAATCTTTCGCTGCTGCTGAAGGCGCAATCAAAATCGCACTTAACGCTAACACAGTTCGTTCTAAAGATTTAAGGGTTATCCTTAACGGTTTAGGTAAAGACGCTGCTATGATTATTTCAAGAATTAACGGCTTTACTTACGTTGAAACTGAATTTGACCCATATAGCGAACAAGTTAAAGTTGTTTACGAAAAAGCATACTCTGACGGCCCAAGAGCAAAAGTTAAATGCTACGGCGCAGATAACGTTCAAGAAGGTGTTGCTATCATGAAACTTGAAAACGTTTCAGTTTCTATCACTGGTAACTCTACTAACCCAACAAGATTCCAACACCCTGTTGCTGGTACTTACAAGAAATGGGCTATTGAAAACGGCAAATCTTACTTCTCTGTTGCATCAGGTGGCGGTACTGGTAGAACACTTCACCCAGATAACATGGCTGCAGGTCCTGCATCTTACGGTATGACTGACACTATGGGTCGTATGCACGGTGACGCTCAATTCGCGGGTAGCTCTTCAGTTCCTGCTCACGTTGAAATGATGGGCCTTATCGGTATGGGTAACAACCCAATGGTTGGCGCTTCAGTTGCAGTTGCAGTTGCTGTAGAAAAAGCAATGAAATAATCGCATATTTTGCGTTTTACTTTGATTTTTAAAGCATTTTTGAAATCAAATTTAAAAATTTTATAAAAAATAAGTTGGACACATCATTTTAGAGAAATCTATTATGATGTGTCTATTTTTTATGGTTAAATTTGGAGGTTTGAAAATGAAGAAAATCAAAATGGTAGCAACTAAAAAACTTACTTTTAGAGAAGGTTGCGATAAGTATTTAGAAGATTGTAGACAAAGAAATTTAAGAGAAGGTACTATAAGACATTATAGGCAAAGTTTTGATTATTTTTTTAAATATTTTGACCCTAATATGACTGTTGAAGATATTGATATTTCTAAATACACGGACTTTGTTTTATATTTGAAAACAAATTTAAAAAATGATGTAAGTATTAATTCTTATTTAAGAGACTTGATAACAACTTTTCATTTCTTCATGAGTGAAGGTTATATCGAGCACTTTAAGATGAAGGCTATTAAGGTTGATAAAAATTCTATTGAAACTTATAGTGAAGAAGAACTAAAGTTATTATTAAAAAAACCTGATACTAAAAAGTGTTCTTTTACTGAATATCAATGTTGGGTAATGACCAATTTCTTGTTTTCTACAGGGGTTAGACAAAGAAGTTTAATGAATATTTTAATTAAAGATTTAGACTTTGAAAACAACGTCGTTCATGTTAAAGTTACTAAAAATAGGAAGGCTTTAATCGTTCCTTTGAGTTTGACAATGGTTAATATTTTAATAGAATACTTGAAATATAGAAATCATAAATCTGAAGATGAATACTTGATTTGTAACGTGTATGGGCAACAACTTGTTAAGAGCACATGCTATCATAAATTATACGATTATAATAAACGGCGCGGTGTTAAAACAACAGGAATTCATAGATATCGGCATACGTTTGCAAAACAATGGATTTTAAACGGTGGAAACGTGGTTGCTTTATCTAAACTGCTTGGGCATTCTAGTTTAGATATAACTGAAAATTATATTCATTTATTAGTTAGTGAAGTGGCAAAACAAGTAAATGAAATTAGTGTGCTAGATAAGTTTTATACTAAAAAAAGAATTAAACTCACTAAAGCTTAGTGAGTGAAAAAAAATGCTATATTTAGCGTTATTATCAGCTAAATTATATAGAACAGCAATATTTTGTGCTCTGTTGTTGTTTTAATATAATTAAAAAGTGAGATGACATAATGGAAAATATAGATAAAATTAAAGAAAAAACTAATAAAACAATTGAAACTTTAACTAGAGAACTAGAAGGACTTAACAGTTCGGAATTGCATGAATTATTTTTGTTCTTCTATAGATTAAATCATCAGCATGAAAATATGATTACTTATGATAGATTTGCTGAGTTTTTAGAATCGTTTAAAAGTAATCCGTTTCGTGTTAACGATGATAAAAATTTTAAAAAAGAATTGATAGAAAATTTAGTAGAATATTCAAACGACCATATGAGTTTAATAACTGCGTCGGTTCTAATTAAAAAAGGTTTTAGCATTGATGAAATTATAGAAAATTATTATTCTAATATAGAGGTATTTAGTGGATCTTGGTATTAATATAAAAAGTTTTCAGGCGGCACAAAACGTTAGAAAACGTAAAATAAGGTGAAAGCTAACGATTGTTAAAATCGTTGGCTTTTAAATTAAAAAAATTTATTAAAATTATTAAATTTTGGTTGTTGGTACTGTATAGTATAATATAAACTTTTTGGAGGTATTATTATAATGAATATTAAAACTTATACAAAAGAACTAATTAACCAAGAATTAAATACATTTACAGATGCCGAACTTAATATATTTAATTTTATCTATAACGAAATGAAATTTCTTACTAACGATACTTATCATTATAGATACCAAGATATAATAGATATTAAAGATATGATTAGAAAAGATTATACTTTTTATATGATTATTCGTTTACTTTATAAAAACTATATAAGTTAAATAAAACCGTACTAATTTAGTTACGTAAACAATTATATTAGCTAAATTAAATGAATGAAATTAAAAGCCATAGTTAGATTATTCTTTTTTTAATAAAACAAAGCCCATAATCAGTCCACAATTAACAATTTAAATTAAATCAATAAAACACAACTATCTTTATTTACAAAGCCTAAAACTCAAATTACGACTCCTACTCGCATTTAAACTACTAGATTAACAGTATTTATCCCCTATTTACCCATCCCACCAATCGTTCATTTTTTGAACGACTTCTTTATTTTTATTAAATTTTACTAACAGTTTTAATAATATATTTTTCTAAAGAATTGATATAAAGCTTTGAAAAAGATTTATATCATAAATATTATTAATTTATTATTATTTTTTATTATTATTTATATTCAAATTTTATCCCAAAGACGCACGCAAATTCAACTATTAAATAACTAAAATTTAAACCATATACGTTCAAAAAACAAACTATTAATTGCATCTTTACTTACACGAAATCACCACCCCCCTAATATGAAAAATTAAATCTTTTAATAGTTATGCCCGCGCAAAGCACGGGCAATTAATTTATTAAAACGAATAACCGGAAAATTTTCCGACTACTGTTTCATCTTCTTCAATAGAATTAGAATTTATTTTAAAATCATTATATAGTTTATCTATCATTTCTATATTAAACTTAAAGAATCTTTTTTTAGGAAGACCATGATATTTAACTTTGATTATACCGTAAGAAACAAGTTCTTTACACGAAGTTAATTGTTGATGTTTACTAAGCCCGGTATTGTAGTACATGTTTTCGATTGTACTATAGAACCAGCCGCCCTGTTGTAGTTCGTTTCGTTCTTTCCAATAATTATACTCAGAATAAATTTCTGATAACATGACGGTGGTATTTAAATTAAATATTCTAATAAAGGGACGTGGAACTCTGATAAAATCATTTTGAAACGTTTTATCTAATTTGTTTTTCATAAGTATTATGAAGTAGATTTTTAGATTTTATATTTTAAATATATAAGTAATCTACTCTCCTGACACAATACTATACGATATATTTTTATAAAATTTTTATTAAATTAAAAATTATTTTTAGTATTAAAAGAAACTTTTTAATATTTTATACCAAAACTGCTTAAAAACGGCTCCCTTTTTTTAAATTTCATGACATAATTATAGTATAGAAACAAACTTTAGTTTGATTTAATACTGAAAGGAAGCTTATATTATGATCTACGCCTATTGTCGTGTCAGCACCCAACACCAGAAGATTGCTCGTCAGATCACTAACATCACCGCAATCTATCCCAAAGCCACTATCATTAGAGAGTTCTTCACCGGTACCACCCAAAACCGACCTCAATGGGAAAAGTTTATACCTCAAGTTAAAAAAGATGATACTATTGTTTTCGATAGTGTCTCCCGTATGAGCCGTAATGCCGAAGAAGGTTTTAAAGATTACAAGATGCTCTATGAGCGTGGTGTCCACCTCATCTTCCTCAACGAACCTCTGATCAACACTTCAGTCTTCGACTCCACTAGAAACAACTTGTTAAGCATCGATATCACAACAGGCAATGCAGCAGTCGATACATTCTTCAAAGGCAACATCGAACTTATCAACAATTTCATGATGGCTTTAGCCGAAGAACAAATCAAAGCCGCTTTCGACCAATCAGAAAAGGAGGTTACCGATCTTCACTCTAGAATTTCTCAATGTATCCGTGAAGCCAAGAAGAATGGAACACAGATTGGCTTGACAAAAGGAACTACTCTTACAACGAAGAAATCACTTGAGTGCATAGCCATAATCCAAAAGCACTCAAAAGACTTCGGTGGCACTCTAGAGGATCCCGATGTTATGAAACTCTGTGGCTGTTCTAGAAACTCTTATTATAAATATAAAAAGGAAGCAAAGTCAAATTAAGGAGGACGTTATGGAAAAGGTAAAAATCGGAGATACCATTAAAATTATCAAGATGGAAGGCGAACCTCAGTACACTAACCGAGAGGGTGTAGTTACTCACATCGACGATGCCGATCAAATACATGGTACTTGGGGAGGTTGTGCCATCATTCCGGAAGTTGATATATATATAATCCTACCTAATATTGAGAAGTAACACAAAAACCACACTGCGAACCTAGGAGTTCCAAGTGTGGTTTTTATCTTGTAGTTGTTTTTCAATACTTGCAATATCATTTTGTTACCTCCTGCTTTTGGGGTAACACCAATAATACCACAAGTTTGAGAGAAAGTCCAATGTTTTTTAAAAATTTAGCAAGCCATGATATTTCTTTTTGATCGTAGCAACTCTATGGCTTGTCCCATTTTTGAATAAGCATCACTATCGGGATCTAATTTGGATTGAAGACCTAACATGCTCATTAATAAATAATCCAATCTTCGCATTTCATTTCCAAGTTTTAATTGTTCATAAAATGCTTTTATCGTTGAGTCGTTAGATACTGCATCTGAAATTCTTATGTAATACATATCATCTCTCACAAAAGATGAAGTTATCTGATCCCCATCCGGATACAATTTTGCAAAAGATTCATCGTCAACCACAAAAGAGCTTTTGTTTCTATTGCAATCTTGACATGCCAAAACAAGATTTTCGATATATCCAGCTTCTTTCTTTGTCCTGAATTTAGGAGATTTCTCATATATGAAATGATCAATTTCAAACATTCGTTTAGAAATTAATGCCAACGATACACCGCAATATGAGCATTTTCCATTGTACGCTTTCATAAACAAGGACTTATATCTTTCATCATTTTTAGAAATATATGTATGCATATCTTCAACTCTTGGATGATCTTTTAGAATCTCTGCTACTACAGCTTTTTTGTGTTCTTCAAGACCTATTAGTTGAGGACAATACCTTGTTCTTCTATAGTCATTAGTCATTAAATTTCTCCCGAATCTCTTTGAATGCTAAAACTAAAGTGTCTATATCTGATTTAGTTAGTTCATCATAAGCATCATTACCAGTTAATGTTGCAATCACCTTGTCTTTCAGCACGGCATCCCAGTTATTATTTTCGTTCATCTTTTCATACAATAGCCAATATTGCTCAATATTGGCTATTGCTGCGTCGATTTTATCCTTTAACTGTACACTATAATATTCCGTAGACGTTATTTCAGAGTTAGTGTCGTATTTTGCAATCATGTCTATTTCTCCGTCTGTTCCATTTTGCGTGATTACAATTACCTCTTTGTACGGAGATATTTTTTTCAAAACAAATTTGAACTCTTCACCGGTAAACTTCCCCTGAATTGCTGTCCTATTTTCAAACAGCCTAGAATCCACAAAAATAACATCAGCTGACTTAACTTTGGGATTTGTCAGTAAGCTCTCGTATCCATCTTGTGGCTTGAACCAAATATCCGCATATTGTGTTGTATATTTCTCGTGAGAATACTCTTCATCCAAGTATTTAGAAAGAGATGTCTCAGGTCTATCATCAATATACAGTAATACTATAGTATCTTTCATTTTGTTTCTCCCAACGAAAACGAGATTCCAAACCCAGGCTGAGGAAGAATATCTATTATCTCGCCACCAGACATGTTAACAGTGTTATTGACAATCCACATGCCTAACCCGTGTCCTTTTTCTCTAGTCGTTTCATGAACTTCTAATATTTTTCTAGGATCTTTTAAATATTTCTCATCTAGACCACAGCCGTTATCTGTATATAAAAACAACAGCTGCGAACCTTTTAGTTCGACATTTATACAAATATCTAGATGATCAGTATTATCATTTTGCTGAACACTGTTTAAAATTAAGTTGTCAAAGATAACCTGTAAATAATCTTGTGAAATTACAAAGGCGATGTCTTCATCCATAGATAAATTAATATCTATCCATGCATAATCTCGCTCCCAATTTTTCTTTATCTTACTGAGAATATCATATACACTTTGACTTTTAGCTTTAAACTGCTTCTTTTCAATTTCAGATAACAATGTGTTAATGAAGGTTACCAATTTAGAGCATACTTCTTTATTGGATTCCAACAAATACGGAATATTCTGATGAATTTTTTCCGTTTTATCATCCGATGTCAATTCATCCCACATACCGTACTTTTTTAATGCTGCAATAACACTATCTATATTCTCTGCAATTGAATTTTTATCATTGCGCATCTCATGAGCAATAGACGATGCTTTTAATCCAACCGTAGCTAACACATTAAGAATGCGAACATCGTATTTGTAACGAGTTTCTACTGCATCCGTCTGTTTTCTCGCTTCTTGATCTGCTTTTTTATAAGCCTTTAATTCTTCGATTAGCTGTTCTGATTGTTCCGATGTTAATTCCAAAATTTTGCTAGGATCAGATACAACTATATCAGTTATGGTAGGTTCCTGCTGCTCTTCTAGAACATTGTTTTTAATATCAATTTTTCTGATAATTCCTTGTCTATATCTTTCAAACTGTTTTATGCCGCTTAGTATAATCTCAATAAACAACTCATAAAAAATGTTTTCATCCAACCCCTGTCTATTTGACAAGTCTTGAAGAACCTCATTCTTCTTTTTGTCTATTTCAACTTTTCCTAAAATCTGATTCTCTCTAACGCGCCAAGAACCCGTAGGATGTGATGCGGCCGCGGGAGATTTTCTAGAACGTTTTCCAAAACCTAGCCAATCTTTACGTCCCTCATACGAAGAAATACTAAATGCATTTCTATACAACACAACGCCACTTGATAATGCTTGAGGTAATCGAGTGTATTTGTATAAAAACTTTTCTGCGTCCTGAGAACTAGCAGAAATAGAAAACATAAAATCAGCAGTAAAATCCCCTAGCTTTTCCAAGCACAGTATAAGATCTTCTTCGGAAAAATCATCTCCAAGAAAACCGCTTAATTCCTTCACCATGTTGTCGTCAGAACTAAAGTGTTTTATATCAATATTGCCACAATACGATTGTGCTTCATCTTTAAACTCATCCGAAAAAACATTTGTTGATAGAATTTTGGTTTCGCTATTATAGTTAAGCTTAATATATGATAAGCAATTAACGCCCAACTGAGGCTCAACAAAATATTTTGGAATAACTTGTGAAATTTGTGGATGCTCGACAAGAATTTGCATACGAGTATCATTATAGGTCTTTGATAAAAACTCAATTAGCTTCTCAACTTTTTTCAAATTCCATTTGATTCTTAACTCGGTAATGATGATTATTGTCCCCTCAGACTTTAATTCATCACATTCATTCAACGTGCTTGTATTCCAATCTGTTTCCCAAACTATTCCACCAAAATCAGACTTTTTCGAATACACAACCGCATGATTTCCCAAACGTGCCAAGGCAAAACGGCCGACGCCTTTTGAACCAGCCAAAACTCTCTGTCCGTCGCTATTTTCAAAACTATACGATTTAGAGCTTTTTCCAACATGCATCCAATGCTCTTTGATATCGTTTGCATTCATTCCCTTACCTGTATCTATTACCGTAATGGTATCCTCTGCAAACTCAACTTTTACCTTCAATGCACCTGCATCATAAGCATTTTTTATCAATTCCAAAATTGCCGACTCATCGCTAGTAAAGTTCTGTACACCCAACAATTCTGCAATTGTTCTATCCTCTATGACATATTGAAGATTTTCCATTAGAATTACCTCCGTTCAAATGTATAGTTGTTTATATCTTTGCAAGTAATTCGCAAAGATCTACCACTTACGCTTATTCCAATATTTCTTACATAATTCATAAACGCTTCACTAGTTAATATATCTATCGCATCATGTAACGTGTATGATTGATCTAGCACTGTAATATAAATTCCCGAATATGGAATCGTTGTTTTATCTAATCGATATATTTCCACATTGTTAGTTATTATGGTTGAAACAAGAAGTTTTTCACTATCTAAGTGAGCTAAAGCCTGAGAACGGCCGTATTCATACCACTTGGCGCTTTTATCGCTATCTCGTTCATCAAGATCATCGTAAAAACCCTTTAAATGCATTGTTGCGTTAGGGAATCTTTGCTCAAAATCCTCGTACTTTTTTAGTTTACCTTCTTGATAAAAATATGGGAATATTATTTTCTTTGCTTTTTCGTATCTTAATGTTTTGGGACTTACAGTTACTCGCAAAACCTCTGCTTCTATTTCTTTTTCTTCCGCAGTTTTAGGATTTAAAACAAAAGCCTTATTGCATAAAGTAGCTATTGCAACGGAAGCATTAAAAACATCTCCAAATCTAATATAATTAGATTTGGCATCTTCTGTTTCGGCGAACAACCATTTATCAGCAAGAGTTGTACGAGGTATGCTGAATTTTATACCATCCGTTACATTCTCATAATCTAATTTGTCACTCGAATCCGATTTATCATATAAAAATACGCTTATAGATGTGAGTGCTTTACCAAACAATTTTTGATTAGGATAATCCCTTACCGCAGAAATATGAGGTTTTAAAAGAGACCTTAATTGCTCAGCAAAAACATTCTTATATATGTTGTTTGGTATCAATTGAACTAGTTTTCCATTTCCACTCAAAAGCTTTATTCCTAACTCAATAAATGCGTAGCAATAATCGGGCTTACCTAATTTACAAACCGTAAAATTATCCTTTAGAAATTGTCGATTATCTTCATCGATTTCCTTATATGAGATATAAGGCGGATTTCCTATTACCAAATCGAACGATCTATGGTATTGATGTGAGAGTGCGTTATCATTAAACAACTGCCACTTTACTTTTGTGATACCATATGAAGCTGCTATCAAATTAAGTGACTCAATACACTCAGAATACAGCTTTTCATCCAACTCGATGCCATAAATATCTCTACCGAGGCCATTGGCAATCTTCCTTTTGGATATACCCTTGCTCAAAGCATCCTCAATATATCGCTTGACGACAGCTTTTATAATGTTACCACTACCGAAAGAATTTTCAAGTACGGTTATACCTATTAAATTTTCTTTATAGTCTGCAAGATCCAACATGCTTTCCACAATTTTTGAAGGAGTAAAATGTTGGCACTTGCTTTTATTATTGCCAATTGTCAATATTGATTCCATATGTACTTGTAAATAGTAGAAACTATTTGTCCTTTCGATTTATGCTATAATTCGGGTTACTGCAATCAAATCAAAACACCATTGCAATGATCCACTTCATGCTGAATGATCTGCGCTGTCCATCCAATATAGGTTTTCGTGCGTGTTTGCATTTCTAAGGTCTGATATTTCACCTTGATGTCCTTATATCGCTTACACTTACGGGGGCCGCCGAGAAGCGATAGACATCCTTCCTCGGTGTCGTACGCGCCGGCCTTCTTAATGATCTCAGGGTTGAGCATCACCGTGTATGTAGGTACTCGGCCGCTCTCATCAAGAAAGGCTATAATGTGCTTACGCACACCAATCATATTAGCTGCCATTCCAACACAACTTTCTCTGTATGCCATCAATGTGTCAAGCAAATCCTGTGCAACAGGCAAATCCTCTTTTGTTGCAGTTTCCGACTTTCCTGCAAGAAATATCGGATCATGCATTAATTCTTTTATCATATCACTTCTCCTGACAGAAAACTACAATTGCATTCGATACGAACTCGGCAGTTCCCTCACCATACTTATCGATGTTCTTGCTGAATCGCTCGTCGGCAACATACATTTGTCCAAGCCCTGCAAGAATTTCGTCTGTACAGGTGTAGTAGTTGGCGGTGATGTGCGCCTGAAGCTTGGCTACAAGCTCCTGTGCTTCGACAGAAGTGGCGCTTGTGCCATTCGCCACACAAGCGGCAAAATCAACAAAAATCGCCATTAAGCCATCGTTTGCTTCAGCCCACTTCTCTTTTGTATAGTTCTTTGTTTTTTGCTTGTGCTCGCGATATGCGTCGGTATCGCCCCAACGGGAACGAGCTTCGGTTCTACATTTGTTGTTCATAGTTTCCACGTCAAGTCGGATCGTA
>JAZRSH010000024.1:0-190245 GCA_045651405.1 Christensenellaceae bacterium | reverse complement strand
AAAGTTCACACTCAAAATGCGCGTAATACCCCATTTGTGTACACGTAGGTTCAATAGATTCAGCTAAAACCCAACTGTGTGGGTGAACAACTTCATCACCATTTTCAATAGCAAACGTTCCTAAACAATTTTTACAAATTTTAGCTTTATATTCTACGTTATAGTTGCAACCACTTATGACAAAGGTTTCATCATAAAATTCGTGTTCTTTCTTATCGCCATATTCTTGGTTACATACTTCACAAATGGATTGTTGTGTACAAGCAGCAGTTCCACCCTTGTGATTTTCAACACCAGTTTTTTCGCCACAAGCACAATCATACCAATGGCTTTCACTATTGTAAGAATATTCATTTGAGTATACGTGAACGTGTTCGGGTGAGGTGTCGGCATTACAACCATTACGACTTCCGACATAGCCTATTATGCCTAATGAGGCTAAAAGCATACAGCAAATTATTAATATTGTTATTAGTTTCTTTTTCATAAAAACTTCCCCTAAAAGATTTAGTGATTTTATTATAGCACTATAAAAACGTGATTGCAAGCATTAAAAAATCTCGCTTACAAAAAGCGAGATTTTATATTTAGTTTAACATTGTGTTTTAAACTTAAAAATGCAAGCAAGACAAGGCTTGTAAAACAACCAAACTTAAATAAAGTGCTGTTTTAAGGTTGGATAAACAAGCAGTTCAAGGCTCGCGAAGGCGACAGGGTGAGATAGACCTCTGTGGTCATCGAAGTCTGGCGACTAAGCAGTTAACGCAGAAATGCGAAGTTTAGGCAATCTTAAAATTCTTTGCTGTAATCTTATTAATCGGCATAGCATTTAAATCATAGTTATATGCACCGCTAAGTTTTTCGTAAAGTTCTTGGTCGGCATAACCGTCTTTATCTTCGTTTTCGTCTGTGCTGTAATCAAGTAATTCTTTATCTAAATTGAAGTAAGTAGAATCGTTAGCGTTAACGTAGTATTCAAAACCACCAACGTATGCGCCGTTTTCAATGATTCTTTCATCATATTTAGCATGGTCTTCATCATCGTATCTATCAGCAACGTATTTGATTTTTACAAAACCGTCGTCATCTTTGTAAAGGTCGTCACGCATATCGATAAATTCTTCTAAACTTTCTTCGTCAATCTTGCCGAATACTGTGTAGAATTTATTTGAAATACCTTGAATATTATCTTCAAGTAAAATTGCAAATACTACTTTACCAGTATTGTATTTTTTGTCACCTTTACCGCTATCAGGTTCTCTTAATAATACAAGTGTACCCTTTTCTGCTTTAAGGCGTGATTGGAATCCGTTTTGTTCAAATTCGCCCTTAACGGTTTTTTCAGTAATAATATCTTTACCTTCTAAATCGTATGCGCCTAAAATAAGGTAAGAACCCATTTCGTCAAACACTACTTGAGTATTGTTATAGAAACCATCTTTCATATATTGTAAAAGGTGGTCGCAAGTTTTAGGTGCAAAGGTTTTGTAAAGTGATAAAGTAGCATCAACGTTAACGTCTTCGCCATCGGTATTAGTGTACGAAACGCTAAAAGTTACGTCTTGAATAACACTACCGTTAGCCGTATAAGTACATGCTACGATATTTAATGATAAAGCCATAATCAAGCAAATAATTACTGATTTTAAAAACTTCATAGTGGTTAAATCCTCCAAGTTATATAATTAAAATTTGTTAATTTCACGAATTTAGAAATAAAGCCAATAAAGCAATCAAGATAGCCACCGCCACGCCTATTCCTATAGCGGTAAGAACCCTTAATACTGATACAGGGGTTTTTCCTGTTATTTTTGCCGATTCGCCATTTACGAATACGGAATAATTTTTCTTTTTGTATTTAAAGTTAAGTTGATAAATAGGTAAAAGCACGTATTTATAGGTAACGTTTACATGCTCGGTAGAAACGTTTATGTAGTCAACCACGTCATAACTGTATTGGCGCAAAATTTCCCTACGTAAAGTTTTATCCATTACCTTTTTAGCATCGTCCCACGCATCGTGCATATTTTTATCGTGGTGCTTTGCCATAAATCCAGAAAGATATTCTTTAGAATATCCCTTGATATTTTCATAATCAAACGGCATAATTTTATCTAAGGTTTTTTGCTCGTAATCGTTACTTGCGTTTATAAATACGTCATCAAAAACCCTTGATAAAGTTCCGGATATAGAACGCCAAATGATATACGTTTCCGTTCTTTTGTTTTTGCCCGAACCAACTATCCTTGTATACCTATTACCTATTCTACCAACGTAGGTTGAATAAGTTGAACTGTCAAAAGTGAAAGCGGGCTCGTATACCCCGTGAACTTTATCAACCGCCAAACTCTTTTTAAAAGAACGCGGAGCAAAAAGTTTCTTTTTTGCCCACTTTTTAAACCTTTCCAAAGCCTCGTCTTTAACGATTGTGTAAGGATATACCGCGTTTGGTTTAAGCCCTGAAATATCTTCAGTTTTAACAATATGCGAAGTGTTGCAGTAAGGACAAAAAGTAGCAACTTCGTTAGCGGATAAAACTACCATCGCACCACAGTTATCGCACTTGTAAACAGCAGACTCATTATCCACGCGTTCCGATTCAATAAAGCCGTTTTCTATAAAAATTTCATTAACGACCTTTATTTTATCAAAGGACTTCAAACAGCCACAATGCGTGCATTTTAATTCTTGCGTTGCGGGGTCGAAAAATAAGTTTGAACCGCAGTTGTCACACTTGACAATCGCCGTTTCTTTATGTTTTTTATTTTCCGTACTATCAGACATAATTATTTGTTTAAGTCTTCAAGTAATTTTTCTAAATCAATACCGTGTACTTCAGCTGCTTCGGCAATAGTTTCACCGTGAGCAATAGCACAACCAAGGCAATGCATACCGTAACCTAAAAGTACTTCAGGTGCGTTAGGGTTTAATTCAACTGCCTCCATAATAAGTGTTTGAGCTGTAATTTTCTTTTCCATAATATTTATTCCTCCATAGTTAAAGAATTGTCTTTTTTAAAATTTTTTATAACTTTTTTAATCACGCCTTAGGCGATGAAACGCCATAAGGTTGATACAAAAGGACTAATCAAACGCAAGAAAGAGAAGGCAAACGCCCGAAGATAAGAGTTTACATCTTTTCAAGGGCTTTAACGCACTATTACGCCGCGTTTCATTAGGACTTTATCAACCGTTGGTGTTGAAGAGCCTATAACTTTTGTCCACACTCAGGGCAGAATTTAGCACTTCCATCTACTTGAGCGCCACATTCTTGGCAAAACCTTTTAACGTTTAACTTTTCGCCACACTCAGGGCAGAATTTTGCACTTCCGCCTACTTGAGCGCCACATTTATGGCAGGCTTTAGTAGATTTAGCAACTTCGCTTTTAGTTTCAGTAACGGTTGGTTTCATTGCCTCGGCAAAGATTTGACCCATACCAACACCGGCACCAAGACCTACGCCCGCACCCGCAAAACCGTTACCTGGGTTTTTAGCAGCGTCTTTCATTGCTTGTGCAGCGGCAACTTTCATTAAAACGTCAGTCTTATCGCCTAAAATACCAAGTTTAGTGCGTTCGTCAAGAGCTTTTTCTACCTCTTCAGGAACGGACATATTTTCAATAGCAAAATTAGTAAGCTGTAAACCGATATCGTTAAACTTGCCTTGAACTTTTGCCTTGATAATTTCGCTAAACTCATCGGTATTGCCAGCCAAGTCTAAAAGTGAAATTTTGCTTTCGCCAATAGCATCGGTAAGCGAAGAAATAGCTAAAGTTTTTAAGTAGTCTGCAATATCTTCAGTTTTAAAGGTAGAATTGCTACCAAAAAGTTCTTTTAAGAAAATTGTTGGGTCGTCAACTTTAAAAGCAAACGAACCAAAACCGCGCACCCTAACGCTACCAAATTCAGTATCGCGAATAATAATAGGATTTTTAGTACCCCACTTAATATTAGTGAACTGTTTAGTGTTTACAAAGTAAACGTCGCAAACGATAGGGTTTTCAAAAGCATATTTCCAATTTAAAAGCTTTGATAAAATTGGGAAGGTTGCCGTTTTTAATTCATAAAAACCAGGGCCAAAAACATCTGCAATTTGACCTTTATGAACAAATATGGCACATTGTGATTCCCTAACGGTAAGAGTAGATTTCTCATTAACTTCCCTACCGCTATTTTTGAAAGGATATTTATAAACTAACGTATTTTGAGAGTTATCACTCCACTCAATATTTAAGCGAAACCAAGCCATAAACCTTCCTCCTTTAAGCAGAATATAATTAAGTATATCATAACATTAAAATATTTACAACAATTTAAATTAATTTTTCAAGAAATAACACCTAATTTATTCAACATAAACACAAAATTTTAACTTACTTCGTGATAATTTTGTGATAATAGCGTTTTTAACTTTCAAGGCTTTGCCTTATAAACTCTTGACAAGCGTGGGTTAAATATCTATTTGTCTTTTTGTAGAAATAAATATTTCTAAGGGTTTCTTTATCTTTTAATTTGTAGTAGCAAAGTGAAGAGTTTTCACTTCCATTTTTAATTAAAGTATCGCTGATAAATGATATACCAATACCCGTTCCTGAAAGGTTGTAAGCCGTTACTTGTTGGTCCAAGTTGAACACAACGTTAGGGGTTACAGAGTGCTTGTTAAAAATTTTCAAAGCACGTTTACCAGTATCGTTTTCAGGGTTTAAAAGGATAAACGGTAAATCCTTAAACTCTGAAATATTAACGCTTTTATGACTATCTAAATGCTTGCCGTTTTTTACGTCGTCGGTAGTTAAAACGTAGGATTGCAATTTTTTATTCACTTCAAAATGCTTAGGCACGGCAAGAAGTAAAGTTTCTTCGGTGTAGTTGCTTGCAGTAATGTCGTCAGAGGAAATTTTTACGTTGTCAATAACGATATCAACGTCGCCATGCGAAAGTTTTTGCATTAAATTTTTGGTGTTATCTTCAAAAACTTCAAAGTTGATTTCTGGGTGTTTTTGCTTGAAATTTGAGATAATTTTAGGCAACATAAAGGAAGAGAACAAACTACTTCCGCCCACTTTAATAGTGCCTACAAGCAACTTATCCGAATCTAAAACGTACCTTTCAAAATCCCTTTCTTTTCCTTCAATTTCAAGCGCGTATTCAACGTATTTTTTACCTATTTCAGTAAGGGAAATCGGGTTAGTTGACCTATCAAAAATAGGTGCTTTTATCTTGTCTTCTATCCTTTTTATAGATGCGCTAAGCGATGGTTGAGAAACGTAAAGCGACTCCGCCGCACGTGAAAAACCACCCTTTTTATACACTTCTAAAACGTAATTTTTATTCTTAAACATACGCCTTTCCTCCTATAACTTCAAAATTATAAGAATTATATTTTATTATATATTTGATTATATCACAGTCAAGTAGTAAAATCAATAGTGTAGAGCAAAAAAACTTTTTAGGAGTTAAAAATATGGAATTATTTAGAGAAGAAAGCGATTCTATCGGCAAAAGACAAGTCCCTATAAACGCATACTACGGCGTGCAAACGTTAAGGGCAAAAGAAAACTTTAAAATTATCGAAGATAAAATTAGCGAAGAATTAGTAAAAAGCCTTGTTGAAACGAAACTTGCTTGCGCCATTGCTAACAAGAAGGCCGGCGCAATAAATAGCGATATTGCAGACGCTATTATTTGGGCGTGCAAAGAAATAATTAAAGGCGGATACGAAAAAGAATTTATAGTAAGTGCCGTTCAAGGTGGTGCGGGCACTTCGGCTAATATGAACGCAAACGAAGTTATCGCTAACCTTGCAACTGAAAAATTGGGCGGAAAAAAAGGCGAATACTTAGTTCACCCTAACGACCACGTTAACTGCGCACAATCAACTAACGACGTTTTCCCATCGGCAGGCAAAATAGCACTTGTTAGAATGCTTCAAGGCTTAAAAACAAAGACTATGTCTTTGATTGACACCTTTAAACTTAAAGCAGAAGAATATAAAGACGTAATTAAAATGGGAAGAACGGAAATGCAAGACGCAGTACCTATAAGTTTTGAGCAAGTTTTTACCGCTTACGCTTCTGCCCTTTCGCGCGACGTAAAAAGGCTTGATTTATCTATTGAAGAAATGCAAAAATTAAACCTTGGCGGAACGGCTATCGGTACTTGCATTAACGCAACGCACGAATACGTTATAAGCGTAGTTGACGTTTTAAAAGAAGTAACTTCTCTTGAACTTACGCAAGCGGAAGACCTTGTTGACGCAACGCAAAATTTAGACGGTTTCGTTTTCGTATCGGGCAATTTAAAAGCCCTTGCCGTTACCCTTTCTAAAATTGCTAACGACTTAAGGCTTATGTCGTCAGGCCCAAGAACAGGATTTGGCGAAATCACTTTAAAACCTATGCAAAACGGCTCGTCTATAATGCCGGGAAAAGTTAACCCCGTTATTCCGGAAGCAATAAGCCAAATTGCATACCAAGTTATCGGTAACGACACAACTATTACCCTTTCTTGCGAAGCGGGACAATTAGAACTTAACGCCTTTGAGCCTATCGTGTTTAGACAACTTTTTGAATCTTTAAAAATGCTTACAAACGGTATAGAAATGTTTAAAACGCAATGTATTGAAACCCTTGTTGTAAACAAAGAAAACTGTGATAAAGAAGTTCAAGAAAGCATAGGTATCGTAACGGCACTTTGCCCTAAAATGGGTTATAAAAAATGCTCGGAAATAGCAAAAAAAGCGTTAAAGGAAAGAAAACGCGTTAGAGACGTTATCGTTGAAGAAGGTATTTTAACTAAAGAAGAACTCGACAAATATCTCAATCCAAAAGATATGATTAAAGTTTAATCCATACTAAATTTATATAATTATATATAAAATTATTGACTTAATTAAAAAATTGTGCTAAAATTAATCAAAACTGTGATGAAGAGAGTAACTTAATCCTCTCCGTTTTAGAGAGCCGACGTTGGTGGAAGTTCGGTACGGGCGCTAAGTGAAAAACACTTCGGAGTTTGCGGAAGAAAGCATTTTTGTAATTAGAACCGCACGTTTATCGCGTAAAGATTTAATTAAGGTGGATTGCTTAGGCAATCAATTTGGGTGGTATCGCGGAAGTAAGCCTTTCGTCCCATAACGGGGACGGAAGGCTTTTTATTTTTTATTAGGTTCTATCTCAATAACGGTTGATAAAATGCAAATGAAACACTGCGTAATACAGCGTTAAAGCCCTTGAAAAGATGTATACTCTTATCAGCGGGCGTTTGCCTTGTCTTACTTGCGTTTGATTTACCTTTTTATATCAACCTTATATTGAAATAGCACCTTGTTACTAATTTGACCTTACCCCACTATTAATAAAATCTTGTAAAATTTGGAGGATTAAAAATGTTAAGAACCCATACTTGTAATGAATTATCAATCAAAAATATTGGCGAAAAAGTAACTTTAACCGGTTGGATTAGCACTATTCGTGACCACGGTGGCGTACTTTTCGTTGACCTTCGCGACCATTACGGCGTAACTCAAATCGTATTTAGTGACGACAGTATGCTTGAAGGCTTATCTAAGGAAACAGTCGTGCTTATCGAAGGTGTTGTAACTAAACGTGATGAAGACACCGTTAACCCTAAAATCGAAACAGGTCTTATTGAAGTAAGAACTGAAAAAATCGAAGTATTAGGCCCTTGCCAACTCGGTTTACCTTTTGAAATTGACGCATCTATGTCAACAAGGGAAGACGTAAGGCTTAAATACCGTTATTTAGACCTTAGAAATACTAAAATCCATAAAAATATCGTATTAAGGTCTAAAATTTTAAGTTACCTTCGCTCTCAAATGGAAGATATGGGTTTCCTTGAAATTCAAACCCCTATCTTAACGGCTTCTTCACCTGAAGGTGCAAGAGACTATCTCGTTCCAAGCCGTAAGCACAAAGGTAAATTCTACGCTTTACCACAAGCACCACAACAATTCAAACAACTTTTAATGGCATCAGGCTTTGATAGATACTTCCAAATCGCACCTTGTTTCCGTGATGAAGACGCACGTCAAGACCGTTCTCCTGGCGAATTCTACCAACTTGACTTTGAAATGTCTTTCGCTACTCAAGAAGACGTATTTGAAGTTGCAGAAAAGGTTGTTTACAATACTTTCTGTAAGTTTAGCGATAAAAAAGTTTCTAAACCACCGTTTAAACGTATTCCGTTTGCAGAATCAATGCTTAAATACGGTACTGATAAACCTGACCTTAGAAACCCACTTTTAATTCAAGATTTAACTGATTTCTTTGCTAAAAACGAATTCTTATTCATCAACGGCAGAACAATTCCGTTCAAAAATAAACTCGTTAGAGGTATCGTTGCTAACTATCTTGTTAAAAAAGACGGTGACGGCGATGGTAAAAAAGCATTTGAAAAGGCTATCGATACTTATTCAAGAAGTATCGGTATGAAATTTGGTATCGGTTACATCACTTTAGAAGACGGCGAATACAAAGGCCCTATCGCTAAATTCTTAACAGAAGAACAAAAAGACGAACTCACTAAACTCGTTGGTATTAAGGAAGGCGAATCTCTCTTCTTTATCAGCGATGCTCCATCAGTTATCAACCGTTTAGCAGGCGAAATGAGAACTTGGATTGCAAAAGAATTAAACCTTATCAAAGACGATGCGTTTGAATTCTGCTTTATCGTTGACTTCCCTATGTACGAACTTAACGAAGAAACAAACAAAATCGACTTTACGCACAACCCATTCTCTATGCCTCAAGGCGGTATGGACGCACTTTTAAATAAAGACCCACTTGAAATCTTTGCTTACCAATACGATATCGTATGTAACGGTGTAGAACTTTCTTCAGGCGCGGTAAGAAACCACAACCCTGAAATTATGAGAAAGGCATTTGAAATTGCAGGCTACGGCGAAGAAGACTTAAAGGCTAAATTCGGCGCATTATACAACGCATTCTCTTACGGCGCACCTCCACACGCAGGTATGGCACCGGGCGTTGACAGAATGATTATGCTTATCGCCGGCGAAGAAACTATTCGTGACGTAATCGCATTCCCACTTAACGGTAACGCACAAGACTTAATGATGGGCGCACCTGGTGGCGTAACTGAACAACAACTTCGTGAAGTACACATTAAAGTAAGGGATTAATTTATGGATAGAGAAACACTTAGAAAACTTGAAATGTTAAACCAATTAAGTTTAACTGAAGCGCAAAAGGACGGTGTTATTAACTTTATCAACGATAGAGAAAGTGATGCTAAGGAACTTGACGCTATTGATACTGAAAACGTTGAAAGAATGGTACACGTTATGCCTATTTTAACGGTTGTTAGAGAAGACGTTGTTAAACAAAACTTCTCTCGTGAAGAACTTCAACAAGACGCACCTGAAACTGATGAAGGTTACTGGTGCGTACCTAAGGTAGTTGAATAAGGGGGCGCATTATGAAAATTTATACTGCAAAAACTGACATATCGGCTACCAAAAAAATCGTTGTTGACGATATGTTCTTAACTAAAAATTTACCTACTACTGCAGGCTCTAAAATGCTTGACGGTTATAAAAGTTTATTCGATGCCGAAGCAATTACTCGTTTACAAGATAGCGGCTATGCAATTTCTGGCAAAGCCGACGTTGGCGAATTTGCTATTGACGTAATTGGCGAAACTTCTTATAACGGATTTAAAACGGTTAACGCTTGCGCCGAAATTTTAAACGGCGAAGACGTTTATGCTACACTTAACCTTGACGTTAACGGCTATCCAAGAAGGGTTGCCTCCCAAAACGGCTTAATTTCTATTAAACCTACTTACGGCACCGTTTCAAGATTTGGTACTATCCCCGTTGCTTGCTCTGGCGAAACGGTTAGCGTTATCAGTAAATCTACCGCTAACTTAAAAGACGTTTTATCAGCAATTGTTGGCCACGACGATAAAGACGGCACAAGCCATAGCGATAACGTTTGCAAACAAGTAATTGAAAATCCAAGCCAATTAAACTTTAAAAAAGTTGCCATTTTAAAATCAATGCTTTCAGTTGACGACAGCGTTAAAGCCGAAATTAACTGCGTTATAGACACGTTAAAGGCAAACGGAGTAGAAGTAGTTGAAATTGACGATACAGTTATTAAAACTGCTAAATCTGCGTGGAATATCTTAATGAGTTCGGAACTTACAAACAACGTTTCTCGTTACGACGGTGTTAAGTACGGTTACCGCGCTAACTATTTTACTAACCTTGATGAACTTTATACTAACAGCCGTACCGAAGCCTTTGGCGAACTTTTAAAATTTGCTATTTTATACGGTAGTGATAACTTATCTACTGAAAACTACTTTAAACTTTACGATAAAGCACTTAGGGTAAGGCGCGTTATTTTAGAAAAGTTTAACGAATTATTTAACGAATATGATGCAGTTATTATCCCTGCCGTTTCTACACTTAAATATAGTGAAGATGCGCTTAAAGACAACAGTTTTGCTTACAGCGAAAACTTCTTTACAGCACCTGCATCAATCACGGGTTTACCTTGCGTTGCTATTAAAGGCGTACAATTTATCGGCAAAGCGTTTAGTGAAAACGTATTATTAAACCTTGCCTCTATCATTGAAAAAGGGGGTAAAAACTAATGAGATACGAAACAGTCATCGGCTTAGAAGTACACGTAGAACTTGCAACCGATTCTAAAATCTTCTGTTCTTGCTCGGCGCACTCTTACGGCGCGGAACCTAACACTCACGTTTGCCCTGCTTGTTCGGGTATGCCAGGCATGCTCCCTGTAGTTAACAAGCGCGTTGTTGACTATGGTATGAAAGCAGGCTTAATGCTTAACTGCGACATCAATAGAACAACTACTTTTGATAAAAAAAGTTACTACTACCCTGACCTTCCCGCTGCGTATCAAACTACACAATGGTTTGCACCCGTTGCAGTAAACGGTCTTGTTGAAATTGAAACTTCTAAAGGCAAAAAACAAGTTAGAATTAAACAAATCCACATGGAAGAAGACGCAGGTAAACTTGTACACGATATTAGGGAAGACACTACACACGTTGACTTTAACCGTACAAGCGTTCCGCTTATTGAAATTGTAAGCCAACCTGACTTATCAAGTGCGGAAGAAGTTGAGTGCTACCTTGAAAGGCTTAAAACTCTTTTAAGATTTGCTAAAGTTGCCGAATGTGAAATGGCACACGGCACAATGCGTTGTGACGTTAACCTTTCAATCCGACCAGAAGGTACAACAAAACTTGGTGTTCGTACTGAAATGAAAAACATGAACTCTATCGAGGCTATCAAACGCGCGATTGACTATGAAGTTGCAAGGCATATTGACGCACTTGAAAACAACACCGAAGTTTTAAAACAAGAAACAAGGCGCTGGGACGATATTAAAGGTAAAAGTTACGCAATGCGTTCTAAAGAAACAGCGGGCGATTATAGATACTTCCCTGACCCTAACGTTATGCCTGTTGTTATTAGTGACGAATGGTTTAATGAAATTCAATCTTCACTTCCTGAATTCCCAGAAGTTAAAAAGGCAAGATATATCGAAGAACTTGGCTTAAGCGATTACGATGCATCACAAATTACAAAAAGTATTGCACTTTGCGAATGCTTTGAAGGTGCCTTTGAAGTATCAGGTAGCGCAAAAGACTCGGCTAACTGGATAACTTCGGAAATTATGAGTATCTTAAACGTTAAGCAAATGACATACGATATGTTAAAAGTTAGTGGCGAAAAACTTGGCGAACTTATCGTGCTTGTATCAAGCGGTAAAGTTGGTAGGGTTAATGCTAAAAAAATCTTAACCGATATGTTTGACGATAACACAATTTGCCCTGAAGAATATGCTAAGGCTAACGGCTATATTATCTCTAACGATACGGGCTTGATTGAAGACGTTGTTAAAAAAGCCGTTGAGGCTAACCCTAAAGCGGTAGCAGACTTCAAGTCAGGCAAAGAAAAAGCAATCCTTGCTATCTTCGGCGCGTGCATGAAGGAACTTAAAGGCAACTGCTCACCAGACGTTTTAAGAGAAATCTTAATCAAATACGTTGACACGTTATAATAAAAAAGCACCTAAGTTTAGGTGCTTTTTTAATAATATGCAACCTTTTGTTACGTAATTGTTTGCTAAATTATCATTTTAAAGCGAAATATTTCTTTTTACTTGACAATGAATATTTTGACAATTATAATACAATTAACATGTAAGGAGATTACAAATGAGTTATTTAGAAAAAAAAGTATTAACTATTGATGAAGAAATAAAAGTTGCACCCAAAAATAGCAAAGCATTATTAATTCTTAAATTGATTTGGGGTGTAGCAGGTTTTTGGTTAATTTTTATCCCTACATTTAAAGCTATCAGCGCATTAATAAAATATAAAACTACTGAATATTTAGTTAGCGATAAACGTATTATGAAAAAAACCGGTTGGATTTCTACACGTTCCAATGATATGAATTTAGATAAAATTGAAAAAATTACAGTTTCTTACACCTTCTGGGGTAAAATTTTTAAATACGGAACAGTTTCTTTCCAAGGCGCTAGCTGGAACATTATTCACTTTAACAACGTTAAAAATCCAGAAGCCATAAAAAAACAAATTAACGAATTATTTTAACACAAAAAAGCACCTAAGTTTAGGTGCTTTTTCTGTTAAACTCGTAGTTTGCTTAATAATGCACCCTTAAAAGGCTAGATACAAGAAGAACGAGGCTCATAAAAAAAGAGGGAGCAAATAGACCTTTGTGGTCATTTGCCCCGCTTTTTTTATAGAAACAAAGTTATTCGCCGTATATAGCCTTTTAAGGACGGAGTCCCATTCCGCCTTCAAGAGTTATAGTCTCACCTGACATATACTTAAAGTCTGGGTTAGCAAGTTGAACGCAAGCCCTACCGATTTCAAGTTCAGGGTCGCCAAAGTGACCCATTGGTGGCATTTTAACGTTGGCTTTAAATGCTTCTGGATATTGTTTTTCAAACTTTTCAAGTTGAGAAGTCCAAGCAAGTGGGCATACAACGTTAACGTTGATACCGTCCTTACCCCATTCAGTTGCTGCTACCCTTGAAAGACCGCGAATACCTTCTTTTGCGGCAGCATACGCGCATTGACCATAGTTACCAAATAAACCCGCACCGCTTGCAAAGTTGATAACGGTACCTTTAGTTTCTTTAAGGTATGGATAGCACGCTTGCATATAATAGAAAGTAGCGTATAATCCACTATAAATTGCTAAGTCGAATTGTTCGGTAGTGTGGTCTTGCAAAGTAACGCCCGATGCCGATGCTTGTGCGGTGTTAATCAATACGTCAATTCTACCAAATTCGTCAATAGTTTGTTTAATAACGCTTTCAACTACCGCTTTGTTATCCGCACCCGAGTTAACGTCGGCTTGAACGATTAAAACCTTAATGCCGTATTTAGATTCAAGGTCTTTCTTAGCGTCTTCTAATTTTTGAACGTTTCTTCCCGTAATAACAATATTAGCACCTTCTTTTGCGTAGGCTGTTGCAATACCGTAACCAATCGAGCCACAGCGCCCGTCACTTAAAATATTATACCCTGCGCCTGTAAGAATAGCTGTTTTCCCTTTTAAAAATCCCATAATAAACCTCCTTTCAGAATTGGTAATAGTATTTTACTATCATTTTTTTTACATGTCAATACCTTATCAAAATAATGAAAAAAAAGAGTTGGTTTTTCCAACTCTTTTTACATTTTTTAAATTTTATTCTTCAGTAGTTTCTTCAACAACTTCTTTAGTGTTCTTAGCAGCTTTTGCAGCAGCTTTTGCAGCCTTAGCAGCTTCTTTAGCAGCTTTTTCTTCAGCGGCTTTAGCAAGTCTTTCAAGTTCTACTTCAGGAACGTATGCTTTAGTACCTTCGCCTTCTAAGATAGAAAGTTCAGTTTCTTTATCGAAGAGGTGTGAGTGTAAAATATCAACGCCAAGGTCAATCATTTGGTCAACTTGAGTTGTAGAACGTGAATCAACTTTAGCAATGATTTGTTTAATGTTTTCATCAAGTGCTTGAATAACGCCTTCTTCAAGTTCTTCTTTTTCGCCGAATACGCAGTATAATAAAGTTTCTGCACCAAGTCTTTCAACAACTTCGATTCTAATTCTCATAAGAGTATCTTGGTGGTTTTTAACGAAATATTCGTCATCGTGTAAATCTTCAGGACGAACGCCTAATACAACAGGTTTAGCTGTGTTAAGGTATTCTTCAAGGTTGATAATCTTAGCAGCTTTTTCTTTAGGGAACAATAATTTATTGCCTTCAAATTCAACGTAAACTTTATCTTTAGTACCAGTTAACACTGCATCAAAGAAGTTCATTTGAGGGCTTCCGATAAAGCCTGCTACGAAGATATTTGCTGGGTAATCGTATAAGTGTTGTGGAGTATCCACTTGTTGAATAAGACCGTCTTTTAATACTACGATACGTGTACCCATTGTCATAGCTTCGATTTGGTCGTGAGTAACGTAAATGAAAGTAGTAGCAAGTCTGTGGTGAAGTTTTGTAATTTCAGTACGCATTTGCGAACGAAGTTTTGCGTCCAAGTTAGAAAGTGGTTCCTCAAGAAGGAATACTTTAGGTTCACGAACGATAGCACGACCTAACGCAACCCTTTGTCTTTGACCGCCTGATAACGCTTTAGGTTTTCTTTGAAGATAAGTTTCAAGACCTAAAATACGTGCAGCTTCTTTAACCCTTGCATCGATTTCAGCACGTGGCATTTTACGAAGTTTAAGACCGAAAGCCATATTGTCATAAACTGTCATGTGTGGATATAAAGCGTAGTTTTGGAAAACCATCGCGATATCCCTATCCTTAGGGTGAATATCGTTCATTCTTTTGCCATCGATGTATAAAGTACCGTCAGAAATTTCTTCAAGACCAGCAATCATACGAAGTGTAGTAGATTTACCACAACCAGAAGGACCAACGAAGATGATAAATTCTTTATCTTCAATATCCATAGTGAAGTCCGTTACGGCTTGTACGCCAGACGGATAAACTTTGTAAATGTGTTCAAGACTTAAGCTTGCCATATCACATTACCTCCAAATCAGTATTTTACTTTAGAATTATAACATATTGCTTTGTGAAAATCAATGTGCAATATTAACAAATTTAAAACAATTTTTATGTAGTTTATACAAAGGAATTGATGTTTATCGACAAAATTCGACCTGCCTTTACACCCTATTATTTGTATAATTTGAGAGTTTTTGCTTAACTTTAAAAGCAAAAAACCCGTTTTTTAACTACAGTAAAAGTATTATATCAGCATTTTTCACAAAAAACTATGCAATTAATATCAGGATATATGTAAAATTATTCACAATTATCTAAAATGTAGACAATTTGCAAAACATTATACTTTACAAAACACCGCTTTTCATAGTATAATATTGATATGAACAATCAACTTCTTCAAAGAAAACAAAAAATTGAGTTTAAACAATTACTTTCTCTTGAAAACTTATCGGTTGAAGAGATTGTAGATATAGTTACTACCGCATCTGACCTTAAAAGTATGCGTTTGGTGCACGAAAGCCTTTCTACGCTTAAAGGCAAGTATATTTTGCTTGTTACAAAACCAAGTTTACCAAGGTCAAGTATAACCTTTCAAATAGCGGTAAAAGAACTTGCGGGCGAACCTGTTATGTCTTCACTTTCAGGCGAAATGCTTGAAACTCTTTTAACTGATGAACATTACGTTAAGGCACTTTCATCTTGCGGGGTTTCGGCAGTTTTAGTATGCACAAGCAAGGGTGAAGACTCTACTGCTATTAAAAAATGTACTTCAGTACCTATTATCAACGCAACGGCTGTAAATAGCCCTTCGGAGGCGCTTGCCACGTTTATGACGGTTTTTGAAGTAACACCTAACTTTAAAAGTTTAAAGTTCACGTTAGTTGGCAACCATAACGGCAAGGATAATTCACTTTTAACCGGTCTTGTAAAACTCGGTGCAGAAGTAACGGTATTACCTACTGAAAACGGCGAACCTACTACTGAAACGTTACAGTATTTAAGCCAATATTCCGACGTTAAAATCGTTAAAGACAAAGCACAAGCATTACTTAATGCAGACTACGTTTACTTTGGCGAAGGCGACGGTAAACTTTTCATTACTAAGGAAGATTTTATCGGTAATGAAAAATACAGGGTGTTAAGTTCTGTTCCTACCGATAAAACATTGTTTTCTCCTGACGTTTTAAACGAAAAGAATTCACTTATCGATAAGCAAACTGAAAATCTTTTACACGTTGGCAAAGCATTACTTTTCTTACTTGTGTAAACTATCAAAAGTTAAATCTTTTGCTAATTGCAAAAAGGCGGAATTTATCCGCCTTTTTTTAATATTATAATTTCCAAAACTTTTCAGGGTCTATTTTATATTTTTCAAATAATTTTTCAGCGCAATCGTACCTATCAAGAACTTTATCGGCGTGCAAATCAGTAGCAAAGGAAAGTTTTATTCCCTTATCTTGCAATTCCTTCACGTAAGACAAATATTGGTCTGCAAAACTATCGGTTACTTCACCGTATTTAGTGCAAACGTTGGCAATGTTTACTTCAAACGCAACGTCGTTTTCCTTTAATGCACATTCAAGTTCACTTCGCATACTTGGAGTTATCACTTCCATATCGATAAACGGGTTGCTATCCACGTCCTTTTCCCACTTATTCCACCATAAAAAATGCGCTAAAATATCGGTGAGCGGGTTGGCTACCGCAAACATATAAAGCCTAAAATACTCGTTTATTACACTTTGTTTATCGTGGTTAGGATAAAGTTGCCAATGTACGCCCGAAACAACGTATTCTATTCCGTGTTTTTGCTTAAATTCTTCATCAATCGCTATTGCAGGTTTAGGGTTTGGTGTAGGACAAAGCCTATGTATACCGTAAATATGACCTTTTGGATATACTCCCCTATTTAAAAGGTCTAACTCCCACTCCGACATTATAGACGTTTCTATACCAAAATGCATACGGCCATTAAGTTCGGGGCAGTTTAAAAGTGCTTTATCAAAGGCTTGTTTACTGCGTTTTATATCCTCTTCTTGAACGAGCCAATGCAAATGGTCGGTTATACCAAAATCGGTAATTCCGTTTTTTGATAATTCCGATATTAAATCTTCATATTTAATGCACGCACTATCACAACTAAATTCGGTGTGGATATGAAAATCCGTAGTTAATTTTCTCATAGATTTATTATATCACAGCACCTTGAAAAGTCAACGCCTTTACAAATTTTATTACTTGCACATACGTTTTATACGTCACACTTGCGCATATGAAAGGTGCGTTTTACCTATAAGTGATACGCGTGCGCATACGTTAGTGATTAGGATTGGTTCTTCTTGCTAAAACGTTGCCCGTTTTGCCGTCAACTAAGTATGCGTAAGTACCCTGTTTAGACACAAAGCCCACATAATAGTAATTTCTCCTTCCGTCACCCATTATTCTAACGTGGATTTCCGCTTCTACTTTTCCGTTTTTAAAGAGATTTTCTACCGTGCTATTATCATGCTTTTTTACTGAATTTAACGCATCTTTTGAAGATATACAATTACCGCTAACCGCACTTGATAAAAGCACCTCACTTTCCTTTCCGCTATACTTGATAACCGCGTTAATATTAGCGGTTGTAGGCAGGTCGTTAACGTCAACTACGCAAACGTATTTACCGCCGATAGGATTATAACTAAAACTACCGCTTACAGTAGTTTTATCGTAAGTTAAAATAATTTCGGCATCGTCGATAACCGAACTTTCATCATCAATTTTTACGATTAATTGTTTTTTAAGTTTGCCCACGTACGAATCGGCTATAAACGGAGATTCACGCTTTTCGGGATATACGGTAATTTTTAAATTATCCACTTCCCCTACGTAAACGTTTTCACGCAATTGGCTTACGTAGTAGGATAAATCAACTTCCGCCTTGCAAGATATAACGGCACTTAACATTATTAACGTAACGAATAAACAAAAATATTTTTTCATATTTCACCTTTATAGTGATAATTTATTAATAATTTTTCATTATTATGACGGTAATATAAAAAATATATTTTTATATAGTTGACTTTTTAACTTAATTTTTGTTATTATATTTTCATATAGGCGGGGGCGCGAAATGAAACGTTTGGCAATAAAAACTACGGTTATAGCACTTTCTATAATAATTGCACTTACTTTTCTTGTTGGTGTAATAGTTTTTACTGCTTTCCCACTTACAGTCGCCAATACGTCGTTTAAACTTGGCTATAAAGACTTAGCCGTTAAGTATACCGAAAAACACTACTTAAAAACTTTGGAGTTTAACGACTTAGCCCTTCTTATCGAAAGGGGTATTTTAGCAGATAACGATGAAATCGTTACCCAATACGCCCCACAATTTTTAAATAGCGAAGAATTTGAAGATTATTCTAAAACCCAATCGGGCGATTACACAAATTATATAGCGGGTGGCTACGTAATTTCACTTTACGACAAAGGCGAAATCGATAAAGCGATAAGCGTTGCCTTCCAGTACGTAGACGCTAACTTTACTATTCCAAACACGGTAACGGTATTAGTGTATACCGCATCTAACAAAAACGACGATGCTACGTTACAAAAAATACTAACTAAACTTGAAAGTTTACAAGAAAACGAAAATATCAATACAGTTATAAACGCTATTAAAAAAGAGTTTATTTAATTTATTACTGAAAGGAGAAAATAAATGTTACCAAACGTTAGACCAGAATCTTTTGAAAGAATCACAACTACTGAACTTGCAAACAAATTCATTGACGAACAAATTAAACTTATTCGTGAACAAGTTAAAGATAAAAAAGTGCTCCTTGCCCTTTCGGGTGGCGTTGACTCATCAGTTGTAGCAGCGTTACTTATAAAAGCAATCGGCAAACAACTTGTATGCGTACACGTTAACCACGGTCTTTTAAGAAAAGGCGAACCTGAAGAAGTAGTTTCTGTATTTAGGGGTCAAATGGATGCTAACCTCGTTTACGTTGATGCTATCGATAGATTTTTAAATAAACTTGCAGGCGTTACCGACCCTGAACAAAAACGTAAAATTATCGGCGGTGAATTTATTAAAGTTTTCGAAGAAGAAGCAAGAAAACTTGATGATATTGATTTCTTAGCACAAGGTACTATCTACCCTGACATTTTAGAAAGTGACGGCGTTAAAGCACACCACAACGTAGGCGGTCTTCCTGAAGACCTTAAGTTTGAACTCGTTGAACCTGTTAGACTTCTTTTTAAAGACGAAGTTAGGGTTGTTGGCAGAGCGCTTGGTTTACCTTCTTCAATGGTTGACCGTCAACCGTTCCCTGGTCCTGGTCTTGGCGTTAGATGTTTAGGTGCTATTACCCGTGATAGACTTCACGCATTAAAAGAAGCCGATGCTATTTTACGTGAAGAATTTGCTAAAAACGGCTTAGATAAAAAGGTATGGCAATACTTTATTGCTATCCCTGACTTAAAGAGCGTTGGCGTTAAAAACGATAAACGTTACGAAGGTTGGCCAGCAATTATCCGTGCGGTAAACACTACCGACGCTATGACTGCTACTATTGAAAATATTCCTTTTGAACTTCTTTGCCACATTACTGATAGAATCACTAAAGAAGTTGAAGGTGTTAACCGCGTACTTTACGACCTTACACCAAAGCCAGTAGGCACTATTGAGTGGGAGTAAGATTTTAGCGAAAACCAATTAAATCCACGTAAACGTGGGGTATGTGAATAATTTTACATATAATTTGCAAAAATTTTCCTATTTTACAGTTTTTAAAAAGTGTATAATATAGTTATAAAAATTAAAGTTTACTGCTTGCCAGTAAACTTTTAAACTATGTTGGAGTTTTATTATGGAAAATTTCACTATCAATTTTAACAACGTTATAGGCAATATCAAACCAATGCACGCGGTAGGTCAACCACCATTTTTAGGAATGGACTTTACTTACTGCAAATATTTACAAGACGCAAATATCCCTTACTCTCGCTTACACGACGTAGGCGGTAGATACGGCAGAAACGAATTTGTTGATATCCCTAATATTTTCCGTGATTTTAATGCGGATGAAACAGACCCTAATTCCTACGACTTTGAAAAAACCGATTACTTAATCGAACAACTTTACAAATACAAATGTGAACCTATCTTTAGGCTTGGCGTTACTATAGAAAACGATATTCTTTTAGGTTTTAAACCAAAAAGAATTATTCCCCCTGCCGACTTTAACAAGTGGGCAAGAATTTGCGAATATATTATTCGCCACTATAACGAAGGTTGGGCAAACGGCTTTAACTACGGTATAACCTATTGGGAAATTTGGAATGAACCTGATAACAGGGACTTACCTGAAATCAACCAAATGTGGTCTGGCAGTAAAGAAGAATATTTTGAACTTTATACCGTAACTGCTACTCACCTTAAAAAATGCTTTGGCGATAGCATAAAGGTTGGCGGTTACGCATCTACGGGTTTTTATAACATCTTTAACAACAACCAAGAATACAACAAGCGCTACGGCTTAAATTTACCTTACCGTGACGGAGACAGATATGAGCACGACAGGGTTAAATATCGCTTGACTTTTGCTTACGAATTTTTTGATTATATCAAAAAACACAATGCTCCGCTTGACTTTTTTAGTTGGCACAGTTACGTAGGTAGTGAAGAAACGGCTATAATGGCTACGTTTGTTGATAAACTTTTAAAAGAACAAGGCTTCCCTAACGCCGAATCACACCTTAATGAGTGGAATGATACGGCAAGAATACCAAATTCGTTAGGCACAAGTTTTGCTTCTGCACAAGCAACGCAAATGTTACTTCTTTTGCAAAATACACCTACCGATATGCTTTGCTATTACGATGCTAAAATTGGCTTAGGTAGTTACGGCGGTATGTTTAACCCTATAACGCGTACACCTTACCCAATTTACTACGCATTTAAAGCATTTGGGCATTTATACACCTTAAAAAATCAAGTAGAAGTTATAGGCGGTAAAAACGGAATTCACGCAGTGGGCGCGTCAAACGGCAAAGATAACGCTGTTTTAATTACCAACACTACGGTAAATAACGCAACTATTAAAACTAATCTTGATAGCAACTACGAAGTGTATTTAATAGATGAAAAACACCCTATCACGTTAACAAATTATAGTGCTGATACTTTTAAAATTAAGAAAAACCAAGTAATACTTATTAAAAATAAGGCTATTTAATCAAAAATCAATTAATTTTAAATAGCCTACAAGGATAAAAATGAGTTTAATAGACGTTAAATGTCCTTTTTGCGGGGAAGTTTTTAAAGCGGAATTACAAATCGAAAATACCATTTGCAATAAATGCAATAAAACTTTTCCAACATCAAGAGGTTCTAAATACTACAAAAGCATAAGCAAAATACAAGCGGAAAAAAACAAAATCGCCATGGGTGAAACTTACGCTAAAGTCGACGCATTGATTGACAAAGGCGAGTTTTATTTGAGAGATGAAGATTTTGAAAACGCATATTCAGTTTATATGCAAGCACTTGAATTGACCACGGTAGACTATAGGGTTTACCTTGGGCTCGTTTACGCTACGACAAAAAACTTTAACGATTTAGAAGACCAATCACACGTTGTTTACTTAAAAAAGGCTATTGAAAACGCAACCCAACAAGAACAATCCCGTATTAGAAAGATTTATTCTACCTATTACAAAAAGAGAAAAATCCCTAAAGAAGAGCGCGACGATTATTTAAACCAAGAAAATCAAAGTAAACTTCACCGCATTGAAGAACTTTTAAAAGATGGTATTCCTACCCACTTTAAAAGGGAAAAAACTATTAAAATAGCATTGCTTTTAGTTCCTTTCTTTGCCCTTGCAACCATTGCTTTTATAATTTTAAGTTTGGCGCTTAAACACTCGGCATTGTCGTTTGTTTCTATGGCATTTTTAACTATGACATTACTTTCCTTCTATTATTACTACACTACAAAAACTAAAATAAAAATTTACAACTTTGCACTTGATTTGTTTGACGTTTTTGAAAGTTTTGAAATAGATATAGAAAGTTCTAATAAAATTTTAAAGGCGTACGAAATTTTTACTATTTCTTATTTGAATAACGAAACGGAATCTTCGCTTAAACGCCACGTAAGTAATTTGTGCTATCTTTTAACGCAAACAAAATCTCAAAAAGTTATTGATTTTATAAACAAATACAGTTATATTGCTAAATTATCTTAAACTTAGCAATATCGTCCATTATAAATAAAGGATTGTTAGTGCTATTATAAAACAAAACTACAAAAAAGGAGATTAGTTATAAAACAAAACCCGTTAGGCTTTGTGAAGTAACCAAAAAATTAATATGAATATTTGGAAGTCGCTTGCAGACAAATTTGACACACTTTTACCAAGAACTACCGCCGTTTTTGTTAAAGAAACGGATTATTCACTTGGCATAACCTATCCCGTTGAAGAATTGCAAACGGCTTTTAATTTTATCTTTAGTGATGATTCAACTTACGATTTACCACCTAAGTTTACCTTTCACTTCGGTGCGTTTGAAAACACTAAAGAAATTATCCGTTTAAGAAAAAACCGCCCGTTATTTACAAAATGCGTAAGTTACCCTGGGCTTATTAAGCGAGAACTTAACTTTTCTAACATTGGCTTATCGGGCATCGAACGTATGGGTCAAAGAAAAAACGGTGCGCTTACCCTTAACTACGATTTTACTTGCATTAACCCAAGCGACGATTTTCACAACAACTTATACTCTATTTTAAAATCGCAAGAAGTTTTTAAAGCAAGTGTAAAAAATGGCGTTATCACTATAAAATTTAAGGATATGAAATATTATATCGCATCTAACACCGACATGGAAGTTGGTTTATACAGCGATGAATTTTCTATGCTCGAGGGCCTTGAAAATGGCGTTAAACTCAATAAACAAGGTCACTTTTTAGTTATCAAACAAAAATTTAACGCACTTCCTAAAGAAAAATTAGATATTTCGTTTGGTTTTTCATCGATAAGTGGCAAAAACGCAGTTAAAGGCATTATAACTAAAGACTATGAAAAACACGTTGCAAAGCGCTATAACGATTGGTTTAAATTATTACCACAAATAGAGTTTTTCAGCAAAAAAGAATTTATCGCCTACTACAAAGCGTGGTCGGTTATTCGCGCCAACTACTTAAATCATAAGGATTGGGGCTTTAATATTACCGAGTGTTTACCAGTATACAAAGGCATTTGGCAATGGGCTATTTCTTCAGTTGAGTGGCATAGCAGTCAAGACGGCGAACATTTATCAGAATGGATTAAAAAAGCACTTGATATGTTCTTTACCTACCAACGCGAAGACGGTTATATTACCCACGCAATTTACATTGATGAAAAAATCCCAGGCGAAGGCTGGGCAAACTTTAGCGGTATAGGAATTATTCAAACCCCACACTTAGCGTGGACGGCTTTAAGGTATTACAACGCGTCTATGGACGTAGAAAGCCTTAAAAAATGGTACACACCTCTTAAAACTTATTACGATTACATCTGTAGAACACGTGATGAAGAAAAACGTCATTTATGGGCTATAACTTGTTCGTGGGATACTGGCTTAGATACAACTTGCGCTTTCCAACGCGTAACGTACGGTGAAAACGGAGTTAAAGAAGATTACTGCTACCCTGCAATATTCGGTGCGGAAAGAACCCGCTATGAAATTGCTATGGGTAAAATTGCAGAAATTATTGGTGAAAATCCTGATTTTTGGTACGCAGAGGCAAATAAAACCCTTAAAGCCTGCGATTATTTATGGGATAACGATAAAAAATGGTATGGCGTTCGCCACCAAGACGGCACTTTGGATACGAGGGTGGGCATAGACGGATTATTCTTCTTTGCTTACGGCTTGATAGATAAAGAGCGCGCCGATTCTATGCGCCATAATTTTGAAAAACTTATAGCAAAATACGGTGTTAGAACGGTTGCCCCTGATGAAGAAGGCTTTTCTGCCGACGCTTACTGGCGAGGTGCTTGTTGGAGCAAAAGCGCATCTCTCGGCATGCAAACGGCTAAATACTACTACCCCGATTTAGTTGATAAAATAGCCACCGCCAACGTTGAAATTATAAACAAACACACAAGTATTTGGGAATGTTGGAACGGCGACACGGGTATTTATTCAAGGGGTGATAGCGGTTTAATTTGCACCCCAGGTATGTCGTCAAACGTAGGTGCAGGCGACGCAATAGGAACTATGCTTATGTCGCACGGGTTTGATATGTATTCGTTAGACGGCATTTTACCGCTTGTACCCGTTAAAAACTTCCATATAGGCGGTTTACTCATCTCTATTGATAAATCGGAAAAGGGCTATATTTTAACGGCAAAACAAGCCGAAAAGCAGGACGGTGTTATAACCATTAATAACGGCGAGAAACTTTTAAAAGTATTTATAAAAGACGGCGAAACAATTAAATTCTAAAAAAAGGTTGCAACTTTTGGTTGCAACCTTTTTTAATCTTCAATAGTGTATTTATAAAGAGAATTTTTAGAAATTCCCCTTTCTTTAGCAACTTTAGAAATTGCCTCCTTTTTAGAAAGCCCACGGCTTAAATAAAGTTTAACGTGTTCTTCTTCAGTCATAAACTCATAGTCAAGCTTTTGCTCTTTTGCGCCTTCAACAACGATAACGAATTCACCTTTAGGTTCATCAATTTCTTGATTATTTATATCTAAATGATATACCCTTTCGTGAATTTTAGTAATTTCTTTAACGGCAGATACTTTCCTTTCCCCTAAAACGCTAAAAATGTCCTTTAAATCCTTATTTATATCGTGAGGGGCAGAATAGAATATCAAAGTAGAAGAAAGGTTTTTAAACTCGTTTAAAAGGCTTATTCTATCCTTTGATTTTTCAGGCAAAAATCCGATAAAGGTAAACCTTGACGCGTCAAGCCCGGAAAGTAAAAGTGCGGAAATTCCCGCCGATGCACCAGGGATAACGGTATACTCAATACCCCTTTCGGTAAGTTCTTGGGTAAGTAGGTTGCCGGGGTCTGAAATAACGGGCATACCCGCATCTGAAATAACGGCAATTTCTTTACCGCTTTCAAGCTCTTTTATCAAGTATTCAACTTCCTTTTTTTCATTGAACTTATGAAAGGCTACAAGCGGTTTTTTAATATCAAAGTGGTTAAGTAATTTAAGTGAGTGCCTTGTATCTTCACACGCTATTAAATCTACCTTTTTTAAAGTTTCTATACCCCTTAAGGTCATATCGTCTAAATTACCGATTGGGGTTGCAACAAAATATAACATAAATCACCTGTTTATACAGTTTGGTAAAATTTTAAGTTGGGGTTTTAATCCTTTAGTTGCCTCAATTAAAAATAAATACGGCTCTTTATCTTCCCCCGTAGTTACAAATTGTATTCTTGACGGGGTTAGTCCGTTTTCATTTAAAGTTAAAAGCATATCATTAAACCTTTCAACCCTTTGGCACATGCAAAGTTTACCGCCATAGTTAAGTTTTTTAGATGCTACTTCTATAATTTCTTCTTGCGTTACAGTAACTTCGTGACGGCAAATTGCAATTTTATCATTTTCGTTTTTAAATCCGCCACCCGCTTTTTTATATGGCGGATTGCAAAGTATTAAGTGGTATTTACCATTATATTCCGCACCTAAATCTTGTATAGGCTTATTAATAACGGTAAAAACTTCGCTTAACGAATTATCATCTACCGTTTTTTGAGATAATGATGCAAGTTCGGGTTGAATTTCCACTAAATCAACCGATTTTACGCACTTATTAAGGGCGTAATAGTGAAGCCCAACTATTCCGCTACCACTACAAAAATCTGCCACTATGGCGTTCTTTTTGCCACTTGCAAAGCGTGACAAAATAACCGCGTCACTTGTAAAGCGGTAAAGTTCATCGTCTTGATAAATTATTAAGTTGTCAATACCCAAACTTTCTTTAACTATCACAATTTACCCCTATGAAAAAAAGTGGCATAGCCACTTTTGTTTCATTTTATTCTTCTTCAGGAGCGCCTACTGGACAAGTGTCTGCACAAGCGCCACAAGAGATACAAGTTTCTTGGTCAATAACGTAAATAGATTCGCCTTCGCTGATTGCTTGAACAGGGCAAACGTCAGCACAAGCACCACATGAAATACATTTATCAGTAATCTTGTATGCCATAATAATTCCTCCGTTAAATGTTTTAATTTTTAAATTAACACTGTAATTATATCACAATATTTTTTGTTTGTACAGTATTTTTACTCTAAATCAGAAATTTCGTCATCCTCTTCTTTGACGTCTTTATTATTTTTAAACTTAATATCGCTTAACTTATACTCGTTATAAATAATGCTACCATCTTTCATAATAGTTTTTGTTTTTACAAGCATTTTGAGCATATTGTTAGATATAACCGTTGCTTTTCCGTCAGGAGTAGTTACTTCCGAGCCAATTTTAGGCATCTTTTTATATGCTTCGGCATAAGGTTCGTTTTCATACTCTAAACAACACATAAGCCTACCACAAAGACCGCTAATTTTAGCAGGGTTTAAAGATAAACCTTGATTTTTTGCCATTTTGATAGTAACTTTTTTAAAGTCAGGCAAAAAGCTTTTACAGCAACAAACTCTACCGCAAGGCGCTAACCCACCTAAGAGTTTTGCCTCGTCACGAGTGCCTATTTGCCTTAAATCTATTCTATGATGAAGTACCGTTGCAAGCGACTTAACTAAATCCCTAAAGTCAATTCTTGAAGGCGCGGTAAAGTAAATGATAATTTTAGAATTATCAAACGGAAATTCCGCGTCTACAATCTTCATATCAAGACCGCATTTTTCAATTTCCTTTTGAGCAACGTCTATAACCCAAGGTATTTTCTTTTCGTGTTCGTCAATTTTTTCTTCATCCTTTTTAGATGCCTTTTTAGTTACCGGCTTTAAAGGTTGAACAATAGTATCGTCAGGCACTTCCTTGTTTTCAATAACAACTTTACCGTATTCAGTACCCCTTACCGTTTCAACGATAACCCCTTCACCTTTTTTAAACTCTATATCTTTAGGGTCGAAGTAATAAATTTTACACGAGTGATTAAATTTTACACCAACTATTTTGACCATTTATTTTTTCCCTCCACTATACCGAACAAAATTCCGTCGGCAATAGCCGTAATATTTCCATTAAAGGCAAGTGATTTTTCTGCTTCGCGAAGTTTTTCCGAAATAAACACAAGCGCACCTAAAGAATAATTTTCTACTATGTAATTATACTTGTTATCCTTTGCCCTTTTGGAATTTGATTTTATAGCCGTAACTTCGCCTATTAGTTTTGAAGTAATAACTATAAAATCTTGTACGTTATCTTTAGTTATTTTGCAAGAATATTTAATAACGTCTCTTGACGTTTTGATATTGTTAAAAATATCTAAAACTAAATCTTCAACGTCTTCACCTACGCCACTTTCATACCTACTAATAACTTCGCCAACCTTACCGCTTGAAAGTTTAATTGCACTTTTAAGCCTATCAAAATCGGTATAGTCTGCTTTTAATTCATTAAATATCTCATCATCGCTAAAATGCGGAATATCAAGCCTTTTAACGCGTGATAAGATGGTAGAAAGCAATGGATACGTTGAAGTTGTACCTAAAATAAGGTACGTGTTTTTAGGCGGTTCTTCTAATATTTTTAACAGTTTGTTTTGAGATTGAAAATTAGCGTCTTGCATATCGCTAATTACAAATAACTTTTTGTCACTTTCAAGCGGTTTAACGTAACTTTTAGAAATTAAATCACTAACGTCGCCAACCACTAATTTTTTACCCGTAGGGTAAAATACTACGTCTTGAAAGTTTTCGCCGTCAATTAAACGGCAAGTTCTACAATTAAAGCAGGGCTCGCTATTTTCGCACATTAACGTTGATGCAAAAATTTTAAGATACTTTTTAAGCATAAATCCGTCGTCACACACAAGTAATACCGCGTGTGACAATGTTCCGCTATCTTTATCGTTAGCAAAAATCTTATATGCCATTGTATTTTTTATAAGCCCAAACGCCATAACAATTACCTTACAATATGTTTCTATTTTTAAGTTCGTTTATGATTTTATCGTGAGTTTCCCACTTGCTACCCGAACAATCTATACAAATAACCCTTTGAGGGTCGGCTTTAGCAATTTCTAAATAACCTTTGTACACCCTTTCGTGGAATTCCATACCCGATTGTTCAAGCCTATCGTCCTTATCAACGCCACCCTTTCTTAAGAAAGCGTCTTTTGGCGAAATATTTAAAAATACCGTATAGTTAGGCATACAGTTATCTATTGCATACGAATTAATTTTTTTGATAAATTCTTCGCCAATTCCCCTTGCGTGTGCTTGGTAGGCAATAGAAGAGTCGATATACCTATCACACAGCACAAGTTTACCTTCTTCAAGTGATGGAATTATAAGTTCTTTAACGAGTTGCGCCCTTGCAGATGCGTATAAAAGCGCCTCGCATTCATCAGTCATTTCGCTATTTTCAACGTCTAAAATCACGGTGCGAATTTTTTCTGAAATTTTAGTGCCACCCGGTTCCCTTGTAAATACGTAATCTATACCGTTTTTTTCTAAATAGCTTTTGAAAAGTGCTACTTGCGTGGACTTACCACTACCTTCGCAACCTTCAAAAGTAATAAATTTCCCTTTCATAATAACCCTTTACTCTTGAATAAAATTAGAGTATTTTTCAAAAATCGTTCTTATATAGGCAAGGCTTTCATAATCCAAATCGCCGTTTATGTCTTGATTGTTTGCAACAAGTAAGTAAAGACCTTCAGTAGTATACGTGATTTCATCTGACCCTTCGCTTGTAATAGCACGCGTAAATGCGTTAGCCAAAACACTACTACCGCCTGTAAGTTTTGATAATTCTATAGCAAATTTACCAGTAATTACATGGTCGCCCCAAGTAAAAGAAGATAATTTATCACTAAAAATCTCACTATGCTCGTCAAAAACCTTTTCTAAAAGGTTAGCGTTATCCCAAATGGCTTTTATTCTTTGGATTTCTAAAGCAACGCCCTTCTCTTTGTTTTTATTAGACCTAAATCTATTGTCCTTTTTGTGAACGTTTAAAAAGTAATTTCGTATAGCGCTTTCGTTTATAGTACCGTCTATAGTGTAAAAATTATTGTCAATACAGTATTGCTTAGCCATTTTTACAAATTCAACGATATCCGTAGCGGCATACTTTTCAAGATATTCTTTGCCAAGTTCTTCTTGGGTGATAAAAATATCGTCATCGCCAAGTTCTATAGAAGTTCTAAGCATATACGATGCACTATATGACCCAACGTTAAGGTTAGAGGTAGAAACTTCCAAAATATCGTAAGAAAAGCCACCGTTTTCACAGCCTTTTTGAGCGGTTTCTGCAGGAATTAAAACCCCTTCGCTACCAATTATAACGTCAGGGTCGCACATAACGTAAAAAATTTGTGCTTGCGTAGGCTTTTCGCCCACCCAATTGAATATTACAAGAGCGCTAAAGCACAAAACAACCGCTACCGCCACCACTTTTATAAAGTCGTAGAAAAAAAACGTTTTTAGCCTTGTTTTTGTTATTTTGCTATCCATGATAATTACTCGATAATTTCAAGTATTTTAATTTGATATTCGCCACCATTAGGTGTTTTAACGTTTGCAACGTCGCCTGCTTTTTTGTTTAAGATTGCTTGACCTACTGGAGATTCAATAGAAATTCTATTTTTAGTGAAGTCAGCCTCTGCAGTACCAACGATAGTAAAGGTAAATTCTTCGTTCTCGTCAATATCAAGGTATTTAACCTTAGTGCCAATTTGTACCGCGCCGTTTGCTTTAGAAACAACTACTACGCCGTGTTTAAGTTTTGTTTCAATTTCTAATGCTTCGCCTTCAAGTTTACCTTGTTCATCTCTTGCTGAATGATATTCTGCATTTTCAGAAAGGTCGCCTTGTTCCCTTGCAGTTTTAATTCTTTGTACTACTGCAGGGATAAGTTCGTTACGAAGTTCTTTTAAGCGTTGTTCAAGTTCTTTTTTACCTTGTTCGGTAAGAATAATTTGTTCCATTTTAAATTCCTCTTTTATATTCATTGATTTAATCAATTTTTTATTTGTTTATTAAACGGAAAAATTTGCGAGTAAGTCTCGCAAATTCCCTTTTTATCGGTTAATGTCTTATCCTGTAGCCAAAACCACAGTTTGTTTTTATTTCTTCATCCATAGCAAGTTCGGCTTCTTCAGGATGTTTTTCCATGCCGAATTTAAACATCAATTTGTCAATTAACTGATTAGCGCGAACTAAACCGTCGGCAACCTTAATCTCATACTTGCAAGGCGTATCGGCAAAGTTTTTATCATACCCAACAAACTCTAAGCCTTCCTTTTCAGCATCAAGGGCTAAGTATAAGAAAATTTGCTCACCTTTTTTAAAGATTTTTAAAATCATCTTATCGTTTAAATCTTTAGGTAATTGATTTCCTGTTGCTAACGAATAGCATAAAACCATACCCCTTAAAAATTTATAATAATCTGCAGATGAGGTTGCTATAATATCATTTTTAACAAAAAATGCAAAACCGTTTTTACGCGTAGTTTCATCACTTTGAAGGCTTTGGACCTTTCTGTGCCCGCTTTTAACAAAGTTGTTTAAAAGCATAGCCTCTTTAATAAGGCTAACCGCTTCAAGATAATCGTCGTAATTCTTAACGATTTTCTTACAAGGTACAACTGCAAACTCAGGTTCGGTAAATACTGAAACGTTATACCCCTTTTCCTTCATAAACTCAGGGTCTAACGCAAGGTATAAATTAATTACACCGTCTCTTTCAAACATTTCCGCAACGATTAACTTGCGCGTAACACCTACGCTTTTAAACGGCGTTGCCCTTTCGTATCCAAGCATTTCAAACCTGATATCGTCGTAAAGTTTGCCGATACCACCGCTAAACGCAACAGTTTCTTCTTCAGGTTTAGTGGTTATAACGTTATTTTCAACTGCTGAAGAACTTTCTTCTCTGCAAGCATTATCTTTAGTGGAAAGTTTTGATTTCTTCTTTTTAGCGCCATGAACTATAAGCACTATAATTACAATCAACGCAATGATAACTACAGCCAAGATAAGCAAAGCATACGTAAACTGTATATACTCCTTTAAAGGCCACCAGTAGGATATTGAATTGTAATAACTTTCTATCCAAGCATACCAAGATAAAATAGTTGCCCATACGTTTGCTAAAAATGCTTTTATAAAATCCATAAATTCCTTTAAATTTTCTAACGGCTAAGAGTACGTAAATTGGTTCTATACTACTTATACTATTATTGTGTATATATAATAACATAAACAATCAAATATATCAATAGTTTTAACCCATTTTTACCTTTTTATTATTTTAGACTAAAAAGAGTGGCTTAATCGTTCTATAGGTTGATTTTTTAAGAAATTTTAGGCTAAATAGCCTGCCTTTTTAAATAAAATAATTGGGCTATAACCTAATTTTATGAAGTTCTTACATAAAAACATAAAATCCGCATTTCGCTAAACGGCGAAGTGCGGATTATAGTTTTATTCAGTTCTAAGTGCGATAACAGGGTCCTTTTTAGCAGCCATTCTCGCAGGGATAATACCCGCAACTAAAGTGAGTAAAGTACTTATAATTACAAGTAACACACCACCCCAGAAAGGCAATGCGGCAACCGCTGTAATTTCAGCAAGGTTTTGAACTATGATAGTAATAGGAATATTTAAAATCACGGTAATTAACAAGCCTAAAACACCTGCAACAAAACCTACTATTAACGTTTCTGCGTTAAATACCCTTGAAATATCCTTTTTAGATGCACCTAAACTTCTAAGCACACCGATTTCCTTAGTTCTTTCAAGTACGGAAATATAAGTTATGATACCTATCATTATCGAGCTTACAATAAGTGATATCGAAACAAAGGCAATTAAAACGTAGGATATAGCGTTGATTATTATGGTTATAGACGACATCATCGTACCCAAATAGTCGGTATACTTAATTTCTTGACCGGCAGGCATACCCTTGTTATATTCATCTATTAACCCAACTACGAAATCTTTATTTTCAAAGGTAGTAGGATAAATAGAAATTTCTACAGGGCTGTCTTTATTTACAACACCGATGCTTTCTAAGAAAAGTTCTTTAGCCTCGTCGTTTTTAAACACTTCGCCAGAAACAACGTTTTTATTGCTATTTTCTTGCGCTTTGTAAACTTTAGTTTGTTTAGTTTTGTCAATTAAAAGTTCCGTTAATTCTTTAGTGTAGCAAACGGTACCTTTTAACGCACCAGAGGTAACGCCTTCCTTCTTTCTTACGATACCTACGATTTTAACTTCAGTAGCAGTTGGCATTAATTCTTGTTCAAGGGCAAGCAATCTTGCATCTCTAAAAGAATCTAAAGTGTTAGGGTTACCGTCTGCATCAACTGGGTTTAGCATAAGTTGCATTTTACGCATAAATCTATCTACTGCCGAAGTAGTACCGTTCATTACCTTAAATTTTCTTGAAGCCAAGTCTTCGTAATAACTTCCGCTTTTTACGTAATAATCGGCTTTAGTTAAAACTTTAAAGGTTAAATCTTTAAAATCATCAAAGGTGTAAGTTTGGTTTACACTATCTTTAGAGTAACCTGCACTATTCAATAACGATTCAATCATTTCTGCAGGCAACATCGACATAGTTAAATAAGTTTTTAAAATGTTATACTCAAGCTTATCCGTTTTAAAGCCCATATTGTATAAATTAAGGTCGTTTATCCCATTGTAGTTGTCAAGAACTAAAACAGCCTCGTTAGCCTTTAACTCGCCACCTGGGAGCCTACCGTATAAAATGTCGTATTGGCTTTTAATAAGTTCTTCGTTGTCTATCATTTCTTGGAAAGCCCCACCCATAAACTTATCCGCCATAGACGCAGAAGGAATAAGGTTTGCCATACTGAAATCGTTTACTTCAAGCCCTTCGTTTGTATACCAACTAACGTCAAGGTCATAAATATATTGAACGGCTGAAACCTTGTCTTTATTCTCTTCTTTTTGAAGTTCTAAGTCTAAATAATTCTTTAAAGATTTAAGGTCGTTTTCATAAGCATTTGAGTATATTACTGAAAAAATTTCAGATAAAGAGTCGCTAGTATTTACCTTATTTCCGTCAGGATAAGCCTCACCATTACCTTTATTACCCATTAAAGATCCCATCATATTTGTTGCGTCAACTGAACTTTTTTCTATCGTTATAGGATAGTTAGATAACGCATCCACTTGAACTTTGTCAATATAAGTAGTAAAACCGCTTGAAAGTGATAATATAAGTGCAATACCTACAATACCAATACTTCCCGCAAACGAAGTTAAAATAGTTCTTGCCTTTTTAGTGAAAAGGTTTTTCAAACTCAATTTCAACGCGGTGAAAAATCCCATTGAATGTTTTGACTTTTTGCTTTTTGCAACCTTAACAGGCTTTTCAATAACTTCTTCATAAGGACTGCTATCGTTTAAAACTTCGCCGTCTTTAAGGTTGATAATTCTTGTAGAATATTCTTTAGCAAGTTCTGGGTTGTGCGTAACCATAATAACAAGTTTTTCTTTACTTATATCCTTTAAGATATCCATAATTTGAATACTTGTATCGCTATCAAGCGCACCCGTTGGTTCGTCTGCTAAGATAATGTCGGGATTGTTAACAATCGCCCTTGCTATTGCTACCCTTTGCATTTGACCGCCCGAAAGTTGATTAGGGCGTTTTTTAATTTGGTCGCCTAAGCCAACTTTATTAAGGGCTTCGATAACCCTGCGTTTTCTTTCTTCTTGAGAAACGCCTGATAACGTTAAAGCAAGTTCAACGTTTTCAAAAACCGTTTGGTGCGGAATTAAGTTATAACTTTGAAAAACGAAACCGATAGTATTATTACGGTAACTATCCCAATCCCTATCCGTATACTTTTTGGTAGAAACGCCGTTGATAATTAAATCGCCGTCGGTATACTTATCAAGACCGCCAACAATATTTAAAAGTGTAGTTTTACCGCAACCCGATTGACCAAGCACGGCAACGAATTCACTTTTCCTAAAGTTAAGCGTCACCCCACGAAGGGCTTTTACCACGTCGTCACCTACGTAATAATTTTTTACTATGTTCTTTAAATTAAGCATAATATACCTCTTTGTAAAAAAAAATATCACAATAATCTTAAATTGTCAATTATATTTATTTATTAAATATAAACTATCATAAACTTATCACAATTCTTTTAATTAAAACTGCATTTTTCGATACTTTTTATCATTTTGATAAGATTTACATATATTTTAATAAAATTTACCTACTTTATTTCAATTTTTAGTAGTATAATTTATCGTATGGAAAAAGATATTTATAAATCAAGTAGAATTTTATACATCATTGAAGCCACGCTTGAATATTTCATTTCACTACTCGTCGCAGGCGCATACCTTGCTAAAGTTACAACAAGCATAGGTCTTCCCGATAGTTTAACGGCGATACTTTCTTCTTTCGTTTCGCTTGGTTGCGGTTTTCAACTGGTGGCGATTTTTATTTCAAGAACGAAATCAGTTAAAAGATATGTTACCATTTTACATACACTAAACCAATTATTTTTTGCTTTAATATATTTCGTTCCTTTTATCAAAATTCCTAAAACGGCTAAATTCGTTGTATTTGCGGTGCTTTTATTATCAGGCCACGCTATTAACCAAGTGGTTAACTCGCCAAAAATAAACTGGTATATGTCGCTTATCGATGATAAAAAGCGCGGAAGTTTTACCGCCAACAAGGAAATTGTTTCCCTTGTAACAGGCGTAGTATTTACCACTGCAATGAGTGCTGTTATCGACGCTTTTGAAGCATCGGGCAACTTAAACGGCGCGTTTATCTTTTGCGGTGTAGGCGTGTTTGGACTTATGGTTTTACACTCTTTAACATTAATATTCTCTAAAGAAAAACCAGTTGAAGTTGTACAAAAAACAAACACCCTTCAATCGCTTAAAGAACTTATTAAAGATAAAGCCTTATTTAAAGTAATTTTAGTTTCTGTTTTATGGAACATTGCAAACTACTCGGCAGTACCATTTTACGGCACATACTTAGTAAAAGAACTTAGTTTTTCAATGTTACTTGTTTCTGTGCTTTCGGCAGTTGGAGCGTTTAGCCGTGCGTTGTTTTCACGCCCGTTTGGAAAATACGCCGATAAAAACTCATTTGCCAGCCTTATAAGTATTTGTTTTATCATTGAGTTTTTTGCATTTTTCATTAATATGCTTACAGTGCCAAACAATGGTAAAGTATTTTACGCTATATACTTAATTCTTCACTCTATCGGTATGGCAGGAATAAACAGTAGCGCCATCAACCTTATTTACGATTATGTAGAAAAATCTAAACGAACAAGTGCCTTGGCTTTAAAGAGTGCAATTGCAGGCTTTGCGGGATTCTTTGCAACACTTATAGTAAGTGCGTTGGTTGATAATATCCAAGCAAGCGGTAACGTATTTTTAGGTTTAAACGTATACGCGCAACAAGTTGTTTCCGGAATAGCCGCTATAGCCACGTTAATTGCATATATTTACGTTAACACGGTAATTAAAAAAATTAAACACGATAAATAATTAAAAGCACGGCATCAAGCCGTGCTTTTTAACTATCTCTATATTGCTTAGGTGTTACTCCAAATCTCTTTTTGAAAAGGCGGATATAGTTAGAATAATCGGTAAAGCCCGATTCCATACAGGCAAAAAGCACGCTTTCTCCCCTTTTTAAAAGTCGCCTTGAGTTTGCTAAACGCTTAGTTTCTATATAATATTTAGGCGAAGATTGTAAATGCACTTTAAAAAGTCTATTTAACGTGCTTTGACTTATAAAATACTTATCCGCAAAATAATCAAGGGAATTTATACTTTTAAAGTTGTTTTCAATATCTTCTAAAATTTGTTTTAGCAAGATAGGTAACTGTTTATTAGGCGCATCAATAACAATAGATTTTCTAAAGATATCAAGCATTTCAAGGGTTAGGTATAAAATTTTATGCTTATCTTCGTTTGCCGATGCCATTTTTATTAGCGAACACAATTCAAGCACCCTTTTTTTACTTTCAGGTGGCGGAGAAATTAAGTTATTTTTACCAAAATCGTGATTAATAAAATCCCCAAATAAAAACTCATTTGAAGATTCAAACCATAAACACATATGTTTATGTACCGAGTTACTATCAAGTATACAGTTATGCATTTCGTTAGGTTTTATAATTACAGCATCACCAGCCGTCATTTTATATACTGACGATTCTATGGCAAAAGAAACGTCACCTTCTAAAAGAAGATAAATTTCTAACCTATCGTGGATATGGTGGGGGAATATCTTTTTATCGTAAATAGCAACTTCATCGTGAACGTAATAGTTAACTTCGTAGTTGTTAAGCCCCGAAACGTTAAGGGTATACTTTGCCGATTTCATATTTTTATTATATCATAACTTTAACAAAATTTACATATTTTTTGCTTAAATTTTTTAAAAAAATGTAAAAAGACTTGCAAATTGCAAGCCTTTTTTTATTTACACTACATCAGAAGTGTTCCTTCGGTTGTTTTTACAACTTTAAAGATATCAACTTCATAGCCGGTTATGGCATCGATATAAACGTAATAAGTGTCGCCGTTTCTTTCGCCCATAAACTCGTAGGCTAAAACCTCTTTAGATTGACCTTTAGGGATAATGGCTAATCGTGAGGTTTGTACTTCAATTTCGCTACTAACCTTGCTTTTTGCTTGTGATAAACTAACGCTAACAGTTGGAATATCCCTTTTTACGTGGTTGTAGTAATAAGAAGAGGCTTCTAAACCTGAAATAACACCCCTTTCCTTACAAACGTTTACTTTTACAAGGTCAGGGTAACATATAATTCCATCAACAGCAGGTGCGTAATTAAAAGTTACTATATGGTTGCCTTCGGTCATCCAAACTGCCTTTAAATTTTTAAAGCCTAAACTTTCTAAAAACTTATCTGCAATTTCTTCGCAAGAAATAGCATTATAATTATCCCCGCTACACTCTTTATAGTAGTTAAACTGTAATACTTTACCACCCTTTTTTGTGATTTGCGCATCTAAAATGCTACCGTCTTCACTTACGCCAGACACGTCGTAACACTCTACGGTTTTACCTTTAGTTTCGCCATTTAAAGTTACGTCTTTTAAGTTGTAATCTTTAAAATATTTGGCAAATAACTCGGTAACTTCAGTTTTAGACACTTCTTTTGCACCTTCAAGTGCCTTTAAAGTTTTACCCTTAACACCGTCTGAAAAAGCACCGTCGTAAATCATATGCGGGTAGTCGGTTGCGTTTGACTCAAGTTCAATAAACTTTGAAATTAAAAGATTGTCTTCCTTACCTTCAAAAATAGAGCGGAAGTCAAAGTTTTCGTCAATATTGCTTGAAAGTTCCAATAAATTATTTTTTAATTCTAAGTTGATTTCGTGTAAATTTCTAAGCGTTTCTTTATCATTATCGGTAACTTCTTCGCCATCGATGAGTTTTTCGTTTAGATATTTACTAAAATCCCCTATTTGATTTACAAATTTAAGTGTATTGTATTTATTTTCATCTTTAAGGGATAATTCGGCAAGCGAGTTAGTTGCTAAATTGCTTTGCACCCTTACTTCTGAAAGTAATTTTTGTTGTTCGTGATTGTCGCTTGACACTACCAACTTACTTAAATTTACGTCAATGTTATTGACGTAACCAACTAAGTCGTAAAAGTTTTTTTGCTGTGTGGTATTAGCCGTCATATACTCGTCAAGCGGTGTAAAATAAGTTAAAGTTAAAAGTCCGCCTAAAACTAAAACGGCACACGATAGTGAAATTACAGCGGCTATTAAGCCACCGTTACCCCTTGAATTTTTACGCCTTTCTTTTTTTTGTTCTTTTCTTAACTCATTGCGTTTATGCCTTTCTTCGGCAATATCTTCACGGCGTTTTTCATTTTCAATACTTGCTTTTATACGCGTATTTTGCGTATTGTTTGCAATGTTTTCCGTTTTTTCTATTGCATTGCTTTTATTTTCTTCCATAATCCCTCCTTATACCGCAAAAACGTGATTGCCTATCGTTACTACCGTAGGACGTGAAAATATCCAACTACTCGTTGCAATCCTTGGGTTGTAATAATAGATACAACCGTAACTTGGGTCCCAACCGTTCATAGCGTCTTTAGCGGCGTTTACCGCAGTAGAATTAGGGCTTAAGTTGATTTGCCCGTCGTTTACGCAAGTAAAAGCATAAGGTTGGTAAATTACACCCGAAATAGTGTTAGGGAAAGAAGAACTTTTTACCCTATTTAAAACAACCGCACCAACGGCAACTTGACCTTTATAAGGTTCTCCCCTTGCTTCGGCGTAAATTAGCCTTGCTAAAAGTTGAACGTCTGAATTAGAATATTTGCCCGCACTTGAACTACTTGTACTACCGCTTGAAAGCATACTACTTGATATGCCCATTGCTTTAAGGGTCTTATCGCCAATAATACCATCGGCAACAAGCCCGTTCCTTTTTTGAAATTTAACGACTGCCGCTTTAGTTTTAGAGCCGTAAATACCATCTACCGAACCCGTGTAATAACCCCAGTTTTTAAGTTTTTTTTGCACAAGTTTAATATCTTGAGCACTACTTTTTGCATTTACTATAGCGGTAGGTTCTACTAAACTTTGATTAGCGCTATTAATTAAAAAGGTCGATACACCGCCAACGAACAATGCCGTAAGCAATATAAAAACGACGAATTTTAATGATTTTTTCATATAACCTCCTTATAAAATAACTCAAGCGTACTTGTCTTTAAAATTTTTAATGATTTCTAAAATTTTAGATTTATAAACAATTCCGCTTTCATTACCCGTAAAACATAAGGGCGGATAAACTACGCACCACCAGTTATCTCCCTCCGCTTTTCCGAGTTCGACTATAACAGCATCGTAAAAACCTTCTTCAAGCGTAAAGTCCTCGTAAACCCTTGTGGGAAACATCTCGCTTCTCACTACAATATTCGACGAATAAGAAAAACCTTGGTTTTTAAGCAAGTTATCAATGATTGACTGTAAATATTCTTTTTTGCTATTAAGTAGCACTTCCGCTTGCTGTTTGCTTTCGCAATTTGCAATGTACGGCGTTAAATATTCAATTAAACAATCTTTAACTTGATATTTTACACTTTGGTCAATACTCTCGTTAGAATTTGCACGGATATGGATGCGAAGATACTCTTCGCTCGGTTTTGGGCTTGAAACGTTAGCCGCAGCCGTCAAAGTTATTATGAATATTAAAATCAAAGTTATGCAAAAATTTTTCATAAAAAAAATCCCCTGATAGTTTTTTAAATGATTATTTCCACTATCAAGGGGTTTTACACTATATTAAATTGTTCATTTTGTAGTTATTTAGTTTTTCTTGTCGCCAAAGAAGAACTTTTCTAAAAAAGAACGCTTGTTGGGGTCGAAAGTTTTTAAAATTTCCACCCTATCGCCAAACTCTCTTTTAAGTTTGCAGGCCGCCCAAGTTGCAAGTTCTACCGTATCGTACATAGAAAATACCGTTGAACCGCTACCCGTCATTGAAGAGAAAATTGGGGATAACTCGTTTAATTTATTTAAGCCCCTAAGAACTTCTTCGTTTATTAAAGACGCAGGCTTAGTTAAAGCGTTAAGCGTTTTTCCTTTAAGAAGATTTATATCGTTTGTTTTTACTGCGTTAATAACTTCCGCAATATCGCAAACTTCCCCATCAAAGTTATTTTCATCAAACACTTTAAAGCAGTTTGCGGTATTTACACCCGTTTTAGCATGCAAAACGACAAAGTAAAGTTCCGTATCTATATCAAGTTTTTCCACCACTTCTCCACGAGAAGTAAGCCTTGCATAGCCACCTTCTAACAAATATCCTGAATCGCTACCTAAACTGTCGGCAATATCCTTAACGTCATCATCTATCTTATACAGTTTTTTCATTCCGTTTAAAACACCGGATATATTGGTAGAAGAACCACCCATGCCTCCACCGTCAGGGATATTTTTAATAATTTCAATATTTACGCCGTTAGTGTTATACTTTTCTATAAACTTTTCCGCCGCCTTGTATGCGTTTAAAGTAGATTGGTCTTTAGGTGTAAAAGCATACTTACCACTAAAAGATACGAGGATTTTTTTATCCTTTCTTGAATTTAAAATGATTTTATCGTACTTATCCACCGTGCAAACAAAACTATCAAGCATATGATAGCCGTTACAAGTGCCTAAAACGTTTAATGCTATATTAAATTTTCCATACGCTTTTACACTTGTTGAAAACATCTTTTGCACCCCTTAATAATCTATTCTTTATTGAGCATTTCGCGGTAAACTACAATTCTTTCTTCCCCGCTCAAAGGGAAGGTTAAGTTTTTATTGATTTTTAAAATTTCTTCTTCGGATACACCTAATTCTTTAGAAATATCCCACAAACTGTCGTTAGGTTTAGGAATATACACGCTTATAGCCGAATCGTTTACGGGTTTTTCTTCACCTTCAGTAATTTTAGTTACAACGTGAGTATTAATATAGCCTAAATCGATATAACAAAGGTTAACTTTAAACGAAATTAAGTATTTTGAACCAATTTCATTGATTGTTACGTCAGTAATAGTAGCCTTTAAATCGCAAACTTGATTACCAACGAGTGGTAAAGTATAACTGATAGGAACAATTACTGTTTCAGTAGTAACACTTTCGCCACCACAAAGAATATCAAAAGAAACAGCACCCGATAACTCTAAGCCGTTTACGTTTAACTCTTCTATTTTATCACTTAAAAGGCAAAGAAGTCTACTATTTTTATCTTCGTTTAAGGATATTTCGTTTTGCACCTTAAAATCAAGGCATTTATACCCGTAAAATTTATTAAGAGAGATATTTTCCCTTTCAATATACACTTCACGTGCTAAGGAGTAAGCATCTTCGCAAGGATAAATATTAACGCTTTCGTAAGTTTTGCCTAAAGATTGCAACTCTACTTCAACAGATATTGAACTTTTATTTTTGCCTTCGTCTACGTAAACTTTAAGCGATGCACCCTTAACTAATACTGAACAAGTTGCAAAATTGTTAGGCACAATACCTTCCACTTCAACTTCTGACCTAAACGGTATTTTTTTGGTTATAGGGGTAGGTAAACTTTTGCCAAGGGGAATAGTAAGAATATTAACTTCCACTTCACCGTCAATGATAACGGCACCCACACCGCATTGACAATCTAAAACGCAAACCTTTTCGCTATGAAGTAAAACGCTACCTATAAGTTCAGAGCTTTCAAACTCTTCTTCAATTTTTGATTGCTTTGAAAAAGCATTTAAATCTTTTAAATACTCTATCTCTTGAGTTTTAACGAATAGATTTTTATCCTTTTCAAAGTATTCTACCACCTTTTTATCCGTTAATTCCCCTTTAAACACTATTACACCACTTGCCATAATAATGCCGTTTAATTCGGCTATATCCGTGTTTTCTATACAAACTTCGCCGTTGATTAGCATACCTTCTTTTGCTTTATCGCAAGGGAATCTAAAGCTATACTCTACACCGGACTCAAACTTTTTAATTCCCTCTTCGCTTTTATAAAGAATAGTAAAAATAACCCTGCCACTATAACGAATTTCTCCGTTTAAAACTTCCAAACTTAATAGGTAAGTTACGGCGTTAACTTTTATTACACCTTTTAATTCTTCTTCGGTTAAGGGAACCCTGCACTCTACTTTGTTATTGCTGTTGACGCTAATAGCGCTTGTTAACTCTAAATTTTTAAACTGTAAATCTAAACTCATAAACTATCCTCCATAAGCTTTTTCGGTATAATTTATGTTAGTTATTATTTTTTTATTCTAAAAACTAAACAAAAAAACAATCTGCCCGATAGCAAAATTACTATCGGGCAGGTATTATTTGATATTTTTTTCTTTAAAGTCTACTATTCCACACATTAATTCGGAGTATGAAAATGAAGTTTTACCTTTATAATCACTTTCTTCGGGTAAAATAGTAAACAATGCTGGGTATATATTAGTTATCCTACCCATAAAACTTACAAACTTGTTACGACCTAAATTTACTTTAAACTCAACGCTTTTGTTGAAATATTTTAAAATTTTATCCTTAGTTTGGGCAACGTTACGCGAATTTTTAATCATACCTTTAGTTTACCCAAACTCAAATAAAAATATTCAACTTAAAGATTAATCTTCGTCCTCTTCTTCCTCTTCGTCTTCCTCTTCGTCGTAATCTTCAAACACGTCGTCTACAGAAACGTAGTCAAAGTCATCGTCGAATTTCTTAGTTTTAGAAATCTTTTCGTTGGTGTAAGGGTCGATATCCTCGTCTTCTTCCATTTCTTCTTCCTCTTCAATTTGAGAAAGTAATAATTCTTCTTCCTCGTCTTGACCAGTTAACGCGTCTTTTTCGTCATCGTCAAGGAATTGACGCCATTCGTCATCTTTATCAAGGTCAACGTCATCTACAATAGAACGGTCGTACTTACTTTCTTCAGCACATCTTTCGCACATTTCTTCGTCTTCATTGATGTATTTGTTTTTACAGATAGGGCATAAAATTTGGTCACGAGTTTCAAGGTCTGCAGAGAACATTAATTGTGGGCCGATTTTAAGTTCTGCCTTACAAACGTCACAATAAGTTTCCCCTTCTAAAATATAGTTAAGTTCGCACCTTGGACATAAAGTGTATTTTGCCATACTACAACTCCTTATCATAAGCAAATATATATTTTTAACCTATTGCCTACTACGTTCTTTTATATATCGCTTGATTATTATAATCATAGAAAGGGATTTTGTAAACACTTTTTATTAAATTTTTTGAAAATTTTTTATAATTTCATAAATTTTTTACCGTTTAAGCACCTTCTAAGAGCATTTTAACGGTAATTTAGGTACAAACTGCCCTTATAGCGTTAGCGCTTTTTAAATTTATCAACCATTTTTAAAACTTCATCTTTCTTGTTTTTTCTATAGTTTTCTAAATCAAACTCAGGCATATCAGCTATAAACTTCTCAGTATATTCTTCTATGGAACATATACGTTTAGCAGGTACACCTGCATAAACCGAATTAGGCTCAAGACTTTTATTAACAAGACTGCACGCACCAACTATCGTATTCTCACCAATAGTAACTCCCCTCAATATAGTGGTGTTTTTACCTATAAATACGTTATCTTTAACCGTTATTCTTCCGTAGCCTACAAGCTCACCAACGTTAGGATTCATGCCCCTTATTACCCAAACCGAACCATCGTGAGTAATAAATTCAGCACCCGCTATACAAACGTGATTACCCAAAGTAACTAAATACGGCTCACTACCGAAATTAATATTACCCGTAAATCTAACGTTCTTCCCAACAGTTACACCTTGTTTTGTAGCCCACCTGCACGGGTCTTTCTTAAATAATATTTTATTATAAATCCTTCTAAATAACACCTTTTTACCCCCTTGTACTTCACTTTAAGTTCTATCATTGATTATATAGAATTATATCATCAGTAGACTATTCTGTCAAGATTGGTAAAATCAGTTTAAGCACCTTCAAGTAGCATTTTGTCGGCAATAAGGGCTATAAATTCGCCGTTTGTAGGCTTGGCATTACCAACGCATGCGCGCACGCCTAACATTGTATTTATCGTTTCTATTCTGCCCCTTGCCCAAGCAACTTCTATTGCGTGGCGAATAGCACGCTCTACTTTAGATGCGGTAGTTTGATACTTTTCGCTTATACTTGGGTAAAGTTGTTTAGTAATATGGTTGATTATATTGGGGTCGTTAATAGCCATTTTTACCCCTTCCCTTAAATATTGATAACCCTTTATATGCGGTGGAATTCCTACGGATATAAAAATCCTACTAATTTTTTCATCAAGCGTTCTTCTTTTCATTTCAACAACAAGGTCTTTACTATTAGATATGTTATCGCTTGATAATTCTGTTAATCTTTCGGCTAAAACTTCAGGCTTATATGGTTTTGCTAAATAATAGATAGCACCGGCAGACATCGCCCTTGATATCACACTTTCGCTTGTAAACGAACTTAATATTATAGCCTTGGTTTTTAGGTTTAACTTTCTAATTTCTTCCATAACGGCAACGCCGTCAAGATTTTTAAGCACTATACCTAAAATTAAAAAATCAGGATTTAATTTTTTAACGAGTTCTAAACCTTGTTCTCCATCGCAAGAACTGCCTATAACTTCAAACCCGCTAATCTTACCTATAATACTTGTAACGTCTTGTATTGCTTCTAAATTGTCTTGTAAAACGATAAAGCTTTGTTTTGCCATAAATATTCCTCTTTTAATAAAATTTTACAAAGTATTTTCAACTTGAATCCATTATATCACAATTTTTGTTTAAAATAAAGTGTGTTTAACAATTTTTAATAAAATATTTTAAACAAATTTGTCGAACTGTGTAAAATTATGTCTACACTCTTGATTTTAAAGGTTTTTTTTGATACTTTTATCAAATTTAATGGCATAAAAAATCCCCGAAAATTTCGGGGATAAATTTTAATTTTAAATAGGAATTTTAACAATCATTGTAGTTCCTTCATTAATAGCACTTACGCAATCGATTTTGCCGTTTAAAAGTTCTAAAATTCTTGAAACGATTGAAAGCCCCAAGCCTATACCCTTTTGCGAGTGGGAATTATCAACTTGGAAGAACTTATCAAAGATGTGTTTTTTAACTTCTTCAGTCATACCTATACCGTTATCCTTTATAGATATTACGGCGTAGTTTTCATCAGTCTTTAACGAAATGGAAATTTTACCGCCTTCATCGGTATATTTAATAGAGTTGCTAAGGAGATTTATCCATACTTCTTTTAATAAGTCTTGCGAATTGTTAATATTTATGCAATCTAAATCACATTCAACTTCGATATTTTTTTCCTTTAAACTGTTATCTAAAAGCAATACGCAATCTTCTATTTGACCGCTTAACGAAAAATCCTTTTTATCTTCGATTATCGCCTGACTGTCAAGTTTTGCAAGGAACATTGTTTTTTCAGAAAGTTTTGATAACCTTTCACTTTCTTCTATGATAATTTTTACGTATTCTTTTTGTTCAGCAGTTAAATTATCACTATCATTTAAAAGTTCTGCGTAACCTTTTACCGAAACGATAGGGGTTTTAAACTCGTGCGAAAAACCTGAAATAAAGTCGTTTTTTAAAATAGATACTGACGACAACTGCTTAATCATACGGTTGAAGTTATCAACGACCATACTAATTTGCTCGTTTTGTGAAATTGGCGGTAAACTCGTATTAAAGTCACATTCTGCAATTTTGTTTATCGTTTCGTTTAAGTTATCTAAAATTTTTGCACTTTTACTTGTTATAAGCACCGCAATAGGGAATCCTACGCAAGCACCTGCTAAAATAAAGGCTAAAACTAACAAACTGTACTGAATTTGCGTATCAAATAGTACGTAATGCTCTATAAAATAGTTAATTGTGACACCAACAACGATACCTATAACCCAAGCAATTAATATACCTAACGTTAAAGTTATTGGCGAAAAGATATATTTACGCTTTTTTAATTTGATTTTTCTAATTTTCATTGTCGTATTTTACACCCCTATATCCTATACCTCTAACCGTTTCGATATCTATGTTTTTAAATACCGAAATTTTGTTACGTATTTTGTTTATATGTACCTTTAAAGAATCTTCTTCCGTTTCACTATCAAAATCCCAAAACTCCTCAAAAAGTTTACGTTTAGAAAAGGATTGTTCAGGAAAGGACATAAGTTTATATAAAATACCAAATTCTTTTTTAGTTAAAGATATGCTTGTTTCGGTATTAGAAACAGTTAAAGTATCGTAATCTAAAATGGTATCACCTATTTGAATTTTGCGTTCTGAAACGATTTTTGCACGTCTTAAAACGGCTTTTATCCTGAAGGATAACTCTTTAAAGTCAATAGGCTTTACCATATAATCGTCAACGCCAACGTCGAAGCCTTTGGCTTTGTCTTCAATATCCCCTTTAGCGGTAACCATGATAGACGGAATATTTAATCCTAAACTTTTAATTTCATGCAAAAACTCATACCCGTTCATTTTAGGCATCATGGCGTCAACTATTAAAATATCGTAGTGACCTTTACCAACCACGTCTAAAGCATCAAGCCCGTCGCACGCGGTAGACGTTTTATAACCTTCTGCAGTTAACTTAATTTCCATAAGTTTACGGATATTTTTATCATCTTCTACAATTAAAACGTTAAACATTTTACACCTCTAAGTTATTTTAACATATTTTTTTGTTAAATTGTAGTATTTTAATAATATTTATTATTAAATTTTAATTATCTTTTAAAAAGGTTTTTACTTATTTTATTTTTTAGTGTATACTTATATATGAAAAATTATAAGGAGACTTAATTTATGTATCCATATCCGTTAATTCCGGGCACACAAATTAACCTTTACGGCGTAATGACCGCAATTGGCATACTTGCTTGCTTTGGAGTGTTGTTTATATACGCTAAAAAATTAAAATACGATACGAGATTTACTGACTTTATTTTCTACACAGCCGTTATTTCTATTGCTATCGGTTATTTCTTTGCCGCATTATTCCAAGCATTTTACAATTATTTAGAAGACCCCGAAGCAGGATTCCGCTTAGGTAGTGGCATTACCTTTTTAGGCGGTTTAATAGGCGGAGCGGGCACCTTCTTAATTATTTATTTTATCTTTAAAAAACGTGCACACGGCTCGATAGTTAATCTTTTATCACTTGCACCTTGCTGTATTGTTATAGCACACGCGTTTGGTAGGCTTGGCTGTTTATTTGCAGGTTGCTGTCATGGTAACCCATTAGGTCAAGAACCTGTGTTTGGCGGTATCTATATGAAAGGTACTGTTGACGGCTTTGCAAAATGGGGCTATTACGTACCTATTCAACTTTACGAAGCATTATTCTTATTCGCACTTTTTGCGATTATGACCGTTTTACTTTTAAAATTCAAATTCCAACACAACTTAAGCGTATACCTTATCTCTTACGGTATTTTTAGGTTTGTTAACGAATTTTTTAGGGGTGACCAACGCGGAAATCTTTTTGGCAGTCCTTCCCCATCGCAATTTTGGTCAATCGTAATGATTATTATTGGTGTTGGATTGATATTCTTTATGCATTTTATTTTAAAAAGGAATAAATCTAATGAACAAACTTAAAACCATACTTAAACTTTTTGTCACGATGTTTAAAATAGGCTTGTTTACCTTTGGCGGTGGATACGTTATGGTAACGCTTATTGAAAACGAATTCGTTGAAAAAAAGCAATGGTTATCGCAAGAAGAATACTATGATATGCTTGCAATAGCAGAATCAACACCCGGACCTATCGCTATTAATAGTTCTACCTATATAGGATATAAACTTGCTGGATTTTGGGGTTCACTTTTTGCAACCATTGCCGTTTGTTTACCATCACTTATAATTATATATTTGATATCTTTATTCTTTGATAAGTTTTTACAGTTTACAATCGTACAAAACGCATTTAAAGGTATTCAAGTTTGCGTATCTTACCTTATATTATCAGCGGGAATTAAAATGATTAAAAAACTTCCTAAAACCCCGCTTAATATAATACTTATTTCCGCAACCGCCCTTTGCATGATAACCTTATCACTTTTTGCCGTATCATTCTCTTCTATATATTATATATTGATAGGCGGTACGGTAGGCTTAACGGTATTTTTAATAAACTGTGCCATTAAAAAAAGAAAAGGGGGTAACGAATAATGCCCGAACTTTTAAATTTATTCCTTGTCTTTTTTAAGATTGGCGCGGTATCCTTTGGCGGTGGCTACGGTATGATTTCGCTTATCCGTGAAGAAGTTTTATCTAACGGCTGGGCGACTGAAGAAACCTTTATGAACTTTATTGCCGTTGCAGAATCAACCCCCGGCCCTATAGCCGTAAATATGGCAACCTTTATCGGTTCTACAAGTTATGAAATCGGTTGGCTTGGCGGTTTAGTTGCAACACTTGGCGTAATACTTCCATCATTTATAATAATATTACTTATAGCATCATTATTACGTGGATTTTTACAATATAAAGGGGTTAAATCGGTACTTAAAGGCATACACCCAACAGTAGCAGGTCTTATACTTGCAACGGGTATTACAATGATGTTATCAATCTTTTTAAACATCACTAATATCCATGGCGCTGTAGCCTTTGACTATAAGTCTCTTATAATTTTAGGCTTGATTATACTTATATCCTTTGGATATAAAAAACTTATTAAAAAGAAAATTTCGCCAATACTACTAATAGTTATCTCGGCGGTACTTGGAATTTTATTCTTTTCATTTTAAACAAACAAAAAGACCTTTCGCAAATTGCGAAAGGTCTTTATTTTTATTGTATTTTGCCGTTAAAACAAGCAAAACGAAATAAAATAGCCTTAAACTATTTTACCTTTTTACCCATTACGAAGATATCCGAAACGTTAATACCGTCGTCAAATACGATAACGTCGGCATCGTATCCTTCTTTGATGATACCCTTTTGAACTTTTAATACTTCGGCAGGAACTTTAGCCGCCATATAAACAGATTCAGGAATAGTATAACCACATTCTTCAGTCATAACCCTAATAAGTCTATCAGAAGTTGCAACCGAGCCTGCAAAAGCCGTTCTGTCTTTAAGTTTACATACCCCGTCTTCTACGATAAATGCAGTACCACTCATAAATCCTTCAACGATATCGGTACCTGCGATTTCTAAACTATCGGTACAAAGAAGAGTTTTATCCATACCCTTGATTTTGATAATCATTTTGATAAGGTCAGGTGGAAGGTGTTTGCCGTCGGCAATAATTTCCGCATAGATTTCATCGCGTAAAAATGCCGTTTCAACAACGCCTAAACTTCTAAAGCCGTGGTCACGTGTGATTGTAGAACAACCCGAATAAAGGTGTGTTACTAAATGGCAACCGCTATCAACCGCCTCTTTTAATTCTTGGTATTTACCGTCAGAGTGGCCAATTGCCGCGATAATATCATTTTTAACAAGGAATTTAGTAAATTCCGCGCCTTTATCGTTTTCTGGCGCGTAAGAAAATCTTTTTACGATACCAGGGTAATCTTTAATTAAAGATTCATAATCTTCTTTAACTGGTGGAGTGATATAGTCAGGACATTGTGCACCCGCTTGTTTAAGCGAGAAGTAAGGACCCTCCATATGCGCGCCCAAAATGTTTGATTTACATTTACCACTCTTCATTGCCTCGGCAATATCGCCAACGGCTTTTTTCATATTTTCAAAAGGACCTGAAGTTACAGTAGGTAAAATACTTGTAGTACCGTGGTCTAAGTGGTATTCACAACCTTTAATCATATCTTCAGGGTTAGAGTTGATAAAGCAGTAACCGCCAGCACCGTGAGTATGAATTTCAATAAAACCAGGAGATACGTATTTACCAGTATAATCGTAAAACACCTCACAAGGTTTATCTTCTTTAGAAACTTCAACGATTTTATCATTTTCGATATAAACATAACCGTCAAAAAGTTCTTTTTCGATAATAATTTTATCACTTTTAATTTTAATCATTGCTATCACCTAATTATAATAATTTAGAACTATCTGCATCAAGGTATAAAATAGCATTGTCGTGAAGTCTTAAAGCAGTTGCAGGACAATGCTCGCCAATTTCACCATTGATTGTAGCGTTTACTGCGTTTGCTTTTGTAGGTGCAGGAACGATACAGAATAAGTAAGGTGCTTTAACAAGTGTAGGAACTGTTAAAGTAAGTGCGTGGGTTGGAACTTCATCAATAGTTTTAAAGCAACCGTCGTTTACTTGTTGTTGACGGCAAATTTCGTCAAGTTTAACAGGCTTAACAACCTTGCTATCCTTAAAGTCCGCAACTGGTGGGTCGTTGAAGGCAATGTGGCCGTTTTCACCAATACCCATAATAACAACGTCAGTAGGATTTTCAATTAAAAGTTTAGAATATCTTTCCGCTTCTTTTTCAGGGTCGGTAGCAGTACAATCAATGTAATTGATTGATTTGAAAGGTGCTAAACCGAAAATGTGTGCTTTTAAGAAGTTACCAAAGCCTTGTGGAGCATCTGCGCTTAAGCCGATGTATTCATCCATATGGTAAGCGTTAATTCTATTCCATTCGATATCTTTATCTTCGGCAAGTGATTTCAAAACGTCGTTTTGAGAAGGTGCAGCCGCAAAAATTACGTTGATTTCTTCTTTTTGTTTTAATAATTCAGCAAATTTATTTTTGATATCAAGTGCAGAAACTTTACCCATTTCTTCCCTTGTTTCAAAAATTTTAACTTGTAATTTATCAGCTTTTAAAGTTTTCATAATAATACTTCCTTATATTTATAAAATTGCCAAAGTGCATAAGCAAAAACTTATGCACTTTTTGTGTTTAATTATTTAATTTCAGCGCTTCTTACTTCTACTTCTTTACCGCCTTGTTCAAACGAACGTTTAACAGCGTTCATTACAAATACAGGGGCAATAAAGTCTTCGTAAGAAATTCTTTGGTCACAGCCTTTAACAAGGTCATAGAATTCGTCGAATTCCTTGAAGAAACAAGGGTTTTCGTAACCGATTTCCATATCGTAACCTTTAACTGTGTTATCAGAATAACGTGCAATGTGGTAGTTCCAAACGAATTCGCCAGCAAGTGCAGTAACGTTGTATTCAGGATATCTTAAAACGATAGTAAGGTCATCGCCTTCCTTAAAGTCAGCGCCACCAGTTTTGAAAGTAACAACTGATTTAGGATTTCTACCAAACGCTTCAAGTGTTGATTCAATAAGGTGTTGAACGTAGAAGAAGAATCCGCCGTATTGGTTGTTTGAAGAAAGTGGAGCACGAACGATACCGCCGTGAGTTTTACCATCAACGTTCTTTTGAACGTCCCATTTAATTTTTTGAACAGCAGTTTCGTGTTTTACGCAAGAACCGCCTGTGATTTTACAGCCGTTTGCTTTTGCTTCTTCCATGAACTTAATTGCTTCGTCTTCATCGATAGTAACAGGTTTATCAATGAACATTGTAATACCGTCTTTAAGGTATGGTTTGCAGTATTTGTAGTGGTTATCACCGTGACGTGCAGTATTGATAAGACCGTCAATTTGACCAACTAATTCGTCGTAAGCCTTCATAACCTTAACGCCGTATTTTTTGTTTAATTTTTCAGCTTCTTCGATTTCTTCGCTGAATACACCTACAACTTCGATATCGCGGAATTTGTAGTTTTCGTTAATAAATTTTAAGAATAAGTCTGCGTGAGAATTTTCACAGCCAACAATAGCTATTTTTTTCATAATAATTTATTCTCCTATATTAATATTTTAATGGAAGTGGGTTTTGAGTGTGAATTTCTTCAATGATACCAACGACTTGAGTTGCATGTTTAGCAGTAATCATTGGTTCTTTACCTTCAGTTAAAGCCTTATACATATCTTCGTATAATCTTGCAGTACCCATTACGAATGGATCGCCGTCATACTTATCTTCAACTTCGTGAGTAATAAGCTTTTCGCTACAGTATGCAGGTGTAAGGTCTTCGTGGCAAATGAAGTTTTCAATAGGTTTAATTTCAGGGTTTTCGCCGTCAACAAGGTATTTCATTTTGTAGCCTTGGTGAGTGCTTAAAAGTGTACCTTTAGTACCTTGAACTTTAATTGCGTAAGTAGAGTAAGCGTCAGTATTATTAATTTCAATATCAACAAGTGCTTTACCAGGTGCTGTGAATAAGATTTTAGCATAGTCGTCATAGTCACCAGCAGTCATTGGAGTATTATCAAGTTTAGAATATACTACCCTTGTGTTTTCATCAAAGCCGATAAAGCCTAAGCCCATACCGATTGGGTGAGGACCTGTATTGTAGCAGTTACCACCTAAGCGTTTTTGTAAAGTTTGCCAGTCCCATCTACGAGATAAAGAGTTGTATCTTAAGTTGATTTGTTCAATTTTACCTAAAATACCGCTATCGATAACTTCTTTAGTGTGAAGGTAAATTGGCGCATAGAAAGTTTGTTGGAAAGCCATAACGAAACAACCGTTGTCTTTAGCGATTTTCATTAAAGTTTCGCCTTCCCAGCGAGTTCTACCAAAAGGCTTATCACTTAAAACGTTAAGACCGTGTTCTAATAAGTCTTTAGAAATTTCAAAGTGTAAGTTAGAGTAAGTTACGTTAACAACGATATCGATATCTTTTTTATTGAATAATTCTTTATAGTCGCTAAAAGTTTCGCAACCAGGATAAATTTCTTTAGCAACGTTACGACGGTGTTCGTCCCAATCTACAACGTATTTAACGTTATAGTATTTGTTTGCTTCTGAACGGTAATATAAACCGTGAATGTCTTTACCACTTCTGCCTTGGCCGATAATAGCAAGGTTTAATTTTTTCATTTTAAATTCCTCCATTAAAAAACCGCGTGGGTTTATTACATCTAAATTATACACCCTTATAAATACTCAGTCAATAGACTTTTTTGATTTTTTCATTTCAAATTCTATGCTTTTACATTGCATTTTCTAAACTAAATATCAAATAAATTCAATTTAAGTAAAAATAATACTAAAAAAGCATTGTAAAATCTCAACGGGTAAGTTATAATGCTTATATGAAACACTCTAATAATCCAATTTATACAAACGACGTTATTTTTAACTATTATAAGCAAGACGAAAACTATAAAACTGAAGGCGAAGTTCAAAAGCACGAGTATTTTGAGCTAATTTTGTTTTTAGGCGGTGACTTTACCTATCAAGTAAACGGCAAAACTTACACCCTTAATAAGTACGATTTAATTCTAACCCCACCTAACACCCCGCACGTTTTAACTTGTACTTCTAATTCTAAATACGAAAGGTACAACATTGCATTTCACCCTTCACTTATAGACGGTATTGATTTTGATAAAATTACAAGCGCGTTTGATATAGTAAACGTTGGATATAGCGAAGTTATTTTAAACATCTTTAACAAACTTGACTTTTACTGTTCGCACCTTAACATCAACGACTTTATAAGCGTTGCATATTGTTTAATTAAGGAATTGTTTTTTAATATTAAAATCATTAAAAACGAAAGGGCTTACGGCTCTGGTGAACTTAGCGACTTGCTTCAAAATGCCCTTAATATGATAAATAACGACCTTTTTAAAATAAATTCCGTAAGCGAAATTGCAAGCAAACTTTTCGTTTCTGAAACGTATCTATATAAAATATTTAAAAAAGAACTTCATATTACGCCAAAACAATACATAAACGAAAAGAAACTTCTTGCCGCACAAAATATGATACTTCTTGGTAGAAAACCTACCCACGTTTATAAAATTTGCGGGTTTTCAGACTACTCTTCCTTCTACCGCAACTACTTAAAATACTTTAAAACCCCACCTTCCGACAACGGAACCCAAGAATAATTTTTCCCCTCAACCTTATAGGTTGGGGGTTTTATTTTGTAAACTATTTTAATAAATTGTAATTAAAATTATATAAATCTGTTGACAAATTATTAATTATGGTATACAATATTGATAATAGGCACACAATATATAAAAGCGAAATAATTGCTAATCGGTTAAAATATATTGTCTAAGATACAATAAATAACTGATTAGCGTAGCGTTTTGAGGGATAAAACGCGAGTAAAGACGCGCGTTATTGTGTAGGCGCGTACTTGGAAAGTACGAAACGGAACAAAACGCAAAGTATTTCGAAGTGTTTTGCCGTCAAAAATCTGTTAGAGATTGGAGAGTAGACAATGGGAAAATCAGTATACAGTTTGGTTTTAAACGATGAAGTAGTTGATATAGTTGATAAAATGGCAAGGCTTAACGGTATGAGTAGGTCTAATATGATAGAAAAAATCTTAGCCGATGCCGTTAGGTACGAAACGCCGGAGATAAGGGCTACTTCTATATTTGATGAAATTCAAAAGATAATTTCAAGAAGTAACAGTATGCGCTATCTTGCTCAGCCGTCGCAATATATGGCATCTATTATGAGTGCGCTTGACTACCGCTATAACCCTGCTATCAAATATAGTGTAGAGTTATTTCCAAATTCCGACCATTTAGGTCAACTTAAAGTCACTTTACGTACGCAAAATAGCATACTTATCAACTTGATTAGCGATTTTTACAGTTACTACACTTATTTAGAAAAAAAATACTACAACCCTAACGCAAGGTATTTATACGACGGCGTTAAATTTACAAGGCTTTTTGATTTTCCTAAGGTAAATATAACCACTAAAGAACTTGCCGAAAAACTTACCCTTTACGTAAAGGATTTTGATGAACTTTTAAACGTATATTTTAACAATTTAACTAACGAAAAATCACTTTTATATATAGTAGAAAAGAAATTTATTGAGCTTAAACAAAACGCAATAGTTATTTAAAAAAAGGGGGTACAAACCATGAATATGCAAAACTTAACCCAAAAATCTATTGAAACTATCAACGTTGCAACGCAAATAGCACGTGAAAACGGCAATCAGCAAATTACAAGTTTACACTTACTTAAAGCCCTTTTAAAAGATGAAAACGGCTTAATTTTTGGATTGCTTAATAAATCTAACCAAAACCCAAGTAGCATAGAAATAACCGCTACCGAATATATAAATAAACTTCCAAAAGTATCAGGTACCGGCAACGAATATATTTCCGCAGACTTAACAAAGGTTTTAAACTCAGCCGAAAAACAAGCAAGGGATATGAAGGACGAATTTATCTCGGTAGAACATCTGTTTTACGGTCTTATAGACGAGCCTTCTAAAGAAATTAAGGAAATTTTTTCTAAATTTAACGTTACTAAAGAGGGATTTTTAAAAACTCTTTTAGACGTTAGGGGTAACACAAGGGTAACAAGCGACAACCCTGAAGACACTTACGACGTTTTAAACAAATACGGTCAGGATTTAGTTGCAAAAGCGCGCGAACAAAAGTTAGACCCCGTTATCGGTAGAGATGAAGAAATCCGTAACGTTATTAGAATTTTATCACGTAAAACTAAAAACAACCCCGTTTTAATCGGTGAGGCGGGCGTAGGTAAAACGGCTATAGCCGAGGGCTTAGCTATCCGTATTATGAAGGGGGATATCCCTAATCAATTAAAGGATAGAAAGTTATTCTCCCTTGATATAGGCGCACTTATTGCGGGCGCAAAATACCGTGGCGAGTTTGAAGAAAGGCTTAAAGCCGTACTTTCTGAAGTAAAGAAAAGCGAAGGTAAAATCATACTTTTTATCGATGAACTTCACACGATAGTAGGCGCTGGTAAAACTGATGGTGCTATGGATGCAGGCAATCTTTTAAAACCTATGCTTGCCCGTGGTGAACTTCATTGCATTGGTGCAACTACCCTTGACGAATACCGCAAATATATAGAAAAAGACCCTGCCCTTGAAAGACGTTTTCAACCGGTTATGGTAAACGAGCCTACCGTTGAAGATACAATTTCTATACTTCGCGGACTTAAAAACCGCTACGAAGTATTCCACGGCGTAAAAATTCACGACAATGCTTTAATTACCGCCGCCACCCTTTCAAACCGATATATTACCGATAGATTCTTACCAGATAAGGCAATCGACCTTGTTGACGAAGCATGCGCATTAATCAAAACGGAAATCAATTCAATGCCTGCCGAAATGGATGATATTTCAAGAAAGATTATCGGGCTTGAAATTGAAGAGGCGGCACTTAAAAACGAAAAGGATAAACTATCTAAAGATAGGCTTAGTAAACTCGAGCAAGAATTATCCGCAATGCGCGACAAGTACAACGAAATGAAAATTAAGTGGCAAGCGGAAAAAGACGATATCAACAAGGTTCAAAAAATCAAGGAAGAACTTGAAACAGTAAGTGCCGAGATTGAAAAAGCCGAAAGAAATTACGACTTAACTAAAGCCGCAGAATTAAAATACGGCAAACTCCCTGCCCTTCAAAAACAACTTGAAGAGGCGGAAAAAGATATAGATAAATCTCCTAAAACCTTACTTCGCGATACGGTAACGGAAGAAGAAATTTCTAAAATCGTTTCGCGTTGGACGGGAATTCCCGTAACTAAACTTGGCGAAACTGAAAAAGAAAAACTTATTAACCTTGAAGATATACTTCACAAACGAGTAATCGGTCAAGACGATGCTGTTAAAAAGGTAAGCGATGCAATACTCCGTTCACGCGCGGGTATTCAAGACCCTAACCGCCCTATCGGTTCCTTCTTATTCTTAGGCCCAACGGGGGTTGGCAAAACGGAACTTGCAAAAACCCTTGCGTCTACCCTTTTCGATGATGAAAAGAACATGATAAGAATTGATATGAGCGAATATATGGAAAAATTTAGCGTATCAAGACTTATCGGTGCTCCCCCAGGTTACGTGGGGTTTGAAGACGGCGGACAACTTACCGAAGCCGTTAGAAGAAAACCTTACTCGGTAGTTTTATTCGACGAAATCGAAAAAGCCCACCCAGACGTATTTAATATTTTACTTCAAGTTTTAGACGACGGTAGAATTACCGATTCGCAAGGTCGCACGGTTGACTTTAAAAATACAGTTATCATTTTAACTTCTAACCTTGGCTCGCAAATAATTTTAGAAGGTATTACCGAAAGCGGAGAAATTAGTGAAAGCGCAAAAGAACAAGTTTCTACCCTTCTTAAATCAAGTTTCCGCCCAGAGTTTTTAAATAGGCTTGACGATATAGTTTTCTATAAACCGCTTACCAAAACTGAAATCGGCGGTATTGTTGACCTTTTACTTGAAAATTTAAAAGCAAGGCTTTCGCAAAAGGAATTACATTTAGAAATTACTAAACCAACAAAAGATTATATTATAGAAAACGGCTACGACCCCGTTTACGGTGCAAGACCGCTTAAAAGATTTATTCAATCTACCGTTGAAACAATGATAGCAAAATATATAATAGGTGGTAATTTAAAAGCGGGCGACGTAATAGTCGTTGACGAATTAGGCGGAGAACTTAATATTTCAACCAAATAATATCGCATATAATTGCTTCTTTTTCATATTTTTTATCTCAAAAAAAGGATAGCGGAAATCGTCCGCTATCCTTTTTACTTAAGTCTTTGTCGCAATAAACGGTTGATAAAGTTCTAATGAAATACGGCGTAATACTTCGTTAAAACCTCTTGAAAAGATGTATACTCTTATCTACGGGTTTTGCCTTGTCTTACTTGTATTTGATTAGCCCTTTTAGAATCAACCTAATATTGTGCCAAAGCCTTTATTAAATCAAACTTGTAATAAAAATCTCGAGTCCTATTATAATTAAAATCGCACCGCCAAAGATACCCGCTTTGCCTGCAAGTTTTGTTCCTGCCTTTTTACCTATTTCTACACCTGCAAAGCAAATAATATAGGTTACCGCACCTATAAGTGCGCAAGAAAGCAATGCTTCAAACACGTTATAAGAAGAAATAGTAAAGCCAACTGATAACGCATCGATAGACGTTGCAACGCCTTGAACTAACAATCCTAAAAAGCCAACTGCCGGTCTACACTCGTCACAGTCTTTATTTTTTATACCCTCGTAAAGCATTTTACCACCAATAAAGGATAAAAGTAAAAGGGCAATTATAGGTATAAACTTTTCAAATGCTTGAAAAAGCGTAGCAATAGTAGTAACAAGTACCCAACCGAGCATAGGCATTGCAAACTGAAAAGCCGAAAATACACCTGATATACCTAAGGCTCTTTTTTTACTCATACAAGGCTCGTTTAGTCCGTTAGCAAGCGAAACGGAAAACGCGTCCATAGCAAGACCAATGCCAAGTAATATGCTATTTATAAAAAATGCAACACTTAATTCCATAAAACTCTTCCTAAAGTAAAATCCCAAGTAGTGAGATTTCAATACTTGAGATTATATCTAAATTATGTCATTTAGTCAACAATTTATTATCAATAGTAAATAATAATTTCCCTATCCAAACTATCTTGAATATCATTAAGTTTGCGCATAACTTCTTTGTGTGAAGAAATTGCTTGACGCATAGACTCTTTATGGTGGCGCTCACTTTGAATATAAAGTTGTTGTTGATTTTTAATGATAGTATCGTTTTGCACCGCAATTTTCTTTTGGGTATTTTCGATATTTTTTACAGACGCGTTAAGTTCGTCACGCTTTCTTATATCTTCAACGTACTTGCATAAATCGTAGTAAGTAGTAAATCTTTCCATACTAAGTAATTGGCTATAAAGGTCAAAGTACGGTAAATCTTTTCTGCCCGCAGGGAGAACTTTTATCACTTGTTCTTCCCAATCACCCATTGTAGAAGAGCCACCCGTAGATTTATAATGGTCGGACATCTCTTTATTATATTTAGCCATAGGGTAAGTTTCAAACCAGTTTTCGTACTTGTCGTACCTGTCAACAAGCGAATAGTAGTAATGTATTTGATTAGCAACCGACTCAAGTCCCTTGTCGTCAAGTTTGTCAAGCCCCATATATGGAAGTTTGATAGTTAATTCTTGCTTAGTCTTTTTAGGGTCAGGGGTAAAGGTTTTTAATTTTTCGTTTAAGATAGAACAAATAAACTCTAAAGTGAATTTTTCGGCAAACTTTCTTTCGTATTCCGCTTGTTTTTTAACTTCGTTTAAAACGTCCTTTTCGGTAACGCCTTTTTTAAAGAATTTATCACCGCTATCGTCTTGTAAATCTTTAACGATAAGCGCTATTGATGCTTCAGGTAAAAGATTGATATAAGTAGTTACGTTATAATCTTTAAATTTTTTATTTTTTAAATCGTATAAACTATCGTTAAAAAAGTACGGTGGCAAACAAATCCAACCTGTGTTAGATAAAATTAAATACTTATTAAAGGAAGAAGAGTTCGACCTATTAGCGAAAGTTTTTATAAACACTTTATCAAGCGCAACGCTAGGAAGTAATAAGCAAGGTTTTGCTAATTCTTTACGAAGTTCTTTGTGTTTTTCTATTAACTTTTTAATCTTGCCTTTGTTTTTAAAAAACTTGCTTCTTTCTAAAACAATTTGATTTTTAATTTCGTTTATTTCTTTGTAATCGGCTTTAGACGGATTATTAACTAAAGTGCAAGAATAAAAAGTAACACCCTTAGTTTCAGGCTTACCTTTAGGTCCAATTTCATACAATATACTTCCTTTATCTTTACTAAAAGTCGGATAGTATTTTTTTACCGTTTTTTCATCGGAAACGCCAAAATTTCTATCGTAATACTTAGTAAAAATTTCATTGTAGGTACTTTCAAAAGAGTTATTTTCAAACCAAATATCCCATAAAACTTCTTTTACAGGTTTTTCAGGCGCAAAAGCCGACATAAAACTTCTTGATTCTATTTGGCTTTTTTTAAGCGAAAGCATCGTTATTTTATTATGAAAATCGAGCAACTTTTGGTCGTACATAAACATTAATCCCCCGTACAACTGTAATAATGATATTTTACCATAGAAAACCTTGATTTGCAATACTTTTGCAAAGGTATATTTATATAATTCACTTGATTATATACGCGCGTATGTGTTATAATATTAATTATTAAAATTTAAAAGGTGTAAAAAATTATGAAATATATTCTCACCGTACTTGGTAAAGACAAATCGGGCATCATTGCAAAAGTGGCAACAATGCTTGCTAACCGCAACGTTAACATTGAAGACGTTAGCCAAACTATTATGCAAGGCAACTTCACTATGATTATGCTTGTAAACATATCAAACGCTACGATAACCCTTGCTGAACTCGTTGAAGAGGCTACTGCGCTTGGCGAAGAAATAGGCGTTAAAATTATTCTTCAACACGAAGATATTTTCAATACGATGTATAGAGTGTAAAATAGTATGATTAACAATAAAGATATTATCGAAACCATAAATATGGTTCAAAAAGAAAATTTTGACGTTCGTACTATAACGATGGGTATTTCCCTTTTTAATTGTATTTCGGCAACGGCGGAAAAAACGGCAACTAACTGTTACGATTTAATTTGTAAACGTGCTGAAAACATTGTAAAGGTAGCAAAAGATTTATCTACGGAATACGGCGTTCCTATAATAAACAAACGTGTTTCGGTTACACCTGTTTCACTTATAACCGCAGGTTTTAAAGGCGAAGAAATCAAGATTGCTAAAGCCCTTGACAAAGCGGGTAAAACTTTGGGAATTGACTTTTTAGGCGGTTACTCGGCACTCGTTCATAAAAGCATGACTTCGTATGAAAAATCTTTTATCGAAAGTATCCCTGAAGTTCTTGCGTCAACTGATATTTTATGCTCGTCGGTAAACGTTGGTTCTACCCGTTCGGGCATTAACCTTGATGCTATTGATATTTTAGGTAAAATTATTAAGCAAACGGCTGAACTCACTAAGGATAAAGACGGTTTTGGTTGTGCTAAATTCGTAGCATTCTGCAACGCAGTTGAAGATAACCCGTTCATGGCGGGTGCTTTCCACGGCGTTGGCGAAGGCGAGTGCGTAATTAACGTAGGCGTTTCGGGCCCAGGCGTTGTGTATAGGGCTGTTAAAGACGCACCTAACGCTAATATTACCGAGATTGCAGAAATCATTAAAAAGACTTCATTTAAAATTACAAGGGTTGGTCAACTTATGGCTAACGAAGCGGCTAAAAGGCTTAATGCTGAACTTGGTATCGTAGACCTTTCACTTGCCCCTACCCCTGCTATCGGCGATAGCGTTGGTAGAATTTTAGAAGAAATGGGCTTATCAACAGTTGGCGGTCACGGAACTACAGCTTGTCTTGCAATACTTAACGACGCAGTTAAAAAAGGCGGTGTTATGGCAAGTTCTAAAGTCGGCGGTTTATCGGGTGCGTTTATTCCTGTTAGTGAAGACGAAGGTATGATTTCCGCTGCGGAAAAAGGCATACTTACCTTTAACAAACTTGAGGCAATGACTTCTGTTTGTTCAGTTGGTATCGATATGGTTGCAATCCCTGGCGATACGCCTGCATCTACAATTTCTGCTATGATTGCAGACGAAGCGGCTATCGGTATGGTAAACAATAAAACTACGGCTGTAAGGGTTATCCCTGTTCCTAACAAAAAAGTTGGCGAGTTCGTTGAGTTTGGTGGTCTTTTAGGAAGAGCACCTATTATGAACGTATCAAGCGAATCGGCAGAAAAATTCATTTCACGCGGGGGAATTATTCCTGCACCTATTCACGGTAATAAAAACTAATATGGAAAGATTAATCGTTGCATCGGGCAATAAAGGTAAAATTAAAGAAATTAAAGAGATTTTAGGCGATATTTTTGAAATCGTACCTATGAGTGAACTTGGCTTTAACGAGGATATTGAAGAAACGGGTACTACCTTTTTTGAAAATGCGCTAATCAAAGCCAAAACGGTATCTATTGCCCTTAACGAAAACGTTCTTGCAGACGATAGCGGGCTTTCCGTTGAAGTTTTAAACGGCAATCCGGGCGTTTATAGTGCAAGGTATTCGGGCGAACACGGCAACGATAAATCTAACCGTGACTTACTTTTAAAAAATCTTGAAAATCAAACTAATAGAAAGGCTAAGTTTATATCTTCGGTAGTGCTTTATAAAAAGGACAGAACTTATCTTGACGGCTACGGCGAAACACTTGGCAATATTCTTTACGAAGAAACGGGCGAAAACGGGTTTGGTTACGACTGTATATTTTTAAGTGATGATTTACAAAAATCTTTCGGCATAGCAACCGCCGAAGAGAAAAACGCGGTAAGCCACCGTTTCCGCGCTATTCAGAATTTATATCAAAAATTAACAAAAAATTAAAAAAAAACTATAATTTTCGTTAGCGTTTAAACTTTTAAGAAAAAAGTTGTAAAATTTTGCAAATTACCCTTAAATTTGATTGACAATAAAAAGCGGTTTTGATATAATCTTTAAGCATTGTGAAAGAAGTGCGGGTGTAGTTCAATGGTAGAACACCAGCCTTCCAAGCTGGTTGCGTGGGTCCGATTCCCATCACCCGCTCCACTTTTCAATCGTAAGCGAACGCTAAGGAAGACGTACTTTTTTTTGACACGTTATGCGCCAGTAGCTCAGCTGGATAGAGCACCGCCCTTCTAAGGCGGGTGTCAGGGGTTCGAGTCCCTTCTGGCGTGCCAATATACATACTCTTCGTGGCGGGAGTAGCTCAATAGGTAGAGCATCAGATTGTGGTCCTGAGGGTCGTGGGTTCGATTCCCATCTCTCGCCCCATTTAATCGTTGGGGTGTCGCCAAGCGGTAAGGCACCGGATTTTGATTCCGGTATTCGTAGGTTCAAATCCTGCCACCCCAGCCATTAACTTAATATTTTTGGTCCACTAGCTCAGGCGGTAGAGCACTTGACTTTTAATCAAGTTGTCCGGGGTTCGAGTCCCCGGTGGATCACCAAATATATTTCATACGAGGCTATTTTAGTCTCGTATGATAATTTGAGAAAGTATATGCGCCTTTAGCTCAGTCGGTAGAGCAACTGACTCTTAATCAGTGGGTCCGGAGTTCGAGTCTCCGAAGGCGCACCAAAAAAGGAACAAGTTGATACTTGTTCCTTTTTTGATGTCAAATTTGCCAAAATTTGATTATCATTCGAGCATAGCGAGTTATCATTGCGCCTTATCGACTCGGACTACGTTCGGCCCTTAGCAGGGCGCACACCCCTTGCCAACCGTAGGTTGCCACTCCCCTTATTAAGGGGAATTACTCCGAAGGCGCACCAAAAAAGGAACAAGTTGATACTTGTTCCTTTTTTGATGTCAAATTTGCCAAAATTTGATTATCATTCGAGCATAGCGAGTTATCATTTATCGACTCGAACTACGTTCGGCAAAAATGAAAGGTGTGACATAAAATCACACCTTTAATTTTATTCTAAGTTATCATTTTTAAATTTTAGTTTTTTGCCGTCTTTGAAAAACCAAGGCAAGTAGGATATCACAAATAACGCTGAAATTACTAAAGCCATAATCAAAAGCCTTACAGCGTAATTTGATGGTAATATATCTAAAATAGACGGAGTATCTTCAGGTTTTGCTAAAAATAGATAGTTTGCACCTGGGCCTAACATATCGTTTGCAAGGATAGCAATTATCGCTAAAACAACTAAACACGCAAACGATATAATAATAGATTTAACGTTAGGGCGCATTTTATGTACGAATATCATATAAAATATCGTAATATAGCCAAGTGTGTGTTCAAACCAAAATTGATAATATCTAAACCTTGTAGGGCCTGTATACGTTATAACGGTTGGAGTTATCAAAGCGAATAACGTTCCGCTGAAAAGCCAAAAGTAAGATATATCAAATAAAGTTTGAGATTTAGTTACCACTAAATAACTACAAAAAATAACGCACCAACCACAAAGAGTTATAGGTAAATGGTCTATTGGATTTCCTTCAAGTTCAGGAACGGCTACAAAACGCCAAAAGTAAGACATTTCTGTTATAATAAGCGCAAATGCCAAAGCCATTCTTATACATTTTTCGTGCTTGAAATTTCTAATTTTATCCCTGAAAAAGAAAATTAAAACTATTACCCCTATCGCAATTAAGATTGGCAAAAAATGTGCAAAACTAAAAGCAGTAAATTCTTCTTCAGTACCTTTACCAAAAAAATAATTAAAAAATTCCATATTACCCCCTACTTGAAAGGAATCAAGTCTTACCATTAGTATACATTATATTGTAATAAAAAAATTAATAAATTTCAAGTGTTTTTTAGTTAATAGTCAAATGCCTTTTAGTATTGACAATATTTATATCTATATGCTAAAATAATCATTAATGAAACTCACTTCAAAAAAAGGGGGGATTTATGCCTAATTTTGAACGTTTTGGCGTTATGTTAGACGTATCACGCAACGCCGTTATTACAACAACTCAACTTAAAAAGTATATCGATTATATCGCAAAAATGGGATATAACTGCCTTGAGATTTACGCCGAAGATATTTATAAAATAGATGGCGAGCCATATCTTGGATATCTTCGTGGCGGGTACACTAAAGAAGAAATTAAAGAAGTGGACGCTTATGCGAAATCTAAAGGCATTGAACTTATACCGTGCATTCAAACGCTTGCACACATTACAAATATGTGTAAAATTCCGCATTACTGGGATATTATCGACTGCGATGATATTTTACTTATCGGTAACGAAAAAACTTATGCGTTTATTGAAAACATTTTTAAAACCCTTTCAGAAACTTTCACTTCGCGCGAGGTAAATATCGGTATGGATGAAGCTGACAAGGTTGGGCTTGGTAAATACCTTCACGAAAACGGCTATGAAGACCGCACCGAACTTTTATTAAAGCACTTAAATCGCGTTGCGGAAATTGCTAAAAAATACGGTTTTCATTGCCATATGTGGAGCGATATGTTCTTCCGTTTAGCAAGCGGTGGCTATTACTATATAGAAAACGGGTTAAACATAGAAATATCCGAAGAAATTAAAAACAAAATACCAGATAACGTTTCGCTTACCTACTGGGATTACTACCATACTGATAAAAAAATTTACGACGTTATGTTCAAAGAACATAAAAAATTAGACGATAACGTATGGTTTGCTGGCGGTGCATGGATTTGGCAAGGCTTTTGCCCGCTTAACGATTTTTCAATCCGCACGATGAAACCTGCATTTGAAAGTGCTAAAGAACATGGTGTTAAAAATGCTATCATCACCGTTTGGGGCGATGACGGACACGAAGCCTCATTCTTTGCGGTACTCCCTTCACTTTTTGCAATAAGCAAATTTAAAGAAGGCATCTTTGATTTAGACGTTATAAAAGAAGAGTTTAAAAACACTTTTAACCTTGATTTTGACGGTTTTATGACACTTGATTTACCTAATCAATTTACCGTAAACGGCGTAAAAGACCAATCTTTTAGTTGCATATGTAAAGCAATGTTTTATAGTGACGTTTTGCTTGGCGTTAAGGATATTGAATATGCTAAATTCGACCCTATCCCTTACGCTGAAATTGAAGAAACTATTAAAGACGCAAAGGAAGGCGCTGGCGAATTTAAGTATATTTTCAACACCCTTGAAAAACTTTGCAAATTTATGAAAATCAAGGCAACGCTTGGATTAGAAACCCGCAAAGCCTACAAGGAAAAGGATTTAAAAGCCCTTAAACAAATTTCTAAAAAACTTAAACTTGCCGTAAAATATTTAGACGAGTTTATCCCAGTTTTCAAAAAACAATGGTTTACCGAAAACAAGCCGTTTGGCTGGGAAGTTCAAATTTTAAGGCTTGGCTCATTAAGGGCAAGGCTTATCGATAGCAACGAACGTATTGACGATTACTTAAAAGGCAATATTTCTAAAATTGAAGAACTTGAAGAGGAACTTCTTCCTTGGAAAGATAGAAACGGCTTTATGTATCACAGATGGCGTGAAAGCGTAACGACTTCTACACTTTAATATTAAACAAAAAAAGAACGGTTTAAAACCGTTCTTTTTAATTATTTATCTTTCTTTTTAAGCCAAGGCTTAGGCGTTACGATAAAGTGGAATAAACCAACTAAGCCGACAACTAAAAGTGTAAGTGTTAAAAAGTAAATTCCCCAACCGTTATCAAGGTTAAGTAATGGTAAACCTTCCATTGGTGGATAAGTTAAGTACATAAAGTTTGCACGTCTAAACGAGCCTTCAACTTCGGCTGCGACACTTAAGAAACTGTTAAGCCACATACAAATAAACGCCATACACAAAATTAAGCCTAAGTTATAAAGGTAGTTTTTCCACTTCCAATCAACAAGTTTTGCCCTTACAATATAAATTGCAAAGAAGATTAAACAATCGTGATACAAGAAGTATTGCCAAACTTGAACGTTGTCAAAGTTAACGCCAACTGTTGGTACAAAAAGTGCAATAATAGCGCCAAGCATTTGAGTTGGTGCCATAAAACCTAAAAGCACTTGCTTTGTCTTTTCGCTTTTTACAAAGAATTTAAGCCCAAACATTAAAAATATTTGAATTGAACATAAATGGAAAGGTAAATCGCCAGGGTCTAAATACTTACCGCCTTCGGTGTGAGGGCTTGGCATAAGATTGCACGCAATCTTAACACCTTCACTTAAAACGGAAATTATAAGTAAAAAGTCAAGTACCCTATCAAAAGAAACTTTAAGTTTGCTTTGTAAAAGAGTTAACCCAACAATAACAACTACAGATATAGCAAGCCAAATAAAATGTTCGGTAGTAAACATAAACTATCTCCTTTTATTACATACCACTAAATTATATCACTATAAAAAACAACTGTCAATACAAAAAACTCGGCATTTTGCCGAGTTCTTTTACTTTAATTATCGCTAATCATACTCTTTTTAAATATAAAAATAGAAAGCACGACCGCAACCACCATATAAATTAAAACGGTTATTAAACCAATAACAGCAAAAAGGTTAAAGTTGTAAACAACACCTAAAGCATTGATTGCAGAAGTTGATATTCTACCCAAGTATACTGATGGATAGAAAGGTAAAAACCTTGCAATAGTTTCAAAACTTCCCATAGTTTCAATAGGCATCCAACAACCACCTAAAATACCCGATGCTGAAATTAATATCGAAGATATACCCGGTGCAGTTTTATCGTTAAAAAGGGTACCCATAATAATTCCTAAAAAGACACAGAAAATTAAAATAGGTAATTGCGATACTATTAAAAGTAAAATACCGCCAAAACTTATAAACCCTTCGCCTTTGCAAAGTGCAATAATACCGCCTGTAATTACGCAAATAACAGTTTGTAAAAACCCTATAATAACGCCAACGATAGCATAGCCGAAAATAAAATCAAAACTTCTCATAGGGGAAGAATACAACCTTTTGAGTATAGACGTTTGCCTATCTTTAGATATTAAAAGAGATAAAGTTAATGTAATAAAGGTGTAAGAAAATGCTATAACACCCGGCACTATTGATTTAATTTCAAAAGTTGGTGTGTGACCGCCCGTAAAACTATTAATTATATTAAAAAGCAAAAGCATAGCAACGGGAAAAAGCAAGCAAAACACGTAAATTGTGCTATCGCGAAGGAGTTCTTTTAAATTCCTATTAAAAAAACAAATAACTTTACTCATTTTCTCCCTCCACTATCTTAACGAAAGCCTCTTCAAAGGTAGGTACGTTTAAACTTTCTTTAATATCTTTAGCACTTCCAACCGTTAAAAGTTTTCCTTTATACAAAATGGCAACTCTATCAGATAGATTTTCTATTTCTTCTAAATAATGTGATGTGAGTATTATAGTAATTTTACCTTTTAATTTTAAAATAATCTTCCAAAGTTCCCTGCGCGCTAAAACGTCAAGCCCAAGCGTTGGCTCGTCTAAAAACAATACTTTTGGCTTAGAAATTAACGCAATTGCTATAGAAAGCCTGCGTTGATACCCGCCCGATAAGGTTTTTGCCTTTTGGCGCAATACTTCTTCAAGTGAAAAGGTGGAAATTATTTCTTCTAAATACATAGAATCGTTAACGCCGTAAACGTTTGCAAAAAATTCTAAATTTTCAAGCACGGTTAAATTGGGTGCAACGGAAGTTTCTTGCGGTGATACGTCGATAATCTTTTTAATTTCGTTTAAATCAACGTCTAAATCATAACCGTTGATATACGCTTTACCACTACTTTTTTTAGTTAACCCACAAAGTATCTTAATAAGGGTAGTTTTGCCTGCCCCGTTAACACCTAAAAGCCCAAACAACTCACCACTATTGATTGTAAGGGATAAATCGTTTAACGCCACTACCCCACTTTTATAGGTTTTTGATACATTTTTAATATCTATTCCTTGCATACTACACCTATTTTTCAAACACTTTTTCGGCTAAATCTTCAAAAGAATCAGGTTTAACTACCGCTATACCCCTATTTTTATCACATAAAACCAATACGTAATCCCCTGCGGTAATACCAAACATATCCCTTGCTTCTTTAGGAATTACTATTTGTCCCTTTTCGCCTACTTTACAAACACCTATAAAATTTTCTTTATCCATAACTTCTCCTTTAAGTTATACAAGTTATACTTTTCATACTTATTATACCGCTACAAAATAAAAAAATCAAGCGCTTTGCTTGATTTTTTACTGTTATTTGTTTAAGCGTTATACGATTTTCGCCATTCTTTACGCAATTTGGCTTTTTCGTATTCTAATTTTTCTTCATCGGTTTCTAAAATGATACCAGGCACTTTAGTTGGTTTTTCGTTTTCGTCAAGGGCAACCATTACAAAGTAAGCGGTGTTTATAAGCCTTCTTTCGTGGGTTAATTCTTCAACGTAAACGTCAACTTTAACTTCCATTGAAGTATTGCCTACGTAAGTTATTTTACCGATAATACAAATGGTATCGTTTGCGTAAGCAGGTGCTTTAAATTCAAGCATATCAACAACGGCAGTAGTTACGTTTTTTTCAGAGTGGCGCCTTGCAACAACGGCTGCAACAACGTCCATCCAACTCATAAGTTTACCACCAAAAAGCCTGCGGTATCCGTTTAAATTACCTTGCGTTAAAATATGAACTTGTTCTGTAATAGAGTCTTTTATTCTTTTATCAGTCATAATTATAGTATGTTTTAATTTTTTAATAAGTTGTGACAGAGTCTAAAATGTAGCGTGCTACGTACACACCGCTTGCCGATGCGTGTGAAAGCGAGTGGGTTACACCGCTACCGTCACCTATAACGAATAAGCCTTTGTGCTTAGTCATAAGGTTACTATCAAGTTCTACTTGCATATTGTAGAATTTAACTTCTACACCGTATAAAAGCGTATCGTCGTTAGCGGTACCTGGTGCAATTTTATCAAGTGCGTAAATCATTTCAATAATACCGTCTAAAATACGCTTAGGCATAACTAAACTAAGGTCGCCTGGAGTTGCGTTTAAGGTAGGAATTACGAAACTTTCGTTAATACGTGTTTGATTACTTCTTTTACCGCGGATAAGGTCGCCAAATCTTTGAACGATAACGCCACCGCCAAGCATATTAGAAAGCCTTGCAATACTTTCACCATAGCCGTTACTATCTTTAAACGGTTCTGATAAATGTTTGCTAACAAGAAGTGCAAAGTTAGTGTTAGAAGTATGTTTTTTAGGGTCTTCATAACTGTGGCCGTTTACCGTAACGATACCGTTAGTGTTTTCGTTAACAACAACACCGCGCGGATTCATACAGAAGGTTCTAACCTTATCTTCAAACTGCTTAGTACGGTACATAATTTTACTTTCGTAAAGTTCATCGGTTAAGTGCGCGAAGATTTCGGCAGGAAGTTCTACCCTAACGCCGATGTCAACCCTGTTAGATTCTTTAGGAATATCAAGGGATTCGCAAACTTCTTCCATCCATTTACTACCACTTCTACCAACCGAAACGATAACGTTTTTAGCAGTATAACTATCCTTTTTAGTGTTAATAGTGTATTCTTCGCCATTTTTTTCTACTGAAACAACGGGGGTTTCAAAAAAGATATCCATTTTGCCCGACAATTCAGCATATAAGTTTTCCAGCACAACGTAGTTGATATCCGTACCTAAGTGGCGCACAGATGCGTCAAGTAAGTGAAGGTCGTGTTGTAAGCATAAATTTTTAATTTTAGTGTTGGCAGTTGAATATAAATGAGTGCCTTCGCCACCGTGAGAAACGTTTATTTCATCAACGTATTCCATAAGTTCAAGGGCTTTTTTCTTACCGATATAATCGCAAAGGGTACCACCAAAGTTATTAGTGATATTGTATTTACCATCAGAGAAAGCACCCGCACCACCAAAACCGTTCATAATAGCACAAGTTTTACAACTAATACAAGATTTAACCTTTTCGCCATCGATAGGGCATTTACGCTTTTCAAGGCTTTTACCAGTTTCAAACATAGCAATCTTTAAATTTTTATTAGCTTTTACGAGTTCGTAAGCGGAATATATACCACCAGGACCTGCACCGATAATTATTACGTCATATTTCATAATTACATCACTCCTTTTCAACCTTTATATTTTAACATAACATTAAAAATTTGTCTATACATTATTCAAAATTTATATATCATTAAAAAACCGTAAAAAAATTGAGTTATTTTATTTGACAAATGAATTATAAAGTAGTAAAATACCATAGTAACGTGCCGCTGTGGCGGAACAGGCAGACGCAAGGGACTTAAAATCCCTCGATGTAACAGTCGTATCGGTTCAAATCCGATCAGCGGCACCAAATAAACCCAACCTATTTTAGTAGGTTGGGTTTATTTATTTGCCTGCGTGAAGGATTTGAAATTTTATTTAGGGCTCCCGAAAATATTTTACCTGTAAAAGATTTTTGGGAAGAGGAGCAATAACGAAGCGCTTTTGGAATTTACTTTTAGTAAATTACTTTAAGCGTAGTTTATTGCGACGAGTCAGCCGCACCAAAAAATAGCAGATTGCTTAATGCGGTCTGCTCTTTTTTATTCGCATTAAAGATTTTAATATTAATTTTGTATTTATATTGACTACCCCAATATTTAGTGCTATAATTGGTTATATCTTTTTAAAGGAGTTTTTATTATGTCAAACACAAATTCTAACGTTGGCAAATTAATTAAAAGAATAATTGTTCTTGTAATGGCTTCATTTACTTTTTTAATGTTAGCATTTAAATTATGTAAAGTTGGATATAACGATTCATACCTATATAATTATGGCCGTGTTTATTACGACTCTGGTTTTTCAATTATGTCTTTTAATAGTACTATTATCGCTAAAGGCTATGATTACGAATGGGCTATTTATTTATTAGGTTTAACTTCAATATCTTTATTTTTAGTATCTTTCGTAGTTATTGCTGGCGCTATATTCAATTTAATTTTTAGAAATAAAATGAATTTAGACGTACTTTTTATCATTGTAAGTATGGTATTAACTGGCTTTTACATGATTATGGGTATTATTTACTTTATTATAGCAAAAATAGAATACAGTTCAGACTATTACAACGTTGGTACAGCTGCATTTTGGCCATTTTTACTTGAAATCTTCTTGCTTATTGGATACATTGTAATTGCTAACGTATTTAAAGCAGAAAATACTACTACCCCTCAACAATCTTCTTCTTACTTAGTAAAATCTTCACAAAGTTATCAATCTGCATCTAAACCAATAGCACAACCAGCAAAACCTGCGGCTGCACCTAAAAAAGAGCTTTCTACTGAAAACTTAAACCTTTTAAAACAATTAGCAGATTTAAAAGAGCAAAACATTATTTCTGAAGAAGAATTCAACACTAAAAAGAAAGAACTTTTAGGCTTATAATTTAAAATTAATAATGCTACCGAAAATTCGGTAGCATTTTTTATTTCAGATAGAATTTGTATAATCCCCATTTTTTAAATTTTTTATCGTTTGCGACGGGGATTCGCCCATTATTCCTTTGTATACCTTAGAAAAATATAGCGAATCTTGAAATCCGCAAGTAAAGGATATATCTTTTATACTGCTGATATTTCGCTTGATTAACGAATAGGCATACTTTACCCTTAAAGAATTTACATATTCAGTAACCGTAGTTTTCATATTTTTAACGAACACTCTTGAGAGATATTTAGGATTATACGATAACTCTTTAGCAATCTTATTTAAGCTAAGGGTACTATCGGTAAAATTATCGTCTATGTACTTTTTAATAATAAGCGACATATCCTTTTCGCTTGTGAGTTTTTGCTTGTTTAAGGCGTTGATTTTACCAATCTCCGCCAAAGTTAAAAACAACACACCACGGCTTGCAATTCCTATTAAATTTTCATCTAAAATTAAATTATCCGTCCAAATTTTGCCAATGCTTTTTAGGTTTTTATAAACGCAGTTTTTAGCCGTTATATATAGATTATCTAAAGTGTCGATTGCAGTTGTGCCAATAAAACTAACGTACGCAAACTTTAAATCGCTTAAATTTTCTATATAATAATGTTGCGCGGGAAATTCCACAAAAACGTCGCCTTCTTCAATTTCATATTCACCATAATTACTTTTAAATATTCCCCTACCGTTTGTAACGTAATACACCCTACAATAAGTGCTATAACGCCACTTAGAATAAACTTTTTCATCCGTTTCATAAACGTAATTTATAACTTGCACGTCGCTGTGCTTTACTTCTTTTACAAAATTGCAAATATTAAGATTTTCCATACCTATATATTACCTAACCCAAAATCAAAAGTCAATATAAAAGTGGAAAATTTACATAATATTGTGGAATTTATCCATTGTTTTATTGTTTATTATGGTTTACAATAGTTATATAAAATAAATTTAAGGCTACGTAGCAATAGATAAGTGATTAAATTTATTGCTTTGGCGAGAAAAAAAGCAAGCAAGACAAGGCAAACCCCGCAGACAAGAGTATACATCTTATCAAGGGGTTAAACAAAGTATTGCGCAGTTTTTTTACCGCCAAAAATCAGTTAGATATTGCGGAGTAGCCGAGGGAAAAAACAATGAAACAACTTGCAATGAAAGCATACGTTAACGAAATACCTACTAAAGAAGTAGTATTGCCAAAAGGTTACAAAATTATAAACTTTACAGGCGTTGAAGAAGATTATGCGTCTTGGAAGAAAATAGTGGTTGAACCACCCGTACCGCCATTTGACGGCGATGAGTATTGGCGCATGGCAATAGAGGGTTATAGCGACCTTGACTTAGTTTTAGAAAAAGATATGTTTTTCATATTAAATCCAAACGGAGAACGCGTTGCAACCGTTACCACAATAACCCACGCAAACAACACGGGGTATTTACATATGGTTAAAATGCTTTCAAGTGAAAGGGGCAAAGGTATAGGCCAAGCGATAGCAAACTTTTCTATTGAAGAATTTAGGCGCAGAAACATAAACGAAGTGTATTTAACTACCGATGATTTTAGGGTTCCTGCAGTAAAAACCTATTTAAAAGCGGGCTATAGACCTATTATTTACACCGACCCCGACAGTAATATGCTTGAGCGCTGGGAAAAACTTTACAGCGAAATAAGCTATCCTAAATCAGAATACGTTTACGAAGAATTTAAACATTATAGGGAGATAAGAGATGGCAAAAATTAAAATTGGTGTTTTCGGGGTTTACCGCGGAACGAGTATGATTAACTTTTTACGCTATTCCGACAAGGGCGAAATAGTTGCCATTTGCGATAAGTGGAAGGACGCTATAGAAAAGCAAAAAAGCATAATCAATGACGATAGCATTAGTTACTACGATAATTTTGACGAATTTATTAAGCACGATATGGATGCGGTTGTACTTGCAAACTACGCAACAGAGCACGCACCTTACGCAATCAAAGCAATGAAGGCAGGAAAACACGTTTATTCTGAAGTATTGCCTTGCCAAACAATGAAAGAGGCAGTAGAACTTGTAGAAACGGTTGAAGAAACTAAAAAAGTTTACTGCTATGGCGAAAACTACTGCTACCTTCCCGCAACGCGTGAAATGAAAAAATTATACGAAGAAGGTAAACTTGGCGAGTTTGAATACGCCGAAGGCGAATATATCCATAACTGCTACCCTATTTGGCAAAGCATTACCTACGGCGATGAATCACATTGGCGCAATAATATGTATTCTACCTTCTACTGCACCCACTCTATCGGCCCTATCGTGCATATTACTAAGCAAAGACCTGTTTCGGTTATCGGTTTAGAAGGCACTAAAAACGCAAGAAACCTTATGGTTGGTGCTAAAGGCGGTCAGTTTGGTATTTCTATGATTACCTTTGAAAACGGCGGAATTATGAAAAACATTAACGGTTGCTTTTTAAACGGTAACTCTATATGGTACTGTCTTTACGGTTCGAAAGGAAAAATGGAAAGCGAGCGCGAAGGCAAAAACACCCGTGGTGTAGATGCTATTAACGTTGAAATAGCGGGCGAAGAAAAGCAAAACTATTTAGTTAAGGGTGACGATAGTTTAGCGCAATACGGCCATAACGGCTCTGATTACTTTACCGTTTATAACTTTATTGAGGCTATTAACGGCAACAAAAACGCCGATATTATCGACGTTTATGAAGCACTTGATATGTTTTTACCGGGCATGTTTGCTTACCGTTCGATATTACAAGACGGCAAGAAAATGAAAATCCCTAATCTTAGAAATAAAGAAGAACGCGACTTATACCGCAACGATACCGCGTGTATTGACCCAAACGTTGCAGGCGATATGTTACTTCCTACAACCTCGCTTGGCACACCTGAAATAGACAAGGCTGTATACGATAATATGAGAGAGGCTTGGAAAGTAGAATTTAACAGCGATAAAGGTTACACTAAAGCGGCTTTTACACAAAGCAGTAAAAAACAAGATAAATAAAAATAGCGTGCGATTAAATCGCACGCTTGATTTTTTTAAAGAATAAACGGGATAAGATAATCTTATCCCGTTAAATTTTATTCATTTACTTCGCTGTTTGAAACGATAACTTGTTTGCCATCGTAATATCCGCACTTAGCACAAATTCTGTGTGGTTGTTTTTGAGCGTGACATTGTGGACATTCAACAAGTGTAGGAACTTTTGCTTTGTAGTTGCTTGCAAATCTCTTTGCGCCTCTTGCCTTAGAGACCTTACTCTTTGGAACTGCCATCTTAAAATACCTCTCTTATATTATTTACAATTGCAATCTGTTTCGTTAAGATTGCTTCCGCATATTGGACATAAGCCCTTGCAATTTTCATTGCAGTAGATAACGGGTGGACAGTTTGTTAAAAACACGTCCCTTACCGCTTGACGTAAGTTTACTACACCGCTACTGTAAAGATATTCATCTTCTTCCTCGTTAGGATTATTTCTAACGAAAGTTACGGATAAGTCTTCAGAAAAATCGTACTTTGCCTTACCTAAACACCTTGCACATTCACCAACAATCGTGCAATCAACCTTACCGTCAACGTAAACGTCATCTCCGTGAAGTTCCAAAGTGCCACTTACGTGTATATTGCCGTCGATAACGGCGCTTGGGGTAAGAATTAAATCTTCCTCTTGAGCGTAGTCAAAAGAAAAATCCATACAATCTTTTCCGCTATGTTTTAGTTTTAATACGTCAATATCCATTATTTATCCTATAGATTATACTTTATTTAAAAAGTATTGTCAACTTTATTAAAGCGTTGTTATTTAACTTTTTATGATTTTTTAGTCTTTATTTTAACCTAAAGTAGTAAAAACTTAGTTAAATGCTACGGCAATAGTATCTCTTGCGATAACAAGTTCTTCGTTAGTTGGGATAACTAATACTTTAACTTTAGCGTTTGCTTTAGATAAATCCCTAATTTGACCGTTATTCTTTTCTAAGTTTTTAGCTTCATCGATTTCGATGCCTAAGTATTCTAAACCTTCGCAAACTTTAGCCCTAATACCGCAAACGTTTTCGCCAACACCTGCTGTAAATACTAAACAGTCAATACCGCCAAGTGCAGCAGAGTAAGAACCGATGTATTTTTTAACGCTATAAGCAAAGATATCAAGTGCAATTTGCGCCCTGTGGTTGCCTTCATCAGCAGCAGCCCTAATATCCCTAAAGTCTGAAGAAACGCCACTAATACCAAGTACGCCTGATTTTTTATTGCAGTAGTTAACTGCTTCAGCAGTTGTGAAGTTGTATTTTTTAGCGATAAATTCAACAACACCTGGGTCGATATCACCGCATCTTGTACCCATTGGAACACCGCCAAGTGGTGTAAACGACATACTTGTATCAATACATTTACCGTCTTTAACAGCGCTGATTGACGAGCCGTTACCTAAGTGACAAGTAACGATTTTAGATTCTTTATCTTGTAAACCTAAGTAGTTGATTGCTTCGTTAGAAACGAATCTGTGACTTGTGCCGTGGAAACCATAACGACGGATTTTGAAATCTTCGTATGCTTCGTAAGGAATACCAAAGATATATGCTTCTTCAGGCATAGTGTTGTGGAAAGTAGTATCAAACACAAGTACCATTGGTGTGTTTGGCATAACTGCCATGCAAGCCCTTACACCTGCGATGTTTGCTGGTTGATGAAGTGGAGCAAATTCAACAAGTGCTTCACATTTTTGTAAGTTTTCTTCAGTTGCAAGAACAGGGCCTTTAAATACTTCGCCACTATGAACGATTCTGTGACCAACCGCTGAAATTTCACTCATATCACCGATAACGCCGTATTCTTTGCTAACTAAACTATCTAAAACTAATTGGATAGCCTTAGTATGAGTAGGCATATCCTTTTGAATTTCTGTAGTTTTGCCGTTTGCTTTGTGTGTAAGTAATGATTTATCTATACCAATTCTTTCGCAAAGACCTTTAGCGATAACACCTTCGGTATCCATATCGATAAGTTGGTATTTAAGTGATGAACTACCTGCATTTATAACTAAAACTTTCATAATATTCTCCTTACTTGATTTGGGTTTGTAAAGCGGTGATTGCTACTGCAGCAACGATATCGGCAACGGCACAACCACGTGATAAGTCGTTGATAGGTTTTGCTAAGCCTTGACAAAGAGGGCCAACTGCTTGGAAACCACCTAACCTTTCAGTATTTTTGTAGTTACTGTTACCAGTATCAAGGTCAGGGAAAATCATAACGTTTGCGTGGCCTGCTACAGTTGAGTTAGGCGCTTTAGATTTAGCAACTTCAGGAACGATAGCCGCGTCAAATTGTAATTCGCCGTCTGCCTTGTAGTTAGGTGCAATTTCTTTAAATAATTTAAATGCGTCAGTTACTTTAGTAACGTCAGGGTGTTTAGCGCTACCCATAGTAGAGTGAGAGATAAATGCAATTCTTGGTTCGATATTTGCAATATATTCAGCAGATTTTGCTGAAGATAATGCAATGTAAGCAAGTTCTTCACTTGTAGGGTTTTGGTTAAGACCGCTATCAGCGTAAATATAGCAACCGTCTTCACAGAATTTATGACCGCCTTCTGGCGCAATCATTAAGAAGTATGCAGAAACCATTTTTTCGCCCGGTGCAGTTTTAATAACTTGAAGACCTGGACGGAGAGTGTTAGAAGTAGAGTGGCAAGCACCTGATACCATACCGTCAACGTCATCTGCTTTAAGCATTAATGCGCCGTACATAGTGTAGTCTTTTAAGATATATGCTTTTGCATCTTCAACAGTTGGATATTCTGCAAGACCTGTTTTTTTGTTGATTTTGCCTTGTCTTATATCGAAAAGCATTTGAGCGTATTTATCAGTATCTACATGAGTTACAGGGTCGATAATAGTAACGCCTGTAAGGTCTACGCTTGGATTGTTAGTTCTAATTTCTTGTTCGTTACCTAAAAGGATAATTTTAGAAACGCCTTCTTTTACAGTATCCGCCGCTGCTTGAACTACACGGCTATCTTCGCCTTCTGGAAGAACGATTGTTTTGTTTAAAGCAGCTGCTCTTTTCTTAATTTCGCATAAAATATTGCTCATTGTTACTCTCCTTAAAAAAATATATTAGTATTTGCTTTATTATTTTTACAAATTAGTATATACTTAGTATATACCAAACTTTTTAAAAAGTAAAACGAGTAGGTGCCATTTTGAAAATTTGTTCAACAATTTGTGAATATAATCCCCTACATTTAGGGCATTTAAGACATTTAAACTATATAAAACAAAATTTACGCCCTGATTTGACCGCCGTTATAATGAGCGGAAACTTTACACAACGAGGCGAAGGCGCGGTGCTTGACAAGTACACGCGTGCTATCCACGCAATAAAAGCGGGGGCGGATATCGTTATAGAACTTCCTACCGTATTTGCTCTTTCCAATGCGGAAATTTTTGCAAAAGGCGGTGTTAAACTTATCAACGCACTTCCTAAGCCAAACGAAATTTGCTTTGGTACGGAAACTGATAACTTGCCCTCTCTTATAGAAGTAGCAAAAATACTTGCAACAGAAAGCGATGATTTTAAAAGCGTATTAAAAAGCGAGCTCAGTAAAGGCGAACCTCTTGCAAAGGCGCGTGCTATAGCCCTTTCGCAAACGGCGGGCGAAGGAAATGACGCTACCTTGCTTAATTCCCCTAACAATATATTGGGCATTGAATATATAAAAGCCATACTTGAAAACAACTATGATTTAACCGTTCAACATATACAGCGTAGCGGTGCGGGTTATAACGAAAAGGAATTAACTAAGGGATTACCTTCTGCACTATCCATTAGAAACGCTATAGCAAGCGGAAAGGTTAAAAAGGTTAAAAAGCTTGTACCGCCTTACGTTTACAGCGATTTACCAAGCACTTTACCATCATTTGACGAAGAAATTATTTTCTCACTTTTAAAACAATCAAAGGCGGATATTTCACTTATTGCCGATTGCTCTGAAGGGCTTGAAAATAAAATTAAGGCTACGGTAAAAGACAATTTTACCCTTCAAGACTTAATCTTTAAACTCAAAAGCAAACGTTATACCGAAGCAAGGCTTAAACGCATACTTTTTTGCGCAATGCTTGGCATTACTAAAGAGTTTACCCTTAACTGTTTAAAGGGGGATTTATACCTTAAAGTCCTTGCAATAAATAAAGAAAAACAATCAATGCTCAGCGAGTTATCTTCTTCTAAATACCCACTTATAACCCGAAAAAGTGATGCTTTAAAACTTTCAGGCATCGCTTACGAGTGTTTTCAAAAAGACGTTTTTGCAAGCGACGTTTTTAGCTTAGTAACCAAAAATAAAACAAACGAATTTGAAATGAAAATCATTTAAAAAAAGTCCGCTACTTAGCGGACTTTTCTATTGTTCTTTTATAATAAAATAAATATTGTTGCACAAACCCCGATAACTCACCGTACTTTAAGGAAAGTTCGTTTGCAATACCTTCCCTTGTCTTTTTAGTTCCGCCTAAATTTTCAAGGTAAATCTTTTCAATCCACGTATCAACGGGAAAAGAGTCCGTTTTGTTAAAACCAAAAAAGGTAATACAATCGGCTACTTTTTTGCCTATTCCGTAAATTTTAAGCAATTCTTTAGTTAAATTTGTGGTGGACAAGTTTGATAAACCTTGCAAGTCGTAACCACCTGCAAGCATATTTGCAAAGTGGCTGATATACCTATCGCGATAGCCAAGCCCTATACCTTTAAAAAACTGTAAATCTTGGCTACTTATTTTATCATCGGTTGGGAAAGCATAATATTCCTCACCGTCAAAAAATTTCTTTTCGCCAAGCCCTTTGCAAAGTTTTTCTATACTGCCTTTTATTCTTGGAATATTATTATTTTGCGATATGATAAACGAATAAGCCGTTTCTCGCTTGCTTTGGTTTAAAATCCTAATACCTTTACCTAAAGACGCCACTTTAGCAATAAACTCATCGTTTAGGGCAATAATTTTTTCTTGCACTAAAGAATAATCCCTTTTTAAATCAAAGTAATTTTCAAAATATTCGATATCTTCGGCTATTATATAAGAATACTCCCCTTCGGTGTAGGCATAACAGCACTTGTCTTCACTAAAAACTTTATAGCCTTTTTTATAGGGAATAAATCTAAAAACCTGACCACACTCTAAAGTGTCGGTCAGGTTAAAATATTCGCTACTTACCTTAAGCGTTTTCATTGTTTAAGAATAAAATACCTAAAGTATTTCCGCCACAGTGACAAGAAACTGTACAGCCTGCTGTAGTTTCGTAAACCTTTTCGAAACCAAGACCGTCTACAGCCTCGTGTGCTGCCTTTATCATTTCAGGGGTAGCAGAACTGTAAGTTATAAATATTACAGATTTATCAGGGTTAGGGTTTTGAATTAAAACTTCTTTACAATAGTTGGCAACAACGGAAGACATAGGACCTCTATACTTGCCATCCATACCCATTTTACCGTCTTTTACGGCAATTTTAGGTCTAATTTTGAAAACGTTTGCGCCTAAAAGTTGTAAACTTGAGCATCTGCCACCTTTATGTAAATAGTCAAGCCTTTCGATAACGAAACTAACTTGAAGGTCTTTAGTTCTATTTCTTACCTTTTCTGCAATAACTTTAATATCACTTTCAGTTTGGGTAAGTTTACGAGCGTAGATTGCAAGTAATGCAACGCCTGTTGAAAGTGCCCTAGAGTCGATAACTTCAACTTTGCCGTTAAACTTTTTAGCCGCGTTCATAGCGTTGTTGTAAGTTGTACTCATTTCACTTGAAATATCAAAGTGAATAACTGCGTCGTATTCCTTTAAAATTTCTTCAAAAAACTCAACGAATTGTGATTCGTTTATAGCGCTGGTTTTAGGTAAAACACCAGTTTTAGAAACGTATTCAAAGATATCAGCAGTAGTAATATCCCCGTCCTTATAATCTTCATCGCCAAGTAAAAAACTAAATGGTATAGTTTTTATATCATATTCTGCTAAAATATCCTTAGTTACGTCAATAACGCTATCAGATGTAATTGCTATCTTCATAAAATTCTCCTTAAGATATATTTAATACAGTTATATTATATATAAAAAATCAAATTTAGTCAAGTTTTAATCAATATTTTATTGTGTTATCAAAAGTAATGTGCTATACTTATTTTATCACATAAAATAAACGCAGGTGAATAAAATGAACAAAATCCTTTTGAAGAAATCATTAAACCCAACTGTTACCTTAATGAAAATTGAAGCACCGCTAGTTGCTAAAAAAGCAGAGCCCGGTCAATTTATCATTTTAAGGGTAGATGAAGACGGCGAACGTATTCCTTTAACTATTGCCGATTACGATAGAGAGGAAGGTTCTATTACCATTATCTTCCAAATCGTTGGTAGGTCAACCGCTCTTTTAAACACTAAAAACGAAGGTGACTATATTAGTGACTTTGCAGGTCCTCTTGGTCGCCCTACTGAACTTGACGGTCTTAAAAAAGTTTGTATCGTTGGCGGTGGTGTTGGCTGTGCTATTGCCCTTCCTATCGCTAAAAAACTTCACGCAATGGGCGTTGAAGTAACAAGTGTTATCGGTTTTAGAACTAAAGACCTTGTAATTTTAGAAGATGAATTTAAAAACTGTTCAGATAAAACTTTCGTATTAACTGACGATGGCAGTTACGGTGTACAAGGTAACGTTTGTGCACCACTTAACGAAATGTTTAACGATGGCGAAAAATTTGATAAAGTTATTACAATCGGTCCGCTTGTAATGATGAAATTCGTAACCCTTGCGGTTAAACCTACGGGTATCCCTTGCGAAGTTTCAATGAACCCAGTTATGATTGACGGTACTGGTATGTGCGGTGGCTGTAGGCTTACCCTTATTCGCGATGGTAAACGCATTACTAAGTTTGCTTGCGTTGATGGACCTGACTTTAACGGTTATGAAATTGATTTTGACGAAGCGATGTCAAGGTCGACTATGTACCGTGATTTTGAACGCCACGAACACGAAGAATTTTGTAATTTATTAAATAAGGGGAACTAATATGGCTAATTTCAATATGAGTTTAAAAAAGAACGAAATGCCTATGCAAGACGCTAAAGTTAGGGGTACTAACTTTAAAGAAGTAGCACTTGGTTACACTTACGACCTTGCAGTAGACGAAGCAAATAGATGCTTAAACTGTAAAAACCCCGTATGCGTTAAAGGTTGCCCTGTAAATATCGATATTCCTAAATTTATCGCTTGCATTAAAGAAGGCAATATCAACGATGCGTATAAAGTAATTACTGAAACTTCTAACCTTCCTGCAATTTGCGGTAGGGTTTGCCCACAAGAAAGCCAATGCGAATCAAAGTGCGTAAGGGGTATTAAGGGCGAGCCTGTTGCAATCGGTAGGCTTGAAAGATTCGTTGCAGACAACGCAACTGATACCGAAATTGAAACGGCTAAACCTAACGGCCATAAAGTTGCAATCGTAGGTTCTGGCCCTGCAGGTCTTACTTGTGCGGGCGATTTAATTAAACTTGGCTATTCTGTTACCGTTTTCGAGGCATTCCATACCGAAGGTGGCGTACTTGTTTACGGTATTCCTGAATTTAGGCTTCCAAAATCAATCGTTAAGGGTGAAGTTGACAAACTTACTAAACTTGGCGTTGAATTTACACCAAACACTATTATCGGTAAAACCCTTGATATCGACGATTTATTCGAAATGGGTTACGAGGCTGTGTTCGTTGGTTCGGGTGCAGGTCTTCCTAACTTTATGGGAATAAACGGCGAAACTTACAAAGGCGTTTACTCTGCTAACGAATTTTTAACTCGTAGCAACCTTATGAAAGCTTACGAAGAAGGTTCTCACACACCTATTATGCGCGGTAAAAACGTAGCAGTTGTAGGCGGTGGTAACGTTGCTATGGACGCAGCAAGAACTGCTTTAAGGCTTGGCGCAGATAAGGTTATGATTGTTTACCGCCGTTCAATGGAAGAACTTCCTGCAAGACGTGAAGAAGTTGAAAACGCTATTGAAGAAGGAATCGAGTTCAACCTTTTAGTAAACCCTATCGAAATTACTGCATATAATAACGTAGAAGATAAAAGGGACCCTAAAAACGGATTTGTTAAGAGTTTAATTTGCATTAAAATGGAACTTGGCGAACCTGACGAAAACGGCAGACGTCGTCCTGTTAAAATTGAAAATAGCGAATTTGAAATTCCTGTTGATACCGTTATTATGGCTATCGGTACCTCACCTAACCCACTCATTAAAGACACTACTAAAGGTTTAGACGTAAACAAATGGGGCGGAATTATCGTAAACGACGGTGGCGCTACTACAAGACTTGGCGTTTACGCTGGTGGTGATGCTGTTACAGGCGCATCTACAGTTATCTCAGCAATGGGTGCGGGAAAAACTGCCGCTAAATCAATAGACGAATACATTAAAAGTAAATAAATCTAACACAAAAGGCACACACCTAAGAGACGATAATAAATGGATTTAGTATTATATACAGCGCTCGGCGTTGGATTAGCAACGATTGTTGGCGCTGGCATAGGTTTTATATTTAAAAATATATCACACCGCATGCAAGACGGTATTTTAGGTTTTGCAAGTGGCGTAATGCTTGCAGCATCAGTTTTAAGTTTGATTCTTCCCTCCTTAGACCTTGGCGGAAAGTACGGCATTATAATAACCGTTGCAGGCATATTTATAGGTGCTATATTCTTAACCTTGATAGATAAACTTGTACCGCACTTACACAAAGTTGCCAACACAACTTTATCCGGCGACGCAGAAAGCAAAAACAAACTTAATAAAATATTGCTTTTCGTTATGGCAATAGCAATACACAACTTCCCCGAAGGAATTGCGGCGGGTGTTGGTGCAGGTAGCGGTGACGTTGCAAACGCAGTAACTATCGCTTTAGGTATTGCAATTCAAAATATCCCTGAAGGTATGGTTATTATCGCACCGATGATAGCATCGGGAATTAGCAAAAAACGCACCTTCGTAATTGCTACTTTAACAGGTGTAATTGAAGTTATTGGTACTTTTATAGGTTACTTTGCAATTGCTATATCAAACGCAATTCTTCCTTTTGCTTTAGCCTTTGCGGGCGGTACTATGCTTTTCGTTATCAGTAACGAAATGATACCAGAAACCCACTCTCACGGCAACGAAAGGTTTTCAACCTATAGCCTTCTTGTAGGCTTTGCATTGATGCTTGTTTTAAACGTTATAATTTAAATTAAAAAGTTCTTAACGGTTGTTAAGAACTTTTTTGTTGCACTTTTTTAGCAAAGAATATCTTTTTAGATTGCAATTTTTCTAATTTATTAATAGTTTTTATCCCATCAAACCCGCTGTTAAGGGCAGTAGGAAGTCCGCCAACGTAACTAAGCCATTGCGATGCTATTACGCAGTTTTTTATGCCTTTTACCCTATTAGAAAGAGATATAGGAATAGTTTTTGGCGGTAAAATATAACTCATAAACGCACCTATTTTTTCGCCGAAATATCTATTGTAAGTTTTAGGCGTCCACACGTCTATAACCCTTAAATTTCCCTTAAATTCGCTAAAATACCCTTCAATAATTTTAATAACCGTTTTAGCAAATTCTTGCTTTTTTGAAGAATACGCAAATTTGTCGTTATATAAATTTATCCAACGTATACTTTGCTCCTCACTTAAAAGGGTTAACGTTTGCAAAACCGTTTTTCCTACCGGCGCAAAGTTTTTTTGGTAAGAAAATTCCCTTAAAACTAAATTATCCGCACCTATTATCCCCTTAAATTCTTGGGAGACGGGGATAACGCACTCGTTTTCAAAAGGCAAATTTATACCGTTAAAAGAAATTGCCGTTTGTATGCTTGAAAACTTTAAAAGTTCCTTCGAATTTAACCGCTTGCTTAGTATTTTTGGCTTTTTAATATTCAATATTTTATCGTACGCCGTTTGAATATCCGTGCATAAAAGATAGTAATCCCCGCTTAATTCTCTACCGTCGGTTAAAATAATTTTGGTAATATTTTTATCTTTGATAGCCGTACTTTCTACTTCGGCGTTAGTATAAACTATTCCGCCTAAACTTTTAAATCGGGTAAGCATATTGCTTGCAACCTTAACCGAACCACCTTTAATAACCCCACCGTTCCCACTACTAAAAGTGGCGTAGGAAAAAATCAATCCAAGCGATGCAAAAGGCTCGGGTATAAAACCCGTCATTACACTTTTTAAAAGTGGATGCTTAAACCTACCAGCAAGGTCCCCTAAACTTAAAGAGTAATATTTATAAAGTTGTTTTATCCCCTTTAATTTTTCAAAAATATCGTTATCTTTTTCGCTTAGTCCAAGCAGTATTTTTACCCTTTTAACGCAATTTATAAAGGAAATAATTTCTTCGCTATCTTCAGGCGCAATACATAACATTTCGTTTTTTGTCTTTTCTAAATCGGCATATAGCGAAATTTTATTGCCACTTTCATCAAAGGTAGTGTAAAAACTATCTTTTAAAATAACGTCGTCACTCTCAAAAGCCCTAACCGTTTGCCAGCGAGAAAAGGTAGCACTTTTAGGGTTTGTTCCTGTTAGCCAATGTATACAGTTATCAATGTGATGACCCTCTCTATTCCAACCAGTTAAATTACCACCTAAAATCGAGTGCTTTTCTAAAATAGTTACCCTATATCCGTTAAGAATTCCTACAATACCAGCGGATAGTCCAGACACCCCACCGCCTACAATTATAATACTTTTCATAACTTTATTATTAACTATTTTGATTTTTTTAAACAGTTGTGGTATTATATTTATATGGATAAAAAATTACCACTTAATTTTGAACTTATCCCAACGGGTGCGTGGAATTTCAACTTGCGTACCGAACAGCCTAAAAAGGCTTGGGATTTACTTAGGCAAATAGCATATCAAAAATCCGATTATAAGTGTAGCATTTGTAACTGCAAGCCTAAACGCCTTGAAGCACACGAGGTTTGGGACTTTAACAAGGATACCAAAGTTCAAAAACTTGTTGACATAAAAGCACTTTGCCATAATTGCCATAGCGTAGTGCATATTAACCGCACAATTTTAATCGGGCAAGAAGACCGTGCTATTTCTCACTTTAAAAAGGTTAATAAAGTAGATTATTCTGCATTTATTTCAGCCTTAAAAGAGGCTAACGAAAAAAACCAAGAGTTATCCACCATTGACGAGTGGTCGCTTGACCTTAACTATTTAAAAGAAATTTAAAAGACTTGAGAATTTATCTCAAGTCTTTTTCTTTATACAAGTCTTAATAAACTTTCTTCTTCAGATTTTGGTGGAATTTCAGTAATTTCAAGTGCATCAAGGATAATTTGTTCTTCTTCACTACCCCTAAATTTCATATAATGGATAGCCGCTTTAAGTTTAATCCACGTTTTGTTTTTAAGATGTAAATCCCCTTTATAAGCACATAAATGCCCTAAAAGTTGGATATCGTCTGCACAGCACGTCATAGCCATTCTACCCGCAACAAAGGATTTTGGGGGAAGAGAGCGTGAGAAAGTTGCCATACACTCAAACTCTACTATTCTACCGTTGTATCTTTCTTTATTTTCAAAAGAATCGATATAAAAATCGCCAAAATCCGTTAACGATAATTTAATAATATCCTCTTTTAAACTAAACGGTAAGTCACTTTCAAGTTTTAATTGCTGACCGTTATCGTCAAGCGCAATAACGGCACACGCTGAATTTATAAGTTTAATGCTCTTTTTAAATGAAGAGGTTTCTTCCGTTGGCTTACATCTATTAATTATAACGATTTCAGTAGCCTTTAACATATCAACGAATTTTTGACGCATATTGTTAAAATACACGTTAAAAGTCAAACCGTCGATAATAGTCATTACTTGTTGAATATCAAAATAACTTGGAAGGGAAAGTGTGTTGAAGTCCCACGTTTCGTTAACTTCAATAAAGATTACGTGCGGTTTGTATTTGCGAACGATATCGTTTATATTTTTATCATTCCAATCTTCCTTGTTTTCAATACTAACGACTTCAGTTTTATATTTTTTAAGCTCGTCTTTGTATTCTTCAATACCTTCTTCTTGCGTAAGTATTAAAGTTTTTCCAAGGTCGCCAAAATCTTTATTTATTATAGATTCTTTAATAAAGGTAGTTTTACCTGCCTCTAACATACCTCGAATAACTACAACAGGTATTCCGCCCATAATTACTCCTTATTTTTTAATTAAATTTTGAATTTCCGCTTTGTTTAAGTTGCTACCAATAACGCAAAGTTTACCGATAACGTTATTACCGCCTTCACGAATTTCATAATCGCCAGAAACGTAGTCAAAATGATACCACTTATCACTATCCCCGCCTTTAACAAAACCTTTAGCCCTTAAAACTAAACCGTATTTTTCAGTAGCAAGCTCAGTTAAAAAGTTTTCAATTTCCCCTTTAGTGTAAGATGCAGGTGTTTCTAAACCCCAACTATCAAACACTTCGTCTGCATCGTGATGATGATGGCAACAGCAATTATGGTCATGGTGGTGATGGTGTTCGTGATGGTGTTCGTGTTCGCAACACTCGTGTTCGTGTTCATGGTGATGGTCGTGACCACAACAACATTCTTCATCATGCTCGTGGTGGTGTTCGTGGTGGTGATGATGTTCGTGATTTTCAGGTTTGCTTTTTAAATCATTGATTAAAAAGTCAACAAGTGAAATATTATCTTCTAAATTTTCAAGTAAAAATCTACCGTCAAGTTCGGTAATAGGGGTTGTGATAATAGTTGCAGTTGGGTTATGTTCTTTAACCGCTTCACAAGCATCAATAATCTTTTCTTCAGAAAGTTTATCCGTTTTAGAAATTACGATAGTATTTGCCTCGGTAACTTGGTCAACGAAAAATTCGCCAAAGTTTTTTAAATACATTTTACATTTACCGCCGTCTACAACGGTACATAAAACGTTAAGTTTAATATCTTCATCAACCTTTTTTATTGCCGAAACTACTTCAGATAATTTACCTACGCCCGATGGTTCAATAATAATTCTATCAAGGTCGTAAGTGTTTATAAGTTCTTTTAAAGCCTCTTTAAAATTACCAACAAGCGAACAACAAATACAGCCAGAGTTTATTTCTTTAATCTCTAAGCCAGAGTCTTGTAAAAATCCGCCGTCAATACCAATTTCGCCAAACTCGTTTTCTATAAGCGCTACTTTTTCTCTCTTTAAAGAACCTTCGAAAAGTTTTTTAATAAGCGTAGTTTTACCTGCGCCTAAAAAACCAGAAATAACGTCAACTTTAATCATAAAAATCTCCTATTAAAAGCAAAAACTGTTTGTAATATCTTTAAATTTATCTTTGTTTTCAAAATAAAAAGTTTTTGCTTGGCTAACTACTGTGTATAAAATTTTATACGCGTAGGCTTTTAGTTTTACCTTTTCAAGTAAAGGGTTTTCTTCTAACACTTCTAAAAGTTTAAAGCCCGTTTCTAAAAATCCGCCGTCAAAATTATCCCCAACTAAAGATAAATAAATTTCCTTAAGGGATTGGGTTAAGTTATCAAGCGCATCGTATAAAGCGGTGCTTTCAACCATACATTTGTAAGAAAATAGACCTTGAACTATAGAAAGTTTAATATCGTTAAACTCGCCTTTAAAAAAATCACCATTTTCAAAAAATTCCACGTCTTTATCCGTGCAAGGCACACTTTTAACAACACCTTTAAAAGTATCCATATCCTTTGGCGGTTTTTTATTAAGCCAATTACAAGTTCTATAAATTTCATCTTCAATATCAAGTAGAACTTGTTTTTCCGATTTAGCAATAATCGGCGTGCAAGCAAAATTACTTGCAAAGCCGATATATAAATTAGATTTATTTATTTGTATTTGCATTATTGTTTTTTATTTCCGCTAAAATTTCTGTAAGTAATTGTTCAGTTACGGTAGGTTCTGGTTTAGGTTCTTCTTTAGGTTCTTTAGGAACCTTCTTTTTGGGTGCAGTATCAGGATTATGTTTAGAATATCTTTTAAGCCACTTGGTTTCTAAAACGTTAAGTTCTTCGTCTTTATCAAGTTTTTCTTGAACGATTTTAGACATATTAGCATTGATATCGGTAATTTTTTGGAATCTATTATAAACCTTAACTATAACAAAAATTGTTAAACCTATAATTAAAAAGTCAATAATTGTTTGGATAAATACGCCGTAGTTTAAAGTTAAAGCGGCAACATCTTCAGTTGCAGGGCGTAAAACTAAGTTAAGTTCAGTAAAATCTACCTTACCAAGTGCAAGTGAGATAAGCGGTGTTATAATATCCGCTACCAAACTTGATACGATTTTGTTAAAAGCAGCACCGATAATTACCGCAACTGCTAAATCCACGATATTGCCTTTTGTTATAAACTTTTTAAAATCTTTAAAAAATTTTCTCATTATAATCTCCTTTTATTTAAAAGAATAAATGATTTCTTCAAGTTCTTTAGTGTTTGATGCTAAACGAGTTGCACCAGCGTTTAATAAGTCTTGTTTAGTGCGATAACCCCATAAAACGCCAACTTCATCAAGTCCACTACCTATTGCAGTTAACATATCAACGTCACTATCTCCAACGTAAATACATTCTTCTGGTTTAGAGTTAAGATTTTGTAAGCAGTAATCAACGCAAGATTTATCAGGCTTTGGTTTAAACTTATCTAAAATATTACCAACTACAAAATCAAAATTATATTTACTTAATAATTGTTTGTAAACTGCTTGAGTTGCATCATTTGGCTTATTTGATAAAATTCCAAGTTTAAATCCATCTTTTTTAAGTTTGATTAAAAGTTCATCAAGTCCGTCATATAAATGAGTTTTTTGGTTTGTATTGTTTTCATAAACTTTAAGAAAGTGTTTAAACACTTTATCAAATTCTTCGCCGGCTGGAAGTTTTGTTGCCTTTTCCATAAGCACCCTACCCCCCTTGCCTACCATTTTAACGCACTCATTAATGGTAATGGTTGGAAGATTGAATTTATTAAGCGCGTCGTTAACGCTATCCATAATATCCTCAAGGGTATAAAGTAAAGTACCGTCAAGGTCAAAAATAACAGTAGTTTTCATAATTACATTTTCTCCGGAGTTTTAATACCCAAAAGTGAAAGGGCATTTTTAATAACCGTTTTAGTACATTTAGTTAAAGTTAAACGGAAGTTTTTAACGTCGTCACTCTCGCCTAAAATTTTACAATCAAAGTAGAATTTATTAAAGCAAGATGCTAAATCAATCGCGTATCTTGTAATAAAGCAAGGCTCGTTCTTTTCAGCCGCCGATTCAACTACGCTTGGGAATTTATTAAGTTCGTTAATAAGCGAATATTCAATATCCGTTAAGTTAACGTTATCATACTTACCTATTTCGCCACCCTTATTTAAAAGGCTACTGCACCTTGCATAAGTGTATTGAACGTAAGGACCAGTTTCTCCGTCAAAGTTTAAAACTTTATCGTAAGAGAATACGATATCTTTAATTCTTGCCGAAGAAAGCGCACCGAAAATTACCGCACCGATACCTACTGATTTTGCCGTTTCTTCCTTATTTTCAAGGTCTGGATTCTTTTCGTTGATAATGCTATACGCCTTTTCAACGCATTTACTTATAACGTCTTCTAAAAATACTACTTTACCCTTTCTTGTAGACATAGTGCCGTCTTCAAGCGAAACCATACCGAAAGCAACGTGTTCCATATCTTTAGCCCAAGGCTTGCCCATAAGGTCTAAAACTTTAAAGAATTGCTTGAAGTGAAGATTTTGTTGGTATGCTACAACGTATAAACATTTATAGAAATCGTAAGTGTTTTTTCTGTATACCGCAGCCGCTAAATCACGCGTTGCGTATAAAGACGCACCGTCAGAACGGAGAATTAAGCAAGGTGGCATATCATACGCATCAAGGTCAACGATTTTAGCGCCTTCGCTTTCTACTAACAAACCTTTTTCATCTAATTCGTCGATAACAGGTTGCATTTTGTCGTTATAAAAACTTTCGCCGTTATAACTATCAAAGTGGATATCTAAGTCTTCATAAACCTTTTTAACGTCTTTTAAAGTGAGTTCTTTAAACCAGTTAAAGATTTCTAAACACTCTTCATCGCCGTTTTCAATCTTTTTGAAATAACTTCTTGCGATATCGTCTAAACTTGGGTCTTTTTCAGCCTCGTCATGATACATAACGTAAAGGCGCATAAGTTCTTTAACCCTTAATTTTTCAACCGTTTCCTTGTCGCCCCAACGCTTGTATGCGTAAATGAGTTTACCAAACTGAGTACCGTAATCGCCAAGGTGGTTAACGCCAACAACGTTATAGCCTAAGTATTTGTAAATTCTATAAAGGGCACCACCGATAACGGTTGTAGATAAGTGACCGATATGGAAAGGCTTTGCTATGTTGATTGAAGAATAGTCTATAACCACAGTTTTGTTTTCGCCTACGTTGTTAGCACCGTAGTTTTCGCCTTCGCTTAAAATTTTATCAATAACACTCGTTACTAAATCGCCACGGTTAACGGTAAAGTTTAAGTAGCCGTTTACAGCGGTAACTTTTGAAATAATTTCATCTACAGCAAAAGAATTTTTAAAATCTTCTGCTATCATTTGCGGTGCTTTTCTTAAAGTTTTAGCGAATTTAAAGCAAGGAAGTGCAAAGTCGCCAAGCGTAGTGTCAGGCGGAAGAATAATAAGCGAATAAAGTTCTTCTTGAGTAACACCTTCTATATTTAATTTTTCTGCAATATATTTTTTGTAATCCATAGTAAAATCCTTAATTTTTCTAATAGATATTATACCACCGTTTGAAATTATTTACAATGATTTTTTATTGAAAATAAAAAAAACCGCACGATTAAGGGCATTTCCCATAGGGATTTTTTAGGACATTATAAAAGAGTAGCAAAATTTTGCTACTCTTTTCGTTTTTGTTTTGCAAAAACACATATCTTTCTTTTGAAAGTATAGTGTGTTATGCTTTTATTATAGATTAAAGTCTTTAAAAAAAGAGCGTATATAACTATTGCTTTTTACTGCATAAAATATATCATTCGACTTGCAGATTAGTATTAATCGATAAAAATAGAACAAGATAGTGTTATTTCAGTAATATGTGTAAAGGTTTCCCCCTTTTTAAATTTAGCATTTCTTGTACGCTGAGCGCATACCATCTTTTCTTCATCAATATCTTTAAATTCTATTCTATCCTCAAAGCCTCCACTCCATTGATACTTAGGATAAGAAATAATAATCTTATCTAAAGTTACACCTTCATTTTTTAATTGATTTTTTATTAAGTTACAAGTTTTTTTAGCCAAATAATCTAATTTTATTTTACCACGATAAACCCTTGGCCCCGAAAATGAATCATCACTGGGGTCTCCAAATAAACAAGACAAACCAGATAATCCCAAAGTAAGAGGAATAGAAATCATTTGCGAAATAGTTAAACGTCTTGAAACCTTACTAGACCAATAAATAGAAGGATAATAGGAGTAATCACTAAATATCTGACATAATCCGTCTGTCTTAATATTTCTAGAAATTATCTTAGAAATCACTTTCTTAAGTCCTAGATTTCTTGAATCGTATCGGAAAAAACTTAATTTATGGTCATGAATTATAGTTTTTTTACCTTTAACTTTTTCATATGTTCCAGCAATTGCTTTACTTTTAATTTTTGCTTTTATAATATCAACTTCTTCTTGTGCAATTACTTCTGCTAAAAGGTTTAGTTCGTTCTTTAGTGTTTCTAATAGTTCTCGTTTCGTGTTTTTATTAGTTAGACTTTCTTGTAGTTCTTTAACAAAACTTAAATTTTCCATATATTCTTCTCCTAAAAAACTCTAAAGTAAAAAGTGCGCCTACCGAAGTAAACGCACAAAAACGCAGACTCCGATAGTCGCTAAACAAAACATAAATGAGCGAAGTATTACCTTACACAATCACTTAATAGAATCTGCATTTTATCAAATTCAAAAGAAATTGTGCAAAAGAATATAAAGCGCCCTAAAATAAAGACACTTCGCTCCAAGCATTTAGTTTTGTTTAGCATAATTATTATAACACATTAAAAAAATTTTATCAAGCAGTTTTTGCGTAGATAAAAGAAAACTCGACTTATCAAAAGTCGAGTTTCAAAACTATTCAATTTGAATCCCTAAGAGTGACGCCCTTAAGTAGCGGTTTTTATGTTTTTAGATTTTTGCACTTTCTAACCCAGTGCAAGTTGCAATTATTTCTTCGTTATTATTTAATGCTATAAGTTGTGCAAGCCCGTTAAATAACGGTATGGTTGTAGCAACGTTTGGTTGCGTTCCGTTAGGATTGCCGTTTGCAACGCCAAGCACGGTAAGATTTTTACCACTAAAATTTACAACACCGTTAAAATCAGGCACAACCCTGCCATTTTTATCAACAACGCTAACGTTTATTATTCTAACAGTTTGATTTTCGCATTTAGGGGTTACGTCTTGAAGTTTTAATGAATAAGGCTTATCTGTAGTAAATACTTGGTCGGAAATTTCTTCATTACCGCGCTTTACAATAACTTTGATATCCCCTGCTTGATAGTCCACATCCCAGTCCGCCCTGCAATCGCAAATAGGTTTTACGCCAAGGCTTTTGCCGTTAAGGAATAATTCCCCGCTATCCCCGTTGGTAAATACGGAAACTTTTACCTTTTCGCCATTTTGCCAGTTCCAATGCGGTAATAAATGTGCTACAAGGTCGGTTTTATACCACGCAGTTAAAAGGTGTGCCGTATCCTTTTTGAATCCGCATAAGTCCATAAAACCCCAATGCGAACAAATACTTGGCCAATCGTGTGGCTGAGGTTCGCCGTAACTATCAAAGCCACTCCACGCAAAACACCCTGCACAATACTCGTTATCAATAACGCTTTTCATAGTGTCGGCTATAGAAAGGGTAAACCCTGCCCAATAACTGCCGTAGCAATCGTAAACCTTATTTTCGTTATCAGTTTTATACACGCCACGAGTTGCAAAGGTAGGACAGTTTTCCGTGCCTAAAAGTGCCTTGTTTGGCTTTAATGCGTGATATTTAGAATAGTCCTGATTGCCGTAGTTTGCACCAACAACGTCAACCGCGTCGCTTGCGTTTAAACTTTCAACGATACCGCTTTCCATAGCACCCGTTACGACACGAGTATCATCAAACTTTAAAATGTGCTCACGCATCTTTTTTGCAAGTAAATAGCCTACTTTTTCACCTTGTAAAGGCTCTTCGTTAAATAGACTATATATAAAAGTTGAAGGGTGATTTCTTGCAACTTTTACCAAACTTTCAATTTGATTAAGAACGTCTTCACATACGGAATAATGCCTATTTTCCGCCATAACAAGCATGCCAAGTCTATCGCAGATTTCAAACAAATCTTTGCATACGGCATGGTGGGCACAGCGATACGCATTAACCCCCAATTCTTTAAGTTTTAATATGCGGAACTCTATTATTTCAGGGGTAACCGCCGCCCCTACACCGCCGTGGTCTTGGTGGCAACAAATACCTTTAATTTGATATTTTTTGCCGTTTAAAAGCATACCTTTATCTTTATCCCAAACAATATCTCTAAAGCCGACGTTACAAGAATAAGTATCAATAACTTCGCCGTTATTCAAAAGTTCACAACTAAACTTATAAAGGTTAGGATTTTCAGGTGACCAAAGTTTAGGATTTTTTGTAGGTATATTTATAATATTGCTATCTTTAGCATTTGTTTTATCTTCAAAAACAAGATTACCGTCACTATCTATCAGCCTTGACACGATGTAATTATCTTCGCAAGCATTATCAATTTTGATATCGGCAACAAGGCTATAATTATCCCCGTTTTTAACCGTTTTAACAAAGCAGTTTTCGGTGTTTATTTTGGTGTTTTCACGAAATTCTATATAACACGGGCGGTAAAGACCCCCGCCTTCGTACGACCACGCCTCCCAAGAAGTTCCGTCAACGTATAAAACGATTGTATTAGTTGCATTAGGCACAAGATAGCAAGAAAGGTCTACGTTAAAACGGTTGTAACCGCTAAAATTACGTTTTACTATATTACCGTTAACGTAAACCACCGTTTGACCCATTACCCCTTCAAATACAAGTTTAGCATTTTGAATTTCCATATCGGTAAGGGGTATATCTAAATAATACCAACCTTCGCCACGAACTTTATAACCACTCCACGCATTGGCAGTTTTATCGTAAGGCAAAGCGGTACACCAATCGTGCGGAAGGCGAATTTCTTGCCAAGAATTTTCTTCTTTAAAGCGTTTAAGGTTACCTAAATGCCCACCCGCTTTGCAGTTTTGTGCCATAGCATCGTAGAATTTATTAATTTTGCCGTGATGAAATAGCCAACCGCTATTTAACATCAAATCAAAGTTTGCAATTTTCATAAATCTTTATCCCCTACGGGTATATTTTAACACCATTTACCTTGAACTTCAATATTTTTTTGATAGAATAGGTCAAAAAGTTGAAAGAATTTAAAAAATATTATATACTATATAGGTAAAAAAACTTTAAGGAACTAAATTTTATGAAATTAGGTGTCGTAGGTCTTCCTAACGTAGGAAAATCAACTTTATTTAACGCAATAACTCACGCAGGCGCGCAAGCGGCTAACTTCCCTTTCTGTACTATTGAACCAAACGTTGGTATCGTTGCCGTACCTGATAGCCGTTTAGATAAACTTGCCGCCCTTTATAACAGTAAAAAAATTACACCCGCCACCATTGAATTCGTAGATATTGCCGGTCTTGTAAAAGGCGCATCTAAAGGCGAAGGATTGGGTAATAAATTCTTATCGCATATCCGTGAAGTTGACGCAATCGTTCACGTTGTTAGATGTTTTGAAGACGATAACGTTATCCACGTAAACAATCAAGTTGACCCAATAGCCGATATTGAAACTATTAACTTGGAACTTATTTTAGCGGATATGGAATCTATCCAAAAGCGCTACGATAAAGCCTTTAATATGATTAAAACGGGTGACAAAAAATATAAAGAAGAGGCCGATTTATTAAAGAGAATTTTAGATAGGCTTGAAGAAGAAAAACCCGTTAGAAGTTTAGACTTTACCGAAGAAGAAAAGAAATACGTTGACGGTTTATTTTTAATTACCGATAAGCCTGTAATTTATGCGGCTAACATTTCCGAAATGGATATGGGTAAAGATGAAAACGAAATTCCGCTTGTTAAAAAGGTTAAAGAATACGCTGTATCAGACGGTAGCGAAGTTTTAGTAATTTGCGCCAAAACTGAAGAAGAAATTTCTCAGTTAGAACCAGACGAACAAGAAATGTTCTTAACTGATTTAGGTTTAACGGAAAGCGGTTTAAATAGGCTTGTTAAGGCAAGTTATAAACTTTTAGGGCTTATTAGTTACCTTACTTCTGGCGAGCCTGAAACAAGGGCCTGGACCATTAAAAATGGTACTAAAGCACCACAAGCAGCGGGCAAAATTCATACTGACTTTGAAAAAGGATTTATCCGTGCCGAAGTTGTTGAGTGGGATATTTTATTAGACTGCGGTAGTTATACTAAAGCCAAAGAACTTGGTAAAGTTCGTTCTGAAGGTAAAGAATACGTAATGAAAGACGGTGACGTTGTTTTATTTAGATTTAACGTATAAGGAATTAATTATGACAAAAAGATTTTTTGCAGAAATACTCAACGGTATACTTGCTATTTTATCAGTAGGCATAGGTTGTATAGCATTTCTTTCTTGCGATAACGTTTACGTTGGCGCAATACTATTTAGTGTGGCACTTCTAACCGTGTGCATTATGAAGTTTTCCCTTTTCACCGGCAAAATCGGTTATATAGTTGAAGACTTTTCTAAAGAACATTTACTTTTATGTATTGCTTGTTTAATAGGTAACGTTGTAGGCGCGTTTATTATAGGAACAGTTGCAAAAATAGGTTTACCTAACTTAGAAATTAAAGCACAAACGCTTATTGCAAGCAAACTTACCCAAACACCTATTCAAACGATTATACGCGCACTATTTTGTGGTGTTATTATTCACATTGCCGTACACATGTATAACCACAAAGACAGTTTGGCAGGCATCATCTTAGGTATCCCAGCATTTATATTAAGTGGTTTTGAACACTCGATAGCAGATATGTTTTACTTTATACTTGCTACCTCGTTCACTTTAGAATCGGCACTTTTTATAGTATTTGTAATTATAGGCAACTCGCTTGGCGGTATTATTACCCCACTTATTGAAAAGTTAGTTAGAATTTTACACGCTAAGGAACACCAAGCAGAACTTTAAAAAAACACCCGCAAGGGTGTTTTTATTATGCAAAAAAGGAATTGCAACCGCAATTCCTTTTCTATTTTTATTAAGATGCATTTATTAACCTTTAATTTTCCAAGTAGGTACGCCGTTAACAATTGTCCAATACTTAGTATCAAACGTTGCTAAACTTTCGATGTTAGAATAGATATCTTTAGTCATTTCTTCATAGTTATCGTAAACGCGTAAGCCTACAAGTACGTGGTCAGCGGATAAAGTTAAACCGTTTCTATTTATTATTGTTTTAACTTGGTTGTCAAGTATAGCGCCAACTGTATCAACCCTGTAGCCAAATTCAGCTTCAACAAGGGTAAATTCAAGTTGGTTTTCTGCAAAGCCTGGCATTTTCTTAGATTGTAATACTGGTGCAGTAGTAATCGCATAACAATCTTTATACGTAGAAGTTGAACCTGCCATTGAGTAGGTGCTTGAACCAAACATATAGAAATGGTTATTATTATCTATATACGTTTGAATATCGCTTGTAACATTTAAATACTCAATTACAACGTTTCTTAATGTAGTTGCTGCTGGTAAAACGTTATTTGCTAAAATACCAACACGGCCAGATGAGCCTGGAGAAATAGATTTAATAGAAATGTAAATATTGCTGTATAAACCTTCGTAACCGTTAAACGAGTTATCTGGATTTTTACCCCTTGTTTGAGTCATAGCAAACAATGTTGCATAATATCCGCTAAGGCTAACGTTAGTAAATGCGATGTTTTTAATTACAGGCGCATTGGTATTACCAAATAAACCGCATGATTTAGTAGATAATCCGTCAATAGTATGACCGCGTCCGTCTAATACACCTTTAAAGCCTACGTCTACACTATAACCGTTACCAGGATAAACTTTACCCGACTCAAAATCATGTTCATCAAGAACTAAATTATTTGCGTCGATATCTTTAGTTACAATATAGTAACCGTAGATAGCATTACGGGTTCTAATATTATCCATTGTGAAGAATTTAAGGTCTTCAGCCTCGTCAATGATTTTAGAGTAAGCATATACGCTATCCAATACGTATTCTTGACCGTTAATAACAACCGTTACTGTTTGCGGAATAGCAACCATTCTATCATGACCGTAGTTATTAACGAAAGTACCTGCAGTATTAGAGATAATAACTTCAAGGTCTAATACGTCTACTCTTTCACCGTTTACGATATAGCCTTCGATATCAAAAAGAGTGTTGATAGTAGTGCCAAGTTCGTTAAGGGCTCTTTTTAAAGTAACTAAATCTAATTGTTTATCGTCAGCAGAATATAATACTGCTAATTCATCATCTTCAGCAGATTTATATAATACGTGTGTTTCATCTCTTGAACATACTTTATATAATGCGCCTTCAGGAGATTCTATCCAATCGCTAAAATCGTGATATAAAGCATCAACGTAATCATCTACTATATATTCACCACATTCACAATAATAAGTAGTATAACCCATTTGTTCACAAGTTGGTTCAGTCACAACAGCAGTTGTGTAATCGTGAACAGGTTCAACGTAAGTAGATTTATAAGAATATCCGCAAGTACAAGTATAGGTTGTATAACCTCTTTCAGTACAAGTAGGTGGAGTTACAGTAGCACTATAACTATGTGGAAGTACGTCACCATAAGGTAAATTACAAACTTCACATTCCGCTTGCGTAGCGCAAGTTGCCTCACCGCCCTTATGTTTTTCAACTTCTGTTTTTTCAAGACAAGAGCATTCATACCAATGGCCTGAGAAGTCGTACTTTAAGATTGAAAAATCGTGTTCGTGGGCATTATCGCCACCACAAGCAGTAAACAAACCTAAACTTAAGGTAACTGCTAACACTAATAATAAAAGTTTAATAAATTTTGATTTCATAATTTTTCCTTATCAGTTTTATTGTAAAAAGGTATTTTAATTATACTATTTTATCCTGGGAAAGTAGGATACGCAACACCCGTAAATACAGGGCAATTAGAACTGTTATAGTTAGTATTCCAAGTTGTTGGAATTAAATTTGCTTCAACGTATATTTTCATATAAGGGGTGTTAGGGTCGTTACGTAAACCGTCAAAACAACCACCAAAAGCATAACCACCGATAAACGTACAAGTTTTAGGAATATAAAACTCTTTTAACTTTCTACATTGATAGAAACTTTGAGCGCCTAAACTTTCTACTTTACAGTTATTACCCATGTTAAATACAGTCATTTTACCGCAATTCATAAAGGCTTCTTTGTCTATTGTCTTAATACTGCTATTATGACCTAAATACACGCTTTTTAATGCCGTGCATTGATAGAAAGCTTTTTCATTGATGTTAGTTAATTTACTATTGTTTTCAATAGTAACGGTAAGTAATCCTGGGCATTCGTTAAATGCTTTAATATCGATAACTTCAAGAGATTTAGGAAATTCTAAAGCCTCTAACCTTGTGCAGTTAGAAAATGCGTTATCTTTTATGTGTGTAAGTTTGCTATTTGCAATATCAATAAACCAGAAAGTCTTTAAGTTATAGCATCTTGTAAAGGCACCCGTGCCAATAATTTCAACAGATGGTGTTAGTAAAAGTTTTTGGATTACATCGTTATTTACAAAAGCGTGCGCGCTAATTTCTTTAACACCGTTTGGAACTTCTAATTCAATAATAGACCTACCTTGAATCATAATATCGTTAGTGTAATAGCAAGGGTTAGAAGTATCGCCTACGTATTGAACGTTAAAGTAATCAGTTAAAGTAGAATTAAAGTTATATTCTTTAAGGGCTTCACAACCAGAGAAAGCTAATTCTGCTACGCTTGTTAATTTTGTGTTTTCAGCGATAGTAACTATTTCTAAAGAAGTACAGTCTGCAAATGCCATTTTACCAATACTTTGAACGGAATTTGAAATATATACTTCTTTAATTTTAGTGTTGCCTTTAAATAAATCTTTATATATACCGGTAACGTCAGATGGAATTTCAACGTAAGATGCATCACCTAAGTATTTTACGGCATACTTGCTGTTAGCGAAAATAAAATATTCATAATCGCCTTGAGTAATAAATTCACCTTTAGTACCGCTTGTTGCAGTATAAACGTTACAAGCATAGTTACCTACGTAGCCGTATTGAGTTGAACCAGCCTTAATATCAAGTTTAGAGTTGTTACAAATATTAAGTAAGTTTTCACACTTGATAAATGCGCTTTGACCGATATTTTCTACAGTTTCACTAAGTGTTACAGAGAAAAGCGAAGTACAGCCTTGGAAAGCGTACATGGAAATCTTTTCCATACCGTTAACAAAGGTTAAGCTTGTGATATCAGTATTGTCTTTAAATGCTTTTTCCTTTACTTCTTTAACGACTAAGTCATTATAGTGAGATGCGATAACGATATCGGTTTCAGTAGCAGTACCAATACCAGTACAAACTGCGTAAGGCGAACCTTTTTTAGGTGTTTCAACTTCGTAAGCCAAGCCTTCAGTTCCTTCAACCTTAACGATAACTGGGCCTGTTGGAAGGTTTCCGCCATTATCCCCGTTATCTCCTTCACCACTACCGCCACAAGCAACAATGCCTAAAGAAAGCGAAAGTATTAAGGTTAAACTAAGTAATAATAATATTATTTTTTTCATAATTACCCCTATAAATTAATTATATTTCCCCATTATATAGTGATAAAATTTTATCATATAATGATAAAAAAGTCAAGAAAAAAATACCAAGGCAATAGCCTTGGTATTTTAAGTTGTTTTATTGCTTTTAGTTAGCAGTATTCCAAGTAGGTACACCGTCTACAATTGACCAGTAATCAGTACTGAACGTTGAGTAGTCGTTATTAGCAGCTTTCATCGCAGCATAATCTTTGTATGCTCTTAAACCAACAATAACGTGGTCAACTTTTAATGTTTGTTGATCAGCATTAGATCTTGCTAATACTTCAGTAACTTGTGGGTCTAAAATTGCACCTACAGCAGTTACTTTAGAACCAGTTAAAGTAAATTCAACTTGGTTTTCAGCAAAGCCTGGCATTTTCTTAGATTGTAATACTGGTGCAGTAGAAATCGCATAACAATCTTTATACGTAGAAGTAGAAGATGCCATTGAGAACGTACTTGAACCAAGCATATAGAATGATTTACCAGCATCAATTAATTCTTGAACTTCCGCATTTACGTTTAAGAAGTCAACAACAACGTTTCTAACAGCTGTAGCTGCAGGTAATGTTTCGTTAGCTAAAATACCAGTACGTTCTGATTTAGATTTTTCACTACTTGCTACTGAAACGTAAACGTTAGAAATTAAACCTTCGTAACCGTTGAATGAGTTATCGTAGTTTTTACCTCTTAAGAATTTATGAACAAATAATGCTGGATAATAACCAGTAAGGTGAACGTTTGTAAACGCAATGTTTTTAATTATAAATGAGTTACCAGCACCAAATAAACCAGTAGATGGAGTAGTTAAACCGTCAATAGTGTAACCTTGACCGTCAAATACACCTTTTAAACCGATATCTCTTTCATAACCGTTACCTGGGTAAGGTACAGGGGTTGCAGCACCGATATTATTTTCGAATTGGTGTTCACCAAGTTCTAAATTAGTTGCATCAATGTTTTTAGTAACAATGTAGTAACCGTTAAGTTCGTTGCGTGGGCGAACTGCATCCATGATGAAGAATTTAAGGTCTTCTGCTTCATCAATAATCTTAGAGTAAGCGTAAACTGTATTTAAAACGATTGTTTTGCCGTTTACAACAATAATTACTTCTTGAGCAGTATCAACAACCCTATTTCTACCATAGTTTACAGAAGAATTATAAGAAATAATTACTTCAAGGTCTAATACGTCAAATTCTTCGCCGTTTACTTTGTAAAGGTCGATATCGTCAAGGGTAATAGCATTAAAGTCTACCGCGTCAAGAGCTTTGTTAAGTGATTCTAAATCTAACGCTTTGTCATCTTTAGAGTATAATACTTTACCGCCAACTTCAATTTCGTTAGAGTAATGAATTGTAATAACTTTTTCAACAACAACACCCGCTACAATTGCAGTTGCAGTAATTTCGTAAGAACCTTTGCTTGTAGGTGCAGTAGCAAGTTTAACTTTGTTGCCGTTTACAATAAGACCTTCAACGCCGTCAATAGTAGTGTCAACAGTGTTGCCGTTAGCGTCTACTAAATCAATAGTTAATTCAGTAGTATCGTTAGATAAAATAACTTTACCTTCAACAGGAGTTTCACCATTCTTGATTGATACTTCAAAAGAGTTAACGTAAACGCCTTTCCAGTATGGAACGCCATTAATAACTACCCAATATTCTTTATCGAAAGTAGATAAAATAATTTCGTTGTTAGCCTTATCGTTAATCATATCGGCATAAGTGCCGTATGCTTTAACACCTTTAAGAACGTCAGTACCCGAGCTTGCACCGCCTGAAGCAGTAACCGATTTTGTCTTTAAAACGTCGGTTGCAGTAGATTCCGCTAATAATTCTTTATCCCAATCGGTAACACCTGTAAGTGGAATATTGCCTTCAGCGTCAGAGTCGCCTTGAATTACTTGGTTTTCAGCCATAACGAGTGAAGCCCAAGAGAAGTCTGAACCTTTTGGTGAAGAACAACCTACAGGAGCGTAAGAGATAGAGAAACAGTTTTTGAAAGATTTATCAGTATATAAAACTGCCCTGTTTGGTGCAAAGGTAGAAATGTTACCAGTGTTGTCACTCTTAGCTAAATACGCTCTAACGTCGTCTTGTGAAATATCATATTCTACAACGATATTTTCGTGAGTTCCCGATGGAGACATTTTTTGTTGATATAAACCACCGCCACGAACGTTAACGGATTTTAATTCAACGTAAATGTTTTTAAGAACTGCTTTACCTTCTTCTTTATGGCCGATTAATGAACCATAGTAACCTGTAAGGTTAACGTTTGTAAAGCCTATGTTTTGAACAGTACCACCGTTTACGATACCGAAAAGACCGCAAGATTTACAGTCAAGGTTAGAAATAACGTGACCGTTACCTTCAAACACACCAAGTAAACCGGTTTTACAAGTACAAGAACCAGAATAATCAAATGCAAAGCCCTTAGCATCGATATCTCTTGCAAGGTAGTAGTAGTTAGTAGCTGAAGTAGTATAAGTGAAGAAGTTAAAGTCTTCCATGTGAGTAATGTATAAACCGTAAACTTCTAATGGAACGTTATAAATTTCAGTTGCTGTACCAATAGTGATAATAGTATGAGCAACGTCATCAGTAAGACCAACTACACCGAAAATCTTATTGTCTTCAACAGAAAGTCTAATGTTATCTTGATATGCTTCGATAATAGTAACGTCGTTAGTGCCGTAAATTGCTTCTGCGATAGTTTTTCTTGCAAAATCATCATTGATATCTTTGTATACACCGATATCGTTTGAGAATTTACCAATTTCTTTTTGGTAATCAGCGATAGGACGTTCAATTTCAATAGCAATTGTTTTTACGTATTTTTGACCTTCGTGTTCACAAGAAATAATAACTTGAGTTTCACCGAATTTCATAGCTTTTACTTTATTATCTTCATAATAAGCTAATTCAGCATCTTCAATTTCAGTTGTAAATTCAACGTCAACTTTTTGGCCTTCTACGTAAAATTCAGGAATAATTGTAGATTCGCTTACGTAAGATTTACCTTCAAATTCATTACGAGTATAAAGTTTAACGAAGTCTTCAGAAGTACCTTTTAAAGTAATGTAAGCTTCTTTTTTGATTTCTACAGTAAAGTCACTACGAAGAAGTGGAGCTGATGAAACGTTAAAACCTCTCCAAGTTGCTTCAATATAACAGCTTGCAGAATCGCCAACGTTTGCACTTGCTTTTAATACGTTATCTTCAAAAGTAACTACGTTTGCATCGTTAGAAACGAAGTTGAATTCAGCATCGTAGTAAATTCTACCCCTATATTTGATTGCTGGGCGGAATTCAAAAGAACTGTTTTTGTATACAACGTAAGAAGTTTCTAAACCATCTTCATCAATTAAAACAGGTGATGTTTCATCCCAAGCAACAGTAATAGCACATTTGCTTGTTGCTTTACCATATTTAGCAACGATGTTAGTAGTACCAGCGTTAATAGCTTCAATAACACCACGTTCAGAAACAGTTGCAATGCTTGGGTCTTCACTTTCGTAAACAACGTCTTCATCTAAGACTTTGTTTGTTGTGGCAACTACTGTTAAGTAGTCGCCAACAATTAAATTTTCGCTTGATTTGTTGAGAGTAACGGTTGCAGTTTTTTCAATAGGAGTCCAATTGTTACCTCCTGTAGCAGGGTCTTCCCCGCCACAGTCACAACCAATACCGATTGCCAATGAGAATAACATTACGATTGACAATACCATTAATATTAATTTATTAGAATATTTCTTCATAATGTCCTCCTCTTAATAACTTTCTAATACACCGTTGATAGGTGATAAATACGAACAAGTAGAGAATACGTATTTTTCAGCGATAGGTACAAGTCTTGTTTTCCACATTTGTAAATCATCATCGCTGAACGGTCTTGAAACTTGTGGGCCGTAAATATTGAAGATTGCATATAAGAAAGTTACTGATTCGCTATCAATTCTATCTTTAATTACGTCGTATAAATCAGGGTCAGAAAGTTTGTAGTGTTCAATATCAGCATAAGCTTGGTCGATTTGTTTTAAGAATCTTACAAGAACTGGATATGGATATTGCTGTGGAGTGAACGAGCCGGCAATAGTTGCCCAGCTATTAACTGATTGATAGTGGTTCTTAAGGTCGAAGTATAAGTTCTTCATTGTGTCAGCAGCTTCTTTATACATACTGTTGAAGAATTTATCAACGTACGCATCAGTATCTCTCGTACAGTCCCAAGCAAGCTTGAATTCTACGTATGTTTCAAGTTTCTTAAAGGCTGTAGTGTTAGTACCTGTATCGTTCTTTTCATCGAAGAAGTATTCAGTACCAGCTGCAACGTAATATTGGAAACCATCAGTATTCATGAATGATAAAGTATCATCGAAGTAAGTTGAGTTTCTGTGGTAGCCTGTGTAAGCCCAAATCCATAAGATGTCAGTAAGTGAAGACCAACCATCAATTTGGTTACGGTAAGCTGTGTTACCATCAGAGTAAACGTTTGACCTCCTATCACCAGAAGCAGCAAGGTAAACACCTACGCCGTCTGCCATTTCGCAGTTAGGAGCAGCAACCCATTCGCCTGTTTCTTCATCAATGTGTGCAGGAGGGTTAGGAATTGCTGAGTATGCGAAGAATACGAGTTCTAAAGTTTCTCTTTTGAATGGTTCGTTTTCAGGTTGTTCCATCCAATCGTCAACGATTGCTCTTACGTCGTTACAGAATCTAATGATTGCACCACATCTTGAGTTATCGTCTTCTTTCATTTGTTGAGCACAAGTTGTACAGTTACAGTGAGTTGTATAGTCTTCGATAGTAAGTGTAACTTTGTTCATAAGAGGAGCAGATTCTCTTGGCCAAATTTCAAGTGAGTTACAAATCTTAGCAGCACAGTATTCAACAAGTCTTTGACGAGAGTCTTCGTCACCCTTTGCAGTATAGCAAAGTTGGTTACCACCGTCTGAGAACCATTTTTGTTCACAGTCAGGGTGGTTAGGTGGGCAGTATTCCATAACGTTGTGAATTCTGCCTGAAGCAAGGCCAGCTGCAGTTGCTTCTTGATAGCTTGAATAGAAATCTTGATAAATAGGGAGAAGGTAACTGTTTGAACTATATGCTTGTCTAAAACGATACTTTACGTTTTTAACGTCTTGACTTGCTGTAGCGCCAAGTGCTTTAGCATCTACGTCATAAACGGTTTCGGAACCTTGGCAGTGAGAAACATCTCTAAAACCGATATCAGGAACGTCAGTTACGTCAAATGCTTTAAGTGGAGCATTTTTAACGCCAGTATCTATTTCTAAACAGTTTCTATAAATGAAATCGTAGTTGAAGTAGATTTCCATGAAATCGTATACGGCATATACAACACCGATACCAACACCACCTAAAAGGAAAATTGATTTTCCTTTAGTGATGATTCTTACACCGTCGTCTTTAATGCCAATTTGGTCGTATTCAATACCCGCTGCTTGTTGATATTCGTTAATACCTAAAGAAATGTATTTAGCGTCTTCACTCCAAGTAACTTCGTTGTCTTTAGCAGTTAAAAGGTCAATGTCGGTTGCTCTTTTAAATAAGAGTTTAAATTCTTCAAGAGCTTTGTTGATTACTGAGTTAGAAACAGCAGGAATAACTAATTGATAGTCTGTAACGCCATCTTTAACAAGCCATTCGCCTTCAATATCAGGTGCGGTATAATCGTGAATACCTTCAGTATAATTAACTTTTTCGATAGGGTTTCTTGTTTCTTCAACATCACCCTCTTCGCCGCCACAAGCAAAAGCAGTAACCGAAAGAGTTAACATTAATATAATTGTTATCAATAATCTAGATAATTTTTTCATCATAATTTATATCCTCCTTCTTTTATGCTACTACCATAAGGTAGAACGTTGCGGTAGTTGCGTTACCAGCAGTATCTCTGCAGTAAACGTCAATACGGTGTAAACCTTCTTCTATAATATAGAAAGTTGTAGAACCAAGTTGGAATCCGTCCATTTCTGTTCTATCGTAAAGTGAAGTGTCGTAAGAAGTTAAGTTGTGGCAAAGAACTGCCGCATATAACTCTTCACTTGAAGAGAGGTTATCACTTGCTTCGTATTCGATAACGATTTTTTGACCTAATTTAACTTGGTAAGTTTCGCCTTCTTTAAAGTCAGCTAAAGCAATAGCAGGTGCTACACTATCAGTTGCGTTAAAGAAGTATCTACCAGTAACTTCGTTACCTGAAATATCTTTAGCCCTATATTGAACTGAATATTCACCTAAAGCTTCAAGCTTAATTTGAACGTTATTAAAGCCATTGTTTGTACCATCAAGTACAACACCGTCAATACTTGTTAAATATTTGTCGCCAAATTTAACTTCGTATTTAACAGTATTTAAATCGATAGGAGAAAGAACGTCGGCATATTCAGGAGCGTGAATTGTTAATACGTCACCTACTGTAAAGCTACCAGTAGTTCTCTTAACGCTAACTTCAGGAACGTTAGGGTCGAAGTGAGCATCACCTAATAATTTTTGGTTGTTGATAGTTCTAATTAACATACCTGCATCACCGTAGATATCGTTTAATTGAACGTCTAAGTAGTATCTACCAGATGGAGATGTGAAATCTACTATAACAACTACGTCACCAAGAGTTAATCTCTTAGTATTACTATCGTAAGAAATTGAGTTAAACGCATCAGAACCGAAAGTTCTATTGCAAGTATATTGCATACCATCGTTTACCGATAAGTAAGTAATAGTACCGTTTTTACCTACAGTAATTTTGTTTTTGAAAGTAGGGTCTTTAACGTCAGTTAAAATAATGTCAAAGCTTTGATAGTTAGAATATGATTTTTCAATCTTATATTCAAATACGAATTTGTTGTAGAAGAGTGAGTTAATAAACGAGAGTTTATTAGAACCACTTGTTTTAGTTGACATATAGATAATGTCTGTAAGTTCCCAACCTTCATCGTCGTATTCTTGAACTGTGAAAGAACCTTCTTCGTATTGGAAGTAATCTTTTAACTTGATATTATCGCTAAATGATACGTCGGCAATTTTAACGATATCACTAAGTACGTAGTTAGTTTCGTCAACTGCGTATTTAATTTGAACAGTCTTTTCTCCTGTGATTAATACACTATAAGTGTCTTCAATCAATTCAAATTCGCCACCGTCAAACGAAATGTACGCATCTACCTTCTTAGCATTAGGTTCGCCTTTTGTGAATTCGTAAGCATTGAACTCTCTAAGGCCGTAAGTTGCGCCTTTGATTAAATATCTTTCAAGGAAAGGTGCTTCTAAGAAAGAAACGTTATTAGATGCAACACAAGTTACCTTGTATTCATAAGGATTTTCTGTGAAATCGTAAACGTTATCCTTATATATAAACGAAATAGTGTATTCGCCTGCATACTTAGGCATAAACGTTACACCGTTTTTAGCGATTTCGTTAATGATATCTAAATTTTCGTAAGAACCGATATTAATAGTTTCCTTATCACTTCTTGCTACGATATCTAACGAAACCTTAGTAGGGTCGTTTACAGTTGCAAGTTCAAATACAGGTAAAGTTACAACAGCACCAGCATCAATAGTAGTTAATGGTTGAGTATTAATAGCTAAGCTCTTACCAGTTCCATTATCAACACCGTAAACTTTTAAAAGTTCAACACCTTCGTTACCGTATTTATCAAATGCGCTATATTCTATATAATAAGTATCAGCTGCATCAACTTTAAATTGACCGTTTGAAACGTTAACGTTAATCTTCTTATCGCTGAAGTAGTTACGGTAAACTTTAATTTCTGTACCGCCAAGTAAGTTAACGTCATAAGCAGTAGCAGAAGGAATTTTGAAAGTATCGCCTACAGCACTATAGATTTTATTGTTAGAATCAGCATTAATCTTGATAGCAGGTTTTACTGTATCTTGATAACGAGTGTAATCAGCAGTACCATCATTGTAACCAGCAATTAAGAAATCACCTTCGTCTTCACCGATAGAAACGATATCGATTCTCGCTTCTTTAGACAAGTTATAAGTTTCACAGAACATAGAAACGAAAACTTCGCCTGTAGTGAAGCCCGTAAATAAGTTAGAACCGTAAATTGAAGAACTCTTAAGGTCGTTTACAATTTGGTTTTTACGGCTTGTAGAACCAGTACAGTAGATAGTTGAATTTGCTAAGTCGAAATCTAAACTTAAACCATGGTTATTTTTAAGTGTTGGGTAGCTGAAACCGTGATCCCATTGACCACCGTGTCCTAAACGGCAAAGACCCCTAACACCGTCTAAATAATATTCTTTAGCGTTAGAAGAAGCAGCAGCACTGTTAGGTACTAAGATACCACCGTCTTGTTGAGTGCTTGAACCAGCCCTAATATACATTGTGCCTTCGCCTGTGTATAATAAGATTTCTACGTAAACAGTAGGGTCGTAACAGTCAGTAAGTTTGATTTTAGTGAAAGATACGATACCGCTACCTTTAACCATAGTGTTACCGTTCATTGTGAAATCGTAAACCCTTGGGTCGATAGTCATAATATGCGCTAAACCTGTTTCGTCCGCTTTAGAAAGGTCAACTGGTTTGTTGTATTTAAATTCACAACCTTCAGCAAGTCTTACGATAAGACCTTCTTTAGAAGTACTCATAACATTGGCATCTAATGAAGTAAGAGAAGCAACTGTACCGTCTTCTTTTAAGTTCATGTCTGCAGTTACAGGTGTAATCGAGCCGTTAGCGCTTGTAAGATAGTAAAGGTCGTTAGAAACGTTGAAGAGTTTTTCTGCAGTAACCTTCACATTACCATCCATGTAGAAGTATCTAAGCGAATATTCGCCCACTTCCGAAAATCCAATCGGTGCTTCAGTTATTTTAATAACTTTACCGCTTGGGAACACTAACACGCCGTTTTCCGCTGTTACGGTAGCGCCGTTGTATTCAACGTCTACGCTGAGTGGAAAAGCAACTTTTTCATTAATGTCGTAATTGTCGTTAACGTCAGTAGCGGTAATATCAACCGTTACAGCACTTACAGGCGCTTGACTTTTGTAAATCGTAGCACCAACGTATACGAACATTGCTATTGCCATTAATGAAACAATAAGTTTTTTTACGCTGTTTTTCATATTTTCTCCTTTTAAATTATTCTAAGCCCTTCTACTTTGTAGAGCAGGCCATTATTTACCAAATTTAAGCTCTAAAATATTTTTTTAGAGTGCAAACGACCTATTTTGCATCCCAATTTTAATGCAAAATAAGTCCAATTTTAAAAATTATAACATAAAATTAAAAAAAATTCAATTGAAATATGTCACTAAAATATGGCAAAATGTCACTTTTTTTGAAGTTTTAAACACCAAGATTGCCATCACGATACCGCAAAGTTAACTTTTTTGGTAATTTTTACTATTTTTATGGTTAAACTTGCTCCGTATAAATATTATATATTCAAACGCGTGATTTTGCAATATCAAAATTCACGCTAAAGATATCATTTTTTACGGATTTTACAATTTGCTAAGCATTAAATTTCACTTGTAGCAGAATTATAACCTAACAATCACTTAAAATCTATATAAAATCGAGTAGAATTTTAACCGATTACATAAATCGTAAACACCTTAACACTAAAATGCAAAAAAAGTGGACGTTTTTACACAAAATGGTATTGACTTTAAACTGTTAGTGGTGTAGAATTTTAACGAAAAGTGTTTTAACACTATTTTAAGGAGATTTTTATGAATTATACCGAAAAAACTATAAAAGTTGGCTACTTTGAGCATTGGACTCGTCCTGACTACAAATTTGTAGACTTTGCTAACAACTTAGGCTACGAAATGACTAAAATTGATTATTCTAAAAAGAACTATCTTGAATCATACGACGTTGTTTTCGTTGAACAAAACGGTTTTAACGACTATATTGAAAACGACGAAGAATATATAAGAGATTGGGTTAAAAGGGGTGGTTTATTCTTCTTTATGCACCAAAGTTACGAACGTTGGGCACCTTACTTCTTACCTGACGAAGTTGGTTACACACAACTTATCCACCGCCACGTAAAAGCAATTGGTCAATGCGGTAAAGCATCACCTTATTTCCACAAATTAAAAGAACAATACAGAATTTACATGATGCCTTGGGTTGAAAAGGCAGGTAAAAAGTTATTTAGCGTACCTGAAGTTATCGAACCTGACGAAATGATTGCTTGGGAAGTTCCACTTTCTATCACTACTTACTTTAGAAAGGTTGCTAACCCTGCTGATGTTCCTAACTACTTAACTTCTGCTGAATCTTGTTTCCTTCTTCCTGAAAATTGGGAAATTTTAGGTTCTTACGCAGACCCAGCGGTAAGGGACGGCGCGCTTATTGCTAAAGCAAAATACGGCAAGGGCGAATATTTTGTTAACCAAATTTTATTCCCTGAAGTTGAACCTAAAGATGATGATAGATGCTTAGCATTCTGGAAAAAATACATCAAAAACTTATGGGCTTACTTTGCAAGGTTTAAAAACGGCGAATCGGAAGAAATGCCTACTCAAAAGAAAACCCTTCCAATCAAAAAGAGTTATAAACTTTGCACACACATGCACTCGCTTGACTGGTACGGTTGCGACAGCCAACCTGGTACTATCAACGCAATGATGAGATATAAAAACTTTGATATCTGCTCTATTGCCGTTAAAGATAACGCACCGTTTAGGGGCAACTTGGATATCGACAAGTATAGCGATGATAAAGTTTTAATGCTTCACGGTCAAGAATACCATCCGTTTAACTGGGGCGACAAGTGGGATCACGTTTCACACAACGGTTACCACATCTTAGCAATCGGTATGAACGGCGAAGATTACACAACAAAATTTACTTGCAGTAGATTTGGCGATGAAGAGGCTCAAAACGCTACAAGAGAGGCAGTTGATTATATCCACAAGAGCGGTGGCGTTGCGTGTGCTACTCACCCACAATCTCCATACTGGCTTGAAAACGAATACAACCTTGACGCAGTAGACATTGAACCACTTGTATCACTTGAAGGCAAAAACGTTGAAAAATACTGGCTTGCTGGCAAGAAAACTGCTATGATGGTTTCCGTTGACTTATTCGGTTTTGCAAGGCTTTTAACTAACCCAAGCGCTAACGTAATTTACCTTAAAGGTAAAGAACCTAACCGCGATAACGTTTGCCAAGCAATTAGGGATAGAAACACTATTGCAATTTGCGGTTTTGACGAATGTGATATTACTGCAGGCGAAATTCTCCCTGGTGACGTTGCATCTGTTGAAGACCTTAAAAACAACGACCTTACAATTTCTGCTAAGATTATGAAGAACTATCCTGAAGATACAATCAAGGCAGTAAGAGTTTACGCTGACGACAAAGTTATTTGGTCTAAAACTGATATCAACCAAGACGAAATTAACTACACCGTTTCACTTAAAGATTACGACCTTAATACTTTCGTTCGTGTAGAAGTTGAAGGTACTTCACAATACCACATGTGTGCATCAACACCATTCTTTATTGAAAAATAAATCTATAAAACATATTAAAAACCGTCCTTTGGGGCGGTTTTTATTTATAAAAAGTATTGACTTTAAAGTTTTAGTGTTGTAAACTTTACGTGCAAAGTGTTTTTACGCTTTATAAGGAGATTTTTTATGCAATACACCGAAAAAACTATAAAAGTAGGCTACTTTGAACATTGGACTCAACCTGAATATAAATTCGTTGAGTTTTTAAAAGAAGAAGGCTATGAAATTACTAAAATCGACTACTCTAAAAAGAATTACCTTGAACCTTTCGACGTAGTTTTAGTTGAACAAAACGGCTTTAACGACTACATTGAAAATGATGAAGAATATATAAGGGATTGGGTTAAAAGAGGTGGTTTATTCTTCTTTATGCACCAAAGTTACGAGCGTTGGGCACCTTACTTTTTACCTGAAGAACTTGGCTACACCCAACTTATCCACCGCCACGTTAAAGCAGTAGGCGCTTCGGGTAAGGCTGCCAAATACTTCTTTAAAGCACCAAGCAGATATAGAATTTATATGATGCCTTGGATTGAAAATAGCGGTAAAAAGTTATTTAACTCTCCCGAAATTATAACCCCAGACGAAATGATTGACTGGAAGGTTCCTTTAACTAACGCGTCTTGTTATCAACCAAAGGTAAACAAAGAAGAAGTGGTTACCTTATACACTTCAGCGGAATCTTGCTTTATTCTTCCTGACAACTGGGAAATTTTAGGTTCTTACGCAGACCCAGCGGTAAGGGACGGTGCACTTATTGCCAAAGCTAAATACGGCAAGGGCGAATACTTTGTTAACCAAATTTTATTCCCTGAATACAAGCCTGATAATGAAGACAGAACTATTGCTTTCTGGAAAAAATACGTCAAAAACTTATGGTCGTACTTTGCAAGATTTAAAAACGGCGAATCGGAAGAATTTACCATTGAAAAGAAAACCCTTCCTATCAAAAAATCATACAAACTTGCAATACATATGCACTCGCTTGACTGGTACGGTTGCGACAGCCAACCTGGTACTATCAACGCAATGATGAGATATAAAAACGTTGACATGTGTTCAATAGCCGTTAAAGATAACGCACCGTTTAGGGGTAATTTAGACGTAGATAAGTATAGCGATGATAAAGTTTTAATGCTTCACGGCCAAGAATATCACCCGTTCAACTGGGGGGATAAATACGACTACACTTCCCACAATACCTACCACATTTTAGCAATCGGTATGAACGGCAAAGATTACACCACTAAATTTACAAAGAGTTTGTTTGGCGACAAAGAAGTATTTAACGCAACCCACGAGGCAGTTGATTATATCCACAAAAGCGGTGGCGTAGCATGCGCAACTCACCCTTACTGCCCTTACTGGCTTGAAAACGAATACAACCTTGACGCCGTTGACGTTGAACCACTTCAATCACTTGTAAATAACGATATTGAAAAATACTGGCTTAGCGGAAAGTTAACTACCGTTATGGTTTCCGTTGACTTATTCGGTTTTGCTCGATTTTTAGGTTATCCTGGCTCTAACGTAATTTACCTTAAGGGCAAAGAGCCTAACCGTGATAACGTATGCCAAGCAATTAGGGATAGAAACGTTATAGCAACTTGTGGTTTCGATGAGTGCGATATTACCCTTGGCGAAATCCTTCCTGGCGAATTTGTAACGACTGACGAACTTAAAAATAACCAAGTTAAAATTTCGGCAAAGATTATGAAAAACTTCCCTGAAGACACAATTAAAACAGTAAGAGTTTATTCGGCAGATAAGGTTATTTGGTCTAAAACCGATATCAACCAAGACGAAATCGACTACACCCTTTCACTTAAAGACTACGACCTTGATAAATACGTGCGCGTAGAAGTTGAAGGAACTACCCCTTACCATATGTGTACTTCTAACCCGTTCTTTATTAAGAAATAAAAACAATAAATTAAACACCCTACTTTGTAGGGTGTTTTTTTACGACATTTTTAGTTTTATCGTCTTTAAAGCAGTTTTTTCTAAACGGCTTACTTGGGCTTGAGATAGCCCTACCGCTAAGGATATTTCCGTTTGAGTTTTGCCTTCGTAGTAACGCATATAAAGTATTTTCTTTTCCCTTTCCCCAAGCCTTTCTACTGCGTTTTTTAAAGTGATGTTTTCCGACCATTTTTCATCGTTTTCACACTCGTCACTAATCTGGTCCATCAAAAGAAGTTCTTCACCTTCTTTACTGTAAACGGGTTCGTATAAAGACACGGGGTCGCTTATAGCATCAAGGGCGTAAACTACTTCCCTTTCTGCAATATTTAGGGTTTTTGCTATTAAATCAGGGGTAGCAATAAGGTCTTGTTTTTCAAGTTCGCCACGAGTTTTTAACACCTGATACGCAGTATCCCTAATGGAGCGAGAAACCCTTAAACTATTGTTTGTTCTAAGCAGGCGCTTTATCTCGCCTAAAATCATCGGAACGGCATAGGTTGAAAACATAACGCCGTATTTTAAATCAAAGTTATCCGTTGCTTTAATTAAGCCTATACAACCTGCCTGAAACATATCGTCTTCGCTGACTTTTGCCGTAGGAAAACGCTTGATAATTGATAGAACAAGCCGTATGTTTGAGGTTATAAATTTTTCTTTTGCCTCTTCGCTACCAAGTTTAATTTGCTTTAATAAATTTTCGCTTTCTTCTTTACTGATTTTGGGTAAGGTGGCGGTATTTACGCCACAAATTTCCACTTTATTCATAAATCCCCCTATGTAAGCAATCAAAGATTGCAACGATATCACTTCGCGCTGCTCGTGACGATATGTGCTATCGCACGTTATATTCTTTGCAAAGCAAAGAGTGATATTCATAAACAGAGTTTATGAGTTGAGGTATAAATTCAAATATAAACAATCAAAGATTGCAAGGAGTTTTGGTAGGGATATAGTTAGTATTTACCTTTAAAAAGTTATTATACCTATAAAAAACCGCCTACCTTTAAGGTAGACGGCTTTATCATTGTATTATTTAGAGTTACGTAGCAACTTCTTTCCAAGAAGATTTATTGAGTAATCCTGCCGCTCTTGTCATTTCAAAGTAGCCGTCGGAACAAATTACTTTCGAGCCTTTATTAAGACCACCATCCCAAGAAGAATCGCTATAGCTAAGAATTGCTTTCCATTGTGCCCTTGTTCCGTTAAACTCAATAGTTAACGTCTTTTTATCATTACCAAACAAGTCGTTACGTGAGAAGGTGTTTTTAGCAAGATAGTTAATAGTTCTTGGAAGTTTAACCGTTGTTAAGTTAGGTGTCCACGCAAGAGAGTTCCACTCTAACCTTTCAACACCTTCCTCGATGGTGATAGTATTAACGTTACCCGCGTAGTTATTCCAGTCGTTTTCACCTTCGGTGTTGGCAATTCTTTCTACAATCTTAACAGGTACGCCACCAACGTTACCTGGAACTAATACGTTCGCAGGGAGAGTATCAACCGCTACTACTTTGTAGTAGTCAACGATACCGTCGTCTGGTTGTTCGTAAACAGGAACGAGGTTCAAGTCACCGTTATACGCGTAAATTGCTTTTACGGTAATATCACTTTTAGCGCCCTTGATAGTATAATCACTCCAAGAAACAGTCATATGGTCTTCTGCCGCCTCAGCATTTAATTGTGCTAAGATTTGGTCTACCGTTGCTTGACCTTGCGCCGATAACTTAGTTGCAGAAGAAGTAAATTGTTCTTCGTAAAGGACATTACCTTTAGCATCGGCAAAGATAATAATGTAAACGTCTTCCCACGATGCAGATAACGTATAGTTATAGGTATTTTTAGCAGGAATTGTATTAACTACTACCGCGTTTGCATTTATCCAACCCGCAAACATAAGTGAAGTGTCTTGTGGGCGCTTGCTTGTTACGGTATGAGCCTTAGTATTATCGGTAATATGTTCTTCAATAAAGATTTCGTTGTTTTCTAAGTAAGTAACACTATAAATAATGGGTTTAAATAGATAATTGATTAAAAGTTCACCCGAGTCAACCTTACCCGTTAAAGTATAAGTAACGTAAAAAGTAAACAATTCCCCAGGAGCGATTGCCCTTCCTTCGTAATAAGTAGCAGAAAGGTCATTTGTTATTATTTTAGTGTTTAGTTGGTCTTGCGATATTGAAATATTAAGCTTATTATAGGCATCGTTGGTACTATAATCACAATTTGTACCGGCAAAAACGTACGTTTCCGTTTCCGAATAGTTGTACGCATCAATCTTATAAACGACTTTTTGACCAGCCGTACCCGTAAGCGTAGAACTTACGTACGTAGGGCGCTCGTAATCGCTATCTTCATAGGATAACGTTTCGGAAATGGTGGTAATATCGCAAATAACCATTTCCTTATAAAACATAAAGTCGCCCATATCAATAGGAATATTATCACTTACACCAAACGGATTTATGGTAGCAAAAAACCAAGTTGCATAAACGCCTAAAATAGACGTAGCAAACAATATAAATGCAACAATACCAGTTGCTTTACTAAAAAACTTAGTTCTCATACCATTTTACCATTTAGTTTATTTTGTAGTAGTTTTTTCAACCCATTTACTTGAATCAATACCCCTATCAACCTTCTTTGCACTTGGGTCAATGATAGGCGCAGTACCAATTTTTGTTTCAACGGCGTGCCAATGGTCAGTTTTATCAACAACTGTACGGTATACGTTAATAGAAGTGCCTATTGATTGGTAAGCATCATCTCTAATATAAGTATAAATGATGTATTTTGTAGATGATATCCATTCTATTTGGAACATTAACGCATAAGCATCGGTACCATCAATCATAAGGTGCTTTAAGTTACCGCCTGAAACTTGTTGGTCACACCAAACGATATCGCCTTTTTCTTCAAGGTAATTATGCAAAAGAGTGCTTGACGTAGAGTTTAAGCCGTACCTTAAGTCGTTTATGATTTTTTGAATAAGGTCCATATGGTTTTGACCATATTGGTCGGCATTTTCATCATCGGGAAGAATATCAGAACCGTCCCAAACATAGTCCTGCATAAGAACTTTAAAGCCAAAATTAGTTGATTCTGTAGGTTTATCGGCAAAATGCCAAGTTGCATATACGCCAATACCCGAAAAAGTAAACGCCAATACGGAAATAGCCAAAACAAGCCTACCTAAAATTTTATTCAGCATTACCTTCACCCTTAGGGGCAGTAAGTTTATCGCTTGCAATTTTTACAAGTTCAGTAGCCCATTTTGATTGTCTATCCGAAGTGATTTTCACACGCATTGGATAGTTTTTAAATTTAGCTTTGTTAGATACGTCAATAAATTTGTATTTTGTATTTTCAAACTCTGCAGGTTGAAGTGCAAAGTAAGCGTTTAAAGTTTTACCTACGATAGCGAATTTAGCAATAGGCTTATTGCCTTTTTTGTAGGTAAACGAGTTTTTACTTTCAATAACGCGAACACCTTCAATAGCATCGAAGTGCGGTTTTAATAATTGCAACCTTAAGTTTGCAACTTCACACTTTTTAAGCTTTTGCTTAAAGGTTAAATTCTTAGCGTTTTCTTTTAAAGTTTCAAAACGACGTTTTTCAATATCACGTTTTTTAATAGCATCATAAGCCTCTTGAAGTTCAAGTTCGTTTATGATTTTATAACGGTCGCTTGTAGCTTTATCTAATTTCTTTTCAATGATAGGCAATGCAATTAAAGTGAATAACAATAAAATCACGCAAAGCCAACCCGCAGGGGATTGTAAGAATAATATAAAACTACCTACAAACGGTATTCTTTCACCGCGGTAGATTGCCTTCATTTGAGAATAATAAACAGGGAATCTATCCGGCCTTTCAACGGCGTCACCTTGTAAAAGGAAGTACCTTTCGCTATGGTTAGCATTAGGCTCTTCAATTCCTACGATACGGTGAACAACAAGCATATCGTCTACTTCATAAACAACGATATCGTAAAGTTGTAAATCTTCTTCCTTTGGAAGTTTATAGGTTAAAATTAAGTCAAAAGTTTGGAACTGGTCGTTTAAACCGTTTGTTTGTAAGTAAGTGTTTTTTTCGTTTTTGGTTGCCATTGAGGCACTTTGTACTACCTTTAAGGTAGGTATGTTTTCAAATACGGTATTATCTTGAATATTTACGTACGTTGCGAAAATAAAAGCTAACACGAACAAAACACCCGCTGTGTTTGATAAAATTTTATCAAAAAGCGTGCATTTCTTCTTTTTATTCTTTTGTTCTTCTTTAATTTTCTCGTCTTCTAACCCGTGCTTAATCATTTTTAAGGTCATTTTGATTAATGCCACCGATACTATTATAGAAAGTGACGCTAATAAAACGTAAACAATCAAGCATAAAAGGAAGACGTAAATATCGTATGAACTCATAATTCTTCCCGTAGTAATCAACCCACGCGCCTACGGTGCGTGGGTTGTGTGTTTGTTTTGTTGATTAAGTTTTTACCTAATTATGCGTTAGGTGTAGCAAAGTCGTTAAGGTAGAGAGATACAGTACCGTCACGTAATACTTCGTTGAATGCTGCGTATTCAGTGCTATCATCGATAACGAAAGTGTTAATCTTGATAAGTTCTACGAGTTCTTCGTTAGTGATAACGTAGAAGAAAGTTTTAGTTGCATCGTCGAAAGACCATTTAACTTCGCTTGCTGAATCTAAAGTATCGATAGTGTATTGAGTTGCAGTATCAATGTTGTAAATTGATTTAGCGCCTTCTGCATCGCTATCATCATCATATTCAAGGTTAGATGCTGCAAAGTAGTAAATTGCTTTTACACCGTTTTCTCTAATTTCAGTACCAGCATTTGCGTTTGCTTTGAACCTAAGTGTGATAGTACCAGTAATTTTTATAACTGCAGTATGGTCAGCAGTAATACCTTCAGCTGGATTTGCTTCACGTTTTTGGTCGATAGTAATAGCAAAGTCATCACTCTTTTCGATAGATAAAGTACCTAATACTTCGCTTGTAGTTGCCTTGTCTGCTAAAGTGATAGAAATTGATTCACCCTTTCTGTCAATGTTAGCGTCATCAGCGAATGTCCAAGTAGCGTAAACGCCACCGATTGTTAAGCATAATAATGCTACAATAATTGCTCTAATTTTTTTCATAATTTTAATCTCCTTTGAATAAAGATAAGGTAATATTACACCCTTGAAAAAAACTTGTCAAGCAATTTTACAAAATTTTTTAATATTTTTTTATGTAATAAAAAGGGGGGAAGTTTAATCCCCCTTTGTCACTATTCGATAACCCCGTGTATAAGGGGTGCAAAATTAGACTTTTTATCGCAAATTTTGGTGCTTGAGATAAATTTTTGTTCGGCGGGGCTAAACAACGTTTCGTTTGAAGTGTAAAAAGTTGCTAAAACTTCGCCCTTTTCAACGTAATCACCTAATTTTTTATTAAGGATAATACCCGCTAAATAATCTATTTTGTCTTCTTTGGTGTTTCTTCCCGCACCTAAAAGTAAACTTGCCGTGCCGTAGCCTTCGGCATTAATTTCGGTTATATATCCGCTTTCAGTTGCTAAAACTTCCCTACTGTATTTTGCCTTTTCGAAGTTGTTTGGGTTAAGTATTAAATCGGCATTACCACCATGAAGTTTAACGCTTTCGTAAAAGGTTTTAAGGGCTTTACCTGAAGAAATTGCCTGTTTACACATTTCTTCACACTCACTTATAGTACCCTTGTTTGCTAAGTATAAAATGTTAGACGCAAGCACTAAACAAACTTCAGTAAAGTCTTTAGGACCATTGCCGTTAAGCGTTTCAATCGCCTCGATAACTTCAAGCGAGTTACCTATTGCATAACCAAGTGGCGATGACATATCACTTATAACCGCCATAATCTTTTTGCCTGCGTTTTTGCCAATTTCTACCATAAGGCGGGCAAGTTTTTCACTTTCTTCTACACTTTTCATAAAAGAACCGCTACCCGTTTTTACGTCTAAAACAATACAGTCGTCATCGGCGGCAAGTTTTTTACCCATAATGCTTGATGCGATAAGTGGCATACTGTCAATAGTGGCAGTTACGTCACGAAGGGCGTATAGTTTTTTATCCGCAGGAGCTAACTCTTCCGTTTGACCAATGATAGAAAGCCCTACTTTGTTTACTATGTCTTTAAATTCGCTAAGCGGAAGTTGAGTTCTATACCCCGGTATTGATTCAAGTTTATCAATCGTTCCACCGGTATGGCCAAGCCCACGACCACTCATTTTAGCAACCTTAACGCCAAGGCTTGCAACGATAGGTGCAACAACCAAACTCGTTTTATCCCCAACACCACCGGTTGAGTGTTTATCTACCCTAATCCCCTCTATTCCGTCAAAGGAAAGGGTTTTGCCAGAATTTGTTATTGCAAGGGTTAAATTGGTTGTTTCTTCTATCGTCATACCCTTGTAATATATAGCCATAAGTAATGCCGAAACTTGATAGTCGGGTATATCGCCATTAACGTATCCGCTGATGAAAAAATCTATTTCTTGTTTTGACAAAACCTTGCCGTCACGCTTGTTTTTTATGACGTCGTACATTCTCATAAAAGCCACCTATAGCGCAGTAAAACGCTAATTTATTTTAAAATTTCAGTTAAAAAACTTTCGCCGTCGGTACAATTTTTATCCACATTAAAATAGGCTAAAATAGTAGATGAAATATCGCTAAAACTACCCCTTACACCAAGGTTTACACCCGATTTAATTTTACTGCCAACAACAAGCATTGGCGTATACTCGCGCGAGTGGTCTGTTGACGGTGTAGACGGGTCGCAACCGTGGTCTGCAGTTATAATTAACATATCTTCCGCTTGCAAAACACCAAGCAGTTCGCCCAATTTTTCATCAAATTCCGTCAAGGCTTTTGCGTAGCCGTCAACGTCGTTTCTATGTCCGTAAACGGCATCAAAATCAACTAAGTTGGTAAAGCAAATACCGTTAAAATTGCCCTTTGCAATTTCTATAGTTTTGTTTATTCCTTCAAGATTATTTTTTATGCGATAACTTTGGTTTATCCCGTAGCCTGCAAAAATATCGTAAATTTTACCTATGCCTATGGTGTCTTTTTTGCTATCACTTAGTAAATCAAGCATAGTTTTTTTAGGCGGTTTAAGTGAATAATCGTGCCTGTTTGCCGTGCGTTTGAAAGGGTGTTCCCCCTCAAAAGGTCTTGCAATAACCCTGCCTACACCATTTTCGCCCGCTAAAATTTTTCTTGCAATTTCGCAAGCGGTATATAACTCTTCAAGTGGAACAACACTTTCGTGCGAGGCTATTTGAAAAACACTATCAGCCGAAGTATATACGATAAACTTACCCGTTTTTACATGCTCTTCACCATAGTCTTTGATAACTTCGGTACCCGAATACGGCTTATTGCATAAGGTTTTTCTACCCGTTTTTTCTTCAAATTCTTTGATTATTTCTTCAGGAAATCCATTAGGATAGGTAGGAAGTGGCTTGTTTGACACAACGCCTGCAATTTCCCAATGCCCGATGGTAGTGTCTTTCCCCTTAGACTTTTCAGCCATTTTTGCATAACTGCCAATAGGGTTTTTTATACCGCCACCAACACCATCTATATTGAAAAGACCTAAGTTTACCAGGTTGGGGCAATTAAAATACTCACTTTTTCTTATTGCGTTTAGGGTGTCACTTCCATCATCGTTAAAAAGATGGCTATCAGGCATTTCGCCAATACCTAAACTGTCTAAAACTATTAAAAATACCCGCTTTGCCATTATTCCTCCGCTATTTCTAAGGCAATTTCCATCATTTTTGTAAAGGAGTTTTGTCTTTCTTCAGCAGTAGTATTTTCTTCAGGATAAATAAAAGAGTCGCTAACGGTACATATACAAAGTGCTTTTTTATTAAGCCTTGCCGCGTTCATATAAAGGGCGGCAGATTCCATTTCTACACCTAAAACACCCATTTTTGCCCACTCTAAACCAGAGTTTGCATCATCGTAAAAGGTATCAGATGAAAAAATATTACCAACTTTAAAGTTAACCTTTTTTTCTTTACAAGCATTAACGGCTTTTTCAAGCAAGCCGTAGTCGGCTATCGGGCAAAAAGTACCAGGGAGTTTATATTGCATTGCGTAGTTACCGTTAGTGCATGCACCCATAGCAATAATTATATCCCTAACGTGCAAGTCTTTATCGTAACAACCGCAAGAACCTATCCTTATAATGTTTTCTACACCAAAAAACTTAAAAAGTTCGTAAGAATATATACCTATAGATGGTTGACCCATACCCGATGCCATTACCGAAACCCTTTTTCCGTTATAATAACCCGTGTAACCGTTTATTCCCCTAACGTTGTTTACAAGTTTAGCATCAGTTAAATAATTTTCCGCTATAAATTTAGCCCTTAACGGGTCGCCCGGCATAAGTACCGTTTTTGCAAAATCACCTAAATTAGCATCAATATGTGGTGTTGACATAGTTAGTTCTCCTTTATTTTAGTAATTTTCGTTTTACGAAAAAACGATATTCTTTGCTATGCAAAGAACGATATGCAACTGACGTTGCACGATATTCATAAACAAAATTTATGAGTTGTGGATTTTATTTTTTATATAATAGATTGTAACCTGAACCATTTTACAGCGTAAAATGATATCTTGCATTACAAAGTAATGCCTATCAAGCAAAACTCGTTTTGCATATAACTCGCCGTTAGGCGAATATCGTTGCTATTTTTATACGCCTTTTATTTAATAATTTTCGCTACTGTTAGAATTAGAAAGAAATTGCTTAACCACTCTACTTGTTCCTAACCTATCAACACCCGCAAGTATAAATTCTTCAGCGTCCGCTATACCCGAAATACCGCCTGCTGCTTTTACTTTTAAAGTAGACGGCGAATTTTCACGCATGAGTTTAACGTCATGAATAGTTGCACCGCCTTTTGAAAAACCAGTAGAAGTTTTTATGTAGTCGGCACCTGCCTCGGCACAAATTTCGCACATTTTAATCTTTTCTTCATCGGTTAAAAGGCAGGTTTCAATAATTACTTTAAGTGGAACTTTACCGCAAGCCTTTTTAATTTGCTTGATTTCTTTTAAAATATAGTCGTAGTCTTTATCTTTAAGCCTACCGATATTTATTACCATATCAATTTCATCTGCGCCATTTTTTACGGCGTCTTCCGTTTCAAAAACCTTTACGGCAGTAGTATTGTAACCGTTAGGAAAACCTACAACCGTACAAACTTTTACTTGATTTTCTACGTAATTTTTAACCGCTTTAACAAAGCAAGGCGGAATACATACCGTTGCAGTTTGGCATTTGTAAGCCTCGTCACAAAGGGCTTTTATATCGTTTAAAGTTGATTCTTGTTTAAGTAAAGTATGGTCGCATATTGATAAAATTTCTTTAATTTCCATAATAATTCTCCTATAGTTATTTTAACATTATTTCGTAGTTAAATCAATACCTTAATCAGTCATTTTGTTTGGTGGAATTTTATAATATTCTAAAAAAGTTCTATAAAATGCGGTGTACGATGCAAATCCGCAACGGGTTGCAACCTCATTAAGCGGAAGTTTTTCGCCTATCAGTTTTTTTGCAAGAGACATTTTTTTAAGCACCAAATACTTTTTAGGTGTTATTTTTAGGTTTTTTTGGAAAAGTTTATTTAGATAACTTTCGCTTATGTTAAACTTTGCCATTAAGTCGTTTGTAAAGGTAATATCTATCAAATTGTCGTTTATGTATTTTACAATAGATGAGAGTATCGGATTAGAAAAATACAAACTTTCGTTATCAAAATCTTTAATTTCGGCAACGTTTATGATAAGTTCTTTGATAAGCATTTCCACCAAAAGATTTAAACTGTTTTTTACGGTATCCCCTACGCTCTCACCCGTGTAATAATCAAAACGCTTGTAGCAAGAGTAAATTTGCTCTTTATTAAAAATATTAACCTTGCAAGGCTTATCTACCTTTATATAACTTTTAAATTCTTCATCTTTTATAAGCAAAATATACCTTTCGCAACTACTATCTTCAGAAGATAAAAAGTAGTGGTATATATGTGGCGGGGTTATAAGTAAATCACCACCCGTTACGGAAATTACGCTATCTTCAAAGTGGTATTCAAAATTACCTTTCTTTATAAATATAATTTCGTAATAATCGTGAATATGCTTAGATTGCACGTCCTTTTTATTGTATATGTTGAACCTGTGCGAAAAATAAAATTTGCCTAAATCAAACTCTACGTAATTGTCTTTCATAAATTCTCCTTAATAATATTGTACAGAAAACGCAAACTCATGTCAAGAAAAAGATATTTACTTTTCAAAATTGTGTATTATTATTGAATTATAAAGAAAAACGAATTAGGCTATAATTTTACGTTTTATAGCCGTAAGGAGATATTACTATGGCTGTAAAAAAACTTAAAATCGCGCTTATCGGTTGCGGTATGATTTCAGAATTCCACGCACAAGCAATTAGCGAACTTTCTGATGCTAAACTCGTTGGCGTATACGATAAAGCACTTGAAAGAAGCACCGCTTTTGCCGAAAAACACGGCATTAAAGTTTATAAGGAATATCAAAATTTACTTGATTCTGACGTAGATTTAGTTTCTATTTGTACACCAAGCGGTCTTCACGTTGACTTTGCCGTTTCACTTCTTGAAAACGGCAAAAACGTTTTAATTGAAAAACCTGTTGCAATCACTTACGAAGGTTGTAAACGACTTGAAGAGGCGGCTAATAAATCGGGTAAGGTGTGCGCAGGCGTTTCACAATTCCACTACTCTAAAGATATTTTAAAGGCAAAAGAAATTTTAGATAGCGGTATTTTAGGTAAAATCTTCCTTTGCAACCTTGATATGAAATATCACCGTTCTAAACAATACTTTGCTAACTCTTGGCGCGGTACTTTTGCTATGGACGGTGGCGGTGCGCTTATGAACCAAGGTATTCACGGCATTGACCTTATTAGGTTTTTAAACGGCGATATCGAATACGTTAATGCTAAAGTTGGCACTTTCGTTCACGATATCGAAGTTGAAGATACGGCTGTTGCAAGGGTTAAATATAAAAGTGGCGCTATCGGTATGATTCAAGGTACTACTTCAGTTTACCCAGGCTATCCAAGACGTATGGAATTTTTCGGGGATAAAGGTAGTTTAGTACTTGAAGAATCTACTGTTATTTACTTAAACGTACCTGAAATGCCTGAAATGAACATTTCAAGAACTAATACTAAAATGAATTCTTCTAACAACCCTGCAAGCATTTCTCACGAAGAACATAAAATTCAATATGAAGACGTTATTAAGGCAATCAAAACGGGAAGTAAACTTTTCTACCCACTTAGCGAGGCTATTGACTCGGTTAAAACAATTCTTGCAATATACGATTCTTCTAAAGAGAATAAAGACGTTTACATTAAATAAAATTGCGTTTTATTAAAAAATACAAAGCCCTACCCCTAAAAATTAGAGGTTGGGCTTTATTTATATCAAAATAATCCAATAAAATATTTAAAAAAACTATTGCACTATACTATGAATAATAGTATAATGAAATTATCCAAATGGGAGGACTTTTATTTATGGAAAAAAAATTAGCAATACACGGCGGTAAACCCGCTATTGACTTTAAGGCTCCAGACGAATTATTTACGTGGCCTATTTTAACACAAGAAGATGAAGACGCAGCGCTTGACGTTATCCGCCGTAACGCTTTCTCTGGTACTGAAATCTCTATCAAATTTGAAAACGAATTTGCTGAATGGATTGGTTCTAAATACGCAATCACTTTCACAAACGGTACAATGTCTATCATGGCTGCAATGTTCGCAATCGGCCTTGGTGTTGGCGATGAAATCATCTGCCCTACTAAAACATACTGGGGTAGCGTTTCTCAAGCGGCTAACTTCGGTGCTACTGCAGTTTTCTGTAACATCGATGAACACTTAAGTATGGACCCTGATGATTTAGAAAGATGCATCACACCTAAAACTAAAGCAATCGTAGTTGTTCACTATAACGCATACCCTTGCGATATGGATAGAATTATGGCTATTGCTAAAAAATACAACTTAAAAGTTATTGAAGACGTATCTCACGCACAAGGCGGTTTATACAAAGGTAAAAGACTTGGTACTTTCGGTGACGTTGGCGCGATGTCTCTTATGAGTATGAAATCATTTGCAGCGGGCGAACTTGGTATTTTCGTTACTGATAACCGTGAAATGTACGAACGTGCTATGGCGTTTGGTCACTACGATAGAAACAACCCTAAATACATCGTTGAAACTGATTACTTAAAACCATATTCTTTCATCGGTTTAGGTGGCGTTAAAGCAAGGGCAAACCAAGTATGTTCTGCAATTGCAAGGGTTCAACTTAAATACTATGATGAAAGATGCGCTGAAATTAGAAAAGCAATGAACTATTTCTGGAGTTTACTTGATGGTATCCCTGCTATTAAACCACTTCGCGTTGATGAATCAACTGGTTCTAACATGGCTGGTTTCTACAACCCTACTGCAGTTTACTATCCTGAAAAACTTGGTGGCTTATCTGTTGATAAATTCTGCGAAGCATTAAATAAAGAAGGTTTCTGGACTGCTGCTAACGCAAACTTCTGCTTACACAAACACGCATTCTTCAAAACTTTCAACCTTATGCACACTGATAAACCAAGCCGTATCGCATTTAACGACAGACCTGACGTTATCGCTCAAGACGATGCTTGTGATAAATCAGCACAAATTTACTGTTTCTCTGCTCCTTGGTTCAAAAAATACGACAAGGAAGTTATCGAAGCATTCGCAGCTGCAGTAAGAAAAGTTGTTGACAACTATCAAGAACTTTTAGAAGATAACGATGCTAAAGACGCTAAAACAAGCGGTCAATGGTACGGTAAAGTTAAATTCTAATATTAGATACTCCACAATAACGGCTAATTAAAGTACAAATGAAACACTGCGTAATACCGCGTTAACCCCCTTGAAAAGATGTATACTCTTATCTGCGGGATTTGCTATTCCTTACTTGTATTTGATTTACCCTTTTATAATCAGCCTTATATTGTGTCATATCTTTAACTCACTCAAAGTTTTGGCTCTTTTTTAAGGGCCAAAACTTTTAACCCTTTAAGGAGATTTTATGAATTCAACCTCGGTAGAACATCAAAAAATCGTGTACGAACAAAACAACACTCCGTTTGTTTGCAATAAAAACAAACGCGTTGACTTATTTACTAAGGCGGCGCTTAATATGTGTTGGCACGAAGAACTTGAAATTAAATACATTATCGAAGGTTCTATGCACATAACAGTCGATAATTCTACTGTTGTGGCACAAAAAGGGGATATCGTTATAGTTAACCCTTGTGAATATCATAACAACTTAATCGCCGAAGGCGACAATGCAGTATATCATTTATTGTGCATTGATTTATCTCAAATTTTTAACGGTGGCATTATCGAACGCTGTTACCCACAATACAAAGGTGAATCTATTCGATATAAAAACTTAATACGCGGTGATGAAGAACTTAACGCACTTACCTTAAACCTTTTTGATAGTTTGCATAACGATAATAATCTACTTCAAGGTTTAGGTCAGTTTTTAACACTTTTTGCCAAACTTGAAAAGTATAAAGACTTTGACAAAATTAAAAAGTTTAGCGACAAGCGTTATATAAGGCAAAACGAAGTTTTGCGTTCGGCTTTTTCGTATATCCACACGCATATTAACGAAGTTATTGACGTTTCTGAAATTGCTAAAAAATGCTTTATTACTCAATCGCATTTTTGTAGAATTTTTAAAGAACTTACGGGCGAAACACCTATTAACTACATCAACAAATTGAAGATTAACAAGGCTATAACTTTACTTACAAGCACTAATCTTTCAATAACCCAAATTGCAAACTCGATTGGCTTTGACGATAATTCGTATTTCTGCCGTTGCTTTAAAAAGCACACGGGCTTATCGGCAAGCGCATATCTTAACAAACATAAACAAGGCAAAGCATCGTCACTTCTCGACCACACTATTGCTTTATAAGGGAGATTTTTATGATTATTGATGCTCATAACCATCCAGATTGGCATAAGCACGACTTTAAAGCGTTTATCAAAAATATGGATGACAACAACATTGACAAAACTTGGATTTTATCTTGGGAAACACCTTTTGGCGAATACGACCCTTATTATAATTCCCTTTTATGCGGACCTATCTTAGAAGGCACGGCTAAAACCTTCCCTATTCCTTTTACACGTTGTTTAGCGTATAAGGAAAAGGCACCTGATAGATTCGTGCTTGGCTATGCGCCAGACCCAAGGCGCCCAGACAGTATTTCCGCACTTAAATCGGCTATTGATATGTACGGCGTACAAGTTTGTGGCGAAATTAAACTTAGGGCGCTTTATGACAACCCTGACTTTATTGAATTTTTTAATTTCTGCGGTGATGCGGACGTTCCCGTTACCTTGCACTTCGACTATCCAGATGCAAGTATGGTATCTAATGAATATATCCGCACTTATTTCCGTAAAAACTGGTGGTACGGCGGTGATATTAATAACCTTGAAAGATTACTTCAAGCCTGCCCTAACACTAAATTTTTAGGCCACGCACCAGGTTTTTGGTGCCATATCTCTAACGATGATTTAGGCTTAACTCAAATGATACCTAAGGGCCCCGTAATTAAAGGGGGTAAGATTGAAGAATTTTTGCAAAAATACCCTAATCTTTACTGCGATATGTCGGCTGGCTCGGGATATTTTAACCTTTCAAGAGATTTAGATTATACTTATTATCTCTTTAACAAATACCCTGATAGATTCTTATACGCGCGTGACTATTTTGACAGTAGGCACCAAGAACTTATTGAAAGCCTTAACCTTAATACAGACGTAAAAGAACTTATCTATCACGGCAACGCCGAAAGACTTGTTAAAAAATTCTAATAAGGGGTAAAACTATGATTATTGACGCACATAACCATCCCGACTGGCATAAACACGATTTTGACGCGTTTATCAAGAATATGGATGACAATAATATTGACAAAACTTGGATTCTTACTTGGGAAGTTCCGCACGATGAATACGAACCGTACTATACTTCAGTTTTTAACGGTGCGGTAATAAATAGCAAAACGGAAACTGATTTAGCGCCTTTTTCTCGCTGTTTAGCGTATAAGCAAAAAGCACCTGATAGATTCGTGCTTGGCTACGCGCCTGACCCAAGGCGTATGGATGCTATTTCTAACCTTAAAGCGGCTATGGATATTTACGGGGTACAAGTTTGCGGTGAAGTTAAAGTTAGGGCTTTATATGACAATCCCGACTTTATCGATTACTTTAGATTTTGCGGTGACGCAGGCTTACCAGTAACTTTACACTTTGACTGCCCAGGTGCATCAAAGTCAGGCTACGATTATCCAAGAAGAAGTTGGTGGTACGGCGGTAGCATTGATAACTTAGAAAGAGTGCTTGAAGCCTGCCCTAAAACAAATCTTTTAGGACACGCACCAGGATTTTGGGCATTTATTTCTAACGACGATTTAGGCTATACTATCGCATCGCCAGAACACGAACCAGTTATCCCAGGCGGCAAAATTGAAAGATTTTTAGAAAAATACCCTAACCTTTACTGCGATATTTCAGCGGGCTCGGGCTTTGAAGCATTATCAAGGGATTTAGATTACACTTATAAACTTATCTTAAAACACCCTGATAGATTCTTATACGCACGTGATTATTTTGACAATAAGCACCAAGACCTTATCGAAAAATTAAATCTTCCTAAAGACGTAAAAGAACTTATCTACCACGGCAACGCCGAACGCTTAGTAAGAAAATTATAATAAAATAAAAAAGACGCTATAAAGCGTCTTTTTTATATCTTATTAAAAGTTTTTAGTCATTTCAAAAAGTGTAGCACGAAGTTTGTCAATTTTATAATAGTAATCAAGTGTAACTTGCGCCATTGCCCTTAGCCAGTCAGTTGGAGATTTTAAAAGTTCCCTTGCGTGTTCAAAAACTTGTTCGTCGGTAAAATCACCATACATTGGGTGGTACGGATATCCACGGCGGATACAACCCGCACGGCGTTCTAAAAGTTCTATCCTTGCAATTTCATCGTTTTCAGCAGTTTTCTTAAAGATAGGCTCGGCTATTTCGTAGCCAAAATTTTCTAAAATAGTTTTTGCAATATAGTCTGCACCCGTTTGAGTATAATGTATGCCGTCTTCAGTAAAAATTCCGTCAACTTCTAAAGTGATAGGATATAACGTTTCAAACATAGGAAGATAGATTGCACCCATTTCACTTGCTATAATTTTTAATTGTTCGGCATAATAACGTAAAACACCGTTAATATTTCTAAAAGTAGCACGCTTATAAAAAGACGGGCCTATATAGTCCTTTTTTTCTTTATTGTCACCAACCGTTTCCACTTCTTCCTTCTCGATAATAAGTTCGTTTACAGGGAAAGGCGAAGAAAGTATTGGGGTAATGCCGTTTGCTTTGATAATTTCAATAGATTCGCGAATACCCCTAAAGTATTCGTCATTACGCACTTTTCTTTCTTCTAAAATTTCATCCGTTACTTCTTTAAAACTATCGTAAAGCCAAATGCCTACGTCGTTTACACCAAAGTTAACAACAACGTAGTCAGGGTTCATATCCTTAATTTCGCCGTCAAAAATATCTTTAAGCATAATACTTCTATTGCCCGACGCGCCACGGTTATAAATTAACGGCTTATCATTTTTGCCATGAAAGTACGCGCGCAAATCATAGATAAATTTGCCGTTATATGTAATACTGTCACCCATAAAACATATAGTTTTATTATTAAAAATCTTTTCCATAAATCTATTATAATACTACCCCTTTTAAAAATCAACACTTATCACTTTTTATTATAGTAAAATTTTAAAACGCCCTAAGCTAGGGCGTTTTTGTTATCTACTATATTTTTTAACAAGACTTCTTAAATACTTGATTTCTTCGTTTGTAAAATCTTCTTTTACAAATCTAAAAGACCAGTTATTGTCGGATAAACTTGAAGGTGCGTTTATACGCGCAAAATCACCAAAACCCACAACGTCTTGATACGGGAGTATTACCCTATCGCCAACACTTGCAAAGGTTAACTTTATTACCGTTTTTAAAATATCTTCGTTAGTTTTTGTATAGCATCTAATTTTTAAAAGTTTACACTCTTTTTTAAGACCTTTGATAAAAAGTGCCTTTTCTTTAGCATCTGCACTTTCAAGATACCCAATCATAGTTTGGTTATCGTGGGTGCCGGTATATACAATTTTGTTACTATCAAAGTTAGACGGTTTGTGTGGATTTTCTTTATCCTTATTGAAGGCAAAGGCTATAACGCGCATGCCGGGATAACCCGTTTTGCCTATCAATTCGTTAACGCCGTCATCAATCACACCAAGGTCTTCAGCAACGATTTTAAGGTGAGTTTTATCCTTAAACAAATCAAACTTAGGGCCGTTTACCCAATATCCACTTCTTGCCGTTTCACAACCTTTAGGGATAGCAAAAAATCTATCAAAACCCCTAAAATGGTCTATCCTTATAATATCGTAAATGGTAAACGCGTGGTCAATTCTATCATTCCACCACTTATAACCAGTTTTTTTCATTTTAGCCCAGTCGTAAACGGGGTTGCCCCATAACTGTCCGTCTTTAGAAAAAGCATCGGGCGGAACACCTGCAACCACGGTTGGATAACCTTTAGTGTCAAGCATAAAAAGGCTTTTGCCGTCCTTCCACATTTCAACGCTGTCTTCAGATAGGTAAATTGGCATATCTCCCATAATTTCTACGCCGTTTTTGTTAGCGTAATCTTTTAAAGACTTCCATTGTTTTAAGAATATAAACTGCGTAAACTGCCAAAATTCAACCGCTTTTAAGTTTTTAGCAAGGTATTTATCAATTAATCCTTGATTATAGGTAGAATACCTACCCCAATCCCTAAAAGACTTATAACTATATTTTTCTTTAAGCGACATAAACACGGCAAAGTCTTTATACTCCGCCTTGTTTAAAAAGTCAAGCCAATCTTCATTGGTTTTATCAAAGCGCTTGAAGGCAATTTTTAAGACTTTAAGTTTATTTTCAAATAAAATACCGTAATTTACTTCCCTTTCGTTATCGTACCACTTGATATTTTGATAATCCTTCTTTTTTAAAAGACCTTCCTTTCTTAAAATATCAAAGTCGATAAAGTAATAATTAAGCGCTTTAGAATAGCAAGATTGATAAGGACTATTGCCGTAACCGGTAGGAAGTAATGGTAAAATTTGCCAAATTTTAAGGTTGCTTGCCTTTAAAAAGTCAATGAATTCGTATGAAGTTTTACCAAGCGTGCCTATACCGTAATCACCAGGAAGTGAAGATATTGGCATTAAAATTCCTGCGCTTTTCACTACTTTATCTCCTTTAACTAATCGCTCTATCATCGTGGCAAGTAAAATAGATTATTTGCCTATCTTTGCTTATTTCTTTGATGAGTGTTTTCATATTTTTAAAGTTATTTTCATCAAGCCCGATAAACGGGTCGTCTAAAATAACAAACGGCAAATTACCGCTAAACATATTATCAACAAGCGCTAACCTTATACATAAATTGCACATTGCCATTTGACCGTAACTTAAATGCTTTTGGCTATGGTATTCGCCGTAGTCTTCAAAACTTAAGTTAAAGTCTTTATCGATATGAATTTTTTCATTTATTGCCTTTTCAAGATATTTAGAGTAAAAACTAAATCTATCTTTAACAGGCGCAACGTAGCGCTCAAGCAAGTTGGCTTCCGCTTTTTCTAAAAAGGCAATGGTTTTAGTATAGATATCGTGTTCCTTTTTATAGTTTTTGATATCTTCTTTAGCCTTTTCAAGACTTAATTCTAAAATTTCTAATTCTTCCGCATGCTTTTCATCTTCGTAAATTTCTTGCGAAAGTTTTGCGTATTCTTTGGTTTTTATTTCGTTATCTTGAAGAATTTGTTCAAGGTCGCTAATACTTTGGGTTGGCCTTTTGGTTAAATTCTTTTCCCTTTTAAATTCTTCCGCTTTAACTGCGCTATCATCATAACTGCGCTTTGCAATTTGTATAGCGTTGTATTTATTTTCAATATCGTAAATAGTAGTTCTAAAATTGCCGATTACTGTAAAACCAAACGAATTAATTGCAGTTAAAAGATTGTTTTCAAGCCCGCTTAAAACTGCTTTTTCTTTAGCGATTTGGTCTTGCTTTCTATTAAAATCGGTAAGCATTGATTTATAGTAAAACAATTTGTTGTTGATTTCATTAACTATATATTCGTAATTTTCGTGCGAATAGCCAAACCTACCAAAAAACGCATTGAGTTCACCTTTAAGTTTTAAAACCTCATCGTTAACGTTTACAGGTTTATTATTTTTAGCAAATAAAAGGCTACATATAACCGCAACAACACCTAAGCCTGCAACGATACCGCCAATCAATAAATTGAAAGGTAAAATTATCATACCCGCAATAATAGGCAATATACAAAGTGCAACTATAAGCGGGAATTTATTGGTGCTTTTTGTTTGCGAAAGAGTTTTTAACTCGTTTAAACGCGCCATTTTGTTTTGGGCAATATTAAGTTCTTCATCGGTAGGAATACCGCTATCAAAAGTGCGTTTTAACTCTTCAAATTGCGGGTTAGAATTTTCACCATCTTCAAGAGTTTTAACAACCGCCCTTTGGCTTATAACGGCTTGTTCTTTTTCCTTTAAGTCGATGATTTTTTGTTCGGTAGGAACACCGCTAACAAACACCCCTTTAGCATTTTCTAAAACTTGTTTTTTAACGTTTACGTCACGAATTAAATCATCGTAATGCTCAAAGGTTTTAATATCCGCAATAATTTGGTTAGAGTTGTTAACTTTTTCTTTTAACTCGTCCACTTGGGTTTGTAAAAAACTTAACCTTTCGTATTTATAAGTTAACGAATCTTTAATTTTATTACAGTCGTCAATCTTGCTTTGAAGAAGGGCTATTTCTTGATTTTTCTTGCTAATTAAACCGCTATCGCCACGGCCGGCTTTAAATTCCTTTTGTTTCTTTTCTAAAGCCAATTTAGCCTTGTCGTAGTTAACTTCTTCGCTTGTGTTATCAACGATGCTATTAAGTTTTGACGCAATTTTCGCGTTAGAACCAACTTCAATTTGTTCTGCTGTGATAAAAAGTGTGCGTTTAAAGGCGTTTTCATCAATTTCAAAAAGGTTTTCGCCTAAAAACTTAGTATAATCGTCAAGCAAGTTATCGTTTTCGTACACTTTTATAGTGTCGTCCGTTTCAGATTTTTTACCAAACCACCTTTCTATTCTATAAAGGTTGCCGTCCTTTGAAAAGGTTACGTTTCCACCGAATTTTTGCGAGTTGAAAGGATAATAATGCTCTCTATCCCCCATTTCCTTATCGGTAGTGCGGGTTGATTTCATACCGAAAAACATTACCTTTAAAAAGGTTGCAAGGGTGGTTTTTCCATAGCCGTTTTCTTTGATAATTTCTGTTAAATTATCGCTAAAGTTAATATCTAAATTTGAAAGTTTGCCAAAGTTTTCAACGTGGCAAGAAAGAAGTTTAATCATCAATCCCACCCCCTATCAATACTTTTAAGCCTATTTTTATAATTCGTGATTTTTCTTCATCGGTAAGTTCTGCGCTTTTGTATACTTCACGCACAAATTCTCCTTGAAGTGATAAGTCGTTTTGATATTTTTCCACGTCGATTTTCTTAGTAGTTTTATCCTTTACGCTAACCGAAAAATAATCGTTTTCAAGCATTCTTTCAAGGTCGCTTTCTACTAAATCTTCAATAACGCTTTCCCCTATTAAAACAACCCTTAAAAGGTTCTCCGCACTAACTAAATTGGTGGATTTTATTTTTTTATAAACGCTATATACGTCTAAAATATCCGTTATATCAACCTCTACTTCTACAACTTGCCTTTTAGAAAAAGGGATAAATTGACTTTCAATTTTACTGTCTATAGTAAGAAGTACAAAACCCTTTTCGCCCAATTCATCGTAGCCACGGCCTTCTAAACAACCGCTGTAAGCGTAAACGCCCCTGCCGTCTAATTTTTCTTGACTGTATGCGTGAATATGACCAAGTGCTAAGTAGTTGATATTTTTATCTTTTAGTTTATTTATTAAAATATTGTCTTTGCCTTCAGTTGAAGAAATATTACCGTGAAGCATTGCAATATTAATAGTGTCTTCTTCAAAATTTAAAGTAGAATATAGGGATTTTTTATTAGTTTCTTTAAGTTCTATACCGCCAATAACTACGTTATCGTACCTTTTGTAAGACCAATCTTCACTAAATAAAATAAGGTTACTAAACTCTTTATTAAGCGGGCTTTCACTATTGCTATCGTGATTTCCCCTTAAGTATAAAAAGTCGATATTAGGGTGCTTTTCAACGATATTATAAAACCAATCCTTATCCTTTTTAAAAGGATTATCGCTTTCAAAAACGTCACCGCAAAGCATAATTACCTTAACGCCGTTTTTATTTGCATAATCAACAAGACGCATAAAAGTTTCCCTAACTTCTAAGCGTCTTCTTTCCATTTTTTCGCCAGTTAAGTTGGCGTTGATTTTTGAGCCTAAATGAATATCGGCTGTATGTATAATTTTAATCATAATCCTAAATCTTTTAAAAGTTTTGCCGTTTTTTCAGTTTGAGTTTTATCTACTTTTTTGTTGGCTTTTAATTCCTTTGCTAAAATTTTAGCCCTACCCCTAAAAACAATTCTAAACCATCTAACAACTTCATAAAACGGAGTCAACCATTTGTGTTTTTCTAAAATGGGATATATAAATTTAAGTTGCTTGTAAGGTAAAAACACCTTCTTAAATAACCCGCTTGACTTTCCATCAGTTTTTGCCTTGTTTACGGCTACTTGGTTTTCTATCGTGCCATAAATTCCGCCGTTTAAAATATATTCTTCTAAAGCCAAAGTCGTATCATCGTGGGAATCGTTATCAAACCAAACTTTACTTAGTTTGTTTACAACTTTTTCAAAAGTTTCTAAATTGTATTCTTTTAATAAACTCAATAAAATATCATTGTTAAGGGATATTTTATTTCTATAAATATAAATATCTAAAAAGGACCTAACGCCCGAGCCACCATGCGCCAAATGTCTTGCCATGTGCGCAATAAGGTGAAGATAAAAGGCTTCATTTTTCATAACTTTGCAATAACTGCCGTTATCGTTATCTAAAAATTTATCTAAGTTATCAATAATTTCGCCTTTAGCAAAGTCCCTAGTTAAATCAAGGTGCAATTCTAAATGAACGTTGGATTTTGTGTGAACGGAATAAGTGTTGTCACACTCTCGCACAAAGGTACAATCGAGTTTTTTAGTAAAAATTTCTTCAAGTTTTTCTAAGTCGCTTAAGTTTACTAAAATATCAATGTCGCTACTTGTCCTAAGCCAAGGCATAGGATAAAGTTTTTTAATAATCGAGCCTTTAAGGGGTGTAAATGTTATTTTTTCTTCATTAAGCGCTTTGCAAACCCTTTCGTATTCGTAGTTCATTTGCTCATAGCGAAAAAGCGCCAAGTTACGTTCCCTTAAAAACTTGTTTTTATAGTCGCCATCAATGTTTAAAAGCCCTTTTTTGTCCAGAGCATCACCAATCAAGTGTGCCAAATCGTGGAGTTTTGAAATTTTGTAAAGAAGTGGCAAGGTTTCAGCGGTAATAGAATTTTTTACTGCATCACCTATATCCGTTTTGCTAATCTCAAAACGGATAAGAGAAAAAAACGCAGTTTTTATTACGTTTTCATCTATCAAATTTGCAGTTTTGTCTACCACTTTTTGCATAAAATTTCCTTTTTAAATTTATCTGTTTTTGTACATTTTTTCGTAATAATTTTGATATTCACCGTTTATGATGTCTTCCCACCATTTACGGTTTTCAAGATACCATTTAATAGTCTTTTTAATACCGTCTTTAAACTTAGTTTCAGGAAGCCAACCAAGTTCCGAGTGGATTTTAGTTGGGTCGATAGCATAACGCATATCGTGGCCTTTTCTATCCGTAACGTAAGTTATTAAACTTTCAGGTTTATTAAGTTCTTTGCATATAAGTTTTACGATATCAATGTTGCGCATTTCGTTATGCCCACCGATATTATAAACTTCGCCAACCCTGCCATTATGTATAATTAAATCAATGGCTTTACAGTGGTCTTCAACGTATAACCAATCCCTAACGTTTATACCTTCACCGTATACTGGTAACGGTTTATCGTTTAAAGCATTGGCTATCATTAAAGGAATAAGTTTTTCAGGGAAGTGATAAGGCCCGTAGTTGTTTGAACAACGGCTTATCGTAACAGGTAAACCGTAAGTTCTATGGTAAGCTAAAACTAATAAATCAGCACCCGCTTTGCTTGAACTGTACGGTGAACTAGTATGTATAGGAGTTTCTTCAGTAAAGAATAAGTCAGGTCTATCAAGCGGTAAATCGCCATAAACTTCGTCAGTTGATACTTGATGATAACGCTTTATACCGTATTTGCGACAAGCATCCATTAAAACTGACGTTCCTAAAATATTAGTTTGTAAAAATACGTCTGGGTTTTCAATAGACCTATCAACGTGTGATTCCGCTGCAAAGTTTACTATGATATCAGGTTTTTCTTCTTCAAATAATTTGTAAACGGCGTCTCTATCGCAAATATCCGCTTTAACAAAACGGAAATTTGGATTATTGATTACCGATTCTAAAGTGGATAGATTACCCGCATAAGTAAGTTTATCTAAACACACGATTCTATAATCAGGGTGCTTATCTAACATATGAAAAATGAAATTACTACCTATAAATCCCGCGCCACCTGTAACAATAATAGTCATTATTTTATTCTCCCTTAGCTAAAGTCATTAAATATTGTCCGTACTCCGTTTGTTTTAATTTTTCGCCGAGACCATAAAGTTGTTCTTTAGTAATAAAACCACGTCTCCAAGCGATTTCTTCAATACAAGCAACGTAAAAACCTTGCATTTCTTGAATAGTTTTTACAAATCCGCTTGCCTTATACATTCCTTTAGGTGAACCAGTATCAAGCCAAGCCATGCCTCTACCTAAAAGCTCTACACTTAACTCTCCCATTTCAAGATAAGCATTGTTAACAGCGGTAATTTCAATTTCTCCGCGTGCCGAAGGTTTTACGTTTTTAGCAATCTCAACAACCCTATTATCATAGAAGTAAAGTCCAGGAACAGCATAATTAGATTTAGGATTTTTAGGTTTTTCTTCAATGGAAATTACCTTGCGCTCCTTATCAAATTCAACCACACCAAACTCTCTTGGGTCTTTTACGGGATAACCAAAAATTGTAGCACCGTGTTCTCTTGATATTGCGCGTTTTAAAACTTTAGTTAAATCTTGACCATGGAAAACGTTATCCCCTAAAATTAAACAAACGTTATCTTTACCTATAAATTCTTCGCCTAAAATAAAGGCGTCAGCAAGACCGCGTGGCTTAGTTTGAATAACGTAAGAAAGATTAATACCTATATCGTTTCCATCGCCTAAAAGCTCTTTATACGAATCTATAGCCTCTGGGGTAGAAATTATTAAAACATCCTTAATACCCGCTAATAACAAAACAGAAAGTGGATAATAAATTAGTGGTTTATCGTATATTGGTAAAAGTTGTTTTGATACCGCTTTTGTCATAGGATACAATCTCGTACCCTTACCCCCTGCTAAAATAATACCTTTCATTGTTTTTCTCCTTCTATTTTTTTGTAATTATACTACAGATTTTATCTACGTCTTCTATAGATAAGCCCGCATATAAAGGCAAACACAATATATTCAAAGAATAATTTTTAGCAAGTGGAGTATTTACCGTTAAATCTTTATTAAACTCTTTATTTTCAGATACTAACGGATAAAAATACTTACGTGCAAAAATGCCTTCTTTTGATAAACGAGCTACTAGGTCTTCTCTCGTTTCTTTATAATCAATACTATCTATTAAAATAGGATAATACGCGTAATTTTGCTTAACCTTGCTATCAAACTTTAATAAGGAAATACCGCTTACGTCTTTTAAATTTTCGGTATACCTATCAAAAGCACGTTTACGAAGTAAAAGTTCGTTATCAATATGTCTTAAATTGCAAAGACCCATAGCCGCTTGAAACTCGTTCATTTTAGCGTTAGAACCAAAATAAGTAAGTTCTTCACCATTAACACCAAAATTCCTTTGCAGTGCAATTTCTTTTGCAAGGCTTTGGTCTTTAAAAGTTAAACATCCACCTTCAATGGTATGATATACTTTAGTTGCGTGGAAAGAAAACATATTTACGTCGCCGTAATTACCTATAGCAACGTCATCATAGTAAACACCAAACGCATGCGCTGAATCATAAATAATTTTTAAATTATATCTATCCGCAATTTTTTGAATAGCGTTTACGTTACAAACGTTACCGTACACGTGTACGGCTAAAATAGCCGAAGTTTTGTCCGATATTAAACTTTCAATTTTACTCTCGTCGATTGTATAATCGGGCTTTACGTCGCAATATACGGGCGTACAACCCGCTTGAACGATAGCGTTGGTAGTTGAAGCGAAAGTAAACGGAGTAGTTATAATTTCTCCTTTAAGTTTAAGTGCTTTTAACGCAACGTAAAGGGCAAGGTGTCCGTTTACAAATAACTCGATATTATCTACTTGTAAATAATTCTTAAGTTTTTCTTTTAATTCGTTATGTTTAGGACCCATATTCGTTAAATGAACGGTATCCCAAATGCTTTTTATTTCTTCACAATACTCTTCATACGAAGGCATTGATGATTTTGTAACGTTAATTGTTTTCATTACTTGTACCTTCTTGAACTGTTGGTTTTGATTCTACTTTTTTCTTTTTAGACCCAACGCTAAAATTATGCCTGTCAATATACATCGTTATAAGGCCTATTATAACCGCAACTGAAGCACAAACTATAACGTAAGGATAATAGTCGTTATATATAAAGTTACAAATTAATTCAGCGAATTTTCCACCTATTATTAAAGCAATGCAAAATGGGATTAAAGGAAGTATCCCCGCAAAAAGAGACAAGGCAATAAGAGCACCGTAAATTTTATTTAATACGCTAACAATTTTTTCTCTCATACTATCCTCCTTAACCTATCAACCCTAACACAGGTAATAAACACATCAGCATTACAACAGATAATAGATAATGAATAAGTACCCAAATCATACAGTTTTTAAGCGTAGGTTTTATATCTGCTTCGGCAATACCCATAGCAATATAAACACAAGTACAGTAAGGCGGAGTTACGCCGTGCATAGCACCACAAATACAAGGAAGCATTGCAGCAGCCATCATAGGATTGCCACCTGCTGCCGCAATCATACTAATTATCATACCGCCAAAAATTTTCACTTGTGTAGAACCAGGAATCAACATTCCTAAAATAGCGGTAAATAATGGTAATATAAACGCTAATAATATAAGCGGTAAATCAAAATCAGCAAGGAATTTACCAATAGCTGTTTCTAAATTAATATCCGCAAATACATTACTGATAAAATACGCTACTAATACAAGGGCTGAAGTAGGAACAACGCCTTTCATTCCTTTACAAATTTGTTCATATATGTATTTAGGTTTCATTCTTTGTTTAGTTTCCTTATCAGATAAGAAAATACCGCAAATAACGATAAGTGCAGGAATAAACAACAATATACTATTAGAAAAAGATTTATAGCCACCACCTAATCTTTCTATAAAGAAACTTTCGAACACACTTGTAAGTAAAAATGGAAGAAATACTATTATAGGAAGAAAAACTGCTTTCCATCCCCTTTTAATAGTTGATTTAAAAGAAGGGATGTCTTCTTTTTTCATTGCTTCAACTTTATAGTAACGACACATAATATACATCGTTATTATGCGTTGAATAACAAACCAGAGCGCTATACCCCAAAGAAGCATCCAAAATTGAGACATAGTATAGGTATTAGGATAAAGTTTATCAAGCGCCGCAAAAGCAACGGCAATCATACCTGCAGGCGGAATCATATTACCCATCGTACTTGCTTGCGCTTCAATATTTGCCGCTAAATGAGGCGGAAAACCCGTCTTTTTCATAGCGGGAATAGTAAATACGCCCGTAGTTGCTACGTTACCTGGCCCACTACCCGATAATGACCCCATATAAGTACTTCCTATTATAGCAACGTAACCCGCACCACCTCTTAATCTACCAAATATGGATAAAATTATATTAATACAATCGTCGATAACCGAAGTTTTCGTCAACAAATTAGCCGAAATAACAAATACAATAATAACGTATAAACTTGGTTCTTTAAGAGCATCAAATATATAACTACCAATGCTCCCCCAAGTACCTGTAATAGCTACAAGCACTATAAACGATATAAGCATTCCCTCGTGCAAAGGTCGTTTAAATACGGTAAAAAATATTATGGCAGTTAAAAACACCGCTCCTAAATATAAAAACTCTATAGGTATTTGCATCTATAATCTCCTTAACAAATTTTATCGCGTGAAGTAAAAATATTCGTATCAAACTTTGAAATTACCATATCTTCATCGTTTTCGTCATAAATTTTTAAATTTTCATAAATATAAACTGAAACATCTTTCATTTCTTTGTTATTGTTGCAAACCAAATCAATTTCGCAAAAACGTTGATTAACGTTATGCGTAGCAAAAATTTCGTCGCCAACTTTAAATCTTTCAAACACCGCAACGACTTCCTTTCGTTCTCTTATCTTATCAAGACCTTCAATTTTCGAGATTTTACCTTGCTTTAACGTCGGTAATACTTGTCCAACAACTTTGCCATTTATAAATACGTCATTTTCGGAAAATACCAAAGATTCGTCTAAAACTTCTCCCGTTAAAGCAAACTCAATAAGCGGATATAACGGATTTTTACCCGTGGCTATCGTAAACATTCTTTCATATTCGCCACCAGGTAATCTTAAACCGGGGTCATAAAAACGCACAGTGTTACCATCAACAAACCCTTGCATAAATACGGGAGCATTTACAAGACCTATATCTTGATAAAGTTTTTCTACGCGTTTATGTACGTTATCCATATATAACCTTGTGAAAACTGAAGGCGAGTGAGAACCTACCGCAAGTTTATCTAGTCCGTCTTCATATTTACCTAAAATTCGGTCCACTGTCCTTATAGGATAAGCCTTGCCGTGTAGCATAAGTATAGTCATAGAAAAGTCATTGGCTTGCCCCATATATTTTTCGATAACTACTTGACCGTTAGAACTTTCTTTTTTAGCAAAATCTATGCCATTTAAAGCATCTTTATAGTTGTTACATATAGATTGCCCACGAGAACCACGGCTTTCACCCGGTTTTATTAAAATAGGAAACTCTACTTTTTCGTTACAAATTTCTTCTCTTATAAAATCCGTTTCGGAATATTCAGGAATAACGTCAACGCCATTTTTACGACAGTATTCTTTAAACAAGTTTTTGTTAGTTAAAATTTCAAACTGTTTTTCCGTACCAAAACAAGGCAAACCTAAACGAGCACAGATTTTTTGATATGGTTTTTGACAGGCGTCTAACGAAGTAGAAATTACCCCGTCGATACCTTCTTTTTTGCACATATCTACGATTTCATCATAATCTGTAATATTATGAAAATAATATTTATCTGCAATTTGTTTTGCAGGCGCGCTTTCGTACGGCAAATAATCGGTAACATACGTTATAATGCCCAATTCTTTAGCCGCTTCAACCAACTTACAATGTTGAAACGCTCCGCCTATTATTAATAATTTTTTACCTTTTAATTTATCAATTTTCTGCATTTTTAATAACTTCTTTGCTTTTTACTTAATTTTGTTTTTTCTTTTTGAATATACCTTTTAATACGTTTAATAAGTATTCAAAACTATCAAACTTAAAAATTTTAGCGCCGACAACGTAAATTACTACGCCAAGCGGTACTTGAATTAAAAGAGTTATAATATCGGGTAAACCTATAAACGTTATACAAAATACTATTGCACCCATCACCGCCGATAAAAGAATCGACGTTGATATATCTTTTATTTGTTCAAAATAATTATAGTTTAATAATTTTCTATTTGGGAAAGCGTTTATAAAACTTGATGCAATGGTAGATAACAACAAACTATACGCCATAGCCATTACGCCAAACCACATTGACGATAAAAGCAAAGCCATACCTACTATCTTTTTTATAATTTCAAGTTTTAAAAAGATTCCGCTTTTACCCATTGCTTTAATGGCATTAAGGTTAGCCGTATGTATAGGGTAAAAAGCGTAAGTAAAACAGAAAATTCTTAAATACGGAACGCAAAATAGCCATTTTTCGGTAAGAAGTAATCTAATTAACGGCTCGGCGCAAACACCTAAACCTACCATACACGGCCATAAAATAAATGAACTTGTTTTTATAGCCCTACGCGTCATAGATTTTAAAACTTCTTTATTTGATTGCTCTTTAGAAAGCGTCGGTAATAAAACACTATCAATTGAAGAATTTATATTAACAACAATTAAATTAGGAAATTGTTGCCCTTTGTTATAATAAGCCAAATCTTCACTTGAATATTTTTTACCTATGATTAATTGACGAATATCTTTGTATAAGGTATCAATTAAAGCAGAAACCAACATCTTCCATCCGAAAGAAAATAAGCCTTTTAATCTTTCAAACGAAAAAACAAGTTTCGGTCTCCATTTAACAGTAACCCAAAGTATAACCGTACTAACGAAAAGGTTAAATAAGTTTTGAACAACTAACGCCCAAACACCAAAATTTAATACAGCCATAATTATTCCTACTGCGGCGGAAGATAAAGTAGCGCCTATAGTAGAGTAAAAGAACTTTCTAAATAACATGTTCTTTGAAATATACGCTTGTTGAACGTTTTTAAGCGCAGAAATTATAAGCGTTATACCAAGCACGCGAATAATAGGTGTTAAAGATGGTTCTTCATAAAATAACGCAATTAACGGGGCAGTAAAAAATAACAGCAAGTACAACACGGAACACATTGCGATATTAAAATAAAATACCGTTGAAAAGTCAATTTCATCCGCATCTTTTTTTTGTATTAACGAAGTTCCAAGTCCGCTATCTATAAACACTTGCAGTATGGTAATAATGACAGTAACTAAAGCAATAGTTCCATAAACCGCGGGGTCTAAAAGACGCGCTAGAACTATTGAAACAATAAACGTAACTATTTGTGCGCCACTACGTTCTAAAAATCGCCATATAAAGTTGGATATAAATGATTGTTGATTACTCATTATTTACCTTTTTTTGGGGGTTTTAATTAAAAACGGGAAATATGCTTTTAATCTAATTTTTAATCTTTCGTTAAATAATTTTTGTTTGTATATTGCTTTATATTTATTGTTTAATTGACTTTTATAATCTTGTTTAACTTCTAAAATCTCAAATTCTTTTCTTAATAGAACTTCTTCAATTACGCTTTTATATGCAAACTTAGTTTCTTCGTTTAACACTTCAAGCATACTACAGATTTTTTTTATATGACTAACTAGATTATCCGGAGTTTTTCTTATTTGACTAGTCCATGACCCTTTAGCCATTACTCTATAGCAAGACATATTATCCTTTAAATACAATAATCCCCCACGTAAGGAACCTAATATTTGCAAGGTGTAGTCCAATTTTAAAACTTGTCTAAATTTGGGGATATTATTCATCAAGTCTTTTTTAAACATCAAAGAATTAGTCGCAACAAATCCCCCTCCACCTAAAATAACTTGTTCTACAGTTAAAACGGTGTCTTCATTAGACGGTTGAATTATTCCTATTTCTTCTTTAGTTAAAGCGTTTATACGGCTTGCCGTATGCGCGCACATATCAATTTCAGGATGAGATTCTAACGCGTCGTACTGTTTTTGAAGTTTATAAGGGTCAGTCCAGTAATCATCCCCTTCACAAACTGCAATATACATGCCTTTTGCCCTTGGGAATTGAAAAGTATCCCCGATAGGGATTTTTTGAGAATATTGATTAACCGTTTGATAAATCGGCTTTATAATATCGGGATATTTTTCTTCATATTCCTTTATTATACTTGCCGTATTATCGGTAGATGCGTCATCGTGCACTAGCACTTCAAACTTGAAGTTTGTTTTTTGCATTACAAAACTATCAAGCGCATCTTTAATATAATCTTCATGATTAAAAGCATTGCAAATAATGCTTACTTTTATATCCTCACCTATAATACTATTCATTTAAAACTTCCTCCAAATTTTCTATCTTTTCAACATTATTACTTTTTGATTTAAACATGCAAAAGAATAATGCGAACTGAACAGGAGTAGCTGTATATGCTATACTAAAAAACTCACAGAACAAAAAGGAAATTACTATAGCAACGATAAACCCTTTATTTAATTCGTTTCCACGTAATTTAAAAGCTTTTCTTAACAGATATACGTAGAAAGAATAATAAGCCACAAACCCGATAACACCTTGGTTAAATAGCAATTCTATAAAATTATTATGAGAATAATAGAACTTACCTGTTACACTTTCTTTGTTGAAATATTTAAAACTATCAAGCCCGTAGCCAATTAAAGGCGATTTTAACCACTCTTTGAAGCCCGCTTCTATCATTAGAAGCCTTTTTATCGTAGAACCATCTGCACTCTTATCATCGGCAAATAAGTTAAACACTTCTTCAAAACGAAAACCAATAGTTTCATATAAAAAAGGCACTTTCATCATTAATAAATATAAAGCGTATACCACACCAAAAACTATAAGTGTTTTTCTTATAAAATGGACTTTATTGTTGTTATCTCTTTTATGAAGAAGCAACACGTAAAGGAAAATTATAGGCACTATAATATATTTTCTACCACCAGAAAGAAACATACCATAATAAATAATAATGAGGGCTAATACCGATAAAAATTTTATTAACTTCTTATTCGTAGAAAGAATTAACCATATAGAATATAGCGCACCCATCATTAACATTATTGCAAAAATGTTTGCATTGCCAAACAACTGGTGACCTAATCTACCTGATTCTGTTGCATCTTCCAAATTGCCCGTCATTGCTAATGCTAAAACAAAACCTGCAGCTGCAACTACGTATGTTTTCATTATCATATCAAAACGATTTTTATCCCATGGCATTTGTGTAAATATAAAAACTAAAACGCAATTAACAAGCAACGAATAAAACACACCGCTAAATATAGAAAAAGACGGAGAATATAACATAGCAATAAACGAAAGCACCACGTATATAAGTTCCCAGTATAAAATAGGTGTTAATTTAACCCCTCCAGAATAAATGATAGCAAAGACAGAGTATGCTAAAAAACCGTATAATATCAACGAGTTTACATTTGATGGTAACAATACACCTTGAGCAAAATATCCCGTTATTATATAAATTAATAGTAATCCGAACCAAATACTATATACACTTGTTTTAGATTTTGAAGATCCAATCATTTCTTCGTCCTTTTGTCTTTTAATTTTTATTATTGTTAGTTTGATTATTCAACCAAACTAAAAACTCTTCGTATCCATTAAATTCAGGTCTTCTGCTTCTTAAATTTTTCAAATTTTCATCTAGTTTTTCATGATGACTCATTTGCTTTAAGAAGCAATCTGGCAATTCTTCTTTACCGCTTTCAAATAGCCAAAAAAACTCGTTATAAACTTCCTTTGGTGGTTGTTTATTATAAACTTCAACGTAGTTTTTATATAAGTCTATAGCTTCTTGTTTTTGTGCCAACTTTCTTTTGTTGTAATAATCATCAACCGTAGTTATAACTTTTGCAGGATTACCCGCTACTACTACATTATCAGGGATATCGTTATTAACTAAACTATTTGCGCCGATTATTACGTTATTTCCTATTGTTACTCCTTTTAAAATCGTAGTGTGCATTCCTATAAAAACGTTATTCCCTATTTTTACCTTACCCGCAGAGCCTAAAACTTCATTGTGTATTCCAGCTAAAACACTCCAATCATATCCATGAGTTAAAATAGTTACACCTGCTGTAATTTTTACATCATCACCTATTTCAATTAGCCACGGTCTAGTTTCATCTATTATATTAGTTTGAGGAGCATAAATAGAAACTCTATCCCCTATTCTCATACCTTTTTTGCGAAGATAACTAATATAAGTGTCTGAACTGGCTTTTTCTTTATATAATAATTTTTTAATAAAAGTTTTTAAACTCATTTTTTCATCTCCACTAATTTAATTATATAACTTTCCCACATGTCTATAATTTTATTAGGAGCAAAACGAACTAACACGTCTTTTGCGTTTTTTCCACATTTTTTTGCAAGTTCTTTATCTTCTGCAAAATTACACATATTTTCGGCAAGTTTTTCAGCATCACCTATAGGCGAAAGGAGTCCATTTTCACCATGAGTTATTAAAAGCCTTGCTCCACCAGGAGTATGGTCAGTTGAAACGCAAGGAAGGCCAACCGCCATTGCTTCTAATAAAGAGTTAGATATACCTTCACTATCCGAAGATATAATAAACATACCGTCCTTTGCAATATCTTTCATAGGAGACGTAGTTAACCCCATAAAGCGTACTTTATCTGAAAGATCTCTATCTTCTACCCATTGTTTAATAAGTTCTTCATCATTACCTTTACCGTATAATTTTAAAATATAATCGGGATGCTTATCCGAAAATAATTTAAAAGCATCAAGCATTACGTCATATCGTTTTGAAAAATTATCCAACCTAGCTACTGAAACTACAGATTTTTCTCTTTCGTTAATATTCACTTCTGGAAGTTCCCCATTAACAAATACAGGATTAGGAATAATAGCCCCTCGTTTACGAAGTCCTTTACCATAAAACTCCCTTGCTCCTTCAGTTTGGAAAACACCACCTTTCGAAGAATTAATAATGCTAAGAACAATTTTATCCTTAATAGTTCTACCTAATCTAACATGTACAGGGTCACCGCGCTCAGACATTATAGAAGGAATTCCTAACATTAAACTAACAATTCTTGATATGGCATTTGGAATTTCCGTAAAACCTATTATAATCTCAATCTTTTTTTCCTTTGCAAAATTTTTAATGTTTAGAATTTGATTTTTTCTACTTAATTTGGAAAAATCTTTTACGATTATCCTTTCAGAAACTTCGCGTTCATAACTAATAGCTTCCTTAGTCCCTTTTAAATTAGCAATAAAAATTTTGTGCCCTCGTTCTTCTAAAGATTGAGCTACAAAAGTAAGTATTTTTGATGCTCCACCAAAACCTAAACTTTGTGTAATAAATAAAACATTAATGTTTTCTTTAACCATTTCAACTCTCCATATAATCCAAATAAGATTTTTCCGTATCTATAATTATTGTATCATGATGAGTTACTCGTTTTTCTACTGGTGGAAACTGCATATAATTACCATAAACTTGAGAAAGCCATTTTTCATAAAACTTAGGTACAGTTACCTCCAATCCTTCAAAATTTAATTTTTCGCCGTCACCATACCATTCTTTAGGCATAATCTCCCTTTCGCCATATACCCCCGAAAAATTTATAATGTGATTGCAATTTTGCATAGAACGATATAAATCTTCCCTTTTTGATAAAGATTGTTTAAGACTAGGACATATAACACAAGAAATAATCCTTGCAATTTTAGCCTTTAAAGACAACTTCATATTACTAAATAAAGAAGTTGATCTTATAGCTAAAAATTTTTCTTTAATTTTAAAACTAAAAGATTTACGCTTTTTTAGGTCGCAATAATCAAGCGGGAAAATATCGATAAATATCCCATGATTCATTTTGTTTTTTTGCACCGAGGTTTCAATAAATGCAGTATTATTATTACGTATTTTAGCAAAAATTTGCGGATATCCATTATCAGATTTATAAGTTTGTAAAAACAAATGATCAGGCAATAATTTAGGCGCTTCTATTAAAAAACGTTCATAATCATCACGCATAATACCAACGTCAATATCATCATCCCAAGGAATGAAACCTTTATGCCTTACCGCACCTAATAAAGTTCCGGCGATAAGATAGTATTTGATATTTAATTTTTCGCAAACGTCTATAAACACTTTAAAAGTTTGTAGTTCGATTTGCTGTAATTTCCTTAATTCGCCCTTTTCTAAAATCATAGTAATTTATCTTTCTATCCTTTTAATTTATTCAAAATAATTGCTAAGTCTTCGGGATTATCAATTTCGGCACATAATCTATCCTTTACGTCGTAAGCTATTATTTCAATTTTGTCTGTAATTTCGTTAAGAGCTTTTTCTGCATAACAAGACCTTCTATCCGTCTCACAATATTCACAAATCTTATCAAGCCAAACGTTCCATTCTTTTTTATTGAGTCTATACATAGCTTGGGCTTCCATAGCGTTTTCAAAAAACTCAACGCCAACTTTTTTAACTAAACCATTATCTATAACTGCTTTAAAATCTTTTTCTGGTAACAATAAAGTAGAACTAACTTTCATGCAACTTTTTTCACAGTTTAATAAATCCTTCAAAACAGATTCTTCAAATACTAAGTCGCCATGCAACAGTATAATATCTTCATTTTTTAAATAATCTTTTGCACAGTAAATAGAGTATATATAATTTGTCTTGTCATAAATTTCATTATGCACGAAGGTAAAATTTAGACCTAAATTCAAAGAATTACAATATTCCATTAAAACATCTTTATAATAACCCGTAGTAATAATAATGTCCGTTACATTTTGATTTTTTAATAATTTTAACTGTCTACTTAATATTGTTTCATTATTAAGTAATTCTGTCATACATTTGGGATGAGTATCAGTAATGTCTCCCATTCTTGATCCTCTTCCCGAATTTAATATTAATACTTTCATAAAACCCCCTTTAAAACACCGTTATTCCAAACTCTTTATACATCTTTACTATAGTTTTTAACTTTAATTTATAATTAATTCTAGAGTTTTTTACAGTTTCTTTTATAATTTGTTTTGCTAATTTTTTAGTATCTTTATCCATCAATAAATATTTTTTACATCTAGATTTATACCCAAAATAAACTATAGGAAAAAAAACAATCGGGTACATCATTTTTTTTATAGCATAAGGTTGTGCAAACCCTTTAACCAATAATGATTGATTATCTTTTATTGAATAATCCCATTTATTTACAATCGGTTTATGTATTACTAGTAAATTTTCACAAAAAACGTTTAACTTCCCTTCGTTATACGCTTTAAAACTTGGAAGCAATTCTTCATATCCATATTTATTTGCAAGATACGGACTAGTTTTGAAGAAATTTTTTCTTAAAAAATGTGAACCACCACAAAAACTATAACACGTACTTAATTTATCCGTTAGTTTTCTACCATGGCTTTCAACGCGATTTTTTTGCCATGCTTCATCGTATATTTGAGTAGTTAAGGTAACTATGTTTTGGTTTTCTTCAAAAACTTTTATAGCATCTTTAAAAAAATCTTTATTATCAGCGCTTATTACTGCATCATCATCTAAACTATAAAAATACAAGCCCGTGGATTTTTCAAAAGCATAGTTTCTGCCTTTACCCACCCCTAAATTCTCTTGCTTTTTTTCATAGTAATAGTTAAATCCGCAAGCATCTAAAACATCTTTAACAACTTGTTCAGTATTATCAGTAGAAGCGTTATCTATAATTACAAATTCAGTTTCTTTTGGTAATTCACAACTAAGGCAACTATTTAAAGCATCTTTTAACTTTTCAGCCCTATTCATTGTTACAACTGCTATAGATAAAGTTTTACTCACTATCAATTTCCTCTTTTCTATATTTAATAACTTTTGCAGGCACGCCACCTACAATGGCATAGTCAGGAACGTCTTTAGTTACTACCGCGCCTGCCCCGATAATACAGCCGTCACCTATTTTTACGCCTGGCATAATAATAGCGCGTCTACCTATCCAAACGTCGTTTCCTATACTAACAGGTTCAGTTTCCGTATCCCCCTGTTTCCACATAGGCACTTCTAAATTGTCGTATTTATGCCCCGAAGTATAAATCACAACTTCAGGTCCCATCATAACGTCATCTCCTATAGTAACAACCCCATTAATTTCACAGTTTACACCGACACCAGAATTATTACCTATAGATAATCCAGGGGTAAATATCGCGCCCCTTTCTATATTAACGTTCTTTCCAAAGCTTTTAGCAATTCTTTTAGCCCAAAAGCCACGTGATTTTTTAGCAAATTGTGACCTTCTACTAATCGGTAACCACGAAGCAAACGTTTTATAAAAAATCCACGCTATTTTCTTTTTAAAAGTCCACATATCATTTTATCCTTTCGATAAATTCTTTTACAACCGAACTTGGTTTATATTCGCCAGCTTTTTTTAAGCAGTTTATTTTTAAGCAGTTAAGTTTTTCTTCCAAGTTTTCGTCAAGTAAAATTTCTTTTAATTTTTCAGTATCATCAAAATCGTAACCAATAAAAACGCTGTCGTCTAAAATATCACTATAGTTAAGCCATTTTGCACTAATTATAGGTAATCCTGCGGCAAAAGCATCTAAAATCGTACCAGGAATACCTTCTGTGTAAAATCTTGTTGGAAATAGCAATGCAAAATAATCTTTTAAAACTTCTACTGATTTATCAAACGGTACTAATCCACCGTATTTGATATATTCTGGAAAAGACTTTTTCAAATTTTCAAACCATTCAATTTCAGCATTATCAACTTGTCCGTATATATCAAGAGTGTAAACAGTTCTGCCAAAATGATCATTAGCGTATATCACCGCATTAACAGCTTCTTCAATACCCTTTTGTTTCATAACTCTAGAAAAAGTACAAAGTTTAAATGGTTGACTTTCAGCATAAACGAGATCGCTTTCCTTCAACGCGTCTATATCCTTACCATTTGGCATAACGCTTACGTTTGTAAACCCCATTTCTTCAAGAGCTGTTTTTAGTGTTGAAGTTTCAACGTAAAGACCGTCAAACCTCTTTAATTTTTTTGCTAAATCTTTCTTATTTTCTAAAAATTTAGCAAGCCAACCGCCTATTACGTTATAAAAAATCTTACGATTTTTGAAGAAACGTTTGAAAAATAATAACAATGGCGCATAAACCCTAACGCCGTTATGTGCGGGGAAAATCATTACGTTTTCCGAAGTTTTTAACGCTTTTATAACTTGAAATGGTGCTTTAAAAAGCGTTTTTTTACCGCCGTGAGTATCAATTTTTAAAACTTGGTCACTTCCTAATTGGTTTTCTAATTCTTTAGTTATAACTTTAGTTTTTATAGTTTGTCCATCTAAAAACTCTTTACCAAACGCAAAGTGACCAATAACAGATAGTTTTTTCATCAATGATTAACTCCAATTTAAAATTAATTTATATTGGTATTATTTTATACAATAGAAATAATGGTCTTTTTCTTCATATCGAAAACCCCAAACTAATTCTATCTGAGTTTAATTCATTTCACTTACAAATTCTCTTTATACCACTCGATTGCTTCTTCAAGACCCTTTTCAAAGTTATAATCAGGGTCATAGCCTAAAAGTTCTTTGGCTTTAGAAATATCGGCGTTACTATGTTTAATGTCGCCTTTCCTATCAGGGCCAAAGATTGGCTCGATATCAACATTAAGCGCTTTGGTAAGCGAATAATAAATATCGATAAGATATTCCCTACCGCCGTAAGCGATATTGAACGCTTGTCCCGCTGCCTCATGCGGTGCTAAACAAGCCTTTAAGTTTGCTTCTATAACGTTTTCTATATAAGTGAAATCCCTTGATTGCTTGCCGTCACCGTTAATAGTTGGTTGCTCGCCATCTAAAAGTTGTTTTATAAACTTAGGAATAACCGCAGCGTATGCGCCGTGTGGGTCTTGCCTTCTACCAAAAACGTTAAAATATCTCATACCATAGGTATCTAAGCCGTAGTGCATTGTGTATTGCTTAGCCCACTCTTCATCGCACATTTTAGTAACTGCGTAAGGAGATAAAATATTACCTTCTCTACCTTCTTTTTTAGGAAGGTTAGGTTCGTCGCCGTATACCGAAGATGAAGATGCGTAAACGAATTTTTTAACGCCTTTTTGTCTTGCCGCCTCCATCATATTTAAAGTGCCTTGAATATTATTAGCGCAGTAGAAAAGTGGCATTTCAATCGAACGCGGAACGCTACCCCAAGCGGCTTGATTTAAAACGAAATCAACACCTTCGCACGCTTTTAAGCAGGTATCTAAATCTTTAATATCGCCTTTTATAAATTCGTAATTGGGGTTGTTAAGGAACATATCCACGTTTGCTTGCTTACCTGTAGAAAGGTCGTCTAAACAACGAACTTTATAACCAAGATTAAGTATCGCCTCGCAAAGGTTTGAACCTATAAATCCCGCGCCACCTGTAACTAAAAACAAGGAGTCTTTTTCGAATTTTAAATTTTTATATCCCATAATACTCTCCTTAGAATACTACCTTTGAGCCGTGAGATGCTGTACAAACGTTAGCGCTATGCTCATAGCCGTATTTATCGTAGTAATTCTTATTAACGGCATCTAAAACCTTATCAGCCTTGTCCTTTTCAATAAGCGCAATTACACAACCGCCAAGACCAGCACCGATAATTGAACTACCTAAAACACCTTCCGTTGCGTTAAGCATATCTACTAAATAGTCGATTTGTTCGGTTGAACAGTTATAAGTACCGCTAACTTTGGAAATGTCAACGTTGTTATCGATAAGTGATTGCAAGTACTCGTCAGACGTTGAAAATTCTTTTATTCTATCACCGTCGTGACTAATTTTCATAAATTCGCCAAACTCTTTGTAGTTGCCTTCTTCTAAAAGTTTTAAGCATTGTTCAGCCCTTACACATTCGGAAATTCCAAACAACGCAACGCCACGGATATCGTAAATACCAGGGTCTTTATGAGTTGCAAAAATTCTTTTTATATCTTCAGCATATTCAGGTAAAAGGGCCTTTACACTACCCCTCGTTACCGTTTCAGGTATTGCTTTTAAAATTTCGTAAATTTCAGTATACGGTCTTACTTTTGCAACGTCCCTAAATTCCGCAAACCTATATTTAGGGAAGTATTTATTCATTAACATTAAAGCAAATTCGTATGATGCTACTTTGGCGTTAAACTTATCTTTGCTACCCTCCGATTTTTTAGCCTTTATCATACTGTTAGCAAGAAGTACGGCGTATTTATCAGAGAAAGGTACGTCTTTAACTACTTCCATAGGTTTGAATTTTATATGCACGATACGTCCACTTTTACCGCATTTCATTGACGCTTGGTCGCCTGCACCACCACGAGAGCCAACAAACCACTCTCCTTCACCGCATAATTCAATAAATTGTCTATCGGTAATATTTAACGCGTTAAGCGCAACTACCGCTTCCATTACCGAAACGACGATACTTGAAGATGATGAAATACCCGCAGCAACAGGCAACGTACCGCCTGCAGCCATATCCATACCGCAAATAGTATCGTTAAATTCAAACTGAGCCCTTATAACTGAACTTTTAACGTAGTTACACCAATCACCGTTTGTTTCTTGAAGTTCTTTTTTAACCCTTTCATCATTGAGATAATCAAGCCAATTATCGTATTTGATATCGCCAAGCGTTTCCTTAATAGAAAAACTTCTTTCAGGGTAAACGTCTGAAACGTTTGCGATATTTACTATATCGTCATCTCTTGGAGCACTAACAAATACCATATCTTTATCAGTTGTGATAACGTTGATAGCCCCGCCACGGTGGTCGATATGTCTACCCATAAGGTTAACCCTACCAGGCGCCCTTGTAATAACAACCTTTTTATCACCGTATTTTTTGATGAAAAGTTGTAAAATTTCAACGTATCTATCTTTGTGAAAAGATTTTTCTTCACCGTATAAAAGTGAGAAATAATCGTCCAACTTACCATCTTTAATGTCACTAATGAATTGGCTTGCCGTACGCATAAAGTATCTTGAAATTATTTTAAGTTCAGGTTTTGTTGAGTAAGTTAACATATCCGCAGGATTATTAACTTCATAAATAACCGCGTCACCGTTACTTGCAAATTTTTCAAGTGCATCAGTAAGATAAATTTCGCCTTGAGCATTGTTAGAACCAAGCGTTTTAATAATGTCAACGGCGCTGCCCAAATCAAAACAGTAAAGCCCCGCGTTTGCATAGTTAGTTGAAAGCACGTCATCGGCAGTAAATTCTTTTCCGCAAAGAATAACCGAACCGTTAGGCTTTTTCTCTTTTGCTTTTTTAATAACTTTGGCGCCCTTTTGTGGATTGATGCCTATATTTTTTATTACTTCTTCATACTCGCTTTCTTCAAATTGAGCAAGTTTCATAAGGGCAGCATCTGCAAACTCAATAACACCAAACGGTTTGTCGTCAACAGTAACGACTCTACCACCGCTAAAATTAGCCTTAATAGGTTGAACACCCCATACTGCTTTTGCAGATTGAGCATTTTGTATAAGGTCTTTAATTACGTGCGTAGAAATAATTTTGTCACCCATAGAAATAATAACAGGTCCCGAATAACCTACCGTTTTTAAAGCGTTAAGACCGCACATAGCGGCATGTCCCGTACCTTTTTGTTCCTTTTGGTAGGCATAAACTACACCGTCTTCACCGTCCAAGCAATTCATAACACTATACGCTTGATGACCGATAACGATTACAAAACGAGAAACCCCGGCATCTCTCATATTTGATATAATTCTTTTAATTGTAGGAGTGCCCGCACAATCAAAACAAACTTTGTTTTGACTGTCATCGTTCATTCTCGTTCCTTTTCCTGCGCAAAGGATAACTGCAGCAGCGTTCATAATTAAATCCCCCAATAATTTAATTTTTTATAAAGTAGTAGGTTTTCAAATTTTATTGATATGTAAATCAGTTAGACTGATTTGCCTTCTTTCTCTTGTTTAAAGCAAGCGCTTCTTTTACAGCAGTAAGTGGAGAACACATTACCGATACAAAAAGATACCACAACGCATGAACGTATTTTTTATTTCTTTTACACGCCACCGACATAACGGCATAGTGGCGACATTTCACGTATTGACGTTCTTTGAAACTTAAAATATTAAAAAATGACTTTTTATATTTGTAAAGTGCATTTTCTCCACTAATTTTATTTTTGCCAGTAGATATTGCCTCTGCTTTAGTACGATACGCCTTTATGTAACAATCGTTAAAATATCCAAACTTATAATTTCCTTGTAGCATTTTTTGCATTAAGAAATATTCTTGCCCCATAGAAACCACTTCAAAACCACCAACGTCTAAAAGAATTTGACGTTTAACCATAAAGGTAGGTGTTCCCGTTATTTGCTTAGTTAAATGATATCTTCTTAAATACTCAACGCTAAAATCTTTAATATCGTGCTCTCTAACGTCAATAAGTTTATCTTCTTCGTTATAAATATTTAATTTACCAAAGCAAACGTCTAACGAGTTTTCAATCATAAAAGCAAGTTGCTTTTCTACTTTTTCAGATAAATAAACGTCATCGTCATCTAAAAAAGTAACATACTCGCCCGTAGCAATTTTTATTCCTTCGTTTCTTGCGCCAGAACCCCCAAGGTTTTCAGCATTTTGAATAAATACTATTCTATTATCGTTTAAATCAGCAACCATTTTTTCTAAATCGGCGCGATATTTAGATAAATCTTCTCTTGCATTATCGTCAACGAGTATTACTTCGATATTTTGATATGTTTGACTTAATAAAGATTTCACTGCCCTTTCAACTAAACTTCTTTCCCTTTTGTATGAAGGCATTATAATTGAAACAATTTTTTCCATATCAATCTTCCTTATAATCTTTTCCTAAAACTGCAAAAACTGTCATAAACATTACTTTTATCTCACCCCAAAAACTGAAGTTTTCTATTGCTTGTAAATTGTATTTCATTTTTTGTGGCAAAATTTCTTCAACGTAGGTTTTATCGGCATCTTCGGCACCGCTTAACATTTCGGCCTCGTCTTTGTAATAAATACTTGCCAAACTCGTAACGCCCGCTGGAAGTAATAACGTCGCCATCATTTCTGGCGTGTACTTATCTACGTACTTAACAGCCTCTGGCCTTGTTCCCACAAAAGACATTCTTCCAAGTAAAACGTCTATTAACTGGCTAACTTCATCAAGCCTATATTTTCTTATAAACTTGCCAACTTTAGTTATTCTACTATCTCCATCAACGGTCACGTGCGAACCAATTTTGTCTGCATTGTCGACCATTGTTCTAAATTTAAAAATTCTAAATTTCTTTCCGTATTGAGTAACCCTTAATTGTCTATAAAAAACAGGGCCTTTGCTATCGATTTTAATAGCTATTGCCAATATTAAAAAGATAGGAGAAATCACAATTAACATAGTTAACGAAACAAAAAAGTCAAATACCCTTTTTAAAAATAAACTGAATCTTTTCTTTTTTAAAATATCGTAATACTTTTTTACTTCCTCTGTTTGCATTTCTGCGGGAAGTTTTTCCCACTTTATCATTCCCACTTAAATATACTCCTTGATAATATCCACGTAGTTTTCAGTTATGTATTTCACATCGTCATCAGATAAACAGGTATGAAGTGGCAAGGATATTGCATTTTCAAACTGTTTATATGCGTTAGGATAATCTTTAATATCAAATCCCAACTTTTTATATGCGGTGTGCATAGGAAGCGGCTTATAGTGAACGTTACAAGCAATCCCCCTTTCCGCCATTTTTATAATTATTTCATTTCTTTGCTCTAAAGAAATATTTGGTATGCGTGTTATGTATAAATGTCCCGAAGACTCATATTCGCCACAATAATGATTGAGAGTTTTTACCCCTAACGGTCTTAACCCTGCATCAAACTTTTCAATGATTTCCCTTCTTCTTTTAAGCATATTTGGATATCTTTCAAATTGTTTAAGCCCTATTGCAGCGGCAACGTCTGTCATATTGCACTTATAAAAAGTATCAACGATATCATATTCCCAAGCACCAAGTTTAGTTTTAGCAAGTGCGTCTTTTGATTGACCGTGTAAACTTAAAAGTTGCAACTTTTTATAAATATCTTCATTGCTTACGCCACTTATCGTATTCCAAGTAAGCGCACCGCCTTCTGCTGTAGTAAAGTTTTTAACTGCGTGGAAACTAAAACTTGAAAAGTCGGCAATAGCGCCAACCATCTTGCCCTTCCATTTAGCACCAAACGCATGTGCGGTATCTGCGCAAACAGCAATTCTGCCAATAGCCTTTTGAATATCGTTATTTGGCTTAAATAAAGATTTTTTCTCGTTGACGATATTAAAAATCCTATCGTAATCACAAGGAATACCCGCAAGGTCTACGCAAATTATACCTTTAGTTTTTTCAGTTATTGCTTTTTCTAAAGCATCGTAATCCATTTCCAAGCAATCGGGTTGTGAATCTATCATTACAATTTCAGCACCAACGTGCTTTATAACCGATGCGGAAGCAGTATAAGTATATGCCGGAACTATTACTTCATCACCTGCACCTATCCCTAAAACGTGAAGAGCCATTTCTTGACACGCCGTTTGAGAGTTTAAGCACACGCATTTTTCTACACCTATCCATTCGGCAATATTTTTTTCTAATTGTTTAGTTCTCGGTCCAGTAGTAATCCAGCCTGAACGCAATGCGTCTGCAACTTCTAAAATTTCTTGTTCTGAAATATCAGGTGGAGAAAACGGTATATTTCTTTTACGTTCCATCATAAAAATCCTTCTTAATTATTCCTTAACAGTTTTTAATTGTTGTTCGTAGGTTTCGCCTTTTTGTTCCGAACCGTGCTCGCCTGCCGGGTGGTAGGTTGGCACAACTTGGGAAACTAAATCTTTAATAGTTTCATCAAAACCGTCGTAGGCGGCAACCATAAGTTTTTCTAAATCCGTTAAGAAAACGTCTTCGTCAAACGGAATAGGTTTGCCTATATGTATGAGTTTGTTCGGCGTAGTTTTCAAGCCTTCTTCACTCATGAGTTTTTCTTCGTAAAGTTTTTCGCCTGCGCGAAGACCCGTGTACGAAATTTTAATATCAACGTCTGGCTTTAAGCCGGACAATCTAATTAAGTTTCTTGCTAAAGTATCAATCTTTACAGGCGAGCCCATATCGAGTACGAAAATCTCGCCACCATTAGCGTAAGTACCCGCTTGTAAAACGAGTGACGCAGCCTCAGGTATCGTCATAAAGTATCTTATGATATCAGGGTGGGTAACGGTAACTGGTCCACCTTTAGCAATTTGGTCTTTAAATCTTGGAATAACCGAACCGTTACTGCCAAGAACGTTACCAAACCTTACCGCAACAAATTCCGTTTTAACGTCAGCACCTAAGTTTTTAGCGTTAGGCATATGACCGTCTTCACTATGCAAGTAAAGTGGTTTAATTTGGCTTGCTTTTCCTTCCCTAATCTTTTTATCGAAAGATTGAATAATCATTTCGCATAAACGCTTAGATGCACCCATAATATTCGTTGGGTTTACCGCTTTGTCGGTAGAAATTAAAACAAAACGTTTACAGCCGTTCATCATTGCTGCGTATGCTGTTTTATAAGTACCGATTGCGTTGTTTTTAATAGATTCGCAAGGGCTATCTTCCATAAGAGGAACGTGTTTATGAGCAGCAGCGTGATAAACTACGTCCGGTTTATATTTTTCAAATACTTGGTTTATCCTTTTACTATCCCTAACCGAGCCGATTAAAACTTCTAAGTTGAGGTCAGGATTATAGTCTTTAAGTTCAAGACCTATGCTATGAGCGTTATTTTCGTAAATATCAAAAACGATAAGTTGTTTAGGATTATGTTTAGCGATTTGCCTACAAAGTTCACTACCTATCGAACCGCCACCGCCAGTAACTAAAATAACTTTATCGGAGATAAATTCGTAAATCTCGTCCATATTAACTTTTATAGTATCCCTACCAAGTAAGTCTTCAACGGCAACGTCCTTCATTGATTTAACTGAAACGTCACCCGTTATAACTTCATAAACAGGTGGTAAAGTTTTAAGTTCACAACCCGTATCTTTACAAATATCAAGAATGTCACGGCGGTCTTCGTCAGACGCACTTGGTATTGCTACGTATATCTTTTCTATTTTGTATTTTTCTACGTTGATAAAAATTTCATCTCTACCACCAACGATAGGAACACCTTCGATAAACCTACCCCACTTATTGTGGTTATCATCGATAATACAGCAAACTTCATCATTAACGTATCTCGTATTTTTTAAATCGCGAAGAATCATTTGCCCTGCCGAGCCCGCACCTATAAGCATAACCCTATGGTGCATTACGTTCATAGACGCCTTTTTATGACGCTCTAAGGTAATAAACCTGTAAATAAATCTTACAAATACCGTTAAAACAAACTGAACCGTAATACCAATTACGTAGTACGTAATAGGCATACGTTCAAGAAATACCGTTACAAAAATCGCGTTGAATACGCCAAGAATAAAAATTGCTATACAAATTTTTTGAAGTTCTTTAATGCTTGCATATTTCCAAAGGCTTTGATACAAGCGGAAAACCCATAAAACGAGTATCGTAGCAAATACGTTTACAGGCACCGTGTATAGGTATGCTGACAAAAATTTACTTGGAATTTCCGTATAATTACAATCAAACCTAAACCACAATGCTAAAAGATACGCAAACGACACAGCTACGGCATCAAATAACATCAAGAACACTGCAACTATTTGCCAATGTTCTAATTTGAAAGATTTTTTACTTGAAGTGTTGGGATTAACACTTTTTTCTCTTTTCATAGTCGTCTCCCTAAAATTAGTTAGTTTGTAACGATTAGTAAAAACAATTAGAAATTAATTTATTTGTTAAAAAAGTATGCCATTGCGTTATTGTAAGAAACGTCTTCAACAACTTTGCCTACAAGTGATAAGTTTTGCGTAATTTGTCCCTTTTCAACGAGTCCACCTAAATAGTTACAAAGAATTCTTCTAAAGTAGTGGTGGCGTGGGTAAGAAAGAAGTGAACGACTGTCGGTAAGCATACCGATAAACGCACCGATATGACCAGTAGCAGTTAAATCTTCAAGGTGTTTTTCCATACCAACCTTGTTATCTAAAAACCACCAAGCAGGGCCGTATTGCATTTTACCCTTAGTAGAAGAATCTTGGAAACAACCGATAAGCGTCATAATTTCGCTGTTTTGTTTAGGGTTTAAGTTGAAAAGAATAGTTTTAGGTAAAGACTTTTCATTGTTTAACCTATCAAACAAGCGAGAAGTTAAAGTAATGCTATTGGTATCGCTAATGCTATCGTAACCAGTATCAAGACCTAACTTTTCCATCATAACGGCGTTGTTGTTTCTCATAGCGCCTAAGTGAAGTTCGGTTGCTATATCGTATTTAGCATAAAGTTTCATTAAGAAGTAAGTTAAATACCCCTTAAATACTTCAGACTCTTCTAAAGTTACGGCATTGCCTTTTCTTCTTGAATCGAAAACTTTTTCCGCTTCTTCTTTAGTAGCCACTTTGCAAGTTCTTTCTAATGCGATATCACTTGCAACCGTTCCTACCTTGATAAACGCGTTAAGCCTATCTTCAATGGCTTTTTCAAGGTCAGATAAACTTTCGATTTTAAAGGTAACTTTTTCAAGCATACCGATAAATTCATTATATTTTTCGGCTTCGATATTCATAATCTTATCACCCCTAAATGCAGGGATAACTTTAAAGCCGTAGTTTTTTTCTTTGATTTTTTCAAAGGTAGTTAAATCGTCAAACACTTCGTTCGTAGTGAAAAGGCATTTAACGTTAGAACCTTCGATTAATTTTTGTGGAGTAATGTTGTTTACCTTGATAAACTCATTACACCAATCCCAAATGAGTTCGGCGTTTTCTTCGTTGATTTCAAGTTCGCAGTTAAAAAAGTCCTTAAGTTCAACTTGCGACCAATGGTATAACGGATTGCCAAACGCAGTACTTAAAGTTTTACAGTAAGCGATAAATTTTTCTTTGTTAGATTTATCGCCCGTAATATATTCTTCATCTACCCCGTAATTTCTCATCAAACGCCATTTATAATGGTCGCCTTTAAGCCAAATTTCAAACACGTCGTTAAATTCTGCGTTTTCTAAAATTTGTTTTTCTGGCAAGTGACAATGATAGTCAAAAATTGGCATTTTTTCGGCATAGTCTTTATAAAGTTTAATTGCTGTTTTGTTTTCAAGTAAAAAATCATCTTTAATGTAACTCATTGTTTTCTCTCCTCATAATGGGTCTTCACGGCGCTTTCTAAACTTGCCGTATACTCCGCAAACTTCGTTGTAGTAAATAAATGTATTTGGGTATTGTTTTGAAATATTAATAATCTCGCTAAGTTGACGGCGGTTGATAATTGTAAACACTATGTAGTTTGCTTGGTGCAAATATAAGCCGTAACTGTTTACTATCGTAGCCGAGTGACCAAGTTTATCAACCAAAAACGAGTATAGTTCGTCAGGGTTATTCGTTACGATTTTAACTTCTAATGCTTCACGGCTATCTCTCATAATAAACGAAGTTGTTTTTTCGCTAATGAAAAGCTGTACTAAACCAAGCAAGATACAGTTAAAATCTTTATACACAAAATACGAAATACCAATAATCGCAACACATAAAAAACTGATAATTCTTTCAACGTTTATGTACGGCATTTTCTTTTGTACCGTGCAAGCTATAATATCAACACCACCAGTCGACGCATTTATCTTAAGCATAACACCCGTTCTTACACCAAGCATAACTCCTGCAAAAATTGCCGATATTATTCTACCGTCTGGCGCTTGATATTGCGGAAAGGAAATACCACCTAAAAGCAAAAGCATAAGCGATGAAAGAAGGGTAAAAAGCATTGTATATATAACGTACTTTTTATCAAGCATAAACCACGCGAATATAACAAGCGGAGCATTTAACGCTAAGTTGAATATACCAGAGTTAATCTTTGGAAACAATGCGTAAAGTAAAGTTACTATCGCTTCAAGACCAAGCGGTACGAAATTCGCAGGATATACGAAAACGTGTAATGCCACAGCAGACACCAACGATGCAAATATAGTAAATAACGTAGCAACTAACGTATCTTTTAATCTTTTGGACATAAAAACCTCTAACGTGTAGACTTATACTCTGTAATTATAACACACTATAGCTGTATATTCAAGTAAAAAATAAAAATAATTATAATTAATATATATTTATGTACTATTACTTGACTAATTTTTTGGCGTTTTATATAATATTTGCGATAACTTTGGAGAAAGTAAAATGGAAAATCAGTACAAAAAAGTAAAACACGCATGTTATATGACCAGTTTTTCAATGGCGTTTATCTCAATGGTATCGCCGTTGCTTTTTTTGACTTTTAAAAACTTATACGACATATCTTTTTCACTACTTGGTATGCTTGTTTTAATAAATTTTGTAACGCAACTTACGGTAGATTTATTATTCTCGTTTTTCTCGCACAAAATTGATTCTATAAAAATGGTAAAAATTATGCCTTTTTTAACGGCTATCGGTTTTTTGATTTACGCAATAGTACCTTTCTTTACTAAAACCCACGTATTTATCGGCCTTGTTATAGGAACGATATTTTTCTCCGCTTCAGGCGGACTTGGCGAAGTTTTAATGAGCCCTATTATCACGTCAATCCCCTCTGATACCACGGATAGAGATTTAAGTAAATTACACTCTTTTTACGCTTGGGGCACGGTTATAGTAGTCATAACGCTCACTTTATTTTTGTTTGTTTTTAAACAAACAAGTTGGCAAATTTACGTGCTTATAATAATTATCTTTCCGCTTATAACGGGATATTTATTCCTAACGTCTTCCTTCCCAACCCTACCAATCACCCCACCTGAAAAAGCAAGTGAAAACGTATTTAAAAACAGATGGTTTTGGCTTTGCTTTGCAACGATATTTTTAGGCGGAGCAACTGAGTGCTCAATATCCCAATGGGCCTCAGGTTACATAGAATTAGTTGCCAACGTTCCTAAAATTTGGGGAGACATATTAGGTGTTGCAATATTCTCTTTAATGCTTGCTTTAGGTCGTAGTTTATACGCAAAATACGGCAAAAATATGATAAATTTACTATTTATAACGGCAATAGGTAGCGCTTGTTGTTACTTGGTTTGCGCCCTTTCGCCACTGCCTATTTTAAATATAATTGCTTGCGGTTTAGCGGGATTATTTTCTTCAATGCTATGGCCGGGAACTTTAATCGTTAGCACGGATAAACTTCCTAAAGGCGGTGTAATGGTATTTGCCCTTCTTGCCGCGGGCGGAGATTTAGGCGCATCGGTTGGTCCTCAACTTATAGGCTCGATAACGGATATGGTAATAGCGTCTAACACCTTCGTTCCGATAGCTGAAACTCTTAATATGACGATTGACCAACTTGCGTTAAGAATAGGTTTATTAGCAGTATCAATACTTCCAGTAGTTTTAATTTTAACTACCTATTTAATTAAAAAACAACACAAAAAAAGCGAGAAGAATTAACTTCTCGCTTTAATTTTTTACACGATATTTATATAAAAATATTAAGTGATAAAAGGGTTACAATTAAGGTTGGAATTGCAACTATTATGCCCATTTTTAAGAAATCTAAGTACTTAAATTTTAGGTTGTGACCGTTTAAAATTGAACTCCACATTATACCTGCTAAAGCACCGATTGGCGTAAAGAATGCACCTAAATTAGAACCCACTATCGACGCGTAAACTGCACCCGTTTGTGTTGCCCCCGTAAGCGGAGAAACAACCGAGCAAAATAAAGCACTCATCGGTATATTATTTATAATATTTGCCGTAAAAAATGAGGCAAAACCATATTTAAAAATAGCAAAATCTTCACCTAAAAACTGGCTTATAAGTTTAGTTATACCCTTGTTTTCAAGTGCAATTATCATTACAAACATTGATAAAACAAAAGGAATTAACTGCCATGGCGCACGTTTTAAACAAGCCGAAACTTGCCTTGGCGGTGTTTTTTTAACAGCCCCGATAATGCAAGCCCAAAGGAATAAACTAACGACGGCAAGCAAGGAAACAAGCCACATTTCCACGCCTATATAAGAAGAAATTGCAAGCATAACGGTACAAATAGCAAGGTGCACAATGCCTACTATTAAACTGAATTTATCTTTAATAACAACTTCTTCATACTCGCCTAAAATTGGCGTTTTAAGTTTGTTTTTGTTTGTTATAAAAAGGATTATAAATGCTGTTATTCCTGCAAAAATCGTAGGAATAATCATTATTTTTGCGTAATCTAAAAAGTTTATTCCATACGCGGTTGCAAGGTAAATATTGGTAGGATTACCAACAACTAAAGCCATACTCCAAGTATTAGCGGCGATAAATTCCGCGGCTAAATAGGGTATAGGATTAATTTTTGCGTTTTTAGCAAAGTAACAAATAAAAGGCGTAAACGATAAAATAATTACGTCGTTAGAAGTGAAAACCGTTAAAATAGAAACGGTTAAGTAAAGATAGAAAAACAACTTTAACTGGCTTGCCTTTGATTTTTTTAAAGTTACGTTAGCAAGATATTTAAAAAATCCAAGTTCGTCTAAAAATAACGAAAGTATCGTCATTGAAACGAAAAGCACTAAAATTTTAATTGGGTTTATAGAAGTATCCGCGGTAAGCGAATTAACAAAAACCTTTAAGTCTACACCACTAACTAAAACTACAACAAAAGCACCTATTAGCGTAAATAGCCAATAGGAGTCTATTTTCAATTTAAATATTTTGATTTTTGGGATAAAAAGAACCCCAACTATCATCATCAAACAAGTGATAGCGCTAAATATTATAGTTAAAGTCATTGTTTAATCCTACCCTAATTTTATTGGCACGTACCCGTGGCAATAAAATTAGGGTGTAGCACGATAAATCGGCTTACACCCTTAAATTTTTTAAATCTTATTCACCTTTAAATGGTAAAAGGTCAGCAAGTCTTGCCCTTTTGATAGCGCTTGCAAGAGCTCTTTGGTGTTGAGCACAAACGCCAGTCATACGTCTTGGAAGGATTTTACCTTTTTCAGTAACGTATTTTTTTAATTTGGCAATATCTTTATAATCTATTTTTTCAGCCTTTTCAACGCAGAAAACGCAAACTTTTCTTCTTGGCGCTTTTCTGATAGGCTTTTTAGAAATCTTTTCTTCCATTATTTATCTCCTTTTTAAAATGGTAAATTTTCATCGTCAACAACTTCAAGTGTTAACTTTTCCTTTTTAACAGGTTGAGACATTTCAAATTCATCACCGCGTGCACCAGTTGATAAGAATTCAACTTCGTTAGCAACGATATCAGTAACCGTTCTCTTAACGCCTTCTTTATCTTCGTAAGTGCGGTTTTGTAAACTACCAACGATAGCAACTTTGCTACCTTTTTTAAGGAATTTACCGCAGTTTTCAGCTTGACCCCTCCAAACAGTTATGTTGAAGAAATCTGCTTCCCTATTACCATCAGCATTAACAAAAGTTCTGTTAACTGCTATAGCGAAACGACAAAAAGCAACGCCACTTGTAGTTTCTGATAATTCAGGGTCTCTTGTCAAATTACCTATTAAATAAACTTTATTCATACTTCCCTCCGATTACGCTTTTGTAATCAATCTTCTTAAAATACCGTCGGTAATGCCGGCTACCCTTTTGAGTTCCGTAATAAGATTTACGTCACTTTCAAAAGCCATAAGAACATAGTAACCTTCTGTCTTGTAGTTGATAGGGTAAGCAAGTTTCTTTACACCCCATTTGTCAACTTTCTCAACAGTACCACCGTTTTCTTTAACAACGCTTTCAAATTTAGCGATGATGCCATCTCTTACTTCTTCAGCGAGTTCGGTAGATAAAATGTAGAGCATTTCGTACTTTCTCATATTTTTTAACCTCCTGGACTTATTGGAATACGGTTGACCTCGTATTCAAGGTTTGCTGGACTAAAAAACGTCCAAATCATAACAATTATATATAAACTTATTAAAAAAGTCAACGCTTTTGATTGACTTTTTGTTTATTTTTAGTAGCAATTAGGCAATTTTGCCCTTTTATCAAGGATAAAACACCCAAATTTACAGCCTTTTAAGGAAAAATATTCACGCAAGTAAATTATAAACTATCTAAATATTCAGTAACGCTAAGCCCGTCTAAAAATTGGGCGCCAACTTTTACGATATCGATATGTTCGCCACCGTAAATTTCCATTAAGCGATTGCAAAGATAGTCAGGGCGCAAAGTTTCGTTGCCAAATTTAAGTTTAGCAAACAAACTATCCCCTTCAAAGTATAAATCTAAAATTTTATCTTTTACTTGTTTTTCCTCCCCCTTTTTATCAACGATAGTAAAACTATCGGCGTTTAAAATTTCGTTAACGTCAAAGCGGGGTATTCCTTTAATTTCGTAAAGTGCGCTTGTAATACCCGATGCAACCTTAACCTTTTTATCGGTGTTAAAAGCCCTTACACACCTTATACCTTTTGGTGCGCAAGCGTTAAATTTTTCTTTAAAACCATCGGCAGACTCGTCTGTATCAAGCAAACAATATTCGCTAACACTTTTAAGACCAAGTGCGATAGGCGAACTCATATAAATTAAAATGTGCGGGTTAAAACCTTGCGAATATTTAACGGAAATACCCGTTCTTCTTATGATTTTAGTAAGGTGCTTAAGCATATCAAGGTGTGGAATAAACTGACCGCCGTTAAGTTTAGAATACTCTATCAAAATCATTTTTTAAAGCACCTCCCCTCAAGACCACAGCCTTTACAACCACTTTGGCAACCGCCTGAACATTTATTGCTATAAGCAAGATTTTTCTCCTTTAAAAGGAAGGATTTTTTAATGCCCATATCGATAAAATCCCATGCTAAAACTTCATCATCAGCAAATTGCCTTGTATAATCGTTTTTATCAACGTTCTCATCTTCAAAAGCCTTGTACCATTTTTCAGGCTTGAAAAATTCCGACCAACTATCAAAGATACAGCCTTGGCTGTACGCGTTTAAAAGAACCTTACCAACTTTTCTATCACCCCTTGCAAGCACGGCTTCCATTTCAGAGAGTTCATAATCGTTCCACTTAAGCGAAACGCCCTTTATAAACAAACGTTTTTTAAGTACGTTAAGTTTGTGTTCTACTTCTTCTTTAGTTACGAATTTTTCCCACTCAAACGGAGTAAACGGCTTAGGTATAAAGGTAGAAACACTTACGTTAATACGCAAATTCCTAAGTTTTTTAACGTTTTGCGAGTATACCGATTTTATCATTTCAACGATATCGCAAATACCCTCTAAATCGGCGTCTACTTCGGTAGGAAGACCGAGCATAAAATACAACTTAATTGCGCTGTAGCCAAGGTTAAACGCCTTTTCTACACCCCTTTTAATCTCTTCGGTGGTAATGTCTTTATTGATAACGTCCCTTAACCTTTGCGTGCCTGCTTCAGGGGCAAAAGTAAGGCTGTTTTTCTTGGCTTCTTCGGCGTAATATTCTTCAAAACTATCAATTCTAAGCGACGGTAAAGACACGGTAGAATTTTTAGGTAAGTTTGCCTTAAGAGATGCTAAAAGTTCCTTTAAGTGTGGATAGTCGCCCGTGGACAAACTGTTCATACTAAGGGATTCAAAGCCGGAATAAACCATTATATCGCAAGCGGTTTTAGTTAAGTTTTCAACAGACTTCGTCCTTACAGGACGATAGATAAATCCCGCTTGGCAAAACCTACAACCACGGTAACAACCGCGCATTACTTCGATAACGCCCCTATCGTGCACCGCTTCGATATTGCCAACGATTTGCGTGTGCGGAAATACTGCGTTTTCTAAATCCATACAAAAGGCTTTTTTAACGGGTTTACCTTCAAACCTTACTATTTTGCCGTCTTCGTATACGGGGTAAGTAAGAGACGGAACGTAAACACCTTCAATTTCAGTTGCCTTTTCTAAAAATTCGCGTTTAGATTTAGTTTGCAGTTTTAATTTAGCAAGTTCACGCATACTATCTTCGCCATCACCTATTACGAATAAATCGAAAAAGTCGGCAAGAGGCTCTGGATTGCACGCGCAAGGTCCCCCCGCTTGAAGTATAGGGTAATCTTCCCCCCTATCCTTTGCAAGAAGTGGAATTTCGGCTAAATCAAGCATATACAAAATGGTGGTGTAACTCATTTCGTATTGAAGTGAAAAGCCTATCATATCAAATTCTTTAAGTGGTTTTTTAAGACCTAAAGAAAAAAGTGGAATTTTATTTGCTTTAAGTTCTGTACCAAGGTCAGGCCAAGGTGCGTAGCACCTATCGGCAGTACAGCCGTCCACGTTATTTATAACTTCGTTTACGATTCTAATACCAAGGTTGCTCATAGCAACTTCGTAAACGTCTGGAAAACATATACAAAAATTGAATTTATTAACTTTTAAATCAGGTTCGCCAAACTCCCCACCGATGTAGCGAGAAGGTTTTTCTACGTTTACTAAAATTTCGTCAAGAGTTTTCATATTATCCTTTTAAAAATGCTTTTCGCATACTTTAATATTTTAACACGAATTTAAGTTATTTTCAATGATTTTTTATTATTTTGTGCCTTTAAATAGCAAAAACCCGCCGATTGTACTATTCGGCGGGTATATTTTTTATAGTTTATCTATTTTTATTATACGTTAGGTGGTAAACAAGAAACGTCATCTTTTAAATGTTCGGTAATGCAACCGTCAAGCACGGTAAATTTTTCACCGTCGAAAGAAACTTTAAATATTGCACAGTTTGGAAACCAAGGCGTATCTTGCATTTTTTCAAACGAGCCACCGCCAATTTTAGCAATTAACGCCCTTAAAGGCGTTGCGTGTGTACCGATAAGCACAGTTTTACCCATTTCGGTTTTTGCTATTTTTAAAACTTCGTTATACACCCTATTTGCAAGTTCCATAACGCTTTCGCCACCCGTTGTTCTTACCTTGTGAACGGTTGTGCGCCACATTAAATAGTCTGGATATTTTTCAGCAAGTTCTCTAAACGATTTTCCTTCCCATTCCCCTGCAAAAATTTCACGCAAGTTTTGACTTTTTATAATTTCAAGATTTTTGCTATCGGCAACGCCTTTTACCGTTTCGTACGCCCTATCTAAATCTGATGCGTAAATAACGTCAACTTTTTTATCCTTAAAATATTCGGTAACGTGGCTTGCTTGTTTTTTGCCAAGTTCTGTTAAAGGGGTATTTGTGTAGCCTGCAAAAATTTTATCGGAATTGGCAAGCGAAAAGCCGTGTCTTACAATATACAAAATAGTTTCCATTAATTATTCTCCTAACTTTTCCTTTAAATAGTCAAGCGCTAAATTGTAGCCGTTAAAACCTTTTCCTACTATAACCTTTTCGGCATATAACGAGATATAACTTAACTTTCTAAACTCTTCGCGTTCGTTAACGTCGGTAATATGCACTTCAACTGTTGGTATAGCAACCGCTTTTAACGCATCTAAAATAGCAACGCTTGTGTGTGTGTAAGCACCTGCGTTTATAACTATTCCGTCATATTTGTTAAAGGCTTTTTGTATAGCGGTACAGATATCGCCCTCATAGTTAGATTGATACAATTTTACCTTTACGCCAATCTTTTTTGCGTGATTTTTTATTGAAATTTTTAAATCGTTATAAGTAGATTTTCCGTATAAATAAGGCTCTCTTATGCCAAGCATATTAAGGTTTACACCGTTAATTACAAGAATTTTCATAATTTAAAATAATCTCCCGAGCGGCAGTATCAATATCGCCGTTATTTTCTACGATATAGTCCGAAGTACTTTCGTAAATATCTTTTCTTTGGTTGTATAAATTTTCTATCCCAATTTTTTGAGAAAGGGGGCGGTTTTCACAAACAAGCAGGTCTAAATTGCGTTTGATATAACAAATAACGCCGTTTCTTTTCAAATTTATAATATTTACATCTTTTAAAACCGCACCACCGCCAAGGGCAATAACAACACCACTTTTAAGTGATAAATCTTTAATTACAGCACTTTCCTTTTGCCTAAAACTTTCTTCACCCTCGCTTTCTATAATTTCAGCAGAGGTTTTGCCGTAAGTTTTAGTAACTTCTTCATCGCTATCGTAAAACTCTTTACCTAAAATTTTAGCAATGCGTTTACCAAGGGTAGACTTGCCTGATGACGGCATACCTGAAAGTGCTATGTTTTTAGTTTCAAAATCAATTTCGCTAACAATTTTTTGTGTTATTTCGTCACTTTGTTTACTTTCTTTCCAAATATTATACGCCAAAATTGCTTGTTTTACAAGCATATCAAGTCCGCCGTTATAGGCAATGTTAAGGCTTTTTGCTTGAGATAAAAGTTCAGTTGTTTTAGGGTTATAAATGCAATCAAACACACCTATAAGGTTAGAAAATTTAGATAAGTCGATAGGCTTATCTTCTACGCTTGGATACATGCCAACGGGTGTGGTGTTTATGATAATTTGCGTATCTTGATAGTTATAGCAGTTATCGTAATTAATCTCGCCACTTCTACTAACGATATAGTAGGCTTTAGCCTTTTCACGCTTACAAAGAGCAACAGCCGTGTTAGAAGTTCCGCCAGAGCCAAGAATCATTACCACCTTGTCCGCAACGCTAACTCCAACTTTATTTAGCATATAATTCATACCGTCAACGTCGGTATTATAGCCGTAAAGTTTACCGTTTTTGTTAACAACGGTATTTACAGCCCCCGCTAAACGTGCCGTTTCAGAAATTTCTTGCATAAACGGAATAACCGTTTTTTTGTACGGAATAGTAACGTTAAAGCCGTTACAATCGGGTTTTGAAAGAAACTTAGTTAACTCTTCGCTATTAAGTTCTACTAAGGCGTAGTTAAGCCCAAGTTTTTCGTGAATAATTTTAGAATAACTATGCCCTAACTTTTCGCCTATCAAACAGTATTTCATATAATTTCCTTATAAGTACCTAAGAATTTAAATTTAAGCGAACTATTTTCAAGTTCTGAAATTAAGCCCCTTACGCCGTTATCTTTAACGCTACCTTCAAAGTCAAAGTAGAATAAAACTTCAAAGTTAGTGCCGATGATTGGGCGGGATTCTATTTTTGTTAAACTTAAACCTATTGATGCAAAGCGAGTTAAAATTTTACTTAAACTACCAATTTCGTTAGATGCGGTAGTCATAATGCTAATTTTATCATTGCCTTCGTAAACTTTTAAATGCTTAGAAATAACGATAAATCTCGTGTAGTTATTTGCGTTGTCTTGTACGCTTTCTTCTATGATTTTAAGGCCGTAAAGTTCCGCACATTCCTTAGAGCATAAGCAAGCAAGTGAAGAATCGTTACTTTCCGCTACCATTTTTGCTGCAACTGCAGTATTTTCAACCGATTCAACGTCTATGCCGAGTTTTTTAGTGTATTCGTGGCATTGTGAAAGGGCTTGAGAGTGTGAAATAATCTTTTTTACGTCGCTTTTTTCACCGCTTACACTTGCTAAACAATGGTTGATTTTAACCCTAACCGAACGAACGATATAGAAGTTATACTTGGTCATAAGGTCGTAAACTTCAAGCACCGACCCCGCAGTACTATTTTCGATAGGTAAAACACCGTATTCGCAAAGACCTTTATCAACGGCAGAGAATACGCCTTCAAAGTTTTTGAAGTAACTTATGTCGGAAATAGGGAAAACCTTTTTAGCCGCACTACCGCTATTTGCACCTGCAACGCCTTGACAAGCAACGCTTGCCGATACGGGAAAATCAGGCAATTGCATATTTGTTAATTTCTTGATTTCATCTACAGTTTTAGATGATTTGTTAAGCAACACGCATTGGTAAGATTTACTTAAAGTAAAAAGTGTAGAGTAAAGTTCCTTTAAGTAAAACTGCATATTTTCAGGTGTTTTTTGTGATAAACGATACAAAATACTATCTTCCCTTGAAGTGTCTTGAATATTTTTGCCCGTTTCTTTTTTAGATAAAGCAACTTCCCCACAAAGTTCCATACGATTAAGGAAAAGTTCTACAAGTTTGTCGTCAATTGCGTCAATTTCAGCTCTAATTTCCTTTAAGTCTTTCATATTAATCTCCTATCAATTCGTCTACAATGGCTATAGCTACCGCACTTTCAATGCAAGGTACTGCCCTTGGCACGATGCACGCGTCGTGTCTTCCTGAAATTTTTATTTTGCAATTTTGTTTATTTACTAAATCAACAGTTTCTTGTTCTTTAAATATCGACGGTGTTGGTTTTACCGCTACCCTAACGGTTATTGGTGCACCGTTTGATATTCCGCCGTTTATACCGCCGGAGTTATTACTTTTAAATTTAACTTCTTCGCCGTCATAGTAAAGGCTGTCGTTAGCCGTGCTACCCGTTTTTTTGCAAAGGCTAAAGCCACCGCCAAACTCAACACCTTTAACGGCAGGTACGGAATATAATAGAGAGGCTATTTTGCCTTCAAGCCCTTCAAAAAGGTTATCGCCAACACCAATTTTCATATTGTAAACGATACACTCAATAACACCGCCAACGCTATCCCCGTCATTTTTAACGGAAGTGATTAAATTTAAAATTTCTTCCTTGCTGTCAAGTGACGGAAATCCGCCAAAATCACGATTTTCTAATATTTCCGCTTTGGAAATTTCGCCATTTAAATATGATTTAGATTGAATATCCCCTACGCTTGAAACGTAAGCGTGTACTTCAATACCTAAACTTTTAAGGTATTGTTTAAGCACCCCACCAACGATGCAAAGCGGAGCGGTAAGTCTGCCTGAAAATCTACCGCCACCTGAAAAATCAAGAGTACCATCCTTTAAAAAGGCGCTATAATCGGCGTGTGACGGTCTTGGTTTGCCGTATAAATTATCGTAGTCACTACTTTTTTTGTTAGTATTTTTAATATTTGCGGTAAGTAGCCCTAAATCATTATCGATAGTGATTATAGGTTTATCTTCTTCCTTGCGAGTGGTAGAAAATACGCTTTTTGAGGGTTTGCGCCTATCTAAAAACTCATCAAGTTCAGTTAAATTATAATCGTACTTAGGAAGTCCTTTAACCTTTACACCAATTTCTTCTGCGTGGGATTCGCCATAAATTTCTATATTTAAGTTTTTGCCATTAAATATCGCCATCAGTTATACCCCCTAAGTTTTTAAAGTCTTTAAAAAAGGTTGGATAGGATTTATTTACACCTTCCGCACCCTTAACAACGCTTTCACCTTTAGCAAATGCAGACATCACCACAGCCGACATTATCGTTCTATGGTCGTTGTCGCCACTAAAAGTACCATAGCTAACTTTTCCGCCGTAAACGGTTAAATCATTGCCGTTATATTCTGCGATTATTCCTGCTTTTTTAAGGTTATTTACTATTCCTAAAACACGGTTACTTTCTTTAATTTCAAGGCGCTTTACATTTTTAAAAACACTTTTGCCTTTAGCATACGCACCTACAACCGAAAGTATTTGAACGATATCAGGGATATCTTCACAGTCAATAGTTATTCCCTGCAAATTGCCTTTTTTAGCAAAATATCCGCCTTCTACTTCTTTGATATCGCCACCAAAATCCTTTAAAATTTCTATTATTTTTTTATCACCTTGTTTAGAGTTTTTATTTAAATTAGTAACGGTTACGCCATCTCCTAAAACACCAAGAGCAAGTAAAAAGGCAGAGTTAGAATAATCACCTTCTACACTAATTTTTTTAGGCATTTGGTATTTTTGATTACCTTTAATAAAGTAGCCGTTTGCAGTTTTTTCTACCGCAATTTTAAAATCTTTTAACACTTCAAGGGTGATATCTATATAATTTTGGCTAACAGTTTCGCCAACTATTTCAATACTGCTATCCCCGTTTAAAAGTGGAAGGGCAAAAAGTAAGCCCGTAATAAACTGTGAACTTATTTCGCCGTTTATTTTAAAGTTACCGCTTTGTAACTTGCCATTTAATTTTAATCCATCAATTTCAGCGCCGTTTTTATTTAAACAATCGGTTAATTCGGTAATAGGTCTTTCAAGCAATCTTTTAGAGCCTGTAAACTCCCCTTTAACGCCAAGCGCAGATGCTATAGGAATTAAAAACCTTAAGGTGGAGCCACTTTCAATGCAATCAAGCACAGGTGTTTCTTTAGCCGTTTTTTTACCTATTTTTACACCGCCGTCCACAAAAGAGTAACTAAGCCCTAAATTTTCAAGCACACCCAAAGTTGCAAGCATATCCTTAGACGTCTTGCAATTTTCAATAAAACCGCACTCGCTTGATAAAAAGCATGCGATTATATATCTATGTGCGTATGATTTTGATGGTGGAGCAACAACGGTGCCACCTATCTTTGACGGGGTGATTTTTATATCCATTTTAAAGTAATTCCGTTAATTTGTTAATGTCTATTCTATTTACTTGCGCTTTTAAATCGTCGTTTATAACTATAAAGTCTACGGCGTTTAAAACACCTTTTTTGTCAGTTTTTATATATTTTATAAGGTCTTTTTTATCGTAAACGTTGAAATTGTTATAACCGCTTGCCGATAATATTTCAAGTGCTTTTAAATAATTAGTACTATTTAAAGTTCCTAACTTTTTAGAAATATTAATAGCATAATAAAGACCTTTTAAAACGCATTCTCCATGAGAAAGGTTATAATTTTCTATCTTTTCAATAGCGTGGCCTACTGTGTGACCTAAGTTTAAAAGTTTTCTTTCACCGCTTTCTTTTTCGTCATTTTCAACGATTTGCCTTTTAATATCCACACATTTATAAATTAAATTTTTATTTACACCGTCTTTTAATTCTTCAAGGGAAAGTCCACTACCTATAAAGGCGTACTTAACAATCTCCCCTAAACCGCTTAAAACTTCACGGTTTGGTAAAGTTTTTAAAAACTCGGTATTGATATACACAAGTGAAGGTTGATAAAAACTACCCACCAAGTTTTTTCCGCTTGGTAAATTTATACCCGTTTTACCACCGACAGAAGAATCAACCATAGATAAAAGGGTTGTAGGTATCATAATTAAGTTGATACCACGCATATAAGTTGATGCTGAAAAGCCTGCTAAGTCGCCAATAACACCACCGCCTAAAGCGATAACTGTATCGTTACGTTTAAAGCCGTTTTCGGCTAAAAATTGTAAAATAGCAAGGTAGTTTTCCATGTTTTTGCTATCTTCCCCACTATCAACTGCGTAGGTGCAAACGGAATAATCGTTAAATATTTCTTTAACGGTTTTAAGGTAAAGGTTTTCTACCGTTTTATCGGTGATAATTGCTATCTTATCCCCTTTAATAACACCCTTGCTGTAAGGCAATAATTCCTTTAAATTATCCTTTATTACTACTTGATAATTTGTAGATGCCTTTACTTTAATTTCCATTTTCTTTATTGCTCCTTGAATCTATTGCAAGTTTTCTATCATTACCTTCTTTAAGCAAAACTTCCAATTCCGCCCTGCTACCGTTTTCTAAAGCGGAAGAATATTTTTGCAAGTTACAAATAAACTCGTCAAGTTCTTTTTTAAGTTTATCTTTATTTGATATCATAAGCCCAGACCACATTTCAGGATTAAGCCTTGCTACCCTTGTTAAGTCTTTATAACTGCCCGCAGAATAGCCAAGATGCTTTTCTGCCGTTTCATTTTTGATAAAGGCGTTTGATACGATATGGCAAAGTTGCGAAGTATAGGCTATCATTTCATCGTGATTTTCAGCGGTTGTAATAACTACGTCTAAAAAACCTATTTCTTTATAGAAATTTTTAACGGTACTAAGGGTAAAAATATCCGCATTGATAGGAACGAGTATCATAAATGCTTTATCAAGCAAGGTAGTAACCGAACGTTCGATACCGGAAAACTCCCTCCCCGCCATAGGGTGACCACCAATAAAGGTTAAATCGGGATAAAGTGCTTGATACTTTTTCATTTGGCTAATAATCGTGCCTTTTACACCCGAAAAATCACTTACTATTGCACCCTTTTTAAGGTATGGTAAAAACTTTTCTATTGCGCTTGCAAAATAATCGGGGTAAACGGATACGATAAGCATATCAAGTTCACCTGCGTTATCTACCGTTAACCTTTCGTGAAGTGCGTTTAGCATTTCCGCCTTTTGCATAACACTATCGCTTATATCATAGCCGTATACTTTATGTTCAGTTTTTTTCACGAGCGTTCTACCAAAAGAACCGCCTATTAAACCTAAACCTATAATACCTATTTTCATAACAAATCTTTTTTGTTGCAAATTGGCAACATAATATTAACCTTTTTAACGAGATTATCAAAATCGTCTGGTTTAAGTGATTGAGCACCGTCGCAAAGGGCTTTTTGCGGATTGTTGTGCACTTCAATCATTAAACCGTCTGCACCGGAACCAACTGCCGCAAGCGACATTGGTAAAACGAGCCTTGAAAGACCCGATGCGTGTGAAGGGTCTACAATTACTGGTAAATGCGTTAACTCTTTTACAAGCGGAATTGCCGATAAGTCTAAGGTGTTTCTCGTATACGGCTCAAAAGTACGAATACCGCGTTCACATAAAACGATATCCTTTGAGCCTTCGCTCATTAAGTATTCGGCACTCATAAGCCATTCTTCAATGGTGTTGCAAAGTCCACGTTTTAAAAGTACAGGTTTTTTAGTTTTACCAACCTCTTTTAAAAGTTCAAAGTTTTGCATATTTCTTGCGCCGATTTGAATCATATCAACGTCTTTGAATAAATCGAGGTGAGTAACGTTCATAATCTCCGTTACGATAGGCATACCCGTTTCTTGTTTAGCCTTAAGTAAAAGTTCTAAACCTTGTGCTTTTAAACCTTGGAAGGAATAAGGAGAAGTTCTTGGTTTAAACGCACCGCCACGAAGCATTGTTGCGCCTGAATTTTTTACCGCGTTAGCAACTTCTATAATTTGGCTTTCAGTTTCAATAGAACAAGGCCCTGCAATTATGGTAAAGTTATCCCCGCCAAACTTGGCGTTGCCAATTTCCACAATAGTATCGTCTGGGTGGAATTTACGGTTAGCACACTTGAAAGGTTCTTGAATACGCTTAACGTTTTCAACGATATCAAGCGAGCGGATTAAATCGATATCAACTTTACTGGTATCGCCTATTAACCCTAAAATAGTAGAGTGCGAACCGATACTTAAATCGACTTCTAAACCTAAGCCTTTAATCCATTTAATTAAATTATCAAGTTGTTTTTCTTCGTGTTGTTGTTTTACTACTATAATCATAACATATTCTCCTTAACTAGTATAGTAATATATTGATTTTTTTTAATGTTTAAAAAAATAATCTACACTAAGGCGATAGAGCCTAAAAATAAAAAAATGACCGAATTAATAATCCGGTCATTTCAAATACATCTTTTATAACTTTTTTGAAAAAATTTAAAGAACGCAAAAATAACCGATATTAAAAATCAGGTCTAAAAAAGTAATATGCAAAATAATAAGTGTTAGCAAATTTTTTCATAATCTTGTTCCTTATAGGTAAGAGTATATGCCTATTTTTTTTAAATGTCAAGACTTTTTCTAAAAAAAATTAGCGTTTTTATTGAATTTTTTTAGCTATTGTGTTATCATTTATAGGTAACTATAGGAGATAATTTATGTTAAATAAAAAAATGTACAGCCTTGGCGCGCAACGCTCGGTTATCCGTGAATTATTTGAATACGGCAAACAATTAAAAGCACAAATCGGCGAAGATAAAGTTTACGATTTTACACTTGGTAATCCAAGCGTACCTTGTCCAAAAGAAGTTGATGAATACGCATCATACCTTATTTCAACCGACCCTTCTACCCACGCATACACTTCGGCTAACGGCGATTTACAAACAAGAAAGGCTATTGCTGACTATAACGAAAGCAAATACGGTTTTAAGTTAGATGAAAACTTAATATATATGACTTGTGGTGCAGCGGCTGCTTTAAAGATAGTTTTAACTTCAATATTATCTGAAAGTGACGAGGAAATTTTGGGGGTAGCGCCTTTCTTCCCTGAATATAGGGTGTTTACTGAAACTTCGGGCGGTGTGTTTAAATACGTTACTTGCGATGAAGTAAACTTTTCTATCAATTTAGAAGAATTTGAAAAATCTATCACACCTAAAACAAGGGGTGTTATTATCAATAGCCCTAATAACCCAGCGGGTACTGTATACGATGAAGAAACAATCAAGGCTATTTCTTCTATTTTAGATAAAAAACAAAAGGAATACGGCTATCCTATATATATTATAGCAGACGAGCCTTATAGGGAAATTTTATTTGACGGTGCTACTTGCCCGTATATCCCAAGTTTTTACGATAACACTATTATTTGCTATTCGTACAGTAAAGCGTTATCTCTCCCTGGCGAAAGAATTGGTTACATTGCCGTATCGCCTAAGTGTCAAGACAGTAAAGACCTTTACTTAACCGTTATGGGTGCAGGTAGGGCGCTTGGCTACGTATGTGCTCCTTCACTTTTTCAAAAGGTGCTTGCAAAACATGCCGATAAGGTTTCTAACCCTAACCCTTACAAGGATAACCGTGATATTTTAATTAAAACTTTAACTGACCTTAACTTTACTTGTGTTAACCCTAAAGGCGCTTTCTATTTATTTATTAAATCGCCAATCGCTGACGCGGTAGAATTTAGCGAACATGCTAAAAAGTACGGTTTACTTTTAGTTCCGTCTGATAGTTTTGGCGTTAAGGGTTACTTAAGACTTGCAACTTGCGTTGATAAGAAAACTGCGGTAAATAGTAAAGACGCGTTCGTGCTTTTAGCAAAAGAATTTAACTTAATCTAAATAAAAAAATGCTTGACGGTTAGTCAAGCATTTATTTTTTAAAGTTTATATACCTTTTCGGCGTTTTTAGAAAAGAGTTTGATATATTCGTCTTCAGTTAAGTTAAGTTTTAATAAGCCTTGTATTTCTTCTTCGGCGTTCCACATAGGATAATCGGTTGCAAACATTATTTTATCAATACCGTAGTTATCAAAAATCCTTTTAACGGTATCAAGCGTAATGTAATATAAACTTGAAGAAGTATCAACAAAGAAGTTATCAAAACTGTTGAGTTTTTGGCTTGCTTCTTCCCAAATAGACCAACCGCCATAATGCGCGCCGATAACGGTTAAGTTTTTAAACTCGCTTAAGATAGGTATAAGTCTATTAGGGTTAGAGTTATCGTACCTGCTATCCCCCGTGTGCATTAAAACAGATAAACCTTTCTTTTCGCAAATTTTATATGCTTGCATATAACCGTCATCATCAAGTTTAAAGTCTTGAATATCAGGGTGAATTTTAATGCCTTTTAAACCAAGTTCAATTAAGTGTTCAATATCCCCTTCGATATCGGTAGAGCGCGGGTGGATAGTTCCTAAACCAACAAACTTATCGCTATATAAGTTAACACTATCGCTTATGAATTTGTTTATACTTTGTACTTGTTTAGGCGTGGTTGCCACCGATTGTATAATACACTTGTCAATACCCGCCTTTTCGCTTGATGAAAGTAAATCTTCAAGCGTGCCTTTGTTAAAAGATTCCACGCTATAAAAATTATCGGTATGTGATATTGCAAGTTTTGCTATTTTTTCGGGATAGATATGACAATGCGCGTCTATAGCATAGTATTTTCCGTTTATCATTTTAGTGTCCTTTAGTTCTTTTTAAGCCCTAACAATTCAATAGAGTTTTCTCTCATTTTATACTTTAAGATTTTACCCGCAGCATTCATAGGGAATTCTTCAACGAATAAGAAATACCTTGGAACTTTATGTCTTGCAATAGATGCGTTTCCATACTCTTTCATTTCGTTTTCATCTGCTGTTTCACCCTTGTTAAGAATAATCCAAGCGCAACATTCTTCGCCGTACCTTTCATCAGGCACGCCTACTACTTGAATATCTTTAACTTTAGGGTTTGTTAAGTAGAATTCTTCAATTTCACGAGGGTAAAGGTTTTCGCCACCACGAATAATCATATCTTTAAGTCTGCCCGTTACCTTGTAGTAACCGTCAGGCGTTCTCATACAAATATCGCCGGAGTGGAGCCAACCGTCTTTATCAATAGCTTGAGCAGTTGCCTCTGGCATTTTATAGTAGCCTTTCATAATGTTAAAGCCACGCGCAACGAATTCACCACTAACCCCGTCTGGAACTTCTAAGCCCGTCTCAGGGTCGATAATTTTACATTCAACACCAGGGAAAGCACTACCTACTGTTTCTACCCTATGGTCTAAGTCTTCGTTTACTTCGCCCATCGTACAACCAGGTGCCGCCTCAGTTTGACCGTAAACGGAAATAATTTCACGCATGTTCATTTCAACCGATGCACGGCGCATTAAGTCTGCAGGACAGTTAGCGCCCGCCATAATACCCGTACGCATATAACTAAAGTCAGTTTTAGCAAAGTCAGGGTGAGAAAACATTGCAATAAACATTGTAGGTACACCGTTAAAGCAGGTAATTTTTTCATCGTTTACGCAAGCAAGCGATGATTTTGGCGAGAAGTATGGAATAGGACAAAGGGTACCACCGTGAGTCATCATAGAAGTCATAGAAAGTACCATGCCAAAGCAATGGAACATTGGAACTTGAATCATCATACGGTCTGCGGTAGATAAATCCATTCTGTCACCGATAGTTTTACCGTTGTTTACGATATTGCGGTGGGTAAGCATAACCCCTTTAGGGAAACCCGTTGTACCCGAAGTGTATTGCATATTACATACGTCGTCAGGCTTAACAAGTGACGCGCGCCTTCTAACTTCTTCCTTAGGAATAAGTGAAGAACGTGATAACATTTGCTCCCAAGTAAGACAGCCGTCCATATTAAACCCAACGGTAACTACGTTACGAAGGAAAGGCAATGCTTTAGAATATAAAGGTTTGCCTGCCTGTAAAGTTTTAAGTTCAGGGCAAAGTTCTTCGATGATTTCTTTGTAGTTGATATCTTTGCAATACTCTATCATAACAAGGGTGTGTGTATCCGATTGTTTTAATAAGTATTCGATTTCGTGAATTTTGTAAGCGGTGTTTACTGTAACGAGAACGGCACCAATTTTAGTTGTTGCCCAGAAAGTTATAAACCATTCAGGCACGTTAGTTGCCCAAACGGCAACATGGTCACCCGCTTTTACACCTAAAGAGATAAGCGCAGCGGCACATTCGTCAACGTCACGGCGGAATTGTTCATACGTTCTCGTATAATCTAAAGTTGGGTATTTAAAGGCGTATTGGTCGGGATAGTTTTCTACCATAGTATCGAGAACTTGTGAAAAAGTTGCATCGATAACGTCGTATTTTTTCCAAACAAACGAGCCAGTTTTCGCCCTGTTATAATATTTTTCAGTATTAGTTTTCTTTTCACGGTTAAGTGAAGAAATATAACTTGTAAAGTGCGTTAAAACGATATCCGCATCATTTATTTCTTCATTCCAAGCACAGCAAATAAAACCGTCGTAATTAAGTGAAGAAAGTGCGTTTATAAGCTTTTCAACGTCTAAATCGCCTTCACCGATAAGTACCGTTTTATCTCCCTTCATATCGCCAAGGCGAACGTATTTAATATACGCACCAAGTGTTTTAATAGTAGCCTCGGCACTTTCTTTGGCGGTAAAATACGTACCCCTAACGTTCCAAGACGCACCTATTGCTGCAGATGAGAAGTGGTTGATAATTTCAATTACCTTTTCGGTATTAGAAAGATAACCTATCGTTTCAAATAAAATATTAACGTCTAACTTTTCAGCAATTTTTATTGCGGAAATAAGTTTTTCGTCTAAAATATCAAACGAAACTTTTTCGTTTACGCTAACAATAACGTTAGAAATACCCGAAAAAGCAGCCATTTCAACGTATTTTTCTATTAATTCTTTAGTTGTTGTAGAACTTTCAAGAGTTTCAGGCATGCGAAGTGCAGAAACGGAAAGTCCCCTATTAAAAAGTTTACGCTTGCTATCAGCAACCTTATCACGTCTTAAAATACTGTCGTAATGGTCATTTCTTTCCTTCACCGCATCATATATTTCAAATCCTTCAAACCCGTAATCGTAAGCGTAACTGCAAGTATCTACAAATGACGCCCTAACTACGTTTTTGGTTGAAAATACTATTTTCATATTACGCCTCCTCGGCTACGATTTTATTAAGAGCATTAACGTACGCCCTAATACTTGCACCAACGATATCGGTAGAAGTACCGTTACCAGAGTAAAGTTTACCATTGTTGCGAAGTCTAACGAGTGCAGAACCTAAAGCCTCTTTACCTTCGGTAACCGATTGAACTTGAAAGTCGTCAAGTTCGTAGTGGTGACCGATACATTGTTCGATAGCACGGAAAACCGAATCGATAGGGCCGTCACCCGAACTAACACCCGAAATAATTTCACCGTTTCTTTTCAAAGTTACTTGCGACATAGAACCAGAAACGTTACTGCTTGTAGTTGTATAAGTTTCAAAGTGGTATGTTGAAGGGGCTTGCATAGCGTTACTTGCAATAAGAGCCTCAAATTCCTTAGCACCGATTGCACCCTTTTTCTCACAAACTTTAACGAGTGCTTTATAAACGTTGCCACAGTCAGATTCGTTAAGGTCGTAACCTAAAACGATAGCAGAGTTGATAACGTCTTTTAAAGTAGCATCGCTATCAAGTAAAATTGACTTTTTATCATCAACGCTTGTAGTTTCATAGTCCTTATGGCTAATTTTTGAAAGCATATCGTCAATACTTGCGTGAATTTTAGTATTGTTAAGTTTAATTTCAACACCTAAATTGCCACCGCAAACGCTTATAGCATCGGAAATTTCGCCTGCTAAAAGAACGTCACTACCAACCATAGCGCATTTTAAACCGTCTACACCTTTAGCGATTGCAGACATTGCTGATGCCACCGCCATATTGATACGGTCGGAAACTTGAAGGTATACAGGGATAGAAACAGCACCTTTAACTACTTCAACAATGTTTGCAATTTCTTCTGGAGTAGAAATACCAGCATTGTCACAAACGTTAATTACAGTTGCGCCGTTTGATTCTGCCTCTTTAACAGCTAAAACAAGGAAGTCAATACTTGCCCTTGTTGCGTCAAGTGCCGAAAACTCAACGTTATCACAATAAGTTTTAGCCTCTTTTACAAGTTCGCCTATTTTAGCAAGCATTTTTTCTTGCTTAACGTGATAAGTGTATTCCATTTGAATGGTAGACACGGGCACTTCTACTTGAAGGCGTGGATTTTTAGCAAATTTAATACATTCCCAAGCGGTAGCAACACCTTCTTTGTCAAATCCAACAGGGATAGCCAAAGTAGCGTTTTGCAGCTTTTGAGAGATTGTTTTATAAATAATAGCATCTTCGCGGAAATTTTTAATTATAGGAAGTTCAATAACGTCAGCGCCTAATAAATCCGCACTACTTGCAATAGCCGATTTTTCACGGAATAAAAGCGAAACTTCTCTCTCTTCCGAAAGTCTTTTAAGTGTAACGTCAATAATTTCAATTTTTTTCATAATAAAACTCCTTTAATTTTGTAGTGCTAGAAATAAAAAAGCGTTTTCATCCCTTTATCTATCAAAGAGACGAAAACGTTTAGGATAAACTATTTCCGCGGTACCACTCTTATTCGCTTGAACAAGCGCACTTTGGTGCAAACACACCTAACTCTTTTACGGGAGTTCCCGTTTGCCACTACTGTTAATTCACGGCAACCGCTCTGCGACGAGTTCGATAAAACTTTACTAATGCTTTGCACCAAACAGCATCTCTCTTCAAGTAAAAATTACATCTACTATTCCGCTTCATCGCGTTTATTTTTATGTATATTAACACTATTTTATAAGTTTGTCAAATAAAAAAGGTTAAAATATTTATTTTTTATTAAAAATAATAGCGTATCAACGTTATGCTGATACGCTAGAATTATTATTTGCTTATAAAATGCACGTAATAAGGCGTTAGTTGCAAGTATATCAAGGCTCGCAAATGGTTTTGGATGAAATAGACCTTGTTGGTCATTGAAAGCAAAACCACTTTGCAGAAACGCAGATAGACGCCGTAAATAACGGATTATTTAATTGGGTAAACCCAATTAAATAAATCTTCCTTATTACCCCATTGGATACCTGTTAAAGTATCGTATAAGTGTTGAGTAACTTCGCCGATTTTGCCGTTGTTGATTACGTATTTAACGTCTTGATAGCAAAGTTCACCGATAGGCGAAACAACGGCTGCAGTACCGCAACCCCAAGCCTCTTCAAGAGTGCCGTTTTTAAGCGCGTCAGCAAGTTCATCAACGGAAATAAGTCTTTCAGATACCTTGTAGCCTTCTTTTTGTAAAAGTTCAAGGATAGATTTTCTTGTAATACCAGGAAGAATTGAGCCTGCAAGTTTAGGCGTAACGATTTCGCCATTGATTTTGAACATAACGTTCATTGCGCCAACTTCTTCGATATATTTTCTTTCAACACCGTCAAGCCATAATACTTGAGAGTAGCCTTTTTGAGCCGCTCTTTCGCCAGCCCTGTTACTTGCAGCGTAGTTACCACCGCATTTAGCTTCGCCAGTACCACCGCGTACGGCACGAACGTCTTCAGATTCAATCATAATTTTAACAGGGTTGATACCTTCTTTATAATAACTGCCAACAGGTGAAGTTATGATAACGAATTTAGCATTATGAACTGCGTGTACACCTAATGTTTCATCATTACCGAACATATAAGGGCGGATATAAAGTGAAGTGCCTGGTGCACTTGGTACCCAATCTTGTTCTAACTTGATAAAAGTAGTTAAAGCCTCAAGTGCGATATCTTCAGGGATTTCAGGTAAGCACATACGTTCTGCCGAACGGTTCATTCTTCTAATGTTTTCAAGAGGACGGAAAAGTTGTACGCTACCATCTTTTGTTCTATACGCTTTTAAGCCTTCGAAAATTTCCGAGCCGTAGTGAAGTACTGTTGATGCTGGGTGAATTTCTAAATTGCCAAAAGGTACGATTCTTGCATCATGCCAACCTTTATCTGCAGAATAATCCATTATAAACATATGGTCGGTAAAGTATTTACCAAAGCCTAAAATACTACTATCTGGTTGTACTTTTGGATTAGTAGTTTTAGTAATTTTAATTTCCATAATAATACTCCTTTAAATTTGTCTTATTCGTAATCTCTACCAAGTTTCATTGCGTTAAGGTTAACTTCTAACATATCCGCACGCTTTGCTGAAATAACTTTTGTTAAAGCGTTTCTTACGCCGTCTTCATCATTAAAGCCGTTAGTTTCCGCTAAAACTTTACCCATAATAATCATATTTGCAAGGGTTGGGATATTGTTATCCGATGCAAGTTTTGTTGCAGGGATATAAAATGCTTTTACGTCTGTTCTTTTAACCTTTCTATCAACAAGTGAAGAGTCAACGAAAATCATACCGCCACTTGCCACCCTATCTTCATATAAATCAAGAGATGGAAGGTTCATAGCAATTAAAATTTCTGGGTTAGATACGATAGGCGAGCCGATAGGGTTATCACTTACGATAACGCTACAGCTTGCTGTACCACCACGCATTTCAGGGCCGTATGATGGGAGCCAACTTACGTTTTTACCATCAGTAAGACCTTTATACGCTAACACTTTACCCGAGAATAATATACCTTGACCGCCGAAACCGGCAAATAAATATTTTTCGTTCATTTTAATTGCCCCCTTATTTCGCCGACCTATCCTTGTATACACCTAAAGGATAGTAAGGTATCATTTTTTCGTCAATCCATTGTAATGCTTTTTCAGGAGTTAAGCCCCAGTTAGTAGGGCAACTTGAAACAACTTCTACAAGAGAGAAACCTTTTTTGTCAATTTGGTTTTGGAAGGCTTTTTTGATAGCCTTTTTAGCATTTTTTACGTTTTTAACGTTGTTAACGGCTACCCTTTCAAGATATTCAGGGCCGTCGAGTTGTGAAAGCATTTCGCAAACTTTGATAGGGAAACCGCAAAGGTTAGTATCTCTACCGTAAGGAGAAGTTTGAGTTACTTGACCAGGAAGAGAAGTAGGCGCCATTTGACCGCCCGTCATACCGTAAATTGCGTTGTTGATAAAGATAATAGTGATATTTTCGTTTCTTGCAGCAGAGTGTACTGTTTCTGCCATACCGATTGACGCTAAGTCACCGTCACCTTGGTAAGTAAATACTACGTTATCAGGAAGTGCGCGTTTAACACCCGTAGCAACTGCAGGCGCTCTACCGTGCGCAGCCTCAATCATATCGCAAGCAAAATAATCGTAAGCCATAACCGCGCAACCAACTGGCGCAATACCGATAGTTTTACCTTCAATACCAAGTTCATCAATAACTTCGGCAACTAAACGGTGAACGATACCGTGTGTACAACCTGGGCAATAGTGTAAAGGAACGTCAACAAGAGACTTTGGTTTATCGAATACTACCATTAGTTTTTACCTCCGTTAGCGTTTTTGATTGCTTCTAAAACTTGTTCAGGCGAAGGAATCATACCGCCCGAACGGTTACATAAAGTAACAGGCGCTTTGCCGTTTACTGCTAAACGGATATCTTCAATCATTTGACCCATAGAAAGTTCTACTGAAATGAAAGATTTAACTTTGTCTGCAACTTTGTTAATGATTTTTTCAGGGAAAGGCCAAAGTGTGATAGGTCTAATTAAACCTACTTTAATGCCTTGACTTCTTGCCTCGTTGATAGCGTTTTTAGCAACACGAGATGCAATACCGAAAGCAACTACGCAAATTTCAGCATCGTCAAGCATGTATTCTTCGTACATAACTTCGTTTTCTTTGATGATTTCGTAACGTTCAAATCTTTCGAAGTTAGTCCTTTCAAGTTGGTCAGGCTTTAAGTAAAGGGAGTTGATTACATTGTGCGGTCTTTGCATATTAGTACCAGTAGCCGCCCAAGGTTTTTCAACCGGTGGTTCCACTTTAAAGTCTAAAGAAACGGGTTCCATCATTTGACCCATTGTACCGTCGGCAAGTATCATAGTTGTCATACGGTATTTATCGGCAAGGTCAAAACCTTTAACGGTAAGTTCAGCCATTTCTTGAACTGATGCAGGGGCTAAAACTAACATACGGAAGTCACCGTGAGCACCGCCTTTAGTTGCTTGGAAATAGTCTGATTGAGATGGTTGAATACCGCCAAGACCAGGACCACCCCTTTGTACGTTAACAACAAGCGCAGGTAAATCTGCACCTGCTAAATATGATAATCCTTCACCCTTTAACGAAATACCAGGGCTTGAAGAAGAAGTCATTACCCTATAGCCCGTAGATGCTACACCGTATACCATATTGATAGCGGCAACTTCGCTTTCTGCTTGTAAGAAAGTACCGCCGATTTTTGGCATCTTTTTAGCCATATACGCCGCAATTTCCGTTTGTGGCGTGATAGGATAACCGAAATAATGTCTACAACCTGCAATGATAGCCGCTTCTGCGATTGCTTCATTGCCTTTCATTAAAACTTTATCTGCCATAATTTAATACTCCTATTTTTCTACCTTTATTATGCAATCAGGACACATCGTTGCGCAGAACGCACAACCAATACACGCCTCAGGATTAACCGCTTCAACAGGGTGGTGACCTTTTGCGTTAATTTTGTCAGATGCAAGGGCAAGTACGTTTTTAGGGCAAACGCCTACGCACAAGCCACAGCCTTTACATTTATCAGTTTTAAAAGTTAATACAGCCATAACTATACTCCTTTATAATTTTTTTTGCATCACAAGTGGATACAAGTTTTGTATTTTATCTTTAAGTTCATCGTACATATTTTCGCTTACCGAAGTGAAAATTAACGGTAAATTTAAAGTTTTTGCTAAGTTTTTTGCGAATTCTACCGAAGATATAACGTCTTCAGGGGTAGTTTCTCTGCCGAGGTTTGAGTTATTTATAATACCGGTAAATTTAAGTTTGCAAGCATTTTCAATTTCATCAAACACTTCTTTAGCCGATGAAATATCACGGGTTAACGGACGGAATTTATTGATTACGAAAAACATATCGTAATCGTTTTCTTCCTTGATTTTAGGCACTAACCTACCAAGCGCTAACGCACCGCGCTCATCACCGCCTACGTCAAGTATTGCGTGCATAGATTTATCGTCGGTTACGCTATACATATCTTGCGGAAGAGCAGGAATATCAACGTTTGAGTTTGCGTATTCAGAACAAATAAGCCTTATACCCGAAGAATTAAACAATTCTTCACTATCTTTCGTTCTAAAATACGGGTTAACAATGTCAATATCGGCAACCGCCACTTTATTATACACTTTTTTTAAATCTAAAGCAAGGTTTACGGCTATGTTGGTTTTACCACTACCGTAATGACCTGACACGATTGTTATTCTTTTAAATTTCATAGTTTTTTATTGTTTTATTGTTAAAAACGATGTTGGCTGTCGCCAAACGGTGTTTTGCTACCCACAAAAACTGTGTAGTCTTGCGACTAACGATGTTACAAATATGTTTGTAAACTGTGGTTGTTTTCTTTATATAATTTGTTTATGTAAGAAACGAATTAGAAGCGAGTATTTCAAGGCTCGCAAATTACCCGCTTATTTCGTGTGATTAAGAAATGAGTTAGAAACAAGCAAGACAAGGCTCGGAAAGTTTAGCGGACTTGGTAGACCTTTGCTTATTTCGTGTGATTAAGAAATGAGTTAGAAACAAGTTAGGCTAGGCTCGTGTAGACGACAGGCTGAGATAGACCTTTTTGGTCATCGAAGTCTGGCGGGCTACACAGAAACGGCGCATAACGCCGTTTATAACTTATTCCTTTGGATTTTACCGCTTATAGTCTTTGGCAATTCGTCCCTAAATACTACTACCCTTGGGTACTTATATGGAGCAAGTCGGATCGTAGCCATGTCGTTCTGTGAGCCAAGG